>JADFDC010000050.1 GCA_018263115.1 Thiobacillus sp.
TGGTTGCGCGTCGGTGTCAGAAAAACCGGAATTGCGCCAGTCATGGTAATCGCGTGCAGGATGGATTTGTGGCAGTTGCGGTCCACCACCACGATGTCGTCCGGCGCCACGGTCGAATGCCATACCATCTTGTTTGATGTCGACGTGCCATTGGTGACGAAGAACAGGTGATCACAATTGAAGATACGTGCAGCATTGCGCTCGGAGGCCGCCACCGGACCAGTGTGATCAAGCAGTTGACCCAATTCATCGACAGCATTGCACACATCGGCGCGCAGCATGTTCTCTCCGAAAAACTGGTGGAACATCTGCCCGACTGGTGATTTCAGAAAAGCCACACCGCCCGAGTGTCCCGGACAATGCCAGGAATAGGAGCTGTCAGCCGCATAGTGAGTGAGCGCGCGGAAAAATGGCGGCGGCAGCGAATCGAGATAAACCTTCGCCTCACGCACGACATAGCGGGCGATGAACTCTGGCGTGTCCTCGAACATATGGATAAATCCATGCAGTTCCTTTAACACATCGTTGGGAATATGCCGCGAGGTACGCGTTTCGCCATGCAGAAAGATGGGGATATCCGCATTGCGGAAACGGATCTCCTCGACAAATCCGCGTAGGCGCGCAACCGCCTCCTCTGCCAGTTCGGGTGAGGAAAATTCCTCGTCATCAATGGATAGAATAAATGCCGAAGCGCGGCTTTGCTGCTGGGCAAAAGAGGCAACATCGCCGAAGCTGGTCACACCGAGCACCTCGAAACCCTCTTCTTCTATGGCTTTCGCCAGCGCGCGAACGCCCAGACCGGAAGCATTCTCGGAACGAAAATCCTCATCGATGATGACAACTGGGAAGCGGAATCTCATGTCATGGCCCTAAGTAGAGAGTCAAGAGTGTAGAGTCGAGAGAAAAGCCCGGGCGTGGGGATTTACCCTCCACTCTCGACTCTCGACAGTCTTTCAAATTTTTGGCAACGTCACGCCGGTCTGCCCCTGATACTTGCCGCCACGATCCCTGTAAGAGGTTTCACATACCTCGTCGGATTCGAGAAACAGCATTTGCGCCACGCCTTCGTTGGCGTAAATGCGTGCGGGCAGCGGCGTGGTGTTGGAAAATTCAAGCGTCACATGGCCTTCCCATTCCGGCTCCAGCGGCGTGACATTAACGATAATGCCACAGCGGGCATAGGTGGACTTGCCCAGGCAGATCGTCAATACGTTGCGTGGAATGCGGAAATACTCCACCGTTCGCGCCAGCGCGAATGAATTGGGCGGGATGATGCAGGAATCACCCTTGACCTCGACAAACGAATTAGGGTCGAAGAATTTTGGATCAACGATTGTCGTATTGATATCGGTGAACAGCTTGAATTCGTTCGAGCAGCGCACATCGTATCCATAAGAAGACGTGCCGTATGACACGATTCGCTTGCCCGCGGCCTCCTTGACCTGGCCGGGCTCGAACGGCTCGATCATGCCGTGACTCTGCGCCATGCGGCGGATCCACTTGTCGGACTTGATGCTCATTGCTGCGCCCTGATTCACTTTCAAAAGCGCAATTATCCACGAAGTAAGCCAGGATATTGCAAACAAAAAGGGGGTTCCCCGCCCCCTTCTGCAAGCTTGTGTTGAATATCAGGTATTTTGAATCACGATATTGGGAAACTTGCTGGTGTGATCCACCGCAGACTCGCCAATTTTCACCGCCACCCGGCGAGCGATCTGCCTGTAAATTTCGGCAATGCGAGATTCCGGCGCAGCCACCACGGTCGGCTTGCCGGAATCGGTTTCCTCGCGAATCTGGATATCCAGGGGAAGCGCACCCAGAAATTCCACGTCGTAATCCTTGCACATTTTCTCGCCGCCACCCTGGCCAAAAATGCGTTCCTCATGGCCACATTTTGAGCAGATGTGCAGGCTCATGTTCTCAACCACACCCATGATCGGAATGCCGACCTTCTCGAACATCTTCAGGCCCTTGCGTGCGTCGATCAGCGCAATGTCCTGCGGTGTCGTCACGATCACCGCGCCTGTTACCGGAACCCGCTGGGCAAGCGTCAACTGCACGTCACCCGTGCCCGGTGGCATGTCCACCACCAGATAATCCACGTCCTTCCAGTTGGTGTCATTCAGCAGTTGTTCCAAAGCCTGGGTCACCATGGGGCCACGCCAGACCATGGGGGTATCGGGATCGATCATGAAACCGATGGACATGGCCTGAAGCCCGTGTCCCATCATCGGTTCGAGCGTCTTGCCATCCTGCGACTCGGGTCGACCATGAATGCCCAGCATCATCGGCTGGGAAGGGCCATAGATATCGGCATCGAGCACGGCTACATTGGCGCCTTCAACTGCCAGCGCAAGCGCCAGATTGGCCGCGGTCGTCGATTTGCCAACGCCACCCTTGCCGGATGCCACGGCGATGATGTTCTTGATGCCCGGCACAAGTTTCACGCCCTTCTGCACCCCATGGGAAACAATCTTGAACGAAACATTGGCGGTCGCGGAGGCAGCGCCGATGGATTTGAGCTTGTCCTCGACCATGGATTTGATACCCGCAACCTGGCTTTTGGCAGGATAGGACAGCAGGATATCAAGTGAGACTTTGTCGCCATCGATCTTGAGATTCTTGACGGACTTGGTCGCTATGAAATCCCTTTTGGTATTGGGGTCGATCAGCTCTTTGAGCGCGGATTGAACTTGCTGTTCGGAAATGGCCATCTAATGCTCCAGAAAATACCCGATTAAATTTGTCAAGTATAACGATTACACTTGGCTCAGGCAACAAAAAAGCGGCCTGAAGGCCGCTTTTAAAGATCGGGACATATCAACAGGGTTTCAACTCCCCCCCTTCAAAACACATGCGCTTGCCGCCCGCTGCGACTTCTGACTTTGCTGGCGCGACAGCATTCACCTTGATGGGCTTGTAGCGGCCCTTGCAGGGATCGTAGGCGGGCTTGCGCGTTTTCATGATGCTGCCCTTGGGTCGCTTGTATTTTGAACGGATAGGCCGAAAACCTTCCGCACAGGGATCCGTGACACGGGCACGTTTGGCGGCAGGTTTGGCCGGCGCCATCGCGATCTTGTCCTGATTCATAGCTGGCTCTACTGGCACGGGTGCAGGTTCCGAAACAGCTTCAATCCTTGTCACGGCAGGAAACGCCGCGGCGCCCACTACCGGAGGCATCGGGAAAGCCGGGGGCTCCGGTTTGGGCTGTACTGCCGCCACGGCAATGGGAGAGGGTTCAGGGCTTGGTGCTGGAATGGCTAATGGAATAGCAGCCGGAATTGAAACAGGCAGAGGCTCGGGCGGGTTTGTTGGCATTGCGGGCGCTTCGATAGCCGCCGCGACAGGCAGCATGGGCGCAGGTTCCAGAACCGGCTTGGCGGGTGCTGCAGCCGTAACCATATCCTCATTTGCTGATTTCACCGGGATGGCAGGCGCTTGCACGGCCGGCACGCTTTCGCTTGCAGCCGTTGTTGCGCTGACAGGCGAAATGGCGGGCTGTTCGCTCACTGGCGCGATCGCCATTTGCGGCTGTGGCGGTGCGCTCAACTCAGGTGCCGCAGTCGGCTGCATGGCGGCAGGCCAGGTGGGGGGCAACCACCAGACGACCGGCGGACGAATCGGCGCCGAAGCCGTTCTGGGGACGCCAGGCATTACCGGCATCGCCATTAGAGGCGGCGCAGGCATGGCTGGCGCCACGGGGAGCATCTGGGGAATGCCCCAAGGCATGGGCGGCGAACCTGCCATTTGCTGCGGAACAGGGAAGGAAGGCATGTAAGGATTAAACGGCATACCCCAAGGTGCGGGCATGGGCGCCATCGCAGCGGGTGGCATCGCTACAGGATTAACCGGGGCAAACTGCGGCAACCCCCAAATTCCCTGACGCGGCATGCCCGCCATGTTGGACGGGATAGACTGTGCCGGCCGCATTTGCGGAAGACCCCATGGCGCAGGCATGGCGCCAAAACCCGAGGGCGTCCCATTCATACCCGGCATGGGACGCGCCGCAAGCGCAGGCGAGCCATAGGGAATCATCCAGGGGTAAGACGCGGGCAAGCCAAAGGGGAAACTTCCCGGCATGCCGCCGGGTGGCATCATGGGAGATCTTGCCATGGGCGCCATCCAAGGCAAAGCCGGAAAGCCGGGCAGTTGTGGAATCATCGGCGTCTGCATCTGCATGGCAGGCGGACGGTACCCGGTTTGCGGTAAAAAGGGCAGCATTTGCGGTCCGGCCACCGGAAATCCAGGGTACTGCATGCCGCCAGCATTCATCGGCGGCAGTTGAGGTCTGACGGAATTAGGCATAACCGGCAAGGCTTGCGGCGGCATCAACGGCATAGCCGTATTTGTTACCGGAGACGGCACATTCATTGGAATCATTGCGGGAGCTGGCAGTGGCACCATGCCCTGTTGGGGCAGCATGAATGGGAACGGCGCGGCAGGTGCCGCGGCTTCATCATCCGCGTCCAGCGAACTCGCGGCTATTGCCACCTGAGCTGGAATGGGGTTCTCGGGTTTGCGATCTGTCGCATTTGTCTTTACCGCCGTAGCCGGCAACGGCACTGCTGCGGTATGCAAACCCTGCTCCCCAGGCATCAAAATCCGTCGTTGCAGGGGCTGTGCCGTTACAGCTGGGCTGATTTCAGTTGGCAGCAGGACAGCCCTCCCCTCGGATGCGGCGGCGGCTTGCGGCCAAATTGCCCAGATCAGCAAAGGCAAGGGGGCAAGCTTGAAGGTTGGCGCGGACATTAAATAATTTCTCCTATGGTCAGGCACGCGTATTGTGCGCCACCAGCACGGCTTCAGGAACCTGCAGGCGGATTGAATTTACGATTTCCAGCATCAAGCCGTTCCGGTAGCGATGCGAGACCCACAAAACATTGAGTTCCAGGTTGATGTTGGCAAATACAACCTCACCGTAATGTGACAGCACCTCGGCAATATAAGATTGTGCGCGTTGAACATACATCGGCTGACGGGTTTTCAGCCTGGGAATGATCATCATGAAATCACACAGCAACTCGCCTTGCTCATCCCGAGTTGGCACCACTTTCCACAAAGGCAAGCCCGGCTGGATTTCCGTACATGCCTTGAGTGAACAATCCCGGTGCCGGACAAGTCTCATCCTGATCGCTCTATCACGGAACCCGGCTGGCCGGGTTCCTGCGGGCCTTCATGCTGGGGAGGTTCCACGGCGTGCGCATCGCTTCGACCGGGCCGGTGACGCAAATATCGCACATCCTTGTGCAGATAGCGCTCGAGTTCCTCCAGCGCAAGCCGGTAAACATCTCGCTTGAATTCGACCACCGAATCGAACTCGATCCAGTAATCACTCCAGCGCCAGGCGTCAAACTCGGGATGGTTGGTCGCACGCAGGCTGACATTGCAATCATGTCCGGTCAGCCGCAACAAAAACCATATCTGCTTTTGTCCGCGGTATTGGCCTTTGCTGTCACGCCGCACCCAATGGCTGGGCACATCGTACCTCAGCCAGTTGCGCGTGCGGCCAAGTATGCGCACATGCTTGGGCAGGAGCCCGACTTCTTCAGTCAGCTCACGAAACATAGCCTGCTCCGGCGTTTCCCCGGCCTTGATGCCACCCTGGGGAAACTGCCAGGCGTGCTGATTGATGCGCTTGGCCCAGAACACCTGGTTCTTGCCATTGCACAATATGATGCCGACGTTGGGGCGGTAGCCGTCACGGTCGATCATCGCCGCCACCTTTTCAAAAATCCGAGTCTGATAACATTGTTTCACACCACTCAAAAATTGCAACCTGACATGAGCATGTCCTTCGATCAATTGATCGCCCATTTGCTGCTGATTTCTATCGGGCTACTCGCCGCCTGCTCGAATATGGCACCTTCAGACAGGGCCGTATTCATCTTCCCGGGCGCGCACGAATTTGGTTCCACCGCGGTAGCGTTCAGTCCTACCGGCACACACGTGGTATCGGGGGGGCATCGGGGCAATGTCAAATTGTGGGACATCCGCAAACAGAAACTGCTGGCGGAAGCAAAACCGCATGAAAGTGTCGTGCGCGCGATTGCGGTTGCCAACCAGTCGCTTTTCGCAACGGGCTCGGACGATGGACGGATTGTCATCTGGAACAACGGCAAGATTCTGAGCCAGCCTACTTCCACCCTGGTCACTTCCCTGGTCTGGTTCCAGGGCAAGCTGGTCAGCGGCCACGACGATAAATTCCTGCGCGTGTGGGACAAAAACCTGAAGGAAATCCAGAAGCTGGAACTGGATGACGGCATAGAGGGACTCGCGGTAAACGGCAAACAGCTTGCCGTGGCGCTTTCCGATCGCATCATCCTGATGGGACCTGATTTCAAGGCAAAACAAATGCTGGATACAGGCGGCGTGACCCCGCACGACATGCAATTCAGTCCTGACGGCAAACGTCTGGCAGCGGGCGGATGGTTCAGATTGCATGTCTGGGATCTGGCGAGCGGCCAGCATCAAAGCATCCCCACCGAACATGGCGGACTGCTGACTTCAGTGTCGTTCAGCCCGGACGGCAAGCACATCGTTTCGCTCGGCCGGCACACCGATTCCGCCATCCGCATCATGGATACACAGAATTTCAATGTGGAAAGACGATATCAGGCTCATGAATTGTGTGGCGCCATGATCCGCTACAGCCCGGACGGGCGCTGGCTGGTATCGGCATCGGATGATGAAAGCATCCGCCTGTATGATCTTTCGCGGCCCTATCAACCCCGGCGGGGTCTGGAAGCCATCGACACACAGCCCCCGCCCCCCGGTCAATCAACTAAAAACTCAAGCTCGCTCGTCCAATAAAGGCACTATGTCGTGTGCCCAGTGCATACCGCGTGCAAAGGCCGCGAAATCCAGCCCCCAGCGCTTGCCCAGTTGCGCAAGCTCTTCATCGCGCCATTTCCATGATTGCGTTTCTTCACGCATGCCAAATGCGATGACATTGGTCTTGTTCATGACCGGCAGCCAGGCAAGTTTCCCTTCAAAAGCCGCGACCAGCCTGCTGAAATATGTAGCAAAACTGGAATCTCGACCCCATAGATTGACCACCAGTACACCGCCGGGCTTTAGCGCGCGCATGCATGCGGAATAAAACTCGATCGTCGCCAGGCTTTCAACCTGATTACCCGCATCGAAGCCATCAAGCAGGATCACATCCGCGCTTTCCGGATGCGCGGGCACATAGGCCGCACCGTCCGCAATTCTGACCTGCAATCGATCATCATCGCCGGGCAATTCAAAGTGGCTGCGCGCCGCCGCTACCACCTGAGGAGAAATTTCCACTGCGGTAATGCGTGTGTCAGGCCGGTGCTTGCGAATGAACTTGGCCAGTGAGCCACCGCCCAGACCGATCATCAGCACATCCTGAGGAGCGCGCGTGAACAGCAGAAAACCCATCATCGCCCGCGTATAGGCAAGTTCCAGATCCCATGGCCGGCTGATCCGCATGGCGCTCTGAATCGCGCCCGTGCCCAGATGGAGCTGGCGAATTCCGCGTGACTCGGTGACTTCCACCGTCATGTCCGGCGTGACGGATTTGGCAAGTCGTTTGGAAAACAGGCGCATGTCAATTGCAGTCGAGAGTGGAGAGCAGAGAGTTGAGAGTTGAGAGTGTAGCGTGCTTTTCTCTCCACTCTCTACTCTCGACTTGGCCAATAGGGGACGGCCGGGAGACAGGCTGAGGTAAAATTCAGTTTTGCCTATCAACTCAAATCATGCGTCTTTCGCAGTTTTTCCTCTCCACCAGCAAGGAAGCGCCCGCCGAGGCGGAACTCATTTCCCACAAACTCATGCTGCGCGCGGGCATGATCCGGCGGCTGGGTTCTGGACTTTACACCTGGATGCCGCTTGGCTTGCGCGTACTGCGCAAGGTGGAAGCCGTCGTGCACGCGGAAATGAACAAGGCTGGCGCGGTGGAAGTTTTCATGCCCGCGGTGCAGCCTGCTGAACTCTGGGAAGAGTCAGGACGCTGGGCCGTGTTCGGCCCGCAGATGCTGAAAATCAAGGATCGTCATCAACGCGACTTCTGCTTTGGCCCCACCCACGAAGAAGTCATTACCGATATCGCGCGAAAGGAAATCCGTTCCTACCGCCAGTTGCCAGTCAACTTTTATCAAATCCAGACCAAGTTCCGCGATGAAATCCGTCCCCGCTTCGGCGTCATGCGCGCGCGCGAATTTCTGATGAAGGATGCCTATTCTTTTCACGCGAACTTTGACGACTTGCAGCGCGAATACCGCAGCATGTACGACACCTATACGCGCATCTTCACCCGCCTGGGATTGAAATTCCGCGCGGTGGCGGCGGATACCGGGGCGATTGGCGGCTCCGGCTCGCATGAATTCCATGTGCTGGCAGATTCCGGCGAAGACGCGCTGGCCTATTGCCCCAATTCCGATTACGCCGCCAACGTAGAACTGGCTGAAGCGCTGGCGCCGCTTCATACTCGTCCCGCCGCGCAGGAAACCATGCGTGATGTTGATACGCCCAAACAGACCACCTGCGAGGATGTCGCGGCCTTGCTGGGCATTCCGCTTGAGCGCACCGTCAAACTCATCGCCGTGATGGGCGACGGAAAAATGACTGTCGCGCTGATTCGCGGCGATCACAGCCTGAATGAAGTGAAACTCGGCAAGCTTGAGGGACTGAATGATTTCCGCTTCGCCACCGAGGAAGAAATCCGCACCGTTTTCAACTGCCCGCCAGGATTCCTCGGTCCCGTCGGACTTGATCGCGCAAAAATAAAAGTTATTGCCGACCGCACCGTTGACGCGATGAACGATTTTGTTTGTGGGGCCAATAAACCCAAATTCCACCTGGCTGGCGTCAATTTCGGACGAGACCTGCCGGAGCCGGATGTGATAGCGGATATTCGCAACGTTGTATC
>JADFDC010000051.1 GCA_018263115.1 Thiobacillus sp.
GAGTAGCTCCAGCTGATGCGCCATACTTTTTCTTGCATGTATCCAGGTCGCTTCGACCTGCTCCCTCATCATGCATTGTGCAGCCGATACCACAGCCTGATTCCTGTATGGTATTGATGATGGGCGCAGTTACAGCTCCGACTGCCAAAGGACAAAATCCAAGTAATATGCAGGCAACCGAAAACTTGGACAGGCACTGCCTGAACCAGAATTTACCCATTAGCCAGCCGACTTGTAGAAATCTATTCAGCGTGTGCAAAGGATTCTGTCCCACGATGATTCTCCCGTCATTCCTTTTGTTGTCTGGCATTGCACCGTAGAGGTGTCAATGCGCTGACCAGACTACGATCATCCGTGGACGGCCGTCAATATAACCAAAGTGATAGGTCGTCAGTAATCCACTCGTTTTGCCAACCCAGCTAGGTGAGCAATGAATTTTTTACAGCAGCAATTAAAAGAAAACGCCCCGAAGACTCGGGGCGATTTATTGTGTACTTAAACCGCAAGACTTTATTTTCCCTGCCTTGCCGCGCGGGCCGCTTCTTCGTACACGCTGCCCAGGTTGATCATGGCCTTGGTGTAACCCTGGGTCGCGGCTTTCTGGAACCAGCCGATGGCGGCGTTGAGGTCCTTGCCGACGCCATTGCCGTCGCGATACATGACGCCGAGGTTGTTCTGCGCGGCGGCATCGCCGCCATCTGCTGCCTTGCGGTACCACTGCGCGGCAGCCGCTGCATCCTTGGTCACACCCTGACCGGATTCATAGATCACGCCCAGGTTGTTCTGCGCCCAGGTCACGCCCTGCTCGGCGGCTTTCTTCAGCCATTCCAGCGAGTCCTTCTGCTTGCCGGGGTCCCTGGCCATCATCCAGCCCAGGCGCGCCTGCGCTTCGGCCATGCCCTGATCGGCGGCCTTGCGATACCAGGCCATGGCGTCGGTTGCGCTGGCCGCAACGCCCTTGCCCTGTTCCAGCATTTGCGCCAGGTTGAACTGGCCGTGCATGTCGCCCGCTTCGGCAGATTTGCGGAACCAGTTCAGGGCATCGGATGGATTGGCATCGATGCCGCGTCCGTCGCGCAGCATGACGCCCAGATTATTGGACGCCACCGCATTGCCCTGCGCCGCGGCTTTCTGATACAGCGCCACCGCGGTCTGCGGGGCGAGCGCGACACCCTCACCGCGTTCCAGCATGTAGGCCAGTTGGGTCATGGCGCTGGTGTCGCCCAGTTCCGACGCAGCCTTGAACCAGTGCGCGGCCTGCGTGGGATTGGCGGGTGTGCCTTCGCCTTTCATGTGCATCCAGGCCAGCTTGGTCTGCGCCTGCACGTTTTTCTGTTCGGCGGCCTTGGTCAGCCAGGCCAGCGCCTTGGCGGGATCGGCCGGCACGCCATTCATGCCCTTGCGATACAGCGTGCCCAGATTGGCCTGCGCCGCTGCGTTGCCGGCTTCCGCCGCCATGGTCATCCACTTGATGGCTTCGGCCGGATCGGCCTTGACGCCACGACCTTCGGCGAAGCGCAGGCCAAGATTGTTTTGCGAGGGCGCGTCGCCCAGTTCGGCCGCGCGTGTCAGCCACTTGACTGCTTGCGCGTCATCCTTTTGCACATGCTTGCCGTCCTGATACAGCCCGGCAATGAAGGCCTGCGCATCGGGCAGATTCTGCTCGGCGGCCTTGTTCAGCCAGGTAAGTCCGCTAGGAATTGTTTTGGCGTCATTCAATTGCAGCAGACCAAGATTGTATTGGGCGGCGGGTTCGCCTGCCGTTGCCGCCTTGCCGTACCAGTTCATGGCCTTGGCCAGGTCCTTGGCCACGCCTTCGCCCTTTTCATACAGCCAGCCCAGCTTCATCTGCGCTTCGGTATCGCCCTTGTCGGCGGCCATTTCGTAATAGCGCATCCACTCGGTGGGTGCGGGCAGATCCGCCGCCAGCAGACCCTGAGCGGGAAAGGACAGCATCAGACCCAACATGATTCTGGACAACGGCTGCGACATGGTTCGACTCCTCATTCAAAAATTTATGTGGGATTGCGATACTCGATGGGAATATTGACCCAGGCAGAAACGGGTTCGCCATTTCGACGCGCGGGTTTGAAACGCCAGCGACGCACGGTTTCCATGGCTGCCTGTTCAAGCAAGGATGCGGCGCGGGGTGGGCGGACAAACATCTCGCCGACCTGGCCGTTGGCCATCACCTGCGCGCGGATCGTCACGACGCCTTTGAGATTTCCAACCAGGGCCGCGGGCGGATAGGTGGGCTGAATGTTTCCGGGCAGCAACTCGGGCGGCGCTTCCATCACCATGGCCGATTCGGAGCCCATGATGGTGGCCAGCCCCTCGGGCAAGGGTTTGCGATCGAACCCCGCCATCATCAGCGGCAATTCGCAAATCGTCTTGGGCGAATTGACTTTGAGCGATTTGGTCTCGTAGCGGTCACTGTCCATCTGATGCGCAACGGCCTGCGCCTCGACACGCTGCATGGATGACGAGCCGGCATCGTCAGTCACCCGCGACACTTTGGCGGAACCGCCATCCGGCACGATGGCCGCGCTCATGCTGCTGACCGCAGGGCCAATGCTGCGCCCCGACCCGGCTGAAGCAAGCAATTGACCGCCGCCCGAGCCGCTCTCGTCCATACCCCGGCTGCTTCCACCGCCCGGCCGCGAAAAATCGCCCGCGCTGAGGCTGCGGCTTGACGATGCGCTCGCACCTGCGCGTGAACTGCCTTGCAAACCTGTTGCCGCGCGCTCTTCACCCGGCATGCCGCGGCCTGATCCACCGGATGAAAAATCCGCCGATGCGACAGCGCTGGCCGCGCTGCCCGTGCCCTTTGCCTGCGACGGCGCAATGGTGCTGCCGGGTGTTGACGCCAATTGCCCGCCGGACGAACGGATTTCCGTTGGTGTCAGTCCGCTGGAACGCGCCACGCTGCCCGCTGGCGTGGGCGATGCGATTCTATTGGTATTGCCTGCCACGCGCGCTTGGTCTGGGGAAAGGGATACGCCGGAAGTGGAAGCCAGTTGTCCGCCAGAAGAGCGGATTTCCGTGGGCGCCAGTCCGCCTGCGCGCGAAACATTTACATTGGCCGGCGCGCTGAGTCGCGCGCCGCTCTGCACGCCTCTGGCTGGCAGGCTCGAAGAGCCCGCGCCACTTGCCTGAAGGCTGTATGCCTGGCTGGCTTCGGTGCGTGGTCCGCCGCCTGCTGCTGTTTGAGTAGCGCCGCCCTGGCTGCTGAACTGGCCGCCACGTTTCGAGCTGTGCCGGTACTCGGGGGCCAGAGTTTGCGCGGCGGGTGCGTTGCTGGCGATCAGGGTCGGGCCGCTTTCAGATTCCACCCCCGACTCAGGCTTCAGTTGCATGCGCGAGGAAGCCTGCTGGCCCGCGCTTGCGACACGCGGCTGAACGCTACCCTGCTGTTCCGCCTGCTGGAAACTTGCCGCGGCCGGCGCCTGGCCGGGCACCGCGTGGCTTGTTCCGGTAACGGGCGAAGACGCGTCCGGCAGTGCCACGGCTGGCGCGGCGCCCTTGCCTTTGATGCCGCGCTTGCGGACAGCCTTGGCCGGCGCGGCTTCAACCACCTGCACGGCCATTTCCTGATCAGGCGTCAGCGGAACCGGCTTGGGCTGCTTCGGCGGTTTGATTTTCAGCCGGGCCTGGCTTTGCTTTTTTGTAACAGGCCTGGCCTTGGCGGCGGTGTAATGCGGGCTGGCCTTGACCGGTTCCGCCGGCACCATTTCCACTTCAACGATCATGGGGCGCGGAGGCTGGGGATGAATGGCCCACTTGAGCCCCATCAGAATGGCAAGGTGCAATGCAATGGATGCGGCGAGGCCGGCATAATGGCGGCCCTCAAACCGGTCGAACGCGGGCTGCAGAAGGCGAAAGCGTTCCGCCTCGGCCTGATCGGCCGGCGCCACGTCTTCTTTTTCAGTTTCCGACATGCTGTTCCTGCAGCGCGGTGACAAACGACAGCTTGGCAACGCCCGCGCGATTCACCGCCGCCATCACCTCGGCAATGCGGCCATAAGGCACCTTCTCATCGGCTCGAAGCTGGACATTGACGCTTTTTCCGTCCTGGATCAGCGACTTCAGTTTGGTTTCCAGATCGGTGCCGACGATTTCGCCCTGATCAACAAACACCTTGCCGCTGGCATCGATGGTCAGTTCCACCGCTTTCACATCCGGCAGCTTGGCCACCGGCGCGGTCTTGGGCAGGTTCACGTTCATCGACTGCATGAGGAAGGGCGCGGTCACCATGAAAATCACCAGCAGCACCAGCATCACATCCACCAGCGGCGTGACGTTGATCTCGCTCATGGCGGTGTATTCGGATTGCGTGTTGAAACCCATGTGCGTGTCCTTTTAGTTGTCGCCAACCTTGAAGTCGGACTTGATGGACAGGTGCAGGAAATCGGTGGCGAACTGTTCAAGCTCAGCCACCATCAGGCGCACGCGGCGCACGCCCCAGTTGTAAGCCAGCACGGCCGGAATGGCTGTCGCGATGCCGAATGCGGTGGCGATCAGCGCCTCGCCCACCGGCCCGGAAACCACTTCCAGCGAGGCGGTGCCGGTAATGCTGATTTCCTTCAACGCATGCATGATGCCCCACACCGTTCCGAACAGGCCGACAAAGGGTGCGGTGCTGCCGATCGAAGCCAGGATCATCAAACCCGATTCCAGCCGGTGCTGTTCGCGCTGCACCTGCGCGCGCAGGTTGCGTTCCAGAATTTCCTGTTTGTCGCCCGACATGCTCAAGGTCTTTTCGTCGGACTGGGTCTGGCGCAGGCTTTCGAATCCGGCCTGTGTCAGGCGCGCAAGGAAGCCTTCTTCCTTGACCGACGAATCTTCCGCCTCCTTCATGCTGCGCGCCGCCCAGAACACGCGCTTGAAGCGTTCGTTCTGACTGCGCGAGCGGAGTTGCAGCCAGCCTTTGGAAAAAATCAGGAACCAGGTCACCACGGAAAACACCAGCAGCAACACCAGCGTGGCGTTGACCGCCGTGGATTGAGTGAAATCAAGCATGAGTACTCCCTGAAACTACGGATGGGTAAATATGGAAAATAAACACGGAAATTGCTTTGGCCTGCCAGAAACTTCCCGGAAAAACTATGGCGATTCTAACAAAGCAATGCCACGACATATTGAATATTTTTTATACAGGGGGCTACATATTGTTATCGTGTTGTGCGAAATCTACCCTTGTGACTGCGCTACATAGCCAGTAGCGCCAGTGAAATATGCGAAAATCGGGTTTTTGCAGCGCCCGGCTCCGGGCACCCCCTACGAACAGAACAACACCATGACCGACATTATCCAGCCAGCCGATGACAACCAGATTATTGCCGAGCGCCGGGACAAGCTGGGCAAGCTGCGCGAAAAGGGAACGGCCTTCCCGAATGATTTTGACCGCATTCACTACGCGGGCGAACTGCAATCGCAATATGGCAGTCTGGAAAAGGCCGAACTTGAAACCCAGGGCATCGAGGTGCAACTGGCCGGACGCATGATGCTCAAGCGCGTCATGGGCAAGGCCAGCTTCGCCACTGTTCAGGACATGAGCGGCCGCATTCAGGTGTATGTGTCGAATGATGTCACGGGCGAAGCCGCGCACGACGCCTTCAAGCACTGGGACATGGGCGACATTCTTGGCGTTTCGGGAACCCTGTTCAAGACCAACAAGGGCGAGCTCACCATTCATGCAAGCAGGATACGCCTGCTGTCAAAGTCCATCCGCCCGCTGCCAGAGAAATTTCATGGCCTGACCGATCAGGAACAGAAATACCGCCAGCGCTATGTTGATCTCATCATGGGCGAAGACACGCGCAAAACCTTCATGATGCGCTCAAGAATCATCCAGGCCATCCGCGCCTTCATGGTCAGGCACGGCTTCCTCGAAGTGGAAACGCCAATGATGCATCCCATCCCCGGCGGCGCGGCAGCCAAGCCGTTCATGACCCACCACAACGCGCTGGACATGGAACTGTTCCTGCGCATCGCGCCGGAGCTGTATCTGAAACGCCTGGTTGTCGGCGGCTTTGAGAAGGTGTTCGAAATCAACCGCAACTTCCGCAATGAGGGCTTGAGCACCCGCCACAATCCCGAGTTCACCATGATGGAGTTCTACGAGGCCTACCGCGATTATCGTTATCTGATGGATTTCACCGAGTCCATCATCCGCGATGCCGCCATTGCCGCCTGCGGCAGCGCTGTGGTCGACTATCAGGGCAGCGCAATTGACCTGTCGAAACCCTTTGACCGGCTCACCATCACCGGCGCGGTCAAGAAATATCATCCGCAAACCACCGACGAACAACTCAACAGCCGTGAGTGGCTGATTGACCAGTTCCATCTGCGCAAGGTCGCCTACAAAAAGCATGACGGACTGGGTGGCCTGCAACTGACCTGGTTCGAGGA
>JADFDC010000052.1 GCA_018263115.1 Thiobacillus sp.
TCGGGATATGCAAGATAGGGATGGAAAATGCCAATCGCATTGGACCCGCCGCCAACGCAGGCGACAACGCAATCCGGCTGGTGGCCTGCCAGTTCGTTCATCTGTGTGATGGCTTCGCGGCCGATGATGCACTGGAAATCGCGCACCAGCATGGGATAGGGATGAGGGCCAGCGGCGGTGCCCAGAATGTAGAAGGTGGATTCGACATTGGTGACCCAGTCGCGCATGGCTTCGTTGAGCGCATCCTTGAGCGTTTTTGAGCCCGACGAAACCGGCACGACCGTCGCGCCCAGCAGTTTCATGCGGAACACATTGGGCGACTGGCGAGCGACGTCTTCCGCGCCCATGTAAACCACGCATTCCATGCCGTAACGTGCGGCGACGGTCGCGGATGCCACGCCATGCTGCCCCGCGCCGGTTTCGGCGATGACTCGCTTCTTGCCCATTCTTCTGGCCAGCAGCGCCTGGCCGATGGTGTTGTTGATCTTGTGCGCGCCAGTGTGGTTGAGGTCTTCGCGTTTCAAATATATCTGCGCGCCACCATATTGTTCGCTCAATCGCCTGGCGTGATAAACCGGGCTGGGTCGGCCAACATAGTGCTTGAGCTCGTACTCAAATTCGGCCATGAAGTCGGGATCATTGCGCGCCTTGTCGTATTCGACGCGCAGTTCCTCCAGCGCGGCCATGAGCGTTTCGGCCACGAAAATACCCCCATAGGGACCAAAATGGCCGCGGGAATCGGGTAGATCGTTCAGGTTCATTGTTTGGCTCGTTCAATAAATGCTGCCACTTTGGCCGCGTCCTTGATACCGGGCGCGGACTCTACACCACTGCTGACATCGACCGCCCAGGGTTGAACGGTCTGGACGGCTTCCGCCACATTGTCCGGATTCAGGCCGCCCGACAGGATGATCGGCCTGTTCAGTCCGGCAGGAATCAAACGCCAGTCAAAGCGTTCGCCCGTGCCACCCGGTACGCCTGAAACATAGGCATCCAGCAACAAGGCACGTGCATCAGCGAAATCGGACGCGTATTTTAGCAAATCAACGCCTGGCTTTACCCGCACAGCCTTCAGATAGGATCTGCCAAACTGGCGGCAGTATTCGGGTGATTCGTCACCATGAAATTGCAGAAGTTCGAGCGGCACGGCATCCAGCACAGTCCGCACAAATCCAGGTTCAGCATTGACAAATAGCCCCACGGACTGAACGAATGGTGGCAGTTCCCGCAGCAGCGCTGCCGCCTGTTCGATGGAAAGGTTGCGAGGACTTTTGGCGTAAAACACGAAGCCGAGCGCATCCGCGCCTGCATCGCAGACGGCATGCAGATCTTCGGTTCTTGTAATGCCGCAAATCTTTACGCGCACGGCCATGTTTCCCTTCCGCTGTCCGGCAAATCAAAACGCACAGGATACCGGATATACGACAGATAAAGCCCATCCGGCATGAAGGTGGGTGCGGCCAGTGTACGGTCCTTGCGCTCAAGCAGTTTGACGATCCATTCCGGTCCCGCATTGCCTGCGCCGACATGTACAAGACAGCCGACAATATTGCGCACCATATGATGCAGAAAGCCATCGGCCCGAAAATCGAATACCAGATAGTCGCCCTTGCGTAAAACGCGGGCCATGCGCATTTCCTTTTCGGGCGATCTGGCCTGGCATTCGGCTGCGCGGAACGCGGAGAAATCATGCCGGCCCATCAGTTTCAATGCGGCTTCCTGCATGCGTGACTCATCCAGCGGCCGGTGATGCCAGCCAACCATGCCGCTCATCAGTCCGGGACGGGTTGCATGGTTCAGCAGCACATAGCGGTAACCGCGCTCCTCCACTGAAAACCGGGCATGGAAATCCTCTGGCACTTCCCTTGCCCAGATGACCGCGACGCCCTCTGGCAAGTAGGTATTGACACCTCGCACCCAGGCTGTAATGGGACGATCCACCTGTAAATCAAAATGCGCCACTTGATAGCTGGCATGAACCCCCGTGTCCGTTCTTCCGGCAGCCGTGATGCCAATCGACTCACCCGCTATCTCGGCCACGGCACTTTCAACTGCATCCTGCACGCCGCACCGGCCGGGCTGGGATTGCCAGCCGCAAAATTGCCGGCCATCGTACTCCAGAGCAAGGGCGATTCTCATGCGAGGCTCACCACAAGCAGCAGACAGGCCGCGAGAAGAAGTCCCGCGTCATGGGAACCCACCTCAGGCATGGCAAGCCTGATTTCTTCATGGCTGCCAGTCATGTCGCCGGGAGACTTCAACGCTTCAAGCCAGTTTTGCCTTGTTGGCATTCTGTCAATTTGCTCCAGTGTCAGGGCAAGTCTTACCGCGAATGCCCTGCGATCAAACTTAAACCATTCGAGCGGCGCTGCCAGCAGGTACAGCCCGCCCGCCAGTTGCCGGGGAGTCAACTCAACCAGCAGCCGTGCGAGCGCCGCCAGCATGAGCATCAGCCGCATCACACGCAAACCGCCCATTTGCAGCCCTTCAATCGTGGGACTGTATACGCTGCTCCAAAGATACACGCCAGGCATGGTAAACGCATAAAGCAGTATCAGCGCCAGCCAGAGCCACCTGGCTTTCCATACCAGACGCAGAAAACGTTGCAGCGCTTCACGCGAGATCAGCAGAATTGCCGCAGCCAATGCCAGCCAGTCCAATCGATTTGGCGCGCATATCTCGACCGCGATTGCGAAAATCAGCCAGCTTGAAATGGAAACCGCCGGGTGGAATTCCCGGCGGCTCTTTGCTTGGATTGCCATAGTCGAAACTATGGCGGGTCAACAGGTTTTTGGCAATCGCTTACAGGCCAGCCATCATGCTGCGGGCATCGCCTTGCTGCTTGTCATTACCTTCGTTGAGGACTTCCTGAAGAATTTCACGGGCACCTTCCTTGTCGCCCATTTCCAGATAGGCGCGGGCAAGGTCAAGCTTGGTGGCAACTTCATCCATGCCGCCATCGCCGCCGACTTCGTCAAGATTCAGGTCAAGACCGCTAAAATCCATCTTGCCATCCGCGGACAGCGCCTCGACTTCATCCATGTTGAAGTCGCCAACATCCTCTTCGGGAACCTTGATATCGAGCCCGGAAAGATCAAACTCCAAGCCTTGATCATAATCGGAGCCTGATGCGGACGCGGCAGATTCCGCGGCGAGGTCGCGGGCAGCTTCTTCCAGATCAAGATTGATCTCGGGCAGTGAGGTTTCAGCGGCCGGAGCACTCTGTTCCGGAGCTTGAGTCTCGAAATCAAGCACACTGCCCGCGGTTTCAAATGCAAGCACTTCCGGCTCGTTCGTCAACGCTGGCGGCTGGCTTTCCTTGACTTCCTGGGCGGGCTCGGCCAGTGTTTCGATAGCCGCGGCCCCCATTGCGCCTGCCACGACGGCACCGGCTTCAGCGGTGGATATGCCAGCGCCTTCGGCCTTGTGTGCGGGTGATCCACCGTAAAGCGGATTTGCCGGGTCGATGGAACGGCCCAGTTCAGCCGCGCGTTCCCATATCTGGGGTTGGCTGCCAGCCAGAGCGCTATGCAATTCCTTTGCGACCGACTCAAAAGCCGTGGTATTTTTGCGGGCAGCGTAGATTTCCAGCAGTTTGACGCGGATTTCATGGCGACTCGGCGTCTTGTTTAGCGCTTCCTTGAGAATTTCCTCGGCCTGCGCGTCACGGCCATAGGCCATGTAAACCTCGGCTTCTGCTATCGGGTCGACATCGTGGGTATCAATCGTGCCCAGGCCCGCCTGGCTGAAATCAGTCAGGAAAGACGTGTCGCCAGTATTGACCGCGCCGCCAGAAGCAGCGCCAATGACCGTATTGGGCGTCAGGCCCTGACTGGACATGAGACTGTCTTCAAATTGCTGCGTGGTGGCCTTGCGACGGCGGCTGCCCGCCATCATCCACCAGAGCGCGCCACCCAGACCCAGAGCAGCCAGACCGCCGCCCCAGTACATCGGATTTGAAAGTATCTGATCGTACCAATTGCCCTGCGGCGTTTCAACCGGTGGTTTGGCTTCGATCTTGGGTGCGGGTACAGGCGGTTTAACGGCGGCACCTTCCTGCGCCTTCTCGTTCATCTGGACGAGGTCCTGCATGTCCTGAATCTGTTTTTCAAGCGTGGCCACGCGATCGGACGATTCCTTGAGCGCCTTCTCGCGCGCGGTCAGATCCTCTTCCTGCGCCTTGATTTTTTCCTGCATGGCAGCAGCTTCCTTGCCTGGCTGGCCGGCCGCGGTGGTGGCTGGTGGTGCTGCCTTCGACAGCTTCACCACATCTTTGGCTTCCTGGGCAGGCTTGGCCTTGTCTTCAACTTTCGGCGTTATCTTGCCGGCGGATACCTGACCGCTTTCCTTGACGGGTTCCTTTACCGGCACGGCTGCAACGCGTTCCGCCAGGCTGGAGCGATATGTCTGCCAATCAGAAGCCTGCAGGCGGATTTCACGTGAAGCTGACTTGGCGTCCACCCCGGCCATTGCCTCGGCGCTGGGTATGTTCAGCGTCTTGCCGGCTTTAAGGCGGTTCATGTTCTTGCCATCGAAAGCCTGGGCGTTTTCCTGGAACAGGCTGACCAGCGCCTGGTCAAGGCTGATATTGGCAGGTTTCACACGGCTGGCGATCGCGGCCAGCGTATCGCCCCGCTTGACACGGACAGCGCTCGTAACCGGAGCAGGCCTGCTGGCTGCTGGCTGTTCAGCCGGGGCTTCCCTTGGCTCAACCGGCTTTTTGGTTTCAGGTTTGGCAGGCGCTTCGGCAACCGGGGCTGGTTTGGCTACAGGCAAAGGCGCCGGCTTGGCCACGGGGGCCGGGGCTGCTGCTTTGGGCGCCTCGGCTATCGGGGCGCTGACAGGCAGGGGAGCGACAATCTGCGGGGCTGCAATACCTGGCGGATCGAGCAAAACCGTATATTCACGCACCAGACGGCCTGACGCCCAGTTCAGTTCGATCAGCATGTCCAGGAAGGGATCATTGACCGGACGGGTCGAGGTCACTTTGAGAACCGGACGGCCATCCGCTTTCTTGTCTACCTTGAATTGCAGGGTGGAAAGGGCGGGAGTGTATTCAATCTGGGCGTCCTTGAAGGCCTGGCCGGATGCCAGGCTGGCATTAAGACTGTCGAGTTCGGCCTTGTCGACGGCCAGCAGCTCGATCTCAGCCGACAATGGCTGTCCAAGCGCAGAATTAACCGTCAGCCTGCCCAAACCTGCCGAATACGCGCTCAAAGGCAGCATCAGCAACAAGGCACTGGCGGCCAGTTGGGTCGAGATACGGTTCAATTTCATCCTTTAGTCCTCCCAGACTCCGAGCTACATTCCTGAAAACTGTCGATTTCTAGACGGTTTTAATGACGGCTGAACGGTAGCATTCTTTAGGCTTCTTAGCATGATTCTTGCAAAAAAGCCTGTTTTTCGACGATTTTTCTTCGGGAAATCCTACTTGTCATTCTCGAGAAGGATGCGCAGCATGCGCCGCAGCGGCTCGGCTGCCCCCCAGAGCAGCTGGTCACCCACGGTAAACGCAGTCAGATACTGCGGCCCCATGTTCAGCTTGCGCATGCGGCCAACCGGAACGGTAAGCGTGCCGGTGACGGCAGCCGGCGTCAGTTCTCGCATGGTGATGTCTCGGTCGTTGGGCACCACCTTGACCCACTGGTTGTGCGCGGCGATCAAGCCATGGATTTCATCCAGCGGGACATCCTTCGTCATCTTGATGGTCAGCGCCTGGGAATGACAGCGCATGGCGCCCACGCGCACGCACAGTCCGTCGATGGGAATTTGGTTGGCCGAACGGCCCATGATCTTGTTGGCCTCGACCTGGGCTTTCCATTCTTCCTTGGATTGTCCGGATTCCAGCGCCACGTCGATCCAGGGAATCAGGTTGCCGGCCAGCGGCACCGGCCATGCATCGAGCGGGTAATCGTCGGATCGGATGAATTCCGCCACTTTTTTGTCGATTTCCAAAATCGCGGCGGCCGGGTCACCCACCATATCGGCGACCTCGCCATGAATCGCGCCCATCTGCATGATGAGTTCTTTCATGTTGCGCGCACCCGCACCGGATGCCGCCTGATAGGTCATGGGTGAAATCCACTCGATCAAGCCTGCATCAAACAGTCCGCCGATGGCCATCAGCATCAATGAAACCGTGCAGTTGCCCCCGACATAGGTTTTGACGCCGGTGGTCAGGCCATTCTTGATGACGTCCTTGTTGACTGGGTCCAGAATG
>JADFDC010000053.1 GCA_018263115.1 Thiobacillus sp.
TATGCACCATGCGGTTGACACTGAAATCCAGAATGCCGAAAAGAAAATCCGGCTTCAGATACTGGATGCCGGCCAGCAAGCCAAACAGAATCTGCGCACCGAACAGAACAAGGGCAACGGTGAAATATTTCACCGCCAGTTTCTGGCCGCCGTTGAGGTTGGCGCTATCGAGTTTTCCCAGTATGGCCATCTCAGTTCTCCTGCTTGATCGGTTTGAAGTTGTTGGGGAAACCGTTGGTGTCGATGGACGACATCCACTTCAAGAAAGCCACGGTCGCGCGCGCTTCTTCTTCGGTAATGCCCAGATTGGGCATCTTGCGGCCGGTGATGTTGTGCAGCTTGTCCTGCGGATTCATCAGGAACTCGACCATCAACTGCTCGCGCACGGCCGGCGACCCCCACATCGGGTCGAGCCAGGATTTGGTGAGGTCGGGCGCGTAGTAGGCGCCGTTGCCCAGCAGGGTATGACAGTTCATGCAGTTCTTCGCCTGGGTGGTGAGCTTGCCGTGGCTGACCAGCGCTTCGGCCTCTTCCTCGGTGAGCCGCTTGCCGAACAGCGGTTCTTCGACACCGATCACCGGCACCTGGAAATTGCGCTGCTTGTCGAACACGTAGTCAATGCGCTTATTGATCACCGAATAGGTCGGCACGCGCTTGGTGCCGGCGGTGATCTGCGACATGGTGTCGAAGGTCAGAAATATGAGGGCAACAAATGAACCCGCCGTGACCCAGATGGCAGTTTTCCGCCAAAAGGATTCGGACGCCCACCACTCGGTATGTGACATGCCTGGCTCTCCCTTTAATTAATGTTGTTACAAGTCAACGCCGTCAGGCTCATAGGCATGGGTGCCTACGCACAAATGCCAGATGGCATGCGGCGCGAGCAGGTAGCCGACAAGCATGAGCAGAACGATGAAAATCCAGAAGCCGCTGCTGAAAAGATTGGCGGCGTACGCCAGCACCATCACCGAAGCAAACAGGCCAAGATAGGCAAGGTAGGCAAGTGGCATGAGCCGAGGCCGGTGCTTGACTCGGGCGAAGGCGAACAGCAGCGCATACAGCGCGCCGGTCATGATCACCATGGCGGCGGAGAAAAACGTGAGGAAGAAATCCTTCAGCGCTACCGGTTCGATCATGCTGGTCTTTGTTTGTCCTTCTTTATGGCAAACCGTAATGTGACAGGCCTTCGTTCCCATTACCTTGATTCAAATCAAGTTAATGCTCTCCCCGCGTGCGCATCAATCCAGCCAGCCGGTTGCCCTGCTTCTGTGGCCCGCCTTTGGGGAACATGTCGTGCAGCCTGCGGTTGCTGCCCAACTCGTCGCCCCACTTTCCGGAAAAATGCTTGACCATGGCACGCACCTGTGCCTGAACATTGTGCTCGGCGTAATAATCGCGCAGGTATTGAATCACCTCCCAGTGCTGGTCGGTCAGCGTCAGGCCTTCCTCTTTGGCCAGGGCCATCACGAAATCCGGACTCCAGTCTTCAAGGTTTTTTAGATAGCCTTCGCCATCAGTATGCACCGGCACGCCATTGACCAGCAGCCATTTGCTGTGCACGGGCATCAGGTCCCTCCGCCGTGGAATTCCACGCCCGGCTGACGTTCCGGCAACTCGTCCACCAACAATTCCCTGCGGGCACGCTCCAGCGCGTCCACGCCTGCTTCATTGAGGAAGGACTTGGACTCCGCTACCGCCGCTGCCAGCAATTCGGAGGCGAGCAAGCCCGGTTCGCGGCCAACCGATTTGGCCAGCGCTCTCAATTCAAAATAGGGATCACGCGACAGTTGTACTTCCAGAATTTGCGCGCCCTGCACGGCAACTTCCCTGATCGGCGGAAGGCCTTCCACTTTTTCCGCCATCACCTTGCTCATGATGTCGGCGATCCTGGAAGCGACCGAGGGCGCCTGCGCCGCAGGTTTGAGTTTGACCCGGTTGACGAAGTATTTCTCGAAATCCACCTTGGCCAGATGCACCCAGCGGCCCTGGCGCATCCAGTTGATGTCGCGCAGTGGCACCTGCGGCCCGCTCAGGTAGGCCGCGCCGGTCTCGCCCATGTCGGACAGCCAGCGTGCACGTTGTGGAATATTGCTGACCAGGGTGTCGCCCATGATGCTACCGACAATGTTGAAAACCGCCGTCTCGGCCTCCTTCTGGATGGAATACACGGAATCTGGCGCGCCGATCTCAAGCGGCGTCCGCTCGACCATGCTGTGCGCCACGCAGACACCCGCCGCGAAGACATTTCGATGCGTGCGATTTCGCATGTACTCGTCCACTTCGACCAGACCGTTTTTATTGACCAGCTCCGGGACATTGCGCACGCCCGCGACACCACGGAAGGATGGCCAGTACACGGAATAGGCAAATGGCAGTTCGTGCAGGGTTTTTTCATTGCCCGCTTCATCCAGTTCGGCGATGTGAATGACGTTTGCCTCAATCCGCAGGGTGCGGGCATTGCTGATGACCTTGATCTGGTTATCGGCCAGCGCGGCGGTCACCGCATCACGATTCGCACCGCCGCTGGCGCCCAGGCCAAGGTGACCGGGCCAGGGCTCGGGGGTAATCATGGTAACCGGCACCCGCCCGCGGATATTGCGCCGCTTGAGATCCGCATCAGCAAGAAAGGCGTATTCATACACCGGCCCCAGCACGCTGGAACCCTGCATCGCGCCCACGACAATCGGCCCCGGATTCTTGACGAATTCCTTGTAGGCGGCATGCGCTTTCTCTGCCTGTTCAATATCCAGCACCGAATGGGTGTAGGTGGAAAGGCCGGGCAACTCATCGAACGCGCCCTCCACACCGGTCGTAATCAGCAGATAGTCATAGAACAGCGTGCCGCCATTTTCCAGATCGATCTGATTCTTGGCCGGCTGAATGTTTTTTACGCCGCTGGCGATGAACTTAATGCCGCGCTCGTTGAGGTAGGGCTCGATCGGAAACGCAATGTCCGAACGGTTGCGCCAGCCCATGGCGATCCAGGGATTGGACGGCACGAAGTGAAAGTAATCCTTGTTCGAAACCACGGTCACTTCGTCACGCGAACCCAAGCGGGATTTCAGCGCATAAGCGGCCGGCACTCCGGCAATGCCCGCACCCAGAACGACAACGTGTGTCATATCAGTCTCCTAATTAGTCTTAGCCACGGGGCCGAACCAGCTGCCAAGCCCGGGTTGCGTAAGTGGTTGCCGCGAACCCGCTCCACACATGCACCAGCCGCGAGAACGGGAACAGCACGAACAGCGTCATGCCGAAAAACAGATGGATCTTGTAGATGACCGGAACACTGACGATGAACTCCGCCGCGCCGCCGCGCAAGGTCACGATGTGCTGCGCCCAGGCACCCAGCGCCAGCATTACGCCGCCTTCTTTGTGTTCAAGCGAGAACAGGATGGAGATCAGGCCCAGTATCAGTGTCACCAGTATCCACAGCAGAATGAAAATATCCATGGGCTTGCTGGTGGCGCGGATGCGCGGCTCGGTCAGGCGCCGGATCAGCAGGATGGCTACGCCGGCAAAACACAGCAGCCCGGCCGCGCCGCCTGAAATGATCGCCAGCATCTGCTTGTTGGGCGTGGAAAGTCCCAGCGACTCGTAAACCTCATGCGGCGTCAGCAGGCCAACGGCATGTCCAAAGAACAAAAACAGGATGCCGATGTGGAACAGGTTGCTGCCCAGCCGCAACTGATTGCGCCGCAACAGCTGGGACGAATCGCTTTTCCAAAAATACTGCTCGCGGTCAAAGCGAATCAGGCTGCCCAGCAAAAAAATCGACAGCGCGATATAGGGATATATCCCGAACAGAAAATTGTGAAAGTTGGACATTTCAATTCCTCCAGTAATCAATGCGCAGCACCAGTCCGGCGCGACTTGGGCATCTGCACCACCGCCATCTGCGGGACTGGTTTCAGCAACGGCTCCATGCCATCGACACTCGGCCCGAACATTTCCATGGCCTCATCCATGTCACGTACCGGCGGTTCAACCAGTGCCTGGGCCACGACGGGTGACAGGGCTTCAAGCAGCTGGAACACAGTGGCGTAATGGCTGCCATTCTTTTCCAGCTTTCTGCCGACGGCGGCCAGCACATGCACGGCATCGCCCAGCAGCGGAAGCGCTTCTTCAATCGGCAGCAGCGAGAGGAACTCCAGGAACAGCGGCACGTAATCCGGCAGCTCCGAGTCTGACGCATCGAAATCGTGCTTCCAGTATTCTTCCAGCAGGTTGATCATGGCCGAGCCGCGATCGCGCGACTCGCCGTGGATGTGCTCGAACAGATGCAGTGAGTGCGAGGGGTTGCGATCGAAGGTGGCGACGTAGATTTCCTGCAATTCGATGAGGCTCAACCTGCGCAACATGGAAAACAGCGGGAACAGCTGATCCCTTGCGCGGCCATTGAAAGCGGTTTCCTCCTCGATGGCCTTTTCCAACTCCGGCAATGCTTCCAGCCAGTCAGCCTCGGGGTAAGTCAGCAGAATCGACAAGACTTTGAATGTTTTCATGGCGTCACCCTGCAAGTTTTTTGCTGCGCAACTGGGACAGATCAACCGGCACGGCATTCTTCCGGTTGCCGAACAGGCTGGGTTTGGAAACCCCATCCGAGCAACCGTTGCCGAAACTGAATCCGCATGAAGATTTCTCTTCAAACGTATCAATGGTTTCCTCGCGATGCGTGCTGGGAATGACAAAGCGGTCTTCGTAATTGGCGATGGCCATGTAGCGGTACATCTCCTCCGCCTGCGCGACTGTGAGTCCAACCTGCTCCAGCGCGACGGTATTGCCTGCGCCATCCACCGATTTGCCGCGCATGTAGGCGCGCATGGCCAGCATGCGGTCAAGCGCCGTAATGACGGGCTGTTCCTTGCCGCCGGTCAGCAGGTTGGCGAGGTACCTGATGGGAATGCGCAGCGACCTGGTATCGGGAATGATGCCGTTCATGCCCATCTTGCCCGACTCGGCTGCAGCCTGGATGGGGGACAGTGGCGGCACGTACCAGACCATGGGCAGCGTGCGGTATTCCGGGTGCAGCGGGAAGGCAATCTTCCAGTCGATCGCCATCTTGTACACCGGCGAGCGCTGCGCGGCGTCCAGCCAGGCTTCGGGAATGCCTTCGGCACGGGCGGCACTCAGCACTTTCGGATCGTTCGGGTCGAGGAAGATTTTCAGCTGGGCTTCGTACAGTTCCTTCTCGTCGGTGACCTTGGCGGCGTTCTCGATGCCGTCCGCGTCATACAGGATCACGCCCAGATAGCGGATGCGACCAACGCAGGATTCGGAACACACGGTGGGCTGGCCGGATTCGATGCGCGGATAGCAGAAGATGCATTTTTCCGCCTTGCCGGTTTTCCAGTTGTAGTAAATCTTCTTGTACGGACAGCCGGAGATGCACATGCGCCAACCGCGGCACTTGTCCTGATCGACCAGCACGATGCCGTCTTCCTCGCGCTTGTAGATGGAGCCGGAGGGGCAGGAGGCGACACAGGTCGGATTAAGACAATGCTCGCACAGGCGCGGCAGATACATGAGAAAGGTATTCTCAAAGGTGGAATACATTTCCTTCTGCACCTCGTCGAAGCACTTGTCGCGGCCGCGCGAGGAAAACTCGCCGCCGAGATCGTCCTCCCAGTTCGGGCCCCAGTGGATCTTGTCCATCTTCTCGCCGGTGATGGCGGACACCGGCCGAGCGGTGGGTGGTGTCTGCGACAGCGGCGCTTTCTGCAGGTGTTGGTAATCGTAGGTGAACGGTTCGTAGTAATCGTCGATCTCCGGCAGATTGGGGTTGCCGAAGATGTTGGCGAGAATTTTCATCTTGCTGCCCTGACGCGGCTCGATGCTGCCGTCGTTGTTGCGTTTCCATCCGCCGTTCCACACGTCCTGGTTTTCCCATTGTTTCGGGTAACCGATGCCGGGCTTCGACTCGACGTTGTTGAACCAGACGTATTCCATGCCT
>JADFDC010000054.1 GCA_018263115.1 Thiobacillus sp.
ATGCTGTCGATGACCGGCATCATCGTTGCGCTGGATGCCTACGGCCCCATCACCGACAACGCGGGCGGCATTGCTGAAATGGCCGAACTGCCGGACGAGATCCGCAACATCACCGATCCGCTGGACGCCGTGGGCAACACCACCAAGGCGGTGACCAAGGGCTACGCCATCGGCTCCGCCGGTCTGGCGGCACTGGTGCTGTTCGCCGACTACACGCATGCGCTGGAAGCCAAGACCGGCGGCGTCACGCTATTCGACCTGTCCGATCACATGGTCATCATCGGCCTGTTCATCGGCGGCATGGTGCCTTATCTGTTCGGCGCCATGGGCATGGAAGCGGTGGGCCGCGCGGCCGGTTCGGTGGTGGTTGAAGTGCGCCGCCAGTTCCGCGAGATCAAGGGCATCATGGACGGTTCCGGCAAGCCTGAATACGGCACCTGCGTGGACATGCTGACCAAGGCGGCAATCAAGGAAATGATGATTCCGTCGCTGCTGCCCGTGCTGGTTCCTGTGCTGGTCGGCCTGATCCTCGGCCCGAAGGCCTTGGGCGGCGTGCTGCTCGGTACCATCGTCACCGGCATCTTCGTGGCCATTTCTATGACTACCGGCGGCGGCGCATGGGATAACGCCAAGAAGTACATCGAGGAAGGCAACCACGGCGGCAAGGGTTCCGATGCCCACAAGGCGGCCGTGACCGGCGACACCGTCGGCGATCCCTACAAGGACACGGCCGGCCCCGCAGTCAACCCGCTGATCAAGATCATCAACATCGTGGCGCTGCTGATCGTGCCCTTGTTGTAAGCCTTGCTTTAATGGCTATCAGGCCGGCGCGAGCCGGCCTTTTTTATTGCCGCTGACAGTATCAACCCCGTGGAGTATGCTTGCGGCTCCATGCAAAATGATCATCAGGAGACGTTGTTCATGTTTCATTCTTTCACGCGCCCGGCTGTCGTTATTCTGGCTTTCATGCTGACTGTTTCAGGTTGCGCCCAACGCCGGACGCCCCCAGTTGATGGGGGTCAGCCCTCAACCGCCATGCAGGCGGAAAATACAAGTTTTGAAATGAAGCAGGGACTGGTCAATGTTTCCAAGAAGCTGCCCGGGCTGATTGAACTTGGCCAGGAATCGACGTACTCCATTGAGGTTCATGCCCGCGACAATGCGCGCAACGTTACCATCCGCGAGGAAATTCCGGCCAATGCCAAATTCATTCGCAGCGAGCCCGAAGCGGTAGTGGTGGGCAACCAGCTGATCTGGAGTTTCCCCATGCTGGAACGCGGTTCGAGCAAGACGCTTGCGGTGACGCTCCGGCCCGAGCAGGAAGGCCGCATTGAAGGTCATACCACTGTGACGGTGGAGCCACAGGCCGTTGCAGCGACCATGGTGGGCAAGGCCAGGCTGGCCCTGAACAAAACCGCGCCCGCGATGGCGCTGGTTGGAAGCGAGGTGACCTACAAGCTGGACGTGACAAATGCCGGCACTTATGTCGCCAAGGGCGTGGTGCTGACCGACCGCGTGCCTGAGGGCATGAGCCACGCCAGCGGCAGCCGGGAAGTGGTAGTGCAGGTGGGTGATCTCCAGCCGGGACAAACGCGATCCATACCCGTGGTGCTGAAATCGCTGCAAAAAGGCCCGGTCAAGAACATCGCCCTGCTCAATGCCGCCAATGCCGTTGCGGTGGCTGCCGAGAGCAATACCCTCATGCTGCTGCAAACCGTCAACCTCGCCAGCAAGGGCATGGATGATCAATATGTCGGCAAACCGGCGCCTTACGACATTACCGTCACCAATCCCGGCGATGTGCCGCTGAAGAATGTGGTGATCACCAACAGCCTGCCGGCGGAAGGAAAGATACTGCAGGCCAATGGCGCGGCCTTGTCGGGCAACAATGCTGTCTGGAACCTCGAACAGCTCGCGCCGGGCGAGCAGAGGCAGCTCTCGGTCATCACCACGGCGTTGACGCCCGGCGTTTACAAGAATGTCGTCAAATTCAAGTCGGCCGAAGGCGTAACGGCGGAAAGTGAGTATTCCACGCTGTGGCGCGGCCTGCCGGGCCTTTCGCTGCAAATGTCCGATACAGCCGACCCCATCAAGGAAGGCGACACGACCGAATTCAAAATCACCCTGACCAACCAGGGCACGGCGGCGGACAGCAACATCCGTGTGCAGATGAGCTTCCCGGCCGGCCTGCAACCGGTTTCATCGGCGGGTGCAACCTCCGCCACCGTCGCGGGTCAAAACGTCAGCTTTGCCCCGGTGGCAACACTGGCACCCAAGCAATCGCTGATGTGGTCCGTGATCGCAAAAGGAATTGCCGTGGGAGACAATCGGACACGCGTGCAATACACATCGGACAGCATCAAGGTGCCGGTATCCAAGGATGAAAGCACGCAGGTGTACTGACTGCGACAGCATCAATGTGTACTCCCTCTCCCTTGATGGGAGAGGGTAGGGGTGAGGGTGAACTGTTTTTCTGGCACCTGTCGCCAGAATGAGCCGGTGGTATTTGTACCTGTAGTTATTTGGTTATTTGAAGGAGACACCATGCACAAAATGAAACTGCTTGCCCTGGGCCTGCTGGCTGCGCCATTGACCTGGGCCGCGCCCGAATCCTACAAGATCGACGACACCCACAGCTTCGCCAACTGGAGCATCCGCCACATCGTCGGCAAGACCACTGGCACTTTCACCGGCATCAAGGGCACACTGACGCTCGATCCGGCCAATCCCAACACCGGCAATGCCGATGTCACCATCAATATTTACTCGCTGGATTCCGGCCATCGCGAGCGCGACACGCATTTGCTGACGGGCGATTTTCTCGATGGCAACAAATATCCCAACATGCGCTTTGTCAGTAGCGGGTTCAGGTCCACCGGCAAGGACACCGGCGTCATGACTGGTCAGCTTACCCTGCACGGCGCCACCCGCAACGTTGAAATTCCCTACAAGATTCTGGGCTTCTCGCCCGATCCCTGGGGTAACCAGCGTGCCGCATTTGAAGGCAAATTCACCCTCAACCGCGGCGACTACGGCATCACCAAATATCTCGACGCCAGCGGCGGCGGACTGCTCGGCAACGAAATCGACATCACACTGCTGGTGGAAGGCATGAAGCTCGGCCCGGACGGGCAAGTGCTCAACATCAAGAGCCAGCCAGCCGCCGCACCGGCTCCCGCACCCGCAGCAACCCAGCCTGCGCAACCCGCGCAACCAGCCAAGAAAGAAAAACCCTCACTGGAGGATTTGCTCAAGGGCATACTCAAGTAAGGGACAGAAGGTTTTCAGGGCAGAGGGGCGGAGCAGGTATAATCCGCCCTTTCTTTATTTTGGGGACGAGTCATGGGTCTCGACCGCGTGAGTTCCGGCCGCAATCTGCCGGACGATTTCAATGTCATCATCGAAATTCCGGCTCACGGTGAGCCGATCAAGTATGAAGTGGACAAGGAATCCGGGGCGATGTTTGTCGACCGCTTCATGTCCACGGCCATGCATTACCCCTGCAACTACGGTTACATCCCGCACACGCTGTCGGATGACGGTGATCCGGTGGATGTGCTCGTGGTGACGCCAATTCCGCTGATTACAGGCGTGGTGGTGCGCTGTCGTCCCATCGGCATGCTGAAGATGACAGATGAAGCCGGCGTGGATGCCAAACTGCTGGCCGTGCCGGTTGACAAGCTGTGCGGTCTTTACCAGGGCGTGAACAAGCCCGAGGATCTGCAACCCTTGTTGCTGTCGCAGATCGCGCATTTCTTCGAACACTACAAGGACCTGGAAAAGAACAAGTGGGTCAAGGTCGAAGGCTGGACCGGCGCGGATGACGCGCGCGCGGAAATCATGGCGGGGGTAGAGCGGTATCGGAACGCGGAGACGAAGCCAGCGTTTTGAGTAACAAGGTGCAAGATACAAGATGCAAGGGAAACCGCTTCCTTGCCACTTGTAACTTGAAACTTGTGTCTTGAGTCTTGGTCCTCTATGAAAATCTGCATTCTTTCCGACTCACACGACAACCGGCATCTGATGGGCGCGGCGGTGGCGGATGCCAAGGCGCGCGGGGCCGAAGCGGTGCTGCACTGCGGCGACGTGGTGGCACCGACGACATTGCGCGTGCTGCAGAAATACGAGCTGCCGGTGCATGTCATCCACGGCAACAATACCGGCGATCTGTACAACATGACGCGGCTGGCGGCGGAGCCGGGCAGCGTTGTTCGCTATCACGGCCAGGATGCGGCGTTTACCCTGGCCGACCGGCACATTTTCATCGTGCATTATCCGCATTACGCCAAAGCCATGGCCTGTACGGGGGAATATGATCTGGTGTGTTGCGGCCACGATCATCGGCCCGAACTGGCCCAGGTCGACAACGTGAAGGGCGGCAAGACCTGGATGCTGAACCCGGGTACCGTTGGGGGAGTGGGGCATGCGCCGACTTATATCCTTGCTGACCTGGCCGCGATGGTGTTCGATGTGATGGCTGTGCCGGTTCCCGAAACCGTACCCAGTTCACAACCGCGCGTTACGCCTCACGTATAGCCCCTGATAGTTGAAGGTTATTTCTTAAACGCCCTCTATTCCCACATAAGAAACTTCGATTAAAAACGGGCGCGTATTCTGTGGCGGCTGTCTGTCCATCAGAGTAACATCCAACAACCCGAATTTTGAGTACGTGTAAGGGGTTGAAGCGTACTCATGACACATATTCCCAACACCCCGATCCGTTGCATTGGAGGACCTGATGACGGACATCGTAGCAACCAACGAGACCATCCTCGTGGTGGGCGGCGGCATTTCCGGCATGACCGCGGCGCTTGAAGCCGCCGAAACCGGAAAGCAGGTCGTTCTGCTGGAGAAAAACCCCGCGCTTGGCGGACGGACTTCCCAGCTTTACCGCTATTTTCCCAAGATGTGCCATCCAACCTGCGGCCTGGAAATCAACCTGCGCCGCCTCAAGGCCAATCCACGCGTTCGAGTGATTACACAGGCCGAGGTGACGGGCATTTCCGGTTCCTCGGGCAACTACACAGCCACGGTGAAAATCACGCCGCGCTACGTGAATGAAAACTGTACCGCCTGTGGCGCCTGCGCCGATGCGGTTAAGACCGAAGTAGACAATCCCTTCAACTACAACCTGGGCAAGATGAAGGCAGCGTACATTCCGTCCGCCATGGCCTACCCCCAGCGATACATTCTGCATCCGTCCATTATCGGCACGCCCGATGCCGAGGCCGCCAAAGCCGCTTGCAAGTACAACGCCATCGACCTCGACCAGAAAGAAGAAACCGTTGAGATCAAGGCGGGTGCGGTGGTCTGGGCAACCGGCTGGCAGCCCTACGATGCGGCAAAGATTCAGCCCTACGGTTATGGACGCTACAAGAACGTAATCACCAGTGTGGAATTCGAGCGCCTGGCCGATCCGCACGGTCCCACTGGCGGCAAGATTCTGCGTCCTTCCGACGGCAAGGAAGCGAAGAACGTGGCCTTCATCCAGTGCGCCGGATCGCGCGATGAAAACCACCTGCGCCATTGTTCACGCATTTGCTGCATGGCATCGCTCAAGCAGACGCACTATGTGCGTGAGAAGCATCCGGAAGACGGCAAGTCCACCATCTACTACATCGACATCCGCGCCATCGACCGCTTCGAAGATTTCTATCAGAAGGTCCAGGCCGATCCTAGCGTGAGCTTCATCAAGTCCAAGGTGGCGCGCATTTCCCAGGACGAACAGGGCAACCCCGTGTGCTGGGGCGTAAATACCGAAGGCTACAAGCGTTATTCCAACCCGCATGACCTCGTTGTGCTGGCGGTGGGCATGGAACCTTCCGTCAAGGGCGTGGCGATTCCGGCAAACATCGTGGCGGATTCTTCAGGCTTTATCGAAGCCGATCCGGCCAATGGCGGCGTGTTTGGCGCGGGCTGCGCCAGCAATGCGCTGGATGTGAATCGCG
>JADFDC010000055.1 GCA_018263115.1 Thiobacillus sp.
GACCACAGTGTCAACGCGCTGGAAGTGCAGATCGACGAAGAAGTCGCGCACATCATCGCCCGCCGCGCACCGACCGCATCCGACCTGCGCATGCTGATGATGGTAGTCAAGACCATTACCGACCTCGAGCGCATTGGCGACGAAGCCGCCAAAATTGCCCGCATGGCCAAGCTGGTACATGCAAGCGAGCGCCTGACCCTGCCGCGCTTCAACGAAGTGAAATACATGGCCACGCTGGTACTGGACATGCTGCGCAAGGCGCTGGACGGCTTTGCCCGGCTGGACGCCAGCAACGCACCCAGCATCGCCCGTCAGGATGAAGAAGTGGACGAAGAGTTCCGCCTCAACCTGCGCCACCTCATTACCTTCATGATGGAAGACCCGCGCACCATCACCGTCTCCATCGACATCCTGTTTGTCGCCAAGGCCATCGAGCGCATGGGCGACCACGCCAAGAACATGTCCGAATACGTCATCTACATGGTCAAGGGCAAGGACGTGCGCCACACCTCGCTGGAGCAGCTGGAAAAGGAAATACTGTAATTCTCGCGGCTTGCGGGATGGGAAAACGAAACGGGCCGATTGGCCCGTTTTTCAATTCTGCTTTTCCCAGAAGAACCTGGGCAGCGTTTCCAGTGTGGTAACCAGACCCTCGTTCCAGCGTTCCGCCATCTCGCGGTAGAACGGCTCGTCTTCATTGAAGTGCAGGCGATAGCCGCCATCGAGCGCGTCTTTCGGCAATATCATCAAATCCACCGGCGGCCCCACGGTCAGGTTGCTTCGGATGGTTGAATTGAGCGACACCAGCGCACAGCGCGCGGCGCTTTCCAGCGGCGTGTCGCGCTTGATGATGCGGTCGAGTATGGGCTTGCCATACTTGATTTCGCCGATCTGCAAAAAGGGATGGCTGGCGGATTCATGGATGTAGTTTCCCTGCGGATACACCATGAACAGTTCAGGCAGTTGCCCCGCGATCTGACCGCCAAAAATGAACGTGGCCTCGAATGTGGTGCCGCTGGCATCACGCGTCATCTGATTGCGCTGCAATTCCGTGCTGACATGGCCAATATAGTCCGCGCCTTCGGTCATGCTTGTCACCGTGCGCAAACTTGGCGCGCCGCCAGCACTGTCCTGGTGCAGTTTCTTGACTACCGCCTGTGTCGTCGCCAGGTTGCCGGCCGACAGCAGCACAAATACCCGCTCGCCCGGCCAGATGAATGAATGCAGCTTGCTGTAGGTGCTGACGTGGTCAATGCCCGCATTGGTGCGGGAATCCGACGCGAAAACCAAACCTCCATCGACATGGACGCCGACACAATAAGTCATGAGCTCCTCCACTTTAGTCCCGCTAGTGTAGCAAGACACTTACCAGCTTCGGTGTTTTGCGTCTGGCCCGCCCCTTGCTAAAGCATGGGCATGAGGAGGCCAACATGCGATGCGACGCTTATCCCGTACCCGACAGTTTTGACGAATTGATCCAGCCCAGCGGTAAACCGCGCCCGGTAGCGCAGGAGCTTTGCGCACGCCTGTCCGCGCTGGACAGCGCCGATCTGGCCGCCCGGCGCGAATCGGTCGACGCCGCCATCATGAGCATGGGCATTACCTTCACCGTATACAGCGACGCCGGCAACATCGACCGCGCATGGCCCTTCGACATCGTGCCGCGCACCCTGCCCGAATCCGAATGGAAACGCGTGGATGCAGGGCTCAAGCAGCGCCTGAAAGCGCTCAACCTGTTTATCGAGGATCTCTACAATGAGCAGGAAATCATCCACGACGGGGTCTTCCCAAGGGAAGTGCTGAATGGCTCATCCAATTTCCGCGAAGCCTGCCTCGGCATGAAACCGCGCTTCGGCGTGTGGGCGCACATCTGCGGTACCGACCTGGTGCGCGACCGCGACGGCACGATCTACGTGCTGGAGGACAACCTGCGCGTACCCTCGGGCGTGTCCTACATGCTGGAAAATCGCGCCCTGATGAAGCGGCTGTTTCCAGAATTCTTCGCCGAAGGCAACATCCTGCCGGTCGACGACTATCCGCTCAGGCTTTACGAAACGCTGGCCGCGCTGTCACCGCGCGACACCTCGCGGCCGGTCATCGCGCTGCTTACCCCCGGCATCTACAACTCCGCCTACTTCGAACACAGCTATCTGGCGCAGCAGATCGGCGCCTACCTGGTGGAAGGCGCCGACCTCTTCGTCGACGAAAACGACTTCGTCTACATGCGCACCGTGGCCGGCCCGCGCCGGGTCGATGTGATCTATCGCCGCGTCGACGACCTGTTTCTCGATCCCGAAATCTTTCGCCCCGATTCCATGCTGGGCACGCCGGGGCTGATGCGATCGTGGCGCGCGGGCAAGGTCGCCATCGCCAACGCGCCCGGCGCCGGCGTGGCCGACGACAAGGTCGTCTATGCCTTCGTGCCAAAAATCATCCAGTACTACCTCAACGAAGAAGCCATCCTGCCCAACGTGCCCAGCTACCTGTGCATGTTCGAGGACGATCGCGACTACGTGCTGGGCTTTCTCGACGAACTGGTCGTGAAACCCGCCAACGAATCGGGTGGCTACGGCATGCTCATCGGCCCGCTGGCCACCGCCTCCGAACGCGCCGAATTCGCCGCGCGCATCAAGGCCCAGCCGCGCAACTACATGGCCCAGCCCATGCTCAACCTGTCCACCGCGCCCACCTTTACCGAACGTGGCCTCGCCCCGCGCCATCTCGACCTGCGGCCCTTCGTTCTGCAGGGCAAGGAACTGTATGCCACCACCGGCGGGCTTACCCGCGTCGCGCTCAAGGAAGGCTCGCTCGTCGTCAACTCATCGCAGGGCGGCGGCAGCAAGGACACCTGGATCGTGCGCGATGCGCCGGCAAGCGAGGCGCGCTGATGCTCTCTCGCGTTGCCGAAAATCTCTACTGGACAGGCCGCTACGTCGAACGTGCCGAAAACACTGCGCGGCTGGTGCTGGCCACCTCGCAACTGCACATGGAAGCCGGCGGCAAGGCGCGGCTGCCATGGGCGGAACTGCTGCGCATCATGGGCCTGGACCAGCACGCGCCACTGGCCGCGCTGGGCAACGAAGACGGCCCCGCCATCCGCTACCTGACCGAAGACGAAGACAACCCCAGCGCGCTCATCACCAGCCTGCGCCAGGCGCGCGAAAACGCCCGCAGCGTGCGCGAGATGCTGCCGTCCGAAGCGTGGGAAAGCCTCAACGGCCTGTACCTCATGGCCAAGGAACATTTGCGCGAAGGCCGCTCCGACGCCGACCGCAACCAGACCCTGCGCGACATCATCCTGCAACGCATGGTGCTTGCCGGCATCCTGCACGAAACCATGAGCCACGATGTCGCCTTCCTGTTTGTGCGGCTAGGCGAAATGCTCGAACGCATCGACATGACTTCACGCATCATCGACCTCACCACCGCCACCCGACAGGCGGATGAGGACGGCGAATCACTGGGCAACAGCGCGGGATGGATGAACGTGCTGCGCGCGCTCGGCGCCTATCAAATGTACCGGCGCCATGTCGGCGTGCAGGTCGTGCCGCAAAGCGTCATCGCCTTCCTGTTCGGCGACAACCACTTTCCGCGCGCCATGCGCTACTGCCTAAACCTGCTGGAAGAATCGCTCGGCCAGCTTCCCCTGCCCGCACAAACCCGAGGCCCGCTGCGCGCCCTGGCCCCGCACCTGCGCACCGACGACATTCATGATCCGGAAAGCCTGCACCAGCGCATCGACCAGTTGCAGGTCGATCTGGGCAAGCTTCATCAGCGCATCTACGATCAGTACTTTGCATCACGGCAGAGGCCCATAGTGGCGGAGGCTGAACAGCCCCAGGCGTGAAGGCAATTCAGTGGAAACTGATTGAAGAAAAATAACAGCTTCGCCAGGAGCCGTTTCTAAAAATACCAGGTGAATAGAAAAATGTATCGAGCCTGAGCTGACCCAACTTTCTCGGACACGTTAATTCGTTAAATCCCGATCGCTAGATACGCCATAAAACTGGAGAACTAGACTCCCAAGATTCATCAAGCGCATTCAAGGTGGGCACTTCATTGATCCGAAACACCCTGAAAGTACCTCGACGTGGCTCGGAGTCCGGTGCCAAAACCTCCCAGAACAGGTATGCTGCCGCCTCAAGGCCTGGGGTGGACATGGATGCCATTCCCAGGCTGTATCGGGCTCCCTGCATGAGCGGTAGTCGCATCGCACCGCGCCACTCGAGCTTGTAGGAGCGCACCGGATGATCCGAGGCCATATGTGGCGCTCTTGAGCTTGCAGGCACTGACACCACATAGGCGTATCGACCGGGACTATGCTGGAGCAGTGGTACAGCGTGAATCTGAAGACCGTCGATGCGCCTGGCTATCCGGGAGTTGAGGACGTGTTCAATCCACTCCTTTGATATTTCGGTGGGATCAAGACCGTCGTCCAGATAGGTTGGAACGTGACCGTTCTCAACAATTCCGTAGACCAAGAGACCGCCGGCTGAGTTTGCGAAGGCAGATACATCCTTGCTTAGTTCACTCTTCTTCGAGTCCGACTTTTGCAGAGCAGCGCTTGCCTTGTAGTCAAGCGTGAGCGATTCTGAAACTTGATCCTTGATCAGTTCCACAAGATCTTGCTCGGTCCACTGATTATGGGAAGCCATTTCTGTCAGAGGAAAGTGCTGGGAAGCCTAACTAACAAAAGGAAAGGCGCTAGGTTTACATTTATTATTTCGCAGGCGGCACATACCCCGCGACCTGATCCGCACCGGCGCCGAAGAAGTATTGCTCCATTTGCGTCATCAGATATTTGCGCGCCTGGGGGTCGGCGAGGTTGAGGCGGTTTTCGTTGATGAGCATGGTCTGGTGGCGAGTCCAAGCGGTCCAGGCTTCCTTGGACACGTTGTCGAAAATCTTCTTGCCGAGTTCGCCGGGCACGGGGGGAAAAGCGAGGCCTTCCGCCTCGCGGCCGAGTTTGACGCAATTCACCAGTCGGGTCATGGGTGGCTCCTTTGAATTTCAATAAGCGTTAGTTTAACTGTTGCGGCGGGACAGGGCATCCGCTGTCATGTAAAACCGCTCTGGATTGCCGCGTCGGCCTGCGGCCTCTTCGCAATGACGCCATTGCGAGGCACGATTGGCCCTTATCCCAACCTTTTCCTGAGGAAAGGAGGGCTGAATCCCGCCATCCTTCGGGCATCCCGTGAAATCCCCCGGCTCGCCTTGCTCGCCACCCCTTTGACAAGGGGGTTAAGACGTAAGACTTTTTTCGATGCGTCTGGCGAAAACGGTCATCTCTTTGGCGGCCTGGATGTCGCCTT
>JADFDC010000056.1 GCA_018263115.1 Thiobacillus sp.
TCATCGCCGCCCTTGAGCTGGATGCCCTTGGCGATACCGGCAGCCAGCGGGAAGGGACCGCCCACCAGCGCGTAGCCACCCATGAAATGGTGCTTGATGTCGAATATGTGCATGGAACCGCCGCGGCCTTTGGAGGAGCCCGTTTCCTTGCCATACAGTTCGGCCATCACTTCCTTGGGATCCGAGCCGCATTTGATGGCATGCACGTGATCGCGATAGCCGGTGATGACATAGTCATAACCCGGACGCGCAGCTTCCATCACGCCGTTGCAGCAGGCTTCCTGGCCGGGGTAGAGGTGCAGAAAGCCGCCTATTTTTCTTTCGATGTAAGCCTGATAGCAGCGTTCTTCAAAACGGCGGTGCATGACCATTTCTTTCAGCACGCGCTTTTTGTCTTCCAGTTTCATTGCGTAGCCCTATGGAAATTTGAGAGCGTAAAAAACGCGCTATCATCGTCGAAAAGCCTTGTACGGTCAAGGTAAAACCCTCATCCAAGGATTGACAAACATGCTCCAGATAGTTGAAAAGAAAGCCGATTTTTCGGATAAAGATCAAGCCGCATTTACCCATGCCATGGTTTTAATGCCCGTCGGCAAGAGCCTTCCGGCCATGCAGGGCAAGAGTGCGCTGACTGCGGCGCTCAAGCGCCGTGACTTGAATGTTGAGGAGCTCGCAAAATCACCAGTAACCGTTGAACACGACGGCAGGCTCACGGTGTATGCCATGCTGGATGGAAGCAAGCCAACATTTGAGCGGCATACGCAGATTCGGAAATCATGGGAATGTCTGGCTGGCGAAAAGCCTGAAACTGTTTGCGTGGCCATCCTAGGTGGTGCAGATTTTCGCGGGCAAGCTGCGCGCGATGCGGCCTACGTCCTGGCACTGAATGCTGCACCTTTGCCTTCGAAAAAATCCAAAAAACTGGACAAGCCTTTGAAAAAGGCCACGCTGTTCGGTGTTGCCGGGGCGGGTGTGGAAGAAATGCTAGCCATTGCCGATGGCAACGTACTCACCCGCAACCTGACCACGCTGCCACCCAATGAACTGACACCGGGCGAATACCGCAAGCGCATCAAGGCACTGGCCAAGAACTATGGTTGGACAGTAGAGGAATATGGCTTCGACAAGTTGAGGAAAATGGGTGCTGGCGCATTTTGTGCTGTTGCTCAGGGTTCGCCGGCAAAAGATGCTGCGATTGTGCATGTCAGGTATCAGGGATCAGGGATCAGGAACCGGAAAAAAGCAAAAAAATTCGCTTTGGTTGGGAAGGGCATCTGTTTTGATACCGGCGGCCACAATCTCAAGCCGGCCAAGTATATGCACGGCATGCATGAAGACATGAACGGCTCGGCGGTTGTGCTAGGCATCATGGCCGCTGCATCGAAACTGAAATTGCCCGTTCAGATCGATGGCTGGCTCGCGCTGGCCGAAAACCACATCAGTCCTCAGGCCTACCGGCAGAACGAAATCGTCAAGGCGCTCAATGGCACGATGATTGAAATCATCCACACCGACGCCGAAGGCCGCATGGTCCTGGCCGACACACTCACGCTGGCTTCAAAAGGCAAGCCCGACCTCATTGCCGACTTTGCCACACTCACCGGATCCATGCACTACGCGCTTGGCAGTCGCATGTCCGGCATCTTCGCCACGTCGAGCGAGCTCGCGCATCAGGCTTCACGCGCCGCGACAGCCAGCGGCGAACGCATCGTCGTTTTCCCTCAGCCGGAAGACTACGACAGCAGTCTCGATTCCACCGTGGCTGACATCAAGCAATGCACGCTGGAAGGTGAGGCGGACCACATCCTGGCCACGCGCTTCCTTTCGCGATTTGTTGGCGATGTACCGTGGATTCACATGGATTTGTCTGCCAGTGCCTGCAAGGGTGGCTTGGGTGCCGTATCAAGCGAGCAGACCGGGTTTGGTGTAGCGTGGGGTGTGGCGATTTTGCAGGGATGATTGAATAACCGGATTGGTGGTACATGATGCAACGGAAACTTGGCGTGAAACTCGGTTTGGCTGGAGTCGTCTGTGTGTTCGGATTGGCTGGCTGCTCGGACATGCAAGTCAATACAAGACATCTCGATAAGGTTGACCAGGCGGAAAGGGTTCTGCGTACCAGGATCGAGTTTGTTGATCGTACATACCGCGAAATTCCTTACGAGATTGTCGAGCAGGAGCCAGGGAAACGTAAGGAATATCAGCATGTGATTTTTGACGATCCGCTGGAACTCAGCTTCTACCACGCTTCTGGAAGACTGGCGAGCAAGGCAAGCCGCTTTTACCGTATAAGGTTAAAAAGAGCTTATGCGTGGCTTGAGTCAGGAACACAAAAGGATTTTGCCATCAATCTCAGTGCGATTGAGCGCGAGCTTGATGGTTACGCTTCAACATATATTCCACATCCCGAGGATATCGATTTCAGGGTAGAACCATCAAACACGCGCCTGGCCAGATTGATATTGTCAGCCGGCAACCCGTTCTTGTATCCCTACAGCGAACATGAAGCTGAATTCATTGACAGTAAAACACGAGCTCGTTTTGCATTGCTGTACGTTGATCGCCCATGCCGTATTTCCGGGTCTGTCAGGGCGAACGATGGTCTCTTCAGGCACGAACTCAAAATTGACAAGCCCGGTTTGCACTGGATGCAAATACAGCCTGTAGAAAATCGCAGTGCGTTTGTAAGCTTGGCCGATCCAGAGGGGCCAGTTTCTGTCTATGTCCGTTATTTTCAATTGGAGCCTAAATGAACGTTTCCGGAATTGGCCAGCCGTGACTGAAAAGCCTATCGTCAAGCAGACCGGGTTTGGGGTGTCATGGAGGTTGAGCCTGCTCAAGGTCCTGGCGTGAGCCTGCCGGAAAGACAGTCGTGATCCGCCGGTCCGTGCTTCCGGCCCTGCATGAGTCCTCGCGCCCGCGCGATGTATGGGCGTGGGCGATGTATGACTTCGCCAATTCGGGCTACACCACCGTTGTCATCACCGCGCTGTTCAACGCCTACTTTGTTGCCGTGGTAGCAGGCGGCGCGCCTTGGGCGGCGCTGGCCTGGACGCTGACGCTCTCGGTTTCCTATTTCGCCGTGCTGGTCACCGCCCCGGTCATCGGCGCCTATGCCGACATGCACGCGGCCAAGAAACGATTGCTTGTCCTGACCACTGTTGGCTGCGTGCTGTTTACCGCGCTGCTTTATTTCGGCCAGCCACAAACGCTATGGCTGACGATTCTTTTCGTTGCCCTGTCCAACTTCTTCTTTTCCACTGGCGAAAACCTGATTTCGGCTTTCCTGCCCGAACTGGCCCGCTCGCGCGGCATGGGCCGGGTTTCCGGATGGGGCTGGGGGCTGGGTTATGTGGGTGGGCTGGTTGCGCTGGGCGCGTGTCTGGTTTACATCTCATGGGCGGAAGAAGTGGGGCAGGCTGCCACGAGCTATGTGCCAGTGAGCATGCTCATCACCGCCGTCATTTTTGCGCTGGCCAGCCTGCCCACGTTGTTGTGGCTGCCCGAGCGTGCTGTGCCCAAAGCCGGCAAGCTTCGCGATGCGTATCGCGAGGTGGCCCGCACCTTGCGCGAGTCGGCCCGCTTTCCCGATCTTCGCCGCTTCCTGGTCTCCTACCTGCTCTTTCAGGCAGGTGTGCACACGGTGATCGTGCTGGCAGCCGTGTATGCCACCCAGGCCATGGGCTTTTCCACACGCGAAACACTGCTACTGATCGTCGTCGTGAACATTTCCGCCGCAGCGGGCGCCCTGTCTTTCGGCCATTTTCAGGATCGTGTTGGCAAGGTCCGCGCGTTGGCGCTGACCCTGGCAGGCTGGATCGTCTCGCTACTGCTGGCCTGGGCAGCCACAGGGCCCGCCCTGTTCTGGCTTGCCGCTTCGATACTTGGGCTTTGCATGGGGTCGTCGCAGGCAGGCAGCCGGGCACTGGTCGGCGTGCTGATCCCACCCTCGCGCCGCGCCGAATTTTTCGGGTTTTGGGGGCTGGTGGCAAAGCTTTCCGCCATGCTGGGACCACCACTTTACGGCGTTACGGTCTGGGCCACCGGCGCCAATCACCGTGCCGCGCTGCTGGCCAACAGCGTGTTCTTCGTGCTCGGCCTGATCCTGCTTGCTGGTGTCCGCGTGGGACGTGGCAGGCGTGCGGCAATGCTTGCCGAAAGGCAGAGCCAGGGTAATGGGTCATGAGCTCATCCCAGCCCAACGCCAGAATTTTTCTGCTCAGCCACATGCGGGCGTATACCAGCCTTGCCGGGCACATTCTCGGCTCGCACCCGCGGATCAACGGCTATTACGAAATGCACCTCAGCTATGAGGATGCCGCTGCGCTGGACAGGCAGCTGGATGCGTTTCTGGAGAGCGATGAACTCAAGCCGGGCAGCCGCTATCTGTTCGACAAGTTGCTGCACAACGACTACGCCTTTCGACCTGAGCGGCTGGGTCTGCCGGACATGAAAATCCTGGCCTCGATGCTGGAGCCGGAGCATGCCATCAAGAGCATCGTCAATCTGTTTGCGCAAAAGGAAGTGGACGACCCGTATGCCTCACCCGTCGAGGCGGCCAACTATTACATGGCGCGCATTCAGGCGTTGGCTGATTTCAGTCGAACGACCAGCCTTCCTTATTACTATTTCGATGCGGAACTATGGCAGCGTTCGCCAGAGCAACTGTTGTCAAAGTTATCGCACTGGCTGGAGCTGGATTCGCCCCTGAGCGATCGCTATCAGGTCTTCAGTCACACTGGCAAAGCCCGAAAGGGTGACTCGTCGCCACGCATTCACAGCGGCCGCATCGACCGCACGCC
>JADFDC010000057.1 GCA_018263115.1 Thiobacillus sp.
CATCACAGGACATCGTGCTTGGCCTGTATTACATGACGCGTGAAAAGGTCAATGCCAGGGGCGAGGGCAGTTTCTATTCGGATGTGGCCGAAGCCAAACGTGCCTATGACAACGGCGCGGTGGAGCTTCATGCACGCGTCACCGTGCGTATCAAGGAGTCCAGCCTGGTAGAGGGCGAGCGTGTGGAAACCGTCAAGCGAGTCGAGACCACTGTCGGCCGCGCGCTACTGTCCGAAATCCTGCCAACCGGATTGCCCTTTAGCTATGTGGACAAAGCACTTAAGAAAAAAGAAATCTCCAAGCTCATCAACGCCAGTTTCCGCCGTTGCGGCCTGCGTGAAACGGTTATTTTTGCCGACAAGCTGATGTACACAGGTTTTACCTATGCAACGCGTGCCGGCATGTCCATTGCGATCAAGGACATGCTGATACCCGTCGAGAAGGACGGCATCATCGGAGCAGCCGAGACTGAGGTGAAGGAAATCGAGATGCAGTACACCTCGGGTCTGGTGACACAAGGCGAGCGCTACAACAAGGTGGTCGATATCTGGGGCCGGGCAGGAGATGCCGTAGCCAAGGCCATGATGGGCCAGTTGGGCGCGGAGAAAATCAAAAACCGCAAGGGCGAGGAAGTTTCGCAGGAATCCTTCAATGCGATCTACATGATGGCCGACTCGGGCGCTCGTGGCTCCGCAGCCCAGATCCGCCAGCTCGCCGGCATGCGCGGCCTGATGGCCAAGCCGGATGGTTCCATTATCGAGACCCCGATTACCGCGAATTTCCGCGAGGGGTTGAACATGCTGCAATACTTCATTTCCACACACGGCGCGCGCAAGGGTCTGGCGGATACTGCGTTGAAGACTGCCAACTCGGGCTACCTGACCCGCCGTCTGGTCGACGTGACGCAGGACCTGGTTGTGGTCGAAGATGATTGCGGTACCAAGGAAGGCATGGTGCTGAAGGCGCTGGTCGAAGGCGGCGAAGTGGTTGAGCCCTTGCGCGAACGTATTCTGGGCCGGGTTGCCGCAGTGGACATTGTCCATCCGGAAACTCAGGAAACCCTGATCGAAGCCGGCACGATGCTGAATGAAGATCTGGTGGATGCCATTGATGCTGCAGGCATTGACGAGGTCAAGGTGCGTACACCACTTACCTGCGATACGCGCTTTGGCCTGTGCGGCAAGTGCTATGGGCGTGATCTTGGTCGCGGACACATGGTTAATGTTGGCGAGGCGGTGGGCGTGATTGCTGCACAGTCGATTGGCGAGCCTGGCACCCAGCTCACCATGCGGACATTCCATATCGGTGGCGCGGCCTCGCGTGCCGCGGCAGCCAGTCAGCTGGAGGCCAAATCCAGCGGCACGGCGCGCTATTCCTCCACCATGCGCTATGTGACGAACGCGCGTCAGGAGCTGATTGCGATTTCCCGCTCGGGCGAGGTCATTATTGTCGATGATGCGGGCCGTGAGCGCGAGCGCCACAAGGTTCCCTATGGTGCGACGCTTTCAGTGACCGATGGCGCCAAGATCAAGGCTGGCGCGGTGCTGGCAACGTGGGATCCGCATACACGTCCCATCATCACCGAATACACGGGCCGCGTGCGGTTTGAAAACGTCGAAGATGGCGTAACGGTTGCCAAGCAGATCGATGACGTAACGGGATTGTCCACGCTGGTGGTTATTGACCCCAAAACCCGCAAGGGCGCGGCTGCAAAGGGCTTGCGTCCGCAGGTCAAGATACTGGATGAATCCGGCAAGGAAGTGAAAATTGCCGGCACCGATACCCTTGTCAACATCACTTTCCAGATTGGCTCGATTATCACGGTCAAGGATGGTCAGGAGGTCAATGTCGGTGATGTGCTGGCGCGCATCCCGCAGGAAACCTCCAAGACCCGCGATATTACTGGGGGTTTGCCGCGTGTAGCTGAGCTGTTTGAGGCGCGCTCGCCCAAGGATGCCGGCGTGTTGGCTGAAGTGACGGGCACGGTCTCATTTGGCAAGGACACCAAGGGCAAGCAGCGCTTGGTTATCACTGACTTTGATGGCCAGGCGCATGAATACCTGATTCCCAAGGACAAGCATGTGATGGCCCACGATGGCCAGGTTGTCCAGAAGGGCGAAATGATTGTCGATGGTCCGGTTGATCCGCAAGACATTCTGCGTTTGCAGGGGATCGAGGCGCTTGCCCGCTACATTACGGATGAAGTCCAGGATGTGTATCGTCTGCAAGGTGTGAAGATAAACGACAAGCACATCGAGGTTATCGTTCGTCAAATGCTGCGCCGGGTGAACGTGGCCGATCCGGGCGATACCGGCCTGATCCCTGGTGAGCAGGTTGAGCGTTCCGAAGTTCTGGAACTCAACGACGAGATGGCGGCAGCGGGCAAACAGCCTGCTACCTATGATCCTGTTCTGCTGGGTATTACCAAGGCATCCCTGTCCACGGATTCCTTCATATCCGCCGCTTCTTTCCAGGAAACCACGCGCGTGCTGACCGAAGCAGCCATCATGGGTAAAAAGGATGAGCTGCGCGGCCTCAAGGAAAACGTAATTGTGGGCCGCCTCATTCCCGCGGGAACGGGATTGGCCTACCACAATACACGACGCCGTCAGGCAGCGGGCGAAGACCTTGGCGCTCTGCATTTGCTGGAAGGCGGTGAAGAGGCACCCCAGGAAAACCAAGAGGTTGCTTGACAATACATAGGGCGGTATTTAGAATCATGCGTCTTTTTTCCGGCAGATGTGCCGGAAGCATGAGCCCTGCTAAAGAGGCAGTAATTTTACGGGACGGCCCTGGCCGTCCCGGTTGTTTTAATGGATGTTTTGAGACATTGACGAACGGAAGCTTAAATGCCAACGATTAACCAGCTGATCCGCAAACCGCGCCAAGCAATCATTACCAAAAGCAAGGTGCCGGCCATGCAGTCCTGCCCGCAGAAACGCGGCGTATGCACCCGCGTTTATACCACGACGCCCAAGAAGCCAAACTCCGCGTTGCGTAAAGTGTGCAAGGTGCGCCTTACCAATGGCTTTGAGGTCATCAGCTATATCGGTGGTGAGGGCCATAACCTGCAGGAGCACTCGGTTGTCCTGATTCGGGGTGGCCGGGTAAAGGATTTGCCGGGTGTGCGGTATCACACCGTTCGAGGCTCGCTCGATACGGCGGGCGTGAAGGATCGCAAGCAGTCACGATCCAAATACGGTGCCAAGCGGCCGAAGGCTGCCTGATGAATGTGGTGGCCGAAAGCCGCCTGAATTTAGCGCGAATTATTTCTAAGGATTGAAGTTATGCCCCGTCGTCGCGAAGTAGAAAAACGTGAAATCCTGCCGGATCCGAAATTCGGCAATGTGGAAGTTTCCAAATTCATGAATGCCATCATGATCAGCGGCAAAAAATCTGTCGCCGAGCGTATTGTTTATGGAGCATTCGATCAGATTACCAAGAAGTCCGGCAAAGACCCCCTGGAGGTTTTTTCCTCTGCCATGAACAATGTACGTCCGATAGTCGAGGTTAAAAGCCGTCGTGTCGGCGGTGCCAACTATCAGGTGCCTGTTGAGGTTCGCCCTTCACGCCGTACCGCGCTTGCAATGCGCTGGGTTCGGGATGCGGCCCGCAAACGCGGTGAAAAGTCCATGGGTGCCCGCCTGGCCGGGGAATTGATGGACGCCGCTGAAGGCCGTGGCGCCGCCATGAAGAAGCGAGAAGAAGTGCATCGTATGGCGGAAGCCAACAAAGCCTTCTCGCATTTCCGTTTCTGATGGGGAATTGATTAGCCATGGCACGTACAACCCCCATCGATCGCTATCGCAATATTGGAATTTCTGCGCACATTGATGCGGGCAAGACCACCACGACCGAGCGTATTCTTTATTACACGGGTGTTTCCCACAAGATTGGTGAAGTGCACGACGGTGCTGCCACCATGGACTGGATGGAGCAGGAACGTGAGCGCGGCATTACCATTACCTCCGCTGCGACGACTTGCTTCTGGAAAGGGATGGAGAACAACTATCCCGAGCATCGCATCAACATTATCGACACTCCCGGGCACGTTGATTTCACCATTGAAGTAGAGCGATCCATGCGTGTGCTGGATGGCGCATGCATGGTGTATTGTGCGGTGGGCGGGGTTCAGCCCCAGTCTGAAACGGTGTGGCGTCAGGCCAATAAATACGGCGTGCCGCGTCTGGCATTCGTCAACAAGATGGATCGCACGGGCGCGAACTTCTTCAAGGTCTACGATCAGATGAAGTCCCGTCTGCGTGCCAACCCGATTCCGGTTGTTGTGCCTATTGGCGCGGAAGAAAACTTCAAGGGTGTGGTGGATCTTGTCAAGATGAAAGCCATCTACTGGGACGAAGCCTCCATGGGGATGAAATTCTCCTATGAGGATATCC
>JADFDC010000058.1 GCA_018263115.1 Thiobacillus sp.
GGCCCAAGTATAACAACGGGCTGTTTCCAGCTGGGTGCCAATGACCAGCACACAACATCGTCATCGCGAGGTGCGCCGTGCGGTGGCGATTCAGTGAAAATCCCCCGGCTCGCAAGGCTCGCCACCCCCTTTGACAGGGGGGTAAGAAGAGCTCCCCTTTCTCAAGGCGGGTAACAATGAAAACCCCCTTGATAAAGGGAGCTGGGGGGATTCCGGTTTCAGCCAGCCATAAAAAAACCCCGGCATGCCGGGGTTTTTCTCCAAGCGGTTATCGCTTAGGCGGGCTGGATGTTGGCAGCCTGCTTGCCTTTGGGACCAGTGGTCACTTCAAACGAAACGCGCTGGTTTTCTTTCAGGGTTTTGAAGCCGCTGGATTTGATTTCAGAGAAATGTGCGAAGAGATCTTCGCCACCGCCGTCCGGCGTAATGAAACCAAAACCCTTGGCGTCGTTGAACCACTTTACAGTACCTTGTTGCATCTAAGTCTTCCTTAAGAAAATGAATTTGGGCAAATGCCCGAATCTATCGAAATCAAGAAAAAACTCGTCAACCAGGTGCCGCATTTGCTACTTGAATCCCACAGATGGCAAGCACACTACACGGGATTGGGCAAATCTCCTAGCGTTATTTTCAGCCATGTCCGTGACAGGGTAAGGCGGCTGGCCGGGGCGCTTACATTTCGCGACGCTGGGGGTTGTCAGTCGGCAGGTCGCAAACGGACAAGCGCCGCAGCAGCGGACGGTGTTTGGACTGGTGTTCGCTCATGCGCCCCAGCACGCCAGACAGGAAGCGCAGGGCTTCTACAACGTATGGCCCCTTGTTGAGCATGACGCATTCGGCGCGGATGCCCTTGGCGGCGTCGGACACTTCGGCGCGCGAGGGCAGGCCGCGCTTGACCAGGGTGTCGAGCACCTGCGTGGCCCAGATGACGGGGATGTGCGCGGCTTCGGCCAGCCAGAGTATTTCTTCCTGTACTTCGGCCAGACGTTCAAAGCCGACTTCGACGGCGAGGTCGCCGCGCGCGACCATGATGCCCACGGGCGGCAGACGCATGGCGGTGAGCATGATCAGCGGTAGCTGTTCAAAACCCTGCCGGGTTTCGATTTTGAGCACGGTGCCAAGGTGGCTGGCATTGAGTTCGTCCAGCGCGGCATGCAGGTCCAGCAGGTCCTGCGGGCTGCGCACGAAAGACAGGCCGATGATGTCGACCTGGTGCGCCAGCACGCTCAGGTCGGTGCGGTCCTTGTCGGTGAGCGCGGGAATGGGCAGGTCGGTTTCGGGAAGATTGATGCCCTTTTCCGAACGCAGCTTGCTGCCCTTGGGCGAGGCGTGGGTGATCTCGATTTGCAGCGCGCTGCCGGTATTGGCGACGATGCGGCCGCCGATCTTGCCGTCGTCGAACCAGATGGGCTGGCCGGGTTTTGCGGCCTGGAACACGGCATCCAGCGTGCAGGGAATGCAGGCGGGGCTGACGAGGTTTCCGGCTTCGTCGTATTCGGCGGCATGACCGGTGGTATTGCTGTCCGTCAGCATCAGGGTGTCGCCGGCCTTGAGTACAAGCGGCAGGACGACTTCGGGCAGGTGTTCGATCTGGCTTTGCGCGACGCGCTTTTCGCCGCGATACAGCGTGCAGGACGCGCTTTCCTGCACGTAGGCATGCTGGTGGCATTGCGCCAGCCACGACTGGCCGTAACGTTCGACGATGCGCAAGTGGCGCCACACACCGCGCAGGTCCTCCACATCCAGCACGTCGTCGCCATGAATCATTCCAATGAACGCGCGTTCCAGCGGCAGCGTGACTTCAGCTCCGGCAAGCGGCGGTTCGGGCTGGTCACTGGGCGTCAGCCAGATGCGCGCGGCATCGACGACGTGGCCAAGGGCATCGCGACGTGCCTTGAATTCGACCATGTGTCCGACTGGTTCGATGGCGCCGGTGCGCAGCTTGGGGCCGGCCAGGTCGGCGTAAATGCGGCACGGGCGGCCAGTCTTGCTTTGCGCCTGGCGGATGTTGCGAATCATCGCCAGCCAGACTCCGGCATCGTCGTGCGCGCAATTGATGCGGGCGACATCCATGCCTTCGTTGATCAGGGTTTCCACCAGTTGCGGATCGGCGGCCGCTTCAAACGGCAGCGTGACCATGATGTGCGGAATGCGCTCGGGCGAGGGATCGCCCAGCAGTTCCTGGGTGTGATCGATGAGCAGCGCCTTGCCGGCGCGCATCTGCTGTTTGGCCTGCGGCCGCAAAACCGGATGACCGGCCAGCGCGTGCAGGGTGGTAAGCACGGCGTTGAGGCTGCCCATGACATGGGATTCGGCCTGCCCCAGACGGCTCAGGCCCAGCAATGACAAATCGTCCTGAATGGCGCGGATGTCGTTCTGGCGAAGCGAAAGGTAATGCAGAAGATTGCGCGCGCTTTGCCGGTAGTTTTCCTGGGCCTGGTCGATGTATTCCTGGTAGCAGGTTTCCAGCGCGCTGGCGCCTTCCTTGAGTGCCGACAGCGCATGGATGAGTTGTTCGGCGGTGATGCTGTGATGGGGTTTCAAGCGGCTTTTCCTGATGACTTTTATGCGCTTGCAGGCTAGCACCGCGATGTGACAGAAATGTGTCGAGTTTCGCCGGCCGTGGAAACGCTTCGCGGATAAAGCCGGGCAAAGACAGGCAGGGGGCAGACGGTTATAATAAGCGGCTAATTTTTAACCCTTTTTTAAAACCAACCTGAATCTGACTGGAGCAAAGCATGGCGATTGAACGCACCCTTTCCATTATCAAACCCGATGCCGTGGGCAAGAACGTCATCGGCAAGATTTATTCGCGTTTTGAAACCAACGGCCTGACGATCGTGGCGGCCAAGATGAAGCATCTGTCGCGCCGCGAGGCTGAAGGTTTTTACGCCGTGCATCGCGAGCGCCCCTTCTTCAAGGATCTGGTGGAATTCATGATTTCCGGACCGGTGATGATCCAGGTGCTGGAAGGCGAGAGCGCCATTGCCAAGAACCGCGAACTGATGGGCGCGACCGATCCCAAGAAAGCCGCGCAGGGAACCATCCGCGCGGACTTCGCGCAAAGCGTGGATGCGAATGCCGTGCATGGCTCCGATGCGCCGGAAACCGCCGCAGTGGAAATTGCCT
>JADFDC010000005.1 GCA_018263115.1 Thiobacillus sp.
CGTGTTGACCGAACAGCAGACAGGCAGGGAAAAGCTTTTCATTCACCCCAAACTCGTGCAACTTTTAAAGCACGACAAAAACGAATTTGAACCGTATCGATAACTTGCCGCCGTCAATGCAATAAAAAACAAGCCCCCTTGTTAAAGGGGGACGGGGGGATTTGTCACTGCGAGGAACGAAGTGACGCGGCAGTCCAGTCAAGCAAGGCTTAGCCTCCAAACTGGATCGCCACGGCCTTCGGCCTCGCGATGACCAATGCTGTCATTGCGAGGAGCAACGCGACGAAGCAATCCAGTAAAATCCGGCCTGGCCTTGTCTTAATATGATTCCCGACCGCATCGCCTTCATCGACCTGGAAACCACCGGCGCCAACCCCGGGAGCGACCGCATCACCGAAATCGGCATTGTCGAAGTCGACGGCGAATCGGTCAGCCGCTGGAGCACGCTGGTCAACCCGCAGCGCAGCATCCCCGAATTCATCCAGCGCATGACCGGCATCAGCAACGACATGGTGGCGGACGCCCCCAGCTTCGAGGCCGTGGCCGGCGAACTGAAAGCCCGCCTCAAGGGGCGGCTGTTCGTGGCCCACAACGCGCGCTTCGACTACGGCTTCGTGCGCCAGGAATTTCGCAGAATGGGAATAGGCTTCCAGTCCGACGTACTGTGCACCGTGCGCCTGTCACGCGCGCTCTTCCCCGAGCACCCCCGCCACAACCTGGACAGCCTGATCGCGCGCCACAATCTGAGGGCCAACGACCGCCACCGCGCGCTGGCCGATGCCGACCTGATCTGGCAGTTTTGGCAGACCCTGCGCCGCGACCTGGACGACGCGCGCATGCTCGATGCCGTCCAGCTGCAACTTAAACGCCCCAGCCTGCCGCCCCAGCTGCCGCAAGACGCCCTCGACGACCTGCCCGAGTCGCCCGGCGTGTACCTCTTTTATGGCGAAAACGACGCCCTGCTCTACGTGGGCAAAAGCGTCAACCTGCGCAGCCGCGTGCTGTCGTACTTCTCCGCCAGCAAGAGCGAAAACCGCGAACTGCGCATCACCCACGACATCCGCCGCATCGACTGGATCGAAACCGCCGGCGAGCTGGGCGCCCTGCTGCTGGAATCGCGCCTGGTCAAGCAACGCCAGCCCGTGCACAACCGCCGCCTGCGCCAAAACCACGAACTGTGTTCCTGGCAACTGGTGGAACACGCCCCCGGCGACTACCGCCCGCGCCTGGTCATGGGCGACGACGTAGACCCCGGCAAGCCCCAGGAACTCTACGGCCTCTTCGCCAGCAAGCGCGAAGCCGCCAACACCCTGCGCAGCCTGGCCGAGGCCTACGAACTGTGCCCCGCCGTGCTCGGCCTGGAAAAGACCGCCCGCTCAGGCCAAGCCTGCTTCGCCCGCCAGCTCAAGCAGTGCAAGGGCGCCTGCTGCGGCAAGGAAGCCATCGGCGCCCACAGCGCGCGCCTGATGACCGCGCTGTCCAAGCTGCGCATCAAGCCCTGGCCCTACAAAGGCCCCATCGGCATCGTCGAAAGGAACGAATTCCTCGACCGCGAAGACATCCACCTCGTTAACGCCTGGCGCTACCTGGGCACCGCCCAAAGCCAGGCCGACCTCGACCTGCTGCTGCAATCAACAGAGCGCGCACCCTTCGACCTAGATACCTACAAACTGCTGAAGGCGCAGATGGGGAAGCGGGGGAAGGACATTCGCAAGCTGTAGCGTCATTGCGAGCGAAGCGAAGCAATCCAGTCAAACTTGGCCTAGCCCACCCACCCTGTCATCGCGAGGCCCAAAGGGCCGTGGCGATCCAGTCAAAACCGGCCCAGCCTTCCCTATAACCAAAGCCATATAGGCCCCCTGTCTTGATTGTGCGAAGATTCGGCTGATTACAAGCAAGGGAGACGTTTTGGTTCCACAGCCGGAACTGCGCGATGGAGAATCTCAACTGCCTGCAGGGGAGGCTAACTGGCATGTCATCCAACAAGAATGAAAATTTCTGAATGACCACACGCTCTGACAAGCTGCGCCATTTCGTGGACTGGTGCACCGTGCACATTAAAGGCGACGAAAAAGGCGAAGCGCAGATATTTCTCGATCAATTCTTCCGCGCCTTCGGCCACGTCGGCGTAAAGGAAGCCGGCGCCGCGTTCGAGGAGCGCATCAAGAAGGAAGGCAAAGGCACCAGCTTCGCCGACTTGGTCTGGAAGCCGCTGGTGCTGGTGGAAATGAAAAAGCGTGGCGAAGACCTTACCAAACATTACCGCCAGGCCTTCGACTACTGGGTGCGGCTGGTACCTGGGCGGCCGCGCTGGGTTGTGCTATGCAATTTCGATGAATTTTGGGTATACGACTTCGAAACCCAGATGGACAGCCCGGTCGATCAGGTCAGGCTCGCCGAATTACCTGAGCGCTACGGTCCGCTCGCCTTCATGTTCCCCGAAGGCGACGAGCCCGTGTTCGGCAATCATCAGGAACAGGTCACTCGTGCAGCAGCCGACCAGTTGGTGGCGCTGTTCCGTTCGCTGGTCGGCCGCGGGGTCGAGCGTGACCTGGCGCAGCGTTTTACCTTGCAGTCCTTGATGGCGCTGTTCGCCGAAGACATCGGCCTGCTGGAAAAATACTTCTTCGCCCGCCTGCTCGAAGATTGCGCCACCCCCACGCAGGCTTACGACCACATCGGCCAGCTGTTCGTCGAAATGAACACGCCGGGCGTCACCGCCGGCGGCCGTTTCAAGGGCGTGCCGTATTTCAATGGCGGCCTGTTCGCCCAACCGGCGCGCATCGAATTGATGGCTGACGAAATTCAACTGCTGCGCGACGCAGCCCGCTTCGACTGGTCGAAAGTACGGCCGGAAATCTTCGGAGCTATTTTCGAGCACAGCATGGATGCCGAAGCCCGCCATGCCTACGGCGCGCACTACACCAGCCCGGTAGACATCATGAAGATCGTGGGCCCCACCATCGTCGAGCCGTGGCGCACGCAGATTGAAAAAGCCAAATCACTCGGCGCGCTGAAGAAGCTGCTCGCTCGCATCGAGAATTTCCACGTGCTCGATCCCGCCTGCGGCTCCGGCAACTTCCTGTACATCGCCTATCGCGAACTCAAGCGGCTGGAAGCGCGCATCTACGAGCGCATGGGCGAATACGCCAGCATCAAATCCGAGCAGCGCCCGTTCGGCTTTGTTACCGCGCGCAATTTCCACGGCCTCGACATCAATCCCTTCGCGGTCGAACTCGCCAAAGTCACCATGATGCTGGCGCACAAACTTGCCATCGACGAACTGCACATCAAAGAAGCCGCCCTGCCGCTCGACAACCTCGATGCCAATTTCAGGGTGGGTGACGCGCTCATCTTAGAAGACGGTAGCCGCACACCCTGGCCGGCATCCGATGTCGTGGTCGGCAATCCGCCTTTTCTCGGCACCAAACTGCTCAAGCCCACTTTTGGTACCGATTACGTCAAGCGACTGCGCAAAGCCTATCCCGAAGTTCCGGGCATGGCGGATTTCTGCGTCTACTGGTTCCACCGCGCCGAGGCTCACCTGCCCGCCTGCACCACGCAAGACCCGCTGGCCGGCCGAGGTGGCCTGGTCGGCACGCAGAACATCCGCAACAACGCCAGCCGCGTCGGCGGGCTCGACGCCATCTGCGCCAGCGGCACGGTGATCGAGGCGGTGGACAACCAGCCGTGGTCGGGTGAAGCCAACGTCCACGTCTCAATCGCCAACTGGGTGAAAACGCAGGACGATGCGCTGCTGCCGAAGCTGCGGCGGCTATGGTTCAAGATCGAGTCTGCCCCAGGCAAGGCGAAACGCGCGCGGGGCAGCGGCCAGGCCAGCAAGGACTATGAGCTGGATATGCGCGAGGTGGCACATATCAATGCGTCGCTGTCGGACAGAGTGGATGTGGGAAGCGCAGAAAAATTGGCATGCAACAATGCCGTCGTTGTTTCCCAAGGCATTACACCCGGTCACTCTGGGTTCCTTATTTCAACGGAAGAGCGTAATCGTCTAGCCACAAAAGACGAAGGGGAAATACTTCATCCCTATCTTGTGGGTGACGATTTACTTAGCAGCCGCCCCATCACACGACATATCATCGACTTTGGATCGATGGACATGCTCGAAGCAAAACGATTTGACACGGCCTTCAGGTATCTTGAAACGCATGTTTTATCCGACATCACGACTAAATCCGAGCATTCGGAACGCTCCTCCTCCATCGATTACTGGTGGCGCCACTGGCGCGGTCGCTCGGAGCTAATCGCCGCCCTTGGTGAAATCCCTCGCTACCTTGCCTGCTCTCGCGTCACCAAACGCCCAATCTTCGTCTTCGTCGATGCCGCCATTCGCCCCGGTGATGCCTTGCAGGTGTTTGCGCTGGCAGACGATTACAGCTTCGGCATCTTGCAATCGGCCACACACGCACAGTGGTTTATTGCCAATTGTTCAAAACTGACCGAACGATTGCGCTACACGACAGAATCAGTTTTCGACACCTTCCCCTGGCCACAATCCGCCAGCGTCGCGCAGATCGACGCCGTCGCCGAGGCGGGCCGCCGTCTGCGCGCCCTGCGCGACCAGTCGCTGCAATCCATGAACGGCGGCCTGCGCGCGCTCTATCGCACGCTCGACCTGCCGGGCAAGAACCCCCTGCGCGACGCCCATGCCGCGCTCGACGACGCCGTGCTCAAGGCCTACAGCTTCAGCCCCAAGCTCGACCTGCTGGAGCAACTGCTTGATTTGAATCAGCATGTGGCTGCTGACGAGGCAGCTGGCAAACCAGTCGTTGGGCCGGGATTGCCAGCGCATTATCCCAAGCCAGCTGACCTAGTCTCGAATGACGCCGTTGGCGTATAGCGTGGCGGGATTCTGACGAGTGGCTTTTAGCGATGTGAGGAAAATTCATGAGCGATTCTGAGACAGTGCAGCCTTATATGTCAGTTGATTTTGGCGAGTATGGGGGGCGCCATGAATGGATAACCCATGAGGAGGCGATGGGCTGGATTTCCCAGCTTCAGAATCAATGGAGCTGGATTAGTCAGCCCGGATTTAACCCGGCCTCGCAGGCATGGCAATCCATTGCCAACACGTTGGCTAACGTGGCTAATACACTTCAGCAAGCGGAAAATTATCGCAAGCAAGGGCAAATTGATAACGCCAATAATCATGTTGCGTCAGCCCGCACAACGCTTGAGCGTTTTATCAGTGGCTATCCCTGGTTGCTATCCAATAGTGCCCAGCGCCGCTTTGTTGAAGAATTTAGAGATTCCGGAAAACCAGTAGAAGCGGCCATGATCGTTTGCAAATGGTTGGGGCTGGATTTTTCCGGTGCACCAATACAATTTGTAGTCAGTGGTTTGCTGCAATGGGAGTTATACGAGCGTGGTATCAAGGATCGCATGAAGACCGAGAATGCCGCTCTCAAGCGGCTGGTCGGCGACATGCAGACAACACTGACCCATTACCAAGAATCCGAGCGTGCACAAACCGCTCGCTTCGACGACCTACATGGTCAGATTTCTGAACAGTCCACGCAACAACAAGGGACTTTTGATACTGATCAGGAGGCGAGGGCTGGCGCGTGGCAAAAGCAACTCAACGACGCGCAGGCTGAACTGGATCGGCTCAAGGAAACCTACGACAAACACATGGCCCTTGCAGCCCCAGTTGAATACTGGAATGCAAAACGCAGGAAGCACCAGTTCTGGTCGGGGATTTCCTTTTGTGCCATCGTTGCGGGCATGGGCTCTGCGGCCTATTTCCTGCATACCGAGCTGCAATCGGTCGGGAAAGCAGTGATGGCCAGCAAAGCAGCAGCGATGGCATCCGCTGCCAAGGCGCAGACGGTGGGCTCAACAACCATTCAGGCTTTGACAGATTCCGCCACCACTTGGCATCTAGGCTCTTTTATTCTGCTGGCAACCCTGAGCTTCTGGTTCATCCGCTTGTTGGTGCGCATTTTCCTAAGCAATCTCCATTTGGAAAACGATGCAGCCGAACGGGTCACGATGGCTAAGACGTATTTGGCGCTGATCCGTGACGGAAGCTTGCCAAAAGGCGACAACATCAGCACTGTCCTTGCTGCGCTGTTCCGACCAACAGGTGACGGTATTGTGAAAGATGAAGGTGTACCACCTTCGACATTGGAATGGTTCACGAAACTAGGAAGGTAGGCGAATGGGACGAAATAAACAAAGCCCCATAGAAGATTTGATCGAGATAACCAGCAAGCTACCTTGGTGGGTCGGCGTGGTGCTCGCATTGGTCGCATATGTTGGGTTGCACAGCGTGTCCGTTAGCGAAGCGACGGCCGTTGCTCAGCCAGGAAAAATGGGTGAACTTGTCAAGCAGACGCTTTTCCAGACGCTGGCTACAGTTGGCCAGTATCTTTTGCCATTTGCTTTCCTGGTTGGCGCGGTGACGTCTGCCTATGGTCGTGGCAAGCGAAATAAATTACATGAGCAGGTTGCCAATAATCCAGAGCGGGCCGTGCTCAATGGTATGAGTTGGAAAGAGTTTGAAACACTGGTTGGCGAGGCCTTCCGTCGCAAAGGCTATTCTGTTTTAGAAGTCGGTGGGGGCGGCGCTGATGGTGGGGTGGATCTGGTTCTGCTGAAAGGAAAAGAATCGTTCCTCGTCCAGTGCAAGCAGTGGAAAGCTTACAAGGTGGGCGTGGATGTTGTGCGGGAGTTATATGGCGTGATGGCGGCAAAAGGTGCAACAGGCGGATTTGTTGTGACTTCTGGCACTTACACCGATGATGCCAAGGCTTTTGCTTCCGGCCAGAACGTTACTTTGATTGATGGCAAGGAGTTGCATGCGCTGATACGTGGGGTGGGCGTTCCGGCTGCTTCCTCTGGCCAGGCAGCCAACACCCCTGCTTGCCCGGTCTGCCAAAGCACAATGGTCAAGCGAACGGCAAAGCGTGGCGCCAATGCGGGAAATGAATTCTGGGGATGTTCTCGCTATCCAGACTGTAAGGGTACGCGGCCTACATGACCGTGCATTAAGGCAAAAATTATTATGCCGACTGTGATTGATTGATCTGGTCTGTACAGCTACCATTCAGGCTATGAAAAGTACTGCAAATCTGTATACCTTTGGTTATGAAGGAATGTCTCTTGAAGCCTTCACCGACCGCCTCAAGGAAGCCGGCGTCAAGACGGTCATCGATGTCCGTGAGCTGCCTTTGTCCCGTAAGAAAGGGTTTTCCAAACGGAGCTTTGCCGAAGCCTTGCACAACGCAGGCTTGGCCTACGCACATATGCCGGCGTTGGGGTGCCCCAAACCGATTCGTGATCGTTACAAGAACGATGCGGATTGGAGCGCGTATGTACGGCAATTCAACATCTACCTGGCAGGCCAGGATGCGGCTGTGCTGGAATTGGCCAAGATCGCGAAATCGACGCCGGCTTGTCTGGTGTGTTACGAGGCGGATTTCAACTTCTGCCATCGCAGCCTGGTGGCGCGCGCGGTTGCCCAGGCGGGCGGCCCTCGCGTCGTGCACCTTACGGCTAAAACAGCGATTCCTGAAGTTCCGGCTCGGGCCGCTGCCTAGGCGGGTAGATCAGGCTTACGATCAGCCACTGCTCGGGGAAGCGGTGGATGGTACCCATCAGGAACATCAAGTCCTTTGAGGGCAACTCTTCTTCCAGTTTCGCCCTGAAAGGCTTTTCCCAGCCCTGGCCATGTTTGCGGTGCGTATTCCAGTACAGCGCGCCAGTCTCCCAATCGACGATCTTGTGCTTGTGCTCAATTGCGCCATTGGGGGTATCGCATTCGTATCGGTAGTAGAAGTCATAGGGGAGCTTGCGCAACTGGGCGATGCTTTTCTTTTCGGATTCGGCAAACAGGTCACCCTGGAGCTGCATTTTGAGTAGCTTGTCTTTTTCCTCTTCAGTCCATTCTGGCGTGGCAACAGGATTGATCTCCAATGCGACGATTCGTTTTGGTCGCAAGAGTGCCAGCGTTGTATCGTGCGCCCGTCTGGCCGTTTCAAGTTCCTCGAATGAATCGAATACGGGCAGTTTGTCGAGCCATGCGCGGCGTTCTTGCCAGTGATTTGTTGTGGGGAGCGTTTCGTTGTCGCAATGAATCGTGTCGACGAATATCCTGTGGCTTTCAGGCCGATGGTCATCGCCAGCCTTTGCAAGTCGTGCCGAAATCCATTGCCATTTTTTGAACTGTTTGTCGTCTTCGATCAGCCGGAATGGCACGGGGTAGAGGCGAACAAGCTTTCCACTCTCGTCCATGCCAGCGACACATGAGGTTTCGGAATACTTTGCGCTGGGCGATGGGTAGGTTTTGCAGAGAATCAGAATGCGACGTACCTGGGATGTCACATGCGCCTCCTTTGGCAGAAACCACGTGGAAGAGGTGTGCAGAGCGACTGCTTTGCCGTCCCGATCATTTTCTGGCTGCACTTTTTTGTTTAATGTAACATAATTCAAGAATGGCACGCACCCCCAAACCCACCCCATCCAAACCCACCCACGGCGGGCCCCGCCCCGGCGCCGGGCGCCCCAAGGGCGAGCCCAGCAAGGTAATCCGCCTGCCGGCGCGTCTGCTGCCGGCGGTGCAGGCGCTGGCCGAGCTACCGGCCGGCGCCCTGCTGCCTTCGCCCATGCCGGCGCCGCTTGCGCTGCCGCTGTTCGGCCACAAGGTGCGAGCGGGCTTTCCTTCGCCGGCGGACGACTACGTGGAGGCCTGGCTGGACTTGAACGAGCACCTGATCGAGCACAAGGAGGCCACGTTCTTCGTGCAGGCGGCGGGCGACTCGATGATCAATGCCGGCATCCAGGAGGGCACGCTCTTGGTGGTGGACCGCGCACTGGAGCCGCGGCACAACGACATTGTGATTGCGGTGGTGGATGGCGAACTGACTGTAAAAAGATTGGAGAAGCGCCGCGGCAAGGTGCGGCTGATTGCCGAGAACCCGGCTTATGCGCCCATCGAGTTCAGGGAGGGGCAGGAGCTGGTGGTGTGGGGGGTGGTGAGGAGTGTTATCAGGAAGTTGAAATAAGGCTGGGCCTGGTTTGACTGGATTGCCACGTCGGCTTTGCCTCCTCGCAATGACGACGCTAGGGCTGTGGTTGGTTTGACTGGATTGCCACGCGGAGTTTATGCCCTCCGGGTGCTCGCAATGACAAATCCCCCCCAACCTCCTTTATCAAGGGGGCCAAGTGATAAAGCCGTGGACTCAAGTTGCACGGGACAATGAAAGGCAAAGGTGACCAAATGAGCAGCAATCTCGGTGAGGTTGTTCTTTACCAGGCCAGCGATGGCGGGCCGGCGCTGGATGTGCGGCTGGAGCGGGAGTCGGTTTGGCTGACGCAGGCACAAATGGCCGAGCTGTTTGGGCGTGAACGCTCTGTTCTTACCAAGCACATTAACAATGTGTTTAACGAAGGTGAACTGAACAAGAAAAGCAATGTGCAAAATTTGCACATTGCTGGTTCCGACAAGCCGGTCGCCTTCTACAACCTCGACGTCATCATCTCTGTGGGTTATCGGGTCAAGTCACAACGCGGCACACAGTTCCGAATCTGGGCCACGAATGTCCTGCGCCGGCACCTGGTACAGGGTTACACGGTGCACGAGCGGCGGCTGAAGGAGTTGAACCAGGCCGTGCGGCTGATTGCGGACGTGGCCCAGCGCCGGCAGTTGAGTGGCGACGAGGCCACGGCGCTGCTGAATGTGGTGGGGGATTACGCTTACGCGCTGGAGGTGCTGGACGACTACGACCACCAGCGTGTGCGCCTGGGCGAAGTGTCGCCCGGCCCGGTGGCGGAATTGGGTATGGACGAAGCGCGGCAGGTCATCGCCCGCATGGGCGAGCGTTTTGGCGCGTCAGGTCTGTTTGGCAAGGAAAGGGACGATACGCTCTCATCCTCGCTGGCAGCGGTGATGCAGTCTTTTGGCGGGCATGAGCTTTACCCCAGCCTGGAGGAGAAGGCGGCGCATCTGCTGTATTTTCTGGTGAAGAACCATCACTTCGTGGATGGCAACAAGCGCATCGCGGCGGCGCTGTTCTTGTGGTTTCTGGAAAAGAACAAGGCGCTTTACCGGGCCGATGGCGGCAAGCGCATCGCCGACAACGCTCTGGTGGCCATGACGCTGCTGATCGCGGAAAGCCGGCCGGACGAGAAGGACGTGCTGACGCGGGTGGTGGTGAACCTGATCAACCGGAAAAACATTTAAGCAGCGGGGCTGGTTTGACTGAATTGCCACGCCCCTGCGAGGCTCGCAATGACAAATCCCCCTCTTTATCAAGGGGGGGCAGCTACTGGGTTACTTCGCTGCTGCGGGGCTTGCGATGGCAAATCCACCGGTGCTTTGCGACCGCCTTATCAAGGGGATCAAACAACCAGCCTCATTCCGGCGGGAGGGTATTCCCGCCCTGCTTCATGCCAGTCAATTGCATCCCTTCGCAGGTCGGCAATACGTTGCCGACACTTCGCTTTCAGGTACCCGGCTTTTCCACCCAGGTGTCGTCGTCGGGCAGGCGAAATGCGTCGTTTCGTGCGGCAAGCTCGTCCTTAATCCGCCGTTCGATGGCGTGGGTCAGAATTTTCACTTCGTCGGCATTAAGCTCGGGATAGGTTTCGTGGATGACGCGCAGGGCCAGGTAGTCGCGGTCGCTGCCTGCCCAGTCGGTACTGTGGTTGAACACATGGTCGAGTCGGCCTTTGGCTTCATTAAATAGGGCGCGCAGTTTGGGGTGCTTGCGCCGTTCCATGACGATACCGCTGCTGCTCTGGTTCTCCATCGCTTTCTCCCTGTTGAAGTGCAAGGTTAACTTTTTATGGTTAGACGGATTTTTTGGCGGTTTGAAAACAAAATTCCTGATGGCGCGATAGATAGGGTCTTTGTTGACGGGGCTGACGGACTGCGCACGCAGTGGCAAATCCTCCCGCCCTGCGTGCGATCCCCTTTGAAATCCCCCGGCGCTTCGCGCCACCCCCTTAATCAAGGGGGTAACAAGGCGCTTTACTTACCCTTGTCCGGCACAAACTTCAGCACGTTGCCGTTGATGCAGTAGCGCTTGCCGGTGGGGGGCGGGCCGTCGTCGAAGACGTGGCCGAGGTGGATGCCGGAGCTGGCGCTGCGCACTTCCACGCGGCGCATGCCCAGGGCGTTGTCTTCGTGCAGGGTGATGGAGCCGGGCACGGGGTTGAAGAAGCTGGGCCAGCCGGTGCCGCTTTCAAACTTGGTGTCGCTGCGGAACAGGTGCGCGCCGGTAATGGGGTCGACGAAGTAACCGGGGCGTTTTTCGTCCAGGTGCGAGCCGGTGAAGGCGCGTTCGGTGCCTTCTTCAAAGGCGATCTTCTGCTGTTCGGGCGTCAGGAGTTGAAAACCGAGCCATTTCCAGAAGCGCGCCTTGTCACCGTTGTAGCCGGTGTAGCGCGAGACTTCCCTGCCCTTTTCAAACAGCACGATGGTGGGGGTGGCGAACAGGGTTTTTTCCAGCTTCCAGCCTGTTGGCGCGTTGGGGTTGAGCGTGCGCGTGATGGCGACATCGGATTTCCAGTGGTCGAGCACTTCGGCCTTGAACTGTTTGCAGAAGGCGCAATCCACGGCTTCGAACACCACCAGTTGCCTGCCTTGGGTCAGCGCCTTGCCGTCCAGTTGCGGCGCGTTGGGCGCGGCGGCCTGCATGCCGGTTTTAACGCCGGGGTATTTGACGTTGGTGCCGCCCAGGCCGCAGTAGCCGTCAGGATTTTTCTTGAGGTAGTCCTGGTGGTAGTCCTCGGCCGAATAGTATTTCTTCAGCGGGGCGATTTCGGTGGTGATGGTGCCCAGCCCTGCCTTGGCAAGCGCCGCCTGATAAACGGCGCGGGTCTTTTGCGCGGTTTCCAGTTGGGCCGGGGTATGGGTGTAGATGGCGCTGCGGTAGTTGCTGCCGACATCGTTGCCCTGGCGGTCTCCCTGGGTGGGGTTGTGGCTTTCCCAGAATTTGGCCAGCACGGTTTCCAGCGTGGCTTTTGCCGGGTCGAAGGTGACTTTCACCACTTCGGCATGGTTGCGCTTGGCTGTCTTGCCCATGCGCACGGCGCGCTCGTGGGCGAGGATGGCGTCGTAGCTGCCTTCGATGTCGCCGTTGGCATAGCCGCTTTCCACGTCGACCACGCCGGGCAGTTCGGACATGCGTTTTTCCGCGCCCCAAAAGCAGCCCATGCCCAGCACCACGTAATCAAGCTGGGCCTTGGGGTCGTCCATGGCCGGTTTGGGCGCAGTGGCAGAGGTTTCCTTGGCGCAGGCGGTCAGCAGAAAGCTGAGGCCCAGTGTCAGTAACAGGGTTTGCAGCATGCGGAGTGTAGTCATGTCAGTTTGCTCGTGTTGGTTGGCCTGGTTGCTTATAGCTGGGTTAATCATAAATGCAGTGACATGGCTTGGTCGCATGTCGGGCAAATTCCTTTCAATTTTTGACCGGGAATAATTTCGCCCCTTTCGAATCGACGCCAAAACCCCGGCTGGCGCTGTATAGCGGGTATGATTCCGTTTTCCCCGATCAAGTTTCCTGGAGTTTGCCCATGAAAGCGCTTTCCGTTCTGTTTTCCCTGATTCTTTCGACCACGGCATTTGCAGCCGAGCCCGCTAAGCCCGCCAATCCGCATGGCAGCATGAAGCCTGCCGCGCCAATGGGAAACCTGACGACGGATGGCATTGCCGTTACGCAGTCCGGCAAGGTGCTCAGCACGATCAACGTGCCGACCTACACCTATGTCGAGGTTTTGCAGGGTAAAAACAAACTGTGGCTGGCCGCGCTGACCACTTCCGTCAAGAAAGGCGACACGGTCCGCTTTGACGAGGGCATGACCATGGATAATTTCCACAGCAAGGGCCTGAACCGCACGTTTCCAAAAATCGTGTTCGTGAACAAGCTGGTGGTGGACAAGAAGTAGCAACCGCCTGCGCGCGGCGGGCAACTATGCAAAAATGGCTGATCTGCCAACTGCCCTACTTGAAGGAGACCACATGAAAACCTGGATTATCGCCCTGCCTTTAGTGTTTGCCGCCAATGCCGTCCTGGCGGCCGATCAGACTGAGCCGGCTGCCACGCAGTCGCAACAGAAAATGACCGCGCAGGAAAAGGCGCGGATGCACCAGCGCGACATGCGTCATTGCCTGGATAAAAAGACCAACCGGGAAATTCACCGCTGCACGGTCAAAAAGAACAAGCGCAAGTAATTGGTTCAGACAGGAGCATTGAATGTCCATTTCCATGTACCAGATTTCCGTACCGGTGTTTACCCGCATGCTGACCAATCTGGCGGCAATAATCGAGAAAGCGGCGGCGCACTGCGAGGAAAAAAAGATCGATCCGGCGGTGCTGATCAACTACCGGCTGTATCCGGACATGTTTGCCTTTGCCAAGCAGATTCAGATCGCGACGGATGCCGCGAGGAACGGCACGGCCTATCTGGCGGGCGAGGACCCGCCAAAATTCGACAACACGGAACAGTCGTTTGCCGAGCTGGCCGAACGGGTGAATAAAACGATAGCGTTCGTGAACACGTACAGGCCGGAACAGATAGACGGCTCGGAAGAGAAGGACGTGGTCATCAAGCGCGGCGAAACGACGGTGACGTACAAGGGGCAGGCCTACCTGCTCAACCGCGTGCTGCCCAATTTCTTTTTCCACATCACCACCGCTTACGACATCCTTCGGCATAACGGCGTGGCGCTGGGCAAGAAGGATTATCTGGGCACGCACTAGGCGCGAAACCCATGCCGAAAATCGCCAAGTTCCTGCTGGCCTGCGCGATCTGCCTGACGGTGGGAATCGGGGTGATTCTGGCGGTTGAACTGCTGGGCGCCTGACCCTCTCCGCGCGGGAGAGGGCCGGTTCAGATCAAATACAGATTCAGATTAAATGCAGACAGGCTCGATCTTTATGGGCAAAAGATCGGATTCGTTGATGTTGCCGATGACTTCGAACATGAAATTTTCGAAGGCAAGTACAGGCGGGAAACCGCCGGTCAACCGCTCGATCATGATGCAGGGCGTGGTGAACGCCACCGTGGGCTTCTGCTTGTCCATGAGATAGATCGTTACCGGCAAGGGCGCGAAATCAATTTTTGAGCCGGGTGCTGCCTGCATTTGCTTTTGTCTTTGCACGGATTGCTCCCGTTTGGAATCGGGCGCGGCTTCGATTTCCAGTGACTCCATGCTGGGCAGTTTTTCCATCGGCTCGGCGGGCGCCGGCTGTTGTTCGGCGGCCTGAATGGCACTGGAGAAAAACAGCAAGGCCGCACAAGCAAGCCAGGTTTGCTTCACATTCATGACCATCTCCTCTTGTTGGTGTTGTTCTGCCCTGCCGGCAGCCTGCCAGGCAGTCTATCCTTTATAGCGGTCATCCGCGGGATTAAAAGTAGTAAATTCAGGCCAGATGGCCATGAACGTGACTTAGGTCACCCGGCAACCGCACAGACGGATTGTCGCCACTTTCCGGAACTGACATTGATAACAAAGGTAACGCGATGAATGAGCCAGTGCTCTGGTATTTTGCCGACCCGATGTGCTCGTGGTGCTGGGGGTTTTCACCCATCATCGAGGCCTTGCGGGAGGCGTACCGCCCGCGTCTGAAAATTGCGCTGGTGCTGGGCGGCTTGCGGCCGGGCGAAACAGCACCGATGACGCCCGCCGGGCGCGAGGAGATTCTGCATCACTGGCATCAGGTGCATGAACGCACGGGCCAGGCATTCAAATTTGACGGCGCCATGCCGGCAGGGTTTGTCTATGACACGGAGCCGCCCAGTCGCGCGGTGGTTACGGCAGGCAGTCTGGCGCCCGATTCGGTCTTTTCCATGTTCAAGGCCATCCAGTCGGCGTTTTATGCCGAAGGCCGGGACGTGATGCAGCGGGACACGCTGGCCGGCCTGGCGGCGGAACTGGGCCTGGATTACGCGGGGTTTTTACAGGCCTTTGATTCAGATGAAGCGCACATCCGGATTCGCGCGCATTTCAAACAGGCTCGGCAAGTGGGTGTACGCGGGTTTCCGACGCTGATCCTGCAGCAGGACGAAAATCTGCATCTGATTGCCAACGGCTGGCAGCCGCTGGACGAGATTCGGGAAAAGCTTGAGGCCCGCCTTGCGGGCGGATGACTGATAGAACGATCAATCAGGATTGGTCGTAATCGGGCGAGTCAAAGTACCCAGGGCCTGGACAGGTTCCAGCCTATGCCGCTGCAATAGATGCAGGGCGCAGTGCCCTGTTTGCCTGTGCCGCTGCAACTGGTGCAAGATTTCCAGTCGCTGTCCCGCGAGGCGTTGGCGAATTTACCGCTGCAACGGTGGCCGTGCGGGCTGCGGCCGCAGCGCTGGTTGATGGATTCAGCGCGATAGGTAATGCCGCCGCAGGTTTTGCATACCCCGCAGGGATGCGCCTTTTTTGTATCAGTCATGCTGGAAAACAGTATTGATTAAGCCGCTGCGCACACACGCTGGTCAGAACTTTCTTGGCATGGCCGGACGGGTATGCGGGTTGGCATCCTTGTGGCGGAAGTTGATTCTGCCTTTTGACAGGTCATAGGGGGACATTTCTATGGTGACCTTGTCGCCCGCCAGGATGCGGATGTGGTGTTTGCGCATTTTGCCGCTGGCATAGGCGGTGATTTCAAACCCGTTTTCGAGGGTGACGCGGAAGCGGGTTTGGGGCAGCACTTCGCTGACCACGCCTTCCATTTCCACCAGTTCTTCCTTGGACATGATTGATTCCTCATGGTTGGCCGATGGCGCAACAGGCGCTGCGCGCGGCATATGGGTATTGCTATGGTTCGCGGCATGCGCCGCGGCGGCCGCGCCTGACAGGCACGGATTAACTGCCATGAGGAAAGCCGACAAGATGCCCAAAACCGGGGCGAGGAGACTGACCAAAAGACGAATTCGTGCAGCCAGTATGAGGGCTCGACTGCGGTTTGGCAAGGCAAGGCCTGACTTCATGTGCTGTTTTCAACCCGTTTTCACGCGCCTTTCCCTGCCCGGTGCGACGAAATTTCCATAGTGCCTGCCAAAAATTCGGACAAACGGAGTGTCAGGATGGCGGTATCGCGTTAAAAACTGCCATAAATGGCTGGCACATTCCCTGCTCATGCTTGGTGCATCGAGAACAATATCAACAACCGAACAATGAGCAAACCCGCAAACACGCAGGAAGCAAAAGTCCAGGAAGGGCTGGCTCGGCTGTTGTTTGATCACGCCGGAACCGCACTGGCCACCAATTTGTTGAATGGTCTGCTGTGGGTATTTGCTGTCTGGGGTTCGCTGAAACCCCAGCAGATTCTGGTCTGGTTTGCCTGCCTTACCCTCATCGTCCTGCTTCGTTTCATGGTGCTGGGGCAATATCGCAGGCATGCGCCAACCGGCAAGCAACTCGACCGGCTGGTCAACCTTTACACAGTTGGCGCTTTGGGCGCGGGCGTGGCATGGGCAGTTGCCGGCATCATGCTTATCAATACCCATGACCTTGCGCTCCAGGCGCTGGCCGGGTTTTTGATGGCAGGCATGGCAGCCGGGGCGGTGGCAGTCAATGCACCCAATCTGATGGCCTATTTCGCATTTTCCCTGCCCATGCTGGTCCCGCTGGCCCCGCTGCTGGTCATGGAGGGTGGACGGATTCAGGTCGTCATGGGACTGATGAGCATCGTGTTCATCCTGGTAATGAACAAGGCAGTGCGCCACACCCATGAAACCATGCGCCGCTCGTTTTCGCTGGGCAGCGAAAATGCCAATCTGGTGCTGGATCTTGGTCGCGAGCTGGATGAACGCAAAAAGATCGAGGAAGCGCTGTTCATGGAAAAGGAACTGGCGCAGGTAACCCTGAGTTCTCTTGGCGACGCGGTGGTGACCACCGACCTGGATGGCCGCATACTGTCGCTCAACCCCGCGGGCGAATCCCTGACCGGCTGGTCCGAAGCCGAGGCCAGGGGACATCAGTTTGGCGAGGTCTTCCGTCTGGCGTCGGTGCACAGCGACATTGCCGTCGCCGAAGATCCGGTGGCTACCTGTATTGCCAGGGGCGAACCTTATTCTCATGGCACCCACCTGCAGCTGCTGGACCGGCAGGGGCTGTTTTCCTATTCGGTTGAGCTGACGACTTCGCCTATCCGCGATCGTTCCGGCAAGGCGATAGGCGCGGTGGCCGTGTGCCACGACGTATCCGCCTTGAGCTACGCAGCCAGCCATGATGTGCTGACGGGACTGATCAACCGCAGGGAGTTTCTGGTGCGGCTGGAACACGCGGTTGCCAATGCGCACACCGACCAGGCCGAACATGCCTTGTGCTACATCGATCTTGACCAGTTCAAGGTGGTCAATGACACCTGCGGCCACTCCGCCGGCGACGAACTGTTGAAGGAGCTGACTTCCCTGCTGCATGAACATGTGCGAGATGGCGACACGCTTGCCCGGCTGGGCGGCGATGAGTTCGGCCTGCTGCTGCCATATTGCCCCCTGTCGAAAGCCACGCAGATTGCCGAGTCGATGCGCAAGCTGGTGAAGGATTTCCGCTTCAACTGGGGTGGGCGCATTTTTGAAATTGGCGCGAGTATCGGCGTGGTGCAAATCCACCGCAACAGCTCGGATGTGGCCGAACTGCTGCGGGCAGCGGATTCAGCCTGCTATGTGGCCAAAGCCCACGGCCGCAACCGGGTGCACCTCTATCAGCGCGATGATCAGGCCGTGGCCGAGCATCAGCAGCATATTGCCTGGGTCACCCGCATTCGCCAGGCGCTGGAGCGGGATGATTTCGCGCTTTACCTGCAAGCCATCCAGCCTCTTGGCAGTGTTAAAACAGGCGAGCATTTCGAGGTGCTGCTGCGCCTGCCTGACGGCAAGGGCGGTCTGATCAAACCCGGCGCTTTCCTGCCTGCGGCGGAACGCTACGACCTGATGCCCATGATTGACCGCTGGGTGATTCGCCACGCCCTGACGCGACTCGCGCCCATGTTGCAGCAGGGCACGAACAGGCTGTGCGCCATCAACCTGTCGGGACAATCGCTGGGCGATGAAAAGCTGGTTGCGTATATTCTCGATGAAATTGCCGCCCACAACATCCCTGCTTCAACACTGTGTTTCGAAATTACGGAAACCAGCGCGATTTCCCATCTTGGCAAGGCACGTGAGTTGGCGCAACGCCTGAAATCAGCAGGCTGTTTGCTTGCCCTGGACGATTTTGGCAGCGGATTGTCCAGCTTCTCGTACCTGAAGGAATTGCCCGTCGACTTCCTGAAAATTGATGGGGCATTCGTCAAGAACATCGAGCGGAATGCCACGGACCGTGCGATTGTCTCCTCCATTGTTCACGTGGCACGGGCAATGGGCAAAAAGACCATAGCGGAATATGTGGAGGACATTTCCAGCCTGAACTGGGTAAGCAAACTGGGCGTGGATTTCGCCCAGGGTTTTTGCCTCTCGGAACCTGTGCCGCTGGAATCCTTTACCATGCAAAACAAGGTTGTCCAACTGGAACTGATCGAGCAAGACGATTTGTTCCCGGTTGCCGGAAACGCCCAGCACGCCGCTTGACTCGCCTTTCGTCTTTCAGCCTTTATGCAAAATTCATTCAGGCGGCTATTCTTATAGGGTAAATGCCGGAGGGTTTGAATGAGTCACAAGCACGCAGTATTGATCCATGCGATTTTTGAAGGTCCCGCCAGCGCCAATGTGCACTGGCGCGAAGTGGAGTCGCTTTTATCTCACCTTGGTGCAAAAGTGGAGCCGCATCACGGCGCAAGTTTCCGGGTGGTATTGAATGGCGTGGAGGGGTTTTTGCATCGCCCGCACAACAGCAATACCTGCACCAAGCAGGAAATCCGGCATCTGCGCGATTATCTGGCATCCGCGGGTGTGACCCTGTCGCAATACGAGGCGGATCACTCATGAAACACTATTGCAGAAAACTGAAAGCTGTCGCGCTGGCGGTTTTGCTGGCCGCATCCCTCCCGGTGCTGGCCGACGACCCGAATACGGTCAGCGGTGACAAGACCACGGATATGGTAGTGGATGTACTGGTCGTCCGGCCGCTGGGACTGGCCACTACCGTGGTCGGTGCCGTGCTCACGGTGGTTGCCCTGCCTTTCACCATTCCCAGCGGCAGCGTAAAGGAATCGGCCGAGATGATGATTGTGAATCCGGCGGAATATACATTCAAACGCCCATTGGGCGAATTTGAAACCCGGGACTGATCCGGTCGATTACATTCTCTTCTGATTCTGACCAAGCCTGTCCGCATACAATGGCAGGCATGACTGAACCCCCTGCTCTCCCCTATTCCCTGCTTACTCCCAGCCTGGTACTGGACGCGCTGGAAAGTATCGGCCTGCGTTGTGATGGCCGGCTACTGGCACTGAACAGCTATGAAAACCGCGTTTACCAGGTGGGGCAGGAAGAAGGCGCGCCGGTCATCGCCAAGTTTTACCGGCCGGATCGCTGGGGTGACGAAGCGATTCTGGAAGAACACGCGTTTACTCTTGAACTCGCGGAACGTGAAATTCCAGTTGTGCCGCCCAGCGTGACAGGCAACACAAGCCTGCACCGGTTTGACGGTTTTCGTTTTGCCATCTACCCGCGTCAGGGGGGTCGTCCGCCGGAGCTGGATGATCCTGATACGCTGGAATGGATGGGGCGCTTCATGGGTCGTATCCATGCAGTGGGCGCCATCCGCCCTTTCGCCCATCGGCCAACTTTGGACCTGGACAGTTTTGGCACAAAACCGCGCACCTGGCTGCTGGAGAACAACTGGATACCACCCGACCTGCTGCCCGCATGGGAAAGCGTTTCGGCGCAGGCGCTGGAAGGCGTGCGCCACTGTTACGAACATGCTGGCGATGTGCGCATGCTGCGCCTGCATGGTGATTGCCACATGGGCAATGTGCTGTGGACGGATGACGGTCCGCACTTCGTGGATTTCGACGATTGTCGCAGCGGACCAGCGGTACAGGATTTATGGATGCTGCTGTCTGGCGAACGGGATGTCATGACTCGCCAGTTTCGCGATGTGCTGTCAGGTTATGAAGATTTTTTTGAATTTGATCCGCGCGAACTGCATCTGATTGAAGCCTTGCGCACCCTGCGGTTGATTCACTATTCGGCCTGGCTGGCGCAGCGCTGGGAAGATCCCGCTTTTCCCGCAGCGTTTCCCTGGTTCAACACGCCTCACTACTGGCAGGCACGGATTCTGGAGTTGCGTGAGCAGATTGCACTGATGAATGAACCGCCATTGCGGGTCATGCCTTGACCAGGCAAAAAAAAGCCGCCTTGCGGCGGCCGGGAAGTGCCCAGGGCAAAGTTGTCAGTTAGAAGTTGTAGCCGATCTTGGCTGTGATGAGGGTATTGTCCGCGCCTTTGAATCCGGGAGCGATGGTGTCATTTTCGGTGCCTTGCCAACGGGCAGCCAGACCCAGATTGATCGCGCCGATGCGGTAATCGAGGTCAACGCCTACCTGACCCGCCCACAGTCCCTGTGAATTGCCGCCGCGCTCCGCATCCACATAGCCGATGCCGGGGCCAATGCCAACGCTCAGGTTCTTGTTGATATCAAACGTCCAGCGCGGGTTAAGTTCAAAGCTTGTCAGTTCCAGGCCGTTGTCGTCAAAGCTGCCGACCGAAATTTTGGTGCGGATTTTCCCCACCGGCGGCTCAACCAGCAGGCAGTTGAACGCTACTTCGCCACCAACAAATGTATCGCTGCCGGCATGTTCCGGGTTCATCGAACCCACCAGCGCGGAAACAGTGAAATCCGGCTTGAAGCCGGCATCACGCACGGGCAGAACTTTCCAGTCGCCTGCCAGCGAAGGAACGGCAATCAGGGAAAAACCCAGGCTCAGTACGGTTGCAAGCTTACGCATGATGACTCTCCATAAAATATTAGGGTTTCATGATATTAGAGTGTTGCGCATGACTCAGTGACTCTTGTCACACAGGCGGCTTAATGCTGGAAATCCATTCATAAACCCTGAATGGCTCAAGGTTGTATCCGCGACAGAATCGTCTACTTTGAAGTTATCCAGCAAAGGCAAAAACAAGGAGGTGACCATGATGCATGTTTCGGCAGACATTAACCGACTGACGAGGGACCACGACGTGGACCCCGACTTCCCTCACGCACCGATGGACTGGACGCGTGAAGAGACGCTTGAGATTGCCCGCAAGGAAAACCTGACGATGAGCGAGGCACACTGGGAATTGATTCGCGCGTTGCAAAACTATTTTGCAAGCCACGAGGATGAAAAATCCATTCACATGCGTGAACTGCACGATGCCCTCGACGAACACTTTCATCATCAGGGCGGGTTGAAGTATCTGTACATCCTGTTTCCGGGCGGACCCATTTCGCAAGGCTGCAGGTTGGCCGGACTAAAAGCGCCCTTCCTGGCTTCCGATACCAGCTTCGGCAGCGTATCCTGATCCGGCGATCCTTTCGTCAACATATCCGCGAATTGCAATTCGCGGAATGAGGTGGCTGCGAGACCTTGCAGCCATTTTTTTGGCCACAGCCAACGATTGACAAGCCTGCGCATTCGAAGCAGTCTGTTAGCCAATGACATTTCCGGCGTCCCACCATGCAGCGCCCGATCCGGCTGAAGATATTTAGCATCACCATGGCCCTGTTGGGCTTGATGGTAATCGTGACCTGGCTGTCGGTGCTCAACTTCCGCCAGTTGAATAATCAGGTGCGTGCGCTTTCCGACTACTACCTGCCCTTGCAGGAGCAGGTGGCAAGCGTCGAAATCCTCATCCGCCAGCAGATGGTGCACATGGAGCGGATTCTGGGTGGCATGGAAGCGGCCATGCCCAATCCGGAATTCCTGGAGAAGGAATCATCCAGCTTCGATAATCGCGGCATCAACGCCGACCAGATTGTCGATTCTTCAATACGCATGCTGGCGGAAGCCAGGACAGCGAAAGACATCGAACTTGATAATGTGACCCTGGCCGTACTGGACCAGCAGTTGCCCGCAATCCAGACCGCGCGACAGCGTTTTCACGCAGCCTTCAGAATGTTTCAGATCGAAGCGGAGGAAGGCAACAAGCGTTCGGAAAAAATCGTTCGCGACAACCTGATCAAGGAAAAGGACACGGTGGATGTCGAGATCGGCAAGACCATCGACATCCTCAACAAGCTGACCCGCGATACCGCCGCGCGGGCCAAGGCAGAGGAACGGCGCGCCATCCAGCTCAACTGGATCATCACCGCCATTGCCACGGCGCTCGGCCTGATTTTCGCCTGGGCCATCAGCCGCTCGCTGGTGGATTCGGTCAAGCGGCTGCTGGGCGGCACCCAGGCAGTGGAGCACGGCAATCTGGATGTGGAGATTCACGTTAATACCCGCGACGAGTTGGCTACGCTGGCCACCTCCTTCAACCACATGGTGGTGGGCTTGAAAGAAAAGGAACACATCCGCGAAACCTTTGGCAAGTATGTCGACCCGCGCGTAGTGCGCGGCCTGCTGGAAAACCGTTTGCCAGCGGAAGGCGGTCAAAGCCAGATCATGTCGGTGTTCTTTTCCGATCTGGCGGGTTTCACGCAGATGTGCGAGGGGCTGACGCCAGACGCGGCCGTGCGTTTTCTAAACCGTTATTTTTCCTACATGGCCGAGGTCATCCAGGCGCGTCAGGGCATTATCGACAAATACATCGGCGACGCAGTGATGGCGTTCTGGGGACCACCCTTCACCGACCCCGCCACCCATGCCGAGCTTTGCTGCGCGGCAGCGCTGGATCAGATGGCAAGGCTGGAGGATTTCAGGAAATCGCTGCCTGATCTGCTTGGGGTGAAGCAGGGCCTCCCAGTGGTGAATATCCGAATGGGCATCGCTACCGGCGAAGTCACGGTGGGCAATATTGGTTCTGAAACCTCGCGCGGCTATACGGTGATTGGCGACACGGTGAACCTGGCGTCGCGGCTGGAGCAGGCCAACAAGTTTTACGGCACCCGGATTCTGGTCAACGAGGATACGCAACGGCTGGCTGAAAATGAACTGGCTTTCCGCGAGATCGACAGTCTGCGAGTGGCTGGCAAGATGGAGCCTGTGCGTGTATTCGAGTTGATTGGAAGCAAAATGGATTTGAATGAAGATCAGCGACAACTGATCGTTGCATTTGAACGCGGGTTGGCTGCCTACCGTCAGCAGGACTGGAATGCGGCGGAATCAGCTTTCCAGGATGGGCTGAAGGCTGTCCCCACGGATCAGCCCTGTCAGGTGTTTTTGGGCAGGATTGAAGCCTTCAGGAAATCGCCGCCCTCGTCAGATTGGGACGGCGTCTGGATTGCGACGCACAAGTAAACCCTTGCGGTTTTAATCAATAACTCCCTCTTCACCATGGCAGGTGCAGCCCGGAACCGCACTGGCCGTCCCATCGCAGCAAACGATCTTGCCCGCGCGGCAGCCGCAGATGCCCTTGTGCCCCTTGCAGCACTCCGCCTGGCTGGTTTCCGCCACGTTGACCCCTTTTGGCAAGGGGCAAGGCTGTAATGCAGGGGTTGAAGGCTGGACAATGCTTGACTCGGGCTGTGCGACCAGACCTGCGTCGGCTCGCACCAGCGAAGAAAACATGAAGGGCGCCATGACAAACAATGCCCAAAAAACAATGGTTAAAAGTCTCTTCAACATTTGGCTCTCCTTGGGGATGTGTTTTCCACTATATACGATCCGGCCTGTCTGCGTTTGTTCCTCGGCTGGGTAAAATCAACCAGATGCCTGTCCGGCTGTTAAGATCGCACCAAATATCATTTTTTCGGGCTTGATCCATGACACGTATTTCCACTTTTCTCTTTTCCTTGCTGTTGGGCGCCACGCTTGCCACCACCGGTTGCGGCGCGAAAGAACCTGGCAAGCAGACTGTTTCAACCGAGCCCGCCGCCGGCCAGCCCGCCAATCCGAAGGTGCTCATTGAAACCAGCAAAGGCAATATTACGGTGGAACTGTTTGCCGGCAAGGCACCTCTGTCGGTGGATAATTTCCTCACCCATGTCAAAACCGGTTTTTACGATGGAACGGTGTTTCATCGCGTCATCCCCGGCTTCATGATCCAGGGTGGCGGCATGCTGCCCGACATGACAGAAAAATCGCGCGGCTCACCGATCAAGAACGAAGCCAACAACGGCCTGAAGAACCTGCGCGGAACGCTTGCCATGGCACGCACCGGAGAACCACATTCGGCAACCTCGCAGTTTTTCATCAACGTGGCGGACAATTATTTCCTCAACCATCGCGGCGAAAGTTTTGAGGGCTGGGGCTATGCGGTCTTTGGCCAGGTGGTGTCGGGCATGGAAGTCGTGGATGCCATCGTGGCAGTCCCGCGCGGCGATCGTGGCATGCATCAGGATGTGCCAGTGGAAGCGGTCGTCATGAAGCGCGTAAGCCTGATTACCGGCCAGCCCTGAAGCCCGGCTGGACAATCCCAATTCTGGTGCTTGAATGAAGACCATGAGACTCTGGAGCCTGCTTTCCGCTTTGTTTTTTGTGCTGGGCGCTGTGACGCCCACCACGGCTTCAGCCATGGAAGTCAGTGCCCTGCTGGACAAGGTGGCAGCGGCCTATGGGATCAATACACTGGCGAATGGCATAAAGGGAGTCCGCCAAACAGGCAGGACCTTTTCATCCATGCGCCAAGAGGAAGGTCCCATTCTGCGTACCTACCAGCACCCGGACCGTCTTCGCATCGAAATCCGCTATCCGGGATCGGAAGAAATCAGGGTGCTGAATGGCTCACAGGCATGGAAACAGGACGAACCGATAACGGGAAGTTTCCACGCCGCGATGATCCTGCAGGCAGCCCGCATGGCGCTGCCGTGGAGTCTGCAAAAGGATCGTTCATCTCTGCGTGACCTTGGCACGCTTAAGCTCGAAGATGGAAAAAATTTACAGGTACTCGAACAGCCCCTGGGAATTGGCCTCGTCATGCGCGCCACTATTGACACTGATACGGGAAGGATACTCCGCTCGGTAGGGCGCATGACCGGCAACATGGGCATCATGGAATTCGGGACCATCTATGAAGACTTCCGTATGCAGGATGGTTTGCTGTATGCCGCGAAAGAACGCCATTTCGCCATGAACCAGGCAACTGGCCATACGCATATCGACAAGATCGAATTCGTGGATGCGCTGCCGGAAACGCTATTCCTCCCCGACGGAAAGGCTGCGGCCAAGACACGCATCTAGCCAGACAACACCAGAAATCCTACGCAAGGCTGCTCAGCGCTTCGAGTGCATCATGCTGTTCCAGCCACTCGCTTTCAACTGTCTCGAGCTCCGCAGCCACGTCAGCCTGTTCCAATAGCAGGAGTTTCAACTCTTCCTTGTTCGCATCAGCGTAAATGTCATCACTGGCCAGCCGCGCATCAATGGATGACTTGCGAATATTCAGGCTATCCAACCGCTGTTCCAGTTGCGCGATTCGTTTTTCGATGGGCTTGCGAACAGCGGACAATTTCTGCCGGGCTTCGGCCTCTGCCCTTCGTTCTGCCTTGCGGTCGATGCGCGATGCGGTTTCCTGTTCGTCGGCCTCTGGTCGATCCAGCCGGGTCTTGAACATCCAGTCGCGGTAATCGTCCAGATCGCCATCGAAAGGTTTGAGTCCACCCTCTGCCACGATCATGAATTCGTCGGTTGTGGCGCGCAGCAGATGGCGATCATGCGAAACCAGCACCAGCGTGCCTTCGAACTGGGCCAGCGCCACGGTCAAGGCTTCGCGGGTTTCGAGGTCGAGGTGGTTGGTCGGTTCGTCCAGCAACAATAAATTCGGCCGTTGCCAGACGATCAGCGCGAGTGCCAGGCGTGCCTTCTCGCCGCCTGAAAATGGCGCGATGGAAGCGGTCGCCATGTCGCCGGCAAAATTGAAACTGCCGAGAAAATTGCGCAAGTCCTGCTCCTTCTCATTTGGCGCCAGCTTGTTCAGGTGCCACAACGGCGATTGGTCGTGTCGCAGCATTTCGAGCTGATGCTGGGCGAAATAGCCAATGGCCAGTCCCTTGCCGTACCGCACCTCGCCGCTCAGCGGCGGCAGTTCACCGACCAGGGTTTTGATCAACGTGGACTTGCCGGCGCCGTTGACTCCCAGCAGGCCGATACGCTGGCCGGCCTGTAGGGTAAGATCGAGATGAGCAAGGACAGGCTTGTCTCCAGCTTCTGTACGATATCCGGCTGACACTTTCTCCAGCACAAGCAGCGGATTGGGCGCTCGCTCGGGTTCACGGAACTCGAATGAAAACGCGGCGGCGGCATGAATAGGCGCAAGGTCTTCCATCTTTTCCAGCATTTTCATGCGCGACTGGGCCTGCTTGGCCTTGGTGGCCTTGGCCTTGAAGCGGTCGATGAAGGATTGCAGGTGGGCGCGTTCGCGCGACTGCTTTTCGTACGCAGCCTGCGACAGCGCGAGGTTGGCGGCGCGCTGGGTTTCGAACGCGGAGTAATTGCCGCCGTATCGCTTGAGTTTGCGTTCGTCGATATGCACGATCACATTGGCGATGCCGTCGAGAAAATCGCGGTCGTGCGAGATGACAATCAGCGTGCCGGGATAGCGCTTGAGCCAGTCTTCCAGCCAGAGAATGGCGTCGAGGTCGAGGTGGTTGGTGGGTTCGTCAAGCAGCAGCAGGTCGGAAGGACACATCAGCGCCTGGGCGAGATTGAGCCGCATGCGCCAGCCGCCGGAAAAACTGGCGACATGTTCGTTCATCTGGCTGTGCGAAAACCCCAGGCCATTGAGCAGGGTTTCGGCCCTGGCCTTTGCCGTATAGGCATCCGCATCCAGCAAGGCGGCGTGCAGTTCGCCCATGCGATGACCGTCATGCCGCGCCTCGGCTTCTTCCAGTTCGCGATCAAGTTTGCGCAGCGTGGTGTCGCCATCGATGGCATAGTCGAGCGCTGACCGTTGCAAAGCAGGCGTTTCCTGCGCTACATGGGCAATTCGCCATGAGGCCGGGAAATCGGCTTCGCCTCCATCGGCATGCAACTCGCCGCGCAGCAAGGCAAATAGGGTGGATTTGCCGGAGCCGTTGGCGCCTATGAGTCCCGCTTTCTCGCCCGGATTAAGAACGAGATCGGCTTTTTCGAACAGGGGTTTGGTGCCGCGTGCGAGCGTCAGGGACTGGAAACGAATCATGGGCGGCATTATCGCTCATTAGGGAAACATTGATTTATTCAGTGTTTCCCTGCAAATCGAGGATTCGATTTGCCGCTCAATTACGCAAGTCATTGAAGGCGCAAATTTTCACGGACACGCGCCGGGAAAATTTTTTGCTGATGTTTCGCGCACGCGAATAAATCAGCGCTTCCTTAGCCCAGCGCTTAACCCGGTGTGGCGTAGATCAGCCTCGGCAGCCAAAGTGAAATTTCCGGCACGTAGGTCACAAGAAGAAGCACGGCCGTCACCACCAGTATCCACGGCGCTGACGCGATGGTGGTTTCCGTCAGACCCATTCTCGCCAGCCCGCTGGCGACATAAAGATTAAGGCCTACCGGTGGCGTGATCATGCCCAGTTCCATGTTGATGACCATGACAATGCCCAGGTGGATGGGATCAATGCCAAGCTGCTGGGCCACTGGCAGGAAGATCGGCGCGAGGATGAGAATAATGGAACTTGGCTCCATGAAATCGCCGGCGAAAAACAGCAGAATGTTGACGAGCAGCAGGAACATCCAGGCCGTAAGTCCCTGGTCGATAATCCATTGCGCCAGGTTTTGCGGAATGTTTTCCGAAGTCAGCAGGAAGGAAAACAGGATGGCGTTGGTGATGATGTACATGAGCATGGCGCTCATGTTGGCGGCGTCTTTCAGCACGCGCGGCACCTCGCTCAGCTTGAGGTCCTTGTAGATGAAAACCGACACGACGAAACCATAAAGCGCTGAAACAGCTGCCGCTTCCGTCGGCGTGAACACGCCGCCATAAATGCCGCCGAATACCACAACGATGAGGCCCACACCCCACACCGATTCGCGAAAAGCGATCCATACTTCAGTCAGGCTGGCACGCGGCAGCGTGGGATAGTTGCGCTTCTTCGCCACGATCCAGGTAACCAGCATGAGCACGGCGGCCATGAGTATGCCGGGCACGATGCCGGCGGCAAACAGCTGGCCGATGCTGGAACTGGTCGACACGCCATAAATGATCATCACGATGGAAGGCGGAATCAGGATGCCCAGTCCGCCCGAGGTGGCGATGACACCGACGCCGAATTTTTTGGGATAGCCCTGCTGCATCATGGCCGGCAGCATGATGGAGCCGATGGCCACCACCGTGGCCGGGCTGGAACCCGACACTGCCGCGAAGAATGCGCAGGACAGCACCGCGGACAAGGCCAGCCCGCCACTGAAGTGGCCGACAATGGCCGTGCCAAGCCTGGTGATGCGCGCCGCCACGCCACCGTGGGTGAGGAATGCACCCGCCAGAATGAAGAACGGAATGGCCATGAGCGCGAACTGGTCCAGCCCGGTAAACAGGCGCTGTGAAACGATTTCGACCGGAATGTTCGAAAAGAAAAACAGGAAGGTCAGCACCACCAGGCCCAGCGCAATGGAGATGGGCATGCCGGTCATCAACAACAAAACCAGCAGGATTAGTATGATGCCGCTGTTCCCGCTCATGCACGTGGCTCCGCAACTAGTTGGGGCGTTTCCACACCGGTTTCAATTTCCGCATAGCTGTGGCTGGGCAGAGGGCGGCCCTTGAGGTAATTCGCCAGCACTTCCAGGAAGCGGAAACACATGAGCGACGAGCCGAGCGGAATGGCCAGATAAATGATCCACATGGGCAGTTCGAGGTCGGGCGAAACCTGGCCCAGCTGCCGCACTTGCAACACGAAAGAAGCGCCCAGCCAGGCAATGACGGCGGTGAAGAATGCCCCTGACAACAGGCTGAAAATCACGAACACACGCTGCCAGGCTTGCGAGAGCTTGCGCACCAGCACATCGACGCCGACATGAATGCCGGTGCGCACGCCATAAGCCGCGCCGAATTTCGCCATCCAGATTAGGAGGTAAATCGTCAGTTCCTGCGCCCAGTTGAAACTGACATGCTGGGTGTATTCCCACAGCGCGGGAATGCCCGATGCGTAGCGGTGGACAATCGAGGCAAATAGAATCAACGTGGCAGCGGCAAGAAAGAGGGCGATGACGCTCTCTTCCAGATGGTCCAGCGCAGCTTTAAGGAAGCGCGACAATTATTTTTTCTTGGCGGGTGACTTTTTCGGCGCCGCAGGTTTTTTCACCCTGGCGGCATCCATTTCCTTTTGTACATCGGCTGCGATCTTGTATATGGCCTGAATATTGTCGCGTCCCACCACATCGGCAAACTGTTCGTGCACTGGCAGCAGCACCTTGTGCCAGGCGGCGCGTCCTTCGTTGGGCAGGATATAGATTTCAGTGGTGCCCGCTGCCTTGACCTTGGCTAGCGATTCATCGTTTTCTTCCTGCGCGATCTGCCGTTCGTAGGCGGTAGCCTCCTTGACGGCCTTTTCAAGCTGGGCACGGATGTCCGGGCTGAGTCCGTCCCAGAATGCCTTGTTGACGATGACGGCATAACCCAGGTAACCATGATCGGACAGCGTCAGGTGCTTCTGCACTTCATGCATTTTCTGGGTGTACAGATTGGACATCGGGTTTTCCGTGCCATCCACCACGTTTTGCTGAAGCGCCGTGTAGACCTCGGAGAAGGCCATTACCTGCGGGTTGGCGCCGAGCGCGCGCATCTGGGCATCGAGTACCTTGGATGACTGGATGCGCATCTTCAGCCCCTTGAAGTCCTCTACATTCTTCAAGGGCTTGTTGGCGCTCATCTGCTTGAAACCATTGTCCCAGTAGGCAAGGCCCTTGATACTCTTGGGTTCGAGCTTGGCGAACAGCCGCGCGCCGATCTCGCCGTCCATCACGCGATAGAGCGTAGTCTTGTTGGGAAATATGTAGGGCAGGTCGAATACCTCAAAATCGCGCACACCCAGAGGACCAAACTTTGAAAGCGACGGGGCCAGCATCTGAACTGCGCCAAGCTGCAGGGCCTCCATCTCCTCTCGGTCCTTGTAGAGCTGGCTGTTTGGATAGACCTCGACCTTGACCACGCCTTTCGTGTAGCTTTCCGCAAGTTCCTTGAACTTGTCCGCTGCCTTGCCTTTTGGCGTGGCGGGCGCGACTACATGACTGAACTTGATGACGATTGGGTCAGCTGCCTGAGCTGCCGAGAACAGCAGGGCAGCGAACAGCCCGGCAAAAATACCCATATGTTTCATGATGTGTCTCCTTCGGTTTTGTGTGTTGTTATAGGTGAAACTGAAAACAGTATAGTTCAGGCACTGGGTCTATTCGAGCCGTGCCTTGCCCTTGATTCTGAGCAGCTTTCTTCCATCCGGAAGTGGCAGTGACAGCCTTCCCCGCGCCTCAAGCAACTGGCGCAAAATTTCCCGCATTTGCGCAGGCCTTGGCAGAGTCACTCCCTGTTCACGCAAAAAGTGGGCAAGCAGATTTCTCGCCCGCGTTTCCGGCATGGCTTTCAGTTCCGCACAGTTCAATGCGTCCAGAGCATGTGCCTGCTTATCCTGTCCAGCCAGACTTCCAAGTAGCTGAGCCACTTCCGACATGCGTCGTGCGACACCGGCCAACCGCTCGCGGTAATCAGGGAAATGTTTTTCAAGTACCGGCAGAATGTCCTGGCGCAATGCGTTGCGGGAAAGCGATGTATCCAGATTGCTGCCATCCTCCACCCACTTGAGATGATGCTGTCGGGCATGAGCAACCAGCACCGATTTCGTCACGCCCAGCAAGGGACGCAGCAGCTTGATGCCACCGAGCATTCGTGCTTCCGGCATGGCCGCCAGCGCGCGTGGTTCGCCACCTCGCAAAAACTGGAACAGCACTGTCTCGGCCTGATCATCCAGGTGATGCGCCAGCGCCAAAACCTCAACTCCCGGTTTCGTCAGCGCTGCATAGCGTGCCTTGCGGGCAGCCGCTTCAAGACCTTCGGCGGATTTGCGGGGCACTTTGATATGCACAATTTCAAGAGGGACGCTCAGCTTCCTGCATAAAACCGAACAATGTTCCACCCATTCGTCCGCCTTTGGATTCAAACCGTGATGCACATGAAGGGCGGAAAGTTCAAAGGGAAAACGCGGGGCAATTTCCGCCAGCACTGTCAGCAAAACCACAGAATCAATACCACCGGAAAGTGCGACGCGAAGGCGGGCACGGGGCGTCAGATGACGGGAAAGGCAAGCCTCGACCTGCCCTGGAAGATCAAGCCTGTTTGTCTTCTTTGTAGCGGCCATACGCCATCAACCGCTCGTAACGCTTGCTGAGCAGCGCATCCAGCGGCTGGTTGCGGACTTCGGAAAGCGTTTCAGCCAGCGCCTTGCGAAGCTGGGTGTACATGCCATCCCAGTCGCGGTGTGCGCCGCCAAGCGGCTCTGGAATGATCTTGTCGACCAGTTCAAGCGACAGCAGGCGTTCTGCTGTGATTCCGAGCGTCTCTGCCGCCTGAGGTGCCTTGTCCGCGCTTTTCCATAAAATGGACGCGCATCCCTCAGGCGAAATCACCGAATAGGTGGAATACTGGAGAATCAGCGCGCGGTCGCCCACACCAATTGCCAGCGCTCCACCTGATCCGCCTTCGCCAATGACTGTGCAGACAATGGGCGTCCTCAGTTCCGACATGACATAGAGATTGCGGGCAATGGCTTCACTTTGTCCACGTTCTTCCGCGCCGATGCCGGGATACGCACCGGGCGTATCGATGAAAGTCAGGATCGGGATCTGGAATTTTTCCGCCAGCCGCATAAGCCGCAAAGCCTTGCGATAACCCTCAGGACGCGGCATGCCGAAGTTGCGATACTGGCGCTCCTTGATATCGCGGCCCTTCTGATGGCCAATGACCATCACGGGCTCTCCATTGAAGCGGGCAATACCGCCGACAATGGCGGGATCATCGGCAAATCCGCGATCACCATGCAGCTCCTGGAAGTCCGTGAACAGGCCACTGATGTAATCGAGGGAATAGGGACGCTGAGGATGGCGTGCAACCTGCGAAATCTGCCAAGCGGAAAGCTTTCCGTAGATGTCCTCGGTGAGCTTCTGGCTCTTTTTGGAAAGCCGCTTGATCTCTTCCGAGATATCCAGCGCCGAATCGTCCTGCACAAAGCGCAGCTCTTCGATTTTGGCTTCAAGCTCGGCGATCGGCTGTTCGAAATCGAGGAAAGTGGTTTTCATCGAAATGGGGTCGTTTTATGAAGGGCGTATTCTAGCAGGGTTGCGGTTACAACTAGCTGGTCCTGCCGTGCTCCACGCATGTCAGTGGTGGTGGTGCCCATGCGCGCCATGTGCATGCCCATGCTCGATTTCATGCGGATCGGCCGCGCGAACTTCAGTTATTTCACAATGAAAATTCAGCGACTGGCCAGCCAGGGGATGATTGCCATCCACCACCACCTTGTCATCTGCGATATCAGTGATGGTAAAGATATTCACTTCACCAGAAATTTCGCCCTGACCTTCAAACTGCATGCCGATTTCGATTCCTTCAGGAAATACGGACCGCTCTTCCACGCGCACCAGTTCCTCGTCATATTCGCCAAACGCTTCTTCGGGCTCCATGAGGACATCAATTGTATCGCCCACTGCCTTGCCTTCCAGAGCCTTTTCGACGGCATCGAATACATTGCCATAACCGCCATGCAGGTAGCTGTGCGGTTCATCGCTTTGCTCCAGCACCTCGCCATCCCGGCTGGTCAGCCGGTAAACAATGGTAACTACGGTATTTTTCGCGACGGCGGTCATTTCATTTCCTTGACGAGTTCCAGAATTTCCTCGGCGTGTCCCTTGCTCTGCACGCCATAAAGCGCGTGACGGATCACGCCCTTTTTATCAACCACAAAAGTGGAACGCACAATGCCCATGCGCTTGACGCCATCCTTTTCCTTCTCCTGCCATACGCCATAGCCTTCGCAGGCTTCGCCTTCCTTGTCAGCCAGCAGACGGACCGTGATTCCGTGCTTGTCACGGAACACGCCATGCGAAATGCAGTCATCGCGCGAAATCCCCAGCACCACGGTGTCCAGTTTGGCGAAATCATTTTCAAGTTCGGAGAACTCGATACCTTGCGCCGTGCAGCCAGGCGTGTCATCACGAACATAAAAATACAGCACGACATTCTGCTTGCCCTTGAAGGGCTTCAGATCGATCAGGTTCATGTCGGCATCCGGCAGGGAAAAATCGGGCGCCTTGTCTCCAGCTTTGAGCATGTTTCCTCCACAATGTTTTGCGGATTCTAGACTGCATTTGCATCCTTTGATACTGGCATAATGCAGGAATGAAATTACAGCTTCTGGGCGGCCTGACGGCAGGTCAATTCCTTCGCGAGTATTGGCACAAGAAACCATTATTGGTGCGTGATGCCCTGCCCGGCTTCACCGGCCTGCTCTCGCCAGCACAAATGCTGGAACTGGCTGGCCGCGAGGACGTGGAATCACGCCTGGTCGCGCAAGGCAAGGACTGGATGCTGGAGCACGGGCCATTCTCTACCAGTCGCTTCAGGAAATTGCCCAAGCGCAACTGGACGTTGCTCGTGCAGTCGCTTGATCATCATCTTGCCAGTGGCGCGGCCCTGCAGGAACAGTTCACCTTCATTCCGCGCGCGCGGCTGGATGACTTGATGGTGAGCTACGCTGTTCCCGGCGGCGGCGTCGGACCGCATTTCGATTCCTATGACGTCTTTCTCATCCAGGGCAAGGGTCATCGCCGCTGGCGCATTTCTGCCCAGGAAAACCTCGATCTGATCGAAGGCTTGCCGCTGAGGATCCTCAGCCATTTCGAGCCTGAAGCGGAATACATCCTGGGGCCAGGCGACATGCTTTACCTGCCGCCAAAGTATGCGCATGACGGCATCGCGGAAGATGAATGCATGACTTATTCAGTCGGTTTCCGTGCACCCGGGTTCGAGGAGTTGGGACAGGGCTTCCTCAATTTCCTGCACGACGAACTGGAGTTGCCCGGGCGTTATGCCGACCCGGATCTTGCCCTGCAGAAACACAGCGGCGAACTGCCAAAAGCCATGCTGGATCAGATCGCTGAACAGCTGAATCAGATCCGCTGGGACGCAGACCTGACCACGGCATTTACGGGACGATATTTCTCCGAACCCAAGCCCAACGTGTTTTTCACCGCGCCAGACAAACCGCTGACCGAGAAAACCTTTGCAAGGAGACTGGCCAGCCACGGCCTGCAACTCAACTCTAAAACACGGCTGCTGTTTTCCGGCACGCAATTTTTCATTAATGGCGAAGACTTTGGCGCCACAGGCTCAGAACGCAAACACCTGATTCAGCTTGCCGACGAACGATATCTTCCGGCAGGAAATTATGGTGATGCGCTGAGCGAACTTTTTTACGACTGGTATCTGGCGGGGTGGGTCAATGTCTAATGTCGCCTGGTTTGAAACGCCCGTCGAGTATGCTGCGGCATTGGACAGCCTTCTACAACAGGCCTCGCATCAGATACGAATTTATGACTGGGATTTATCAGACGGCGGATACGAACAATCTGCGCGCATCGAAATGCTGAATCGATTTTGCAGGCAGGACATCGGACATCAAGTTCGAATCCTGCTGGCGGACGACACCTATTTGACGCGCTACGCCGGACAGATGATGCACCTGCTGACGGTGTGGGGCCACGTGCTGGAAATCCGGGTGCGAGACAGCGAGCCGCCGCCCGCCCAGGATTGCTTTGTTCTGGTAGACGAGTCCAGCGTACTCAAGCGCTTCGACAAGGACACGACCAAAGGCGTCATGCGCCTGGACTCGCGGGGCGATGTCATCGACCTGGGCATCCGTTTCGATTCGGAGTGGGAACGCGCGCCCGGACGGGTAACGCCACGCGCGCTGGGGCTTTGACAATCCTTGAGTTCAAAGGCTTTTCAGCCAGCCCAATTCCTCCTGGCTGAATCCGCCCGCCCTTCTGCCCTCGTAATTGAACGGCGGCTTGAGCGGCGGCGCATCATATTCCCCGAGCAATTGCTTGAATGTTGCCAGCGGTTCCAGTCCTCGCTGTTCGCACAAGTACAAATACCATCGGCTGCCGATGGCGACATGGCCAATTTCATCGCGCTCGACGACCGCAAGAATTTCCACTGCCTTCGCATCATTCACGGATTTGAGCTTTTCCACTATGGCAGGTGTGGCATCCAGCCCCCGCGCTTCCAGTACACGCGGAACGAGCGCCATGCGCACCAGCGGGTCGTGCTCAGTTTTAACGGCCATTTCCCACAGCCCGTTGTGCGCGGGAAAATGCCCATAGTCGTAACCCATTGAACGCAAATGGCCGCTCAGCAGATTGAAGTGCAGCGCTTCTTCGGACGCCACTTTCAGCCAGTCGCCGTAAAAGGCGTGCGGCATGTCGCGAAAACGATAAGCCGCATCCAGCGCCAGGTTGACGGCATTGAACTCGATATGCGCCAGTGCATGAATCATCGCGGCGCGCCCGGCCAGCGTTGTCATCTTGCGGCGCGGCACCTGAAGCGGCGGGACAAGCTCGGGTCGGTCAGGCCGCCCGGGTTCGCATATCGGCAACAAGGGTGCGTTGCCATTTAAGGTCACGTCTCCGGATTGCCAAGCCTGGTAAAGCGCATCCACCAACTGGCATTTGCAAGCGGCATCCGGTTCCGACAAGGCATCGAGGCAGGCGGTAAACAATTCCATAACTGAGATGGTACTAAAATCAATGCATGCTGACTCCAGCCGGCTTTATTTCAAGAGAACTCTGCCAGCGCAAACCCATGAGGCTGCTGGCCATTGACTCTTTTTCCCACAAGCTGGCGAATGCTTATCTATCTGAGTTTCCCGATGCGCGGATACTTGGATCCGAAGCGCCGGGAATTGATCTCGCGCTGATCAGCGAGTCTCTTAATACACTGGACAAGCCCGGCGCCATCATCCTGCTCGGGGGAGTGATTCGCCTATGCCCTGTTGTGCTGGTTATGGCCAAAGAAAACCATCCGCTGGGATTTAACGATTTTCTGAAACTGGGCATGCAGCGCTGGCATGGTCCAGACGAAAGTGGAACGGGTGTATTTGGATTCGACCTGCACACTTACAAAACCGTGCCAGACTGGCTGAACGCCAAATACTGGGCACATCCGGAACGCTGGAAACCTTAAAGTTTCTGGCAGGTTTCTTCCATGGTTTTGCGGCGGCGTTTGCCCTGCTTGTCAGCGCAATGGCCTACCGCCAGCACCAGCGCAGGAACTTCGCCTGACGGCAGATTAAGCGCGGCGGCGAGCGCGGCTTCATCAAAGCCGCCAATCGGGCAGGTCGCCAGACCGAGTGAGCTTGCCTGCACCATCATCTGAGCGGCGGCAAAATTGCACTGGCCGATGGCCCAATTGCGCGCATCGGCATGCTCATGGAAACCACGATAGGCGGCTTTCAATTCATCGGGCACCGGGCCGCCGCCTGCCTCGGCTTCCAGTCTGGACTGTACATAGGCTGAATCCAGCTGCAAGGCTTTCACCAACGCAATGATGGCAATCAGCACCGGCGCGCTTGCGACTGGCGTCTGGTTGAAACATGCAGTTGCCAACCGGGACTTGATAGCCGCTGAACTGACAATCACGAAACGCCACGGCTCCATGCCAAAGCCAGACGGTGCGATACGGCCCGCTTCCAGAATGGTCCGCAGCGCCGGTTCCGCAACAGCCTCATCCATAAACGACCGGCAGGCAAAACGCGTGGTCAACGCGGGTAGCAAATCCGCCATGTGCCCCTCCATTCGGTTAAACTCTGACTTGTATTTAAGCATGGCTGCCACATGGATACCTCCGTTTTCACCCCCCACAATGATCTGGAAAAATTGCTGGCCGAAGTCCACCAGGGCACGGTCGAAGTAGAGGATTTTGTCTCCCGCCTGCTGGCCGGTGAGCAGATTTTCATGCCGGTCAGGGATGAAAAACACGCCATCGCCGGTTTCCAGCTTTCCACCAAGGCCCAGCCTCTGGTCATCGAAGACGACGAAGGCACGCAGATTCTGGTGCTGTTTACCAGCCCGGAGCGCGCCAAACCCTTCGCCGAAATGTTTCCGGATTTCAAGGGTGGGCTGCTGGCGGAATTTCCCTGGATACTTCGGCGTATTGGCGGCGGCTTCCCGGTTTCCATCAATCCAGGGTGGGATGTCGGCATCGATTTCGACGCCGAGACAGTTGCCCAGTTGATTGGCAGCCTGCCTGAAGAGTCGCCAAATTAAACCATGCTGTCCGAAGACGTTTTCATGGCACTGACAGCGGCGTTGGGGCCGGATCGGGTTTTTGCCGATCCGGAAACGCTGGCACTGTATAACGCCGATGAAACACCCCGGCAGGTCACGCCTGGCGCGGTGCTTTTCCCCGCCAGCCATGATCATGTCGTCGCGCTGATGAAGGTCGCTTATACCCACAAACTGCCGGTCGTCCCACGCGGCGCCGGCTCGGGCAATGTAGGCGGTGCCCTGCCGGTTGCAAACGGTCTGGTGGTGAGCTTTGAGTGCATGAACCGGGTACTCGAATTCGATCTGGACAATCGCCTCATGGTGGTGGAAGCCGGTATCGTCACCGAAGAAGTCGACAAGCTCGCACGCAGCGCCGGCCTGTTCTATCCGCCCGACCCCGGCAGCGGCGCCTATTGCCGCATCGGCGGCAACCTGGCCATGAACGCGGCCGGCCCGCGCGCGGTGAAATACGGCGTCACGCGCGATTTCGTGCTGGGCCTAAAGGCTGTCACCGGCGAAGGCAAAACCATCGTCACCGGCTGCCGCACCACCAAGGGCGTGACAGGCTATGACCTGACCCGGCTGATTGTGGGATCGGGTGGCACCCTTGCGCTTATCACCGAAGCCACGCTGAAGCTCCTGCCTGCGCCGGAATCGGTTGCCACGCTGCGGCTCTGCTTCGACAGCAGCCGTGCCGCGACCGAGGCAGTCGCACGTGTCATGCATCAGCCGGTTGTGCCCTGCGCGCTCGAATTCATGGATCACCACGCCATCAACGCCATACGTCCAACCGGCACGGCGGATGATCTGCCTGCGGGCACCCAGGCCCTGCTGATGGTCGAAGCCGATGGCGCTGCCATCGATCTGCCGCGCCAGATCGCCGCGCTGGATCGTGCACTTTCAGGACCCGGCCTGCTGGAATCCCGTGCCGGTTTTACGCGTGAGGAAATCGTCCGCCTGTGGACAGCTCGCAAATCCCTCTCCCACGCGGTCAAGCAGATTGCACCGCTCAAGATCAACGAGGACGTCGTCGTTCCGGTGACCCGGCTTCCCGATTTTGTCGACACCCTCGACAATCTGGCACGGGAATACCGGATCCCGGTCGTGTCCTTTGGCCACGCCGGAAATGGCAACCTGCACGTCAACCTGATGGTTCATCCCGATGACATGGATGAAATGGCGCGCGCCCATGCATGCCATGACCAGATCATGCACCAGGTTCTGCAGTTGGGCGGCACCCTTTCGGGCGAACACGGAATTGGCACCGAAAAGCGCGCCTATGTCGGCCTTGAAATCGATGCGGATACCCTTTCCCTGATGCGCGCGATTAAAAAACAGTTCGACCCAACAGGCATTCTCAATCCGGGCAAACTTTTGCCCGATTAAAACGCCACGGCTTTACAAGAAATAACCAGCCCCCTATAATGCGCGGCTTCGTTGGGGGTATAGCTCAGCTGGGAGAGCGCTTGCATGGCATGCAAGAGGTCAGCGGTTCGATCCCGCTTACCTCCACCAAGGAACAATGTTTTGCGATGCATAAACTCGGCGTCATCAGTGTCTTGCTTGGCCTGGCTTTCAGCATCGTCGGTCTGGTGGTTGGCTTCACGCTGGCCATCGGGTCCGGAACAGGCGAACAGTGGTTTACGCTGGTTCCATTTGGTTTTGTGTTTTTGCTGCTTGGCGTGACCCTCACGCAACTTGGCAAAAAATAGAACAATTAGAGAAATAAGCAGTAACAGAAGCCTCTTCTGTCCCCATCGTCTAGAGGCCTAGGACACCGCCCTTTCACGGCGATAACCGGGGTTCGAATCCCCGTGGGGACGCCATATAAAACAAGGGCTTACCATAGAGGTAAGCCCTTTTTCTTTGCTAGTGTCCCCGATATGTCCCTAACGTGTTCCGTGGCACACGCTTGAGCTTCTGGGTGATGCTGGTCTCCGCGCCCTAGGTGACCAGTTCCTGACCCTCCCTGAACTCGATGGTCGCATAGGCAAAAGCCCCGTTTCAAAACCGGAAAATCCGAACATTTGTTTTTTTTCCGTCCTGGATAGTTCTTCGCCATGCCGGTGTTTTCCGGCGCACGTTAAGGAACACATATGGACACAAAAATTCTTCGGCTGCCGCAAGTGCTCGACCGGCGCGGCGCATCAAGGAGCAAACACTACGCCGATGTTAAGTCCGGACTTTTCACAAAGCCGGTAAAAACGTCTTTGCGGTCGAGCGGGTGGCCCGACTACGAGGTTCGGGCGCTGAATGCAGCCAAAATTTCCGGCAAGACCGACGAGGAAATCCGCGCCCTGGTTGTAAAACTCGAAACCGCTCGCAAGCTGGCGGAATAAGGAGCGGCCATGGCTTACGCGAAATCCGCGCGCGGCGGGGCGTATCCGCGCAAATCCTTTGGCTTCAATCGCGCCCTGTTGCCGCACCCGTCGGACTACTTCATGTCACAAGGCTTGATACTGACTGGCGGCGGCGAGTGGAAGAGCGCCACATGTCCTTTCCACAATGACACCCGGCCCAGCCTGCGTGTACGTTTGGACACCGGCGCATTTTGCTGCATGGTATGCGGCGCGAAGGGCGGGGATGTCTTGGCCTTCCATATGCAGCGCCATGGTTTGCGCTTTATCGATGCGGCGCGGGCGCTGGGCGTTTGGGGGAAAAGCCAATGAGCGAAACACCTCAACAAGCGGCCAGGCGCTTGTCTAAAAAAGCCATCGCCGACGGCTACAAACCGCAGGCCCTGCACGAATACACCGACCTGGACGGTCGCCCGATCCACTGGCGCATCCGCCTGAAAAACACGGACACCGGCGAAAAGTGGATTCGCCCCATGATGCGGGTGGGCGCGGGCTTCGTGTTGAAGGAACCGCCCTACCTGGACGGCAAGCCGCTCTATCGGCTGCATGAACTCGCCAGCCGGACGCATGAGCCGGTGATCGTGGTGGAGGGCGAGCCCTGTGCGGATGCGCTGGCGAAGCTGGGCATTCTCGCCACCACGTCGGGCGCGGCGGACTCAGCGGACAGGGCGGACTGGTCAATACTGGCAGGTAGCATCGCCACGATCTGGCCTGACGCCGACGAAGCCGGGGCGCGTTATGCCCAGGCCGTCAAGGATGCGCTGGAAGCCATCGGTTGCACGGTTGCGGTAATCGATGTTGCCAAGCTGAGTTTGCCGCCCAAGGGTGACTGCGTAGACTGGCTGGCGATGAATCCGAGTGCGACAGCAGCAGATATACACGCCCTGCCAAGAATCGGCCTTCCAGAATCGACACATGACCACGAATGGGATGCAAGTGATTCCCAGACGCCTCAAGAAAATGCACCAGACCCAGACAATGAATCTGACGGCGCGATTATCACCCGTCTTGCCGCACTGCCCAAGCTGGAATATGACCGCGTAAGAAATGAAACGGCCAAGGTGATGGGTGTGCGCCCTGCCACCCTGGACAGCTTGGTTAAGGATGCTCTGAAGGATAAGGAAGGTGAACGCCTACCGTTCAAGGTTATCGAGACGTGGCATGAACCCATCTCCCCGGCGGAGTTGCTAACTGAGATAGCCAACACGATCCGCCGCTTCATCGTGCTGGACAAAGAACAGGCGGACGCCGCAACCTTGTGGGTTGCCTTCACCCACTTTATCGATGTGGTTGAAGTTGCGCCACTTGCGATCATTAATGCGCCAGAAAAAGCCTGTGGCAAGTCACAGTTGTTAACTTTGTTTGGTCGCCTAGTAAGTCGCCCACTTCCTGCGGCCAATTCCTCCATCTCATTTCTGTTTCGGGCGGTAGAGTTATGGACTCCTACCATGCTGATTGATGAGGCCGATACCTTCATCAAAGAGAACGAAGAACTCAAAGGCCTGGTGAACGCGGGGCACACACGTGCCAACGCCTTTGTCGGACGTGTGGTGGGGGATGACCTGAAACCCAAACTATTTACTGTCTGGGGTGCTAAAGCCTTGGCTGGCATCGCGCTGGAAAAGCACTTGCCAGACGCAACCCTGAGCCGCGCCATCATCATCAGTATGAGGAGAAAGCTGCCGGATGAGAAAGTAATCCGCTTGCGCTATGCAGAGGCTGGATCATTCGACCGGCTGGCCTCCATGCTGGCAAGGTTTGCCGAAGATTACGCTGAAAAGGTAAGAACCGCCCGGCCTCACCTACCTCACACCCTATCCGACCGCGCCCAAGATAACTGGGAGCCACTACTTGCCATTGCCGAATGCGCGGGCAGCGAATGGGTGGAACGGGCAACCCAAGCCGCGCTGAAACTGTCAAACGTATCCACCCAGACACAAAGTGCTGGGAATGAACTGTTGTCTGATATTCAGCATGTCTTTGAATCCAAACGCGTGGAAAAAATTAGCATGTCGGACTTGGTTGCCACACTGGTTGGAGATGAGGAGGCGGCATGGGCGACTTGGAACAAAAGCAGGCCACTTACCCCCAGACAGTTGGGACGAATGCTGGCAAGTTACGGTATTCAGTCAAAAACAATCCGGATAGGATACGAAGTATCCAAAGGGTTCTATCTGGAACAATTCGCGGATACCTTCGTACGGTATCTTTCCACACCCCCTGAAAATGCCATTTTTTCGGTTACCCGGTTACAAGCCAATGAATTCAAGGCTTCTAGCGTAACTGGGCCGTCAGTTACAAACCCTGTTGGTCACACCCCGGTTACGCCGGAACCCCCATGGATAAAGCCTTGTAACCAAGTAACCAAAAAACCAATCTTTGCAGAAGCTGAGGAAATGAGGGTTGATGATGTTGAATTCTTATCCCCTGCAAACACTTCTCTTCAACAGGCTAAGTAGTTGGACATTTATTGAGCAAGGATAACCATAATGGCAATAAAGAAAGCGAAATCTGGGGTTAAGCAAAGCAGCAAAGCCGCCTTGACAACCCCGGAGAAAACCAGCGAACGAAGGGGCGCTGAAATGACCATGACCCCCATCATGACCAATACCCTGACAGCAAAGGCTTTCGCAGAAGCGACCTTTGGCGAGATTCACACTAGAGAGGCGTTTGGCGTGATGATCGACAGCGCAAACAAGGTGCAGGATGGCGACCTATCCGAAGTTGAATCCACGCTAATCGCCCAAAGCACGGTTCTAAACACCATCTTCAACGAATTGGCGCGGCGGGCAGCATCAAATATGGGCAAATACCCGGAAGCAACTGAACACTATCTCCGCATGGCCTTAAAAGCCCAAGGCCAATGCCGGGCAACCCTACAAACCCTGGCTGAAATCAAAAATCCCCGCCCAACAGCCTTTGTAAAACAGGCAAATATCGCTCATGGGCCACAACAGATAAATAACAATATCTGTGCAGGCGACGAACCCTCCTCGCGCACGCACGCGAGAAATTCTGAAAATCCTTCAAACGAACTATTGGAAGCGAACAATGAAAAATGGCTGGACACCGGAACGGAGGGCAAAACAGGCGGCATTGATCCGGAACTGGAAACCGTGGGAAAAATCAACCGGCCCTAATACTGAGAAAGGCAAAACCATCAGCGCATCAAATTCCTACAAACACGGCACAAGGAGCCGCTCATTCCTTGAAGAAGTCCGCCAATTGCGGGTATTGATGAAACAGTGCCGCAATTCCATTTCTGAAATCTGAGCGATTTTGCAACACGCCCCTACCTTTGGTCGCCTTTCCGCCTGTCAGGGGTTGCCACATCATTTGAATTTGGCGTAAATTCCGCTCCCTGCATAATCAATACAAACAGGAAATGAACCTTCATTCCACGCTACTCATAAACTCCTTTGCTCAAGCCGCCTGGCTGGGCTTGGATGTGTTTGCGCGCGTGGAAACGACTGCCTCCCTGAATGGGCATTCGGATCGCCCATACAAGGACAGCAAGCGCACAACGCGCAAACCCTGATTCGTCTGACCGGTTATCCCGTCAGGCAAGCTGGCGGGAAGGTTCAAACCGGTTGATTTACCCTTACTCCGATTTCTTCCCGCCTTGATTAGCGGCTACCTGCCGCATTAAGCCGCGCCACACAATGGCGCATAACCAAGGAGAAGAAACATGCCCATCAGGCAAGTCATTTTGGAAGCAGGCCATCCCGTCAAAGTCTGGACGGATGAGTTCGAGGCCAGCGCCCGGCAGCAACTGGTCAACATCGCCAGCCTGCCTTTCATCCATCACCACGTTGCCGCCATGCCTGACGTGCATACCGGCATCGGCGCGACGGTCGGCTCGGTCATCGCCACGCACAAGGCCATCATCCCCGCCGCTGTCGGGGTGGATACGCCTAGACACGCCCGGTTGCTGCCTTGGAGGGATGAACGATGGTCAGTATCGCTGCATTAATGAAAGTACTGCCGGTTTCTGCGCTGGAACCGAATTGGATAGCGTCGATCGGTGGTTTCATCGAAGCTCCTAAGGGGGGCGGCTGGCAGAAAAGAATCTATCTGCTGGAGCCGCCCGCTGGTCAGCGCGTACCTTACATCGAGCCTGTGGGGGCACTGGAAAAGCTACTGCGGCACCAAGGTGTTGTACAGGAGAATGCACAGGTTAGAGCGCGCGAAGCCGTGACTCGAATGAAGGCGGACGTAGAGGAAGACCACTGGGTCAACTTCTTCGACGACTTCGAACCGGAACCGCCCGAATGTCTGCCGCTGCCTGATTTCGTGGCGTGGCTGCGCGACGAGCGTCGACGGGTGAATCAGTTGGCATTCGATCTGAAGCTCGACGGGCAGGGCTTCAAGGAGCTGGCCAGCGAAGAAGTGCTGGTGCCGCCCGAGCTCCTCGACTTCTTCGAGCAGGCGGCGGATGTGGTCGCCTGCACGCCAATGTTCCGTGGGCCGGACAATTGGAACGAGCCGTGGTCGCTAGAAAACCTGCCCGCGCTGCCGCCGCCCAAGGCCATGATCGAATTCGTGCCCGGCGCGCCTTGGGCCGACATCGACGACTGGAAGTCCACCGATAATCCGTTCATGCGCTGGCGCGAGGCCATTCGCCCCGTGGCTCTTGAACTGGAAAAGGCGCTGGGCGAGCCGGTGTATCACTTTGCCGACCTGGACTGCGATACCGACGACGATGACATACATCGCTTCCTCGTCCTGCACTGGTGCTGCACGCACAAACCGGAATCGTCCTTCGTGCGTTATCTGCTGAAAATCAGCGGAGCCCGTGATGCCGAGGAACTCAAGGCAGCGCTGATCGACCCGGCCAGCTATACGCAGTCGTTCCAGATGAACGGCTCTTTCATCGGGCTGGAGACGTTGTTCTGCCGATTCGAATACTTGCCACCGGACAAACAGAAAGCGGTCGTCATGCTGTTCTCGACGCCGCAGGCGCGCGACGTGGCGCAGTCGCTGCTGGCGCAGAAGATCGGCGCACGCGCCTTCATCGTCGCGCCGAAGGAGTTGGCGACCGACGAATGGGTCAAGCAGGCGACGCGCTACTGCCGCGACTGGACGGTGCATTACCTCTACGACACCACACTGGATGAACCCCTCGAACTCCTCGCGCTGGCGGATGAGCTGTGCGTGATCGCCAACGAGCAGACGCCCGGTAGGGGCTTTGACCTGAATCTGTCAGAAGGTGCGGAAGACTTGCTGTGGCTGGCGCTCGAACTTGGTGTCGACGCCAAGTATTTCCATGTCGAGCGCACGCAGTTGATGAATCCGGAAACGAGCCTTAAAAAGCACGGCACTCCCGCGCGCTTGGCAGCCCGCAAGGCGAAGCGTGTTGCTTTCACTCGCCAGATCAAGGAAATCCACCTCGACAACGACTTCGGCAGTAGTGGTCTGTGGACAGAAGACGGCAAGATGCTGGGCTACGACCTGCTTGATTTGCCATTCCCGCTGGTGCGGCGCATCGCCGCTTGGCAGCGGGACTACGACGACACCGTGATGCCGCCCGGCGAAGGCAGCGAGGTATGGTGGGAGCGCCATGCCCAAGAAGCGTTCGAAATCGCCAAGGCACTGCAAACGGCCTTGGGTTCGGAAGTCGCGGTCAAGCTCCATCGACCGGAAGGCTGGATGACCGTCGATCAGATCATCCACGCGGAGGGAGGTGAATCATGAAATTGGGTTGGAGTAAGAGCGACGAGCCAAAATCCTCACGACCGCGCGAAATTGCGCGCAACTGCGGCCAACTGACGGGGCGTCTGGATGACTTATTGCCCTGCCTCTACATCGCGCAGTACGGTGCTTCGGGGCGAGACCTCCGTGAGCGGGAAACGGAAACGGCCCCAGGCCTGTTCGCTGTTGGTGCGCACACAGGCGGGGATCGCCCCGGCATCGCGCCACACGTTGGCTTGATCCTGCCCCTTCGCCTATGCCGCGACGAGAAGGCGCGTGCGGCGCTTGGTGAAATCCCCGCGCTGATCGAAAACCCGCAGACCACGATGTCGGACAGACGGCACGCTGTACAAGCTAAACTTGACGAAGCGTTCGGCGGCGATCTGATGATCGCGGACAAGGAAAGCCTTGATGGCTTCTTCGCGCTCAGGCCGAGTCCCGATCTTTTCAGTAAGCTCCACGAGTCGTTCGACTACGTCACCAAAGTTGTGGACAATGCTGCGGCCGTGATTCGCGTGGCGGATACGGAGCGCTTTCACTGGCGCAGCTACGGCGAACTGATGGAGTGGTATCACGGTCTGCGAGGATCGGATCGCTTCGGCGCGTGGTCGGCACTCACGCCGTTCTTCGTTTGCGGCAACACCGGGGCGCTGCACTCCTATAGCACCGAGCGTTGGGCGCGTGCGGGCTTGCACAGGCCTGCCGAGGAACCATCCAAGTGGTTCGTGATCCGCCCCGGCTTACCCGACGCCCTGATTGGAATCCGGCTGGAGATGGAGGAATACGGCTGGGCGAAGCTGCACCTGACGCTCGACACCGCAACAGCCACGATTCACCTGTCCGAGGTGTTCGACCCGTTCGGCGAGATGGTCGCTTGGGGCCGTGAAATCGACGAAGGCGACCTACCGATCCAGATGGAGATCGACGAGGAAGGACAGGAGGCCGTATTCACGGTGCTTCGTACCGAAAACCCGGAGCGGGTGTTGCTGCGCGTGACCCGGAAATTCTCGGAAGAAGTGTTGCTGGAAGGCATTCTGGCGCGCGCCACCTTGGCCGCTACGCTGAAATCCGAACTGCGCCGCTTCTTTACGACAGAGTTTGATCCGCAGCATTGGGATTTGCGGGGCGATGACTTCGATGACGAGAATGACTATGCCCAGGTCAAAGACCACGTGCTAAACCATGCGTGGTTTGCAATGGGTGGGTAATTACGTGATGACGACCGGCAGCAACACTTCATTTGTCTCTGTCAAGGACAAGGACATCGATCAGGTCATGGCCAACCAGTCCGATCTGGTGGACGTGGTGCATACCTTGAAACAGGTGGTGTGCGTGAAGGGGTAAGGTTTGACCAAACGATTCATGAAGGGAGTTGTAACATCTACTTGCGCCCTGATGGAAGCTCGGATCGTTTGCCCTCTGTTAAGAGAGACAGCGGGCACACCGAAGCAACCCATCGGGGCGTTTTTTTGGGGACATGAGCAAGATGCGGCGAGCGTCAATTCACAAGCTGTCTTGGCTCAAGGTTGTGCAGCAGTCCCCTACCCCTGCATCCGCCTCAATGTCCGCAGAATCTCCACCGCCAGCTTCTGGTTTTGCGGCGTCAATTCCCGAAATAGCCGCCGCACGCTGATTGCCTCTGGCAGGTAATCCGTAGCCTCCGCGCCCGACAAGGCCGCTGGGCCGCCGGACTTTGCCCTCTTGCGCCCTTCTACCCCGGCGTATAAATCCGCGACCGTCGTACCAAGCGCCAAGGCAAGGCGTCTGAGCAGAGCCTCGGATGGCTTGCGTTTGCCAAGCTCGATGCGTGACAAGGTACTGGTTGCCACCTCCACTTCCAGTGCCAGCTTTTCCTGCGTCCACTCGCGCTCAACACGCAACGCCTTGATGACATCCCCGATTTCCATGTGGCATTTTTTGCCGTCATTTGCCTAACAGGCAAAGCCAATTAGGCTAATTGCTTTACTTGTATTGCCTTATGGGCAATTATTCCGGGCATGAATTGCCAGTCTGGAAAGTCGAAATCAGCGCCTCTTATGCTGAATCAACTAGCTGGCAGAGAAAAACACAAATGCCATGCCCATCACTATTGAAGAAGTTCGCCGAAGACTTACGGCTTTTGCGCACGAGTACGCAGACGCAAGCGAAGAACGACAGGAAGCCCAAAGCTTCCAGATTGAGTTCTATCGTTGCTTTGGCATAGAAAGACGCAAAGCGCGCCTGTTTGAGGAGCGAGTGCCAACCAAAAAAGGCACAACCGGATTTATCGACGGCTTTGTTCCCGGAAAGCTCCTCACCGAAATGAAAAGCAGAGGGATCAGTCTGGATCGCGCGCATCAACAAGCAGCTGACTATGCTGTTGAACTGACGCAACCACTGCCTCCCTACATACTGACCTGTAATTTCTCTCGATTTCGTCTTTATAGCTTGGATGACGGCGGCATCAGGGAATGTAGCATTGATGAACTGGCCAAGAATGCCGAGTGGTTCATGTTCCTCACTGACAATCCAAGCCAAACGATAGTTGAGGAATCTCCAGTAGATCGTGATGCCGCATACGCAGTTGCTGCCCTGCATGATGCGATAGTCAGTAAGGATTTCACTGGCAGGGACTTGGAGGTCTTCTTAACACGGTTGCTGTTTTGTCTATTTGCCGACGACACAGGTATTTTTGGTGAGCGACAGTTATTCACGCATTACTTGGCTGGCACCAAGTCTGATGGTACTGACCTTAAGGGTGCACTTGAATCACTGTTTGATGAAGTTCTAAATGTTCATGAAGACCTTCGCCAGAAAACACTTGGTGCAGAACTAAACAAATTTGCCTATGTAAATGGTGACTTGTTCAAGGAGCGTAGCCGGATACCCGTCTTCAATGGCGAACTAAGGGAGAAACTGCTTGCCTGTGACACGAGCATCGACTGGAGCAAAATCTCGCCCGCCATATTTGGGGCCATGTTCCAGGGAGTATTGGAAACTCCCGGAGACAATGCCCACAGAATAGCCAGCCGACGCGAGCTAGGGGCGCATTACACAAGCGAAAGAAACATTCTTCGTGTCATCAACCCTCTGTTCATGGAAGGCTTACGGCAAGAATTTAATGCCGCTAGGCGAAACAAGGCCAAACTGGAAGCTTTGCACGATAAGTTGGCCAAATTAAAACTATTCGATCCGGCATGCGGTTGCGGTAATTTTCTCGTGATCGCTTATCGTGAATTGCGCCGACTGGAACATGAGATCATCAAGGCAAGATGGGGCGACAAAGGCCCGGAGCTGCTGGATATTTCCACCCGCATCAGGGTGAATACCAGCCAGTTCTATGGAATCGAAATTGATGAAGCTGCTGCTCATATCGCCCACGTAGCACTCTACATAACAGACGAGCAGATGAATGAGGAGGCACGTCAGACCTTGGGAGCTACTCGCCCCACCGTGCCTATCACTTCCTCGCCACATATCGTTTGCGGCAATGCGCTCCAAATCGACTGGTCAAGTGTTTTACCCGCCGCTGAATGCAGCTACATCATGGGCAACCCGCCATTTGTGGGTCGTCAGTACCAGACCATGGATCAAAAAACTGACCTGACCAAGGTATTTCATGAAATGGATGGGGCAAAAGTACTGGATTACGTAGCCGCTTGGTACATCAAGGCCGCCAAATACATTCAGGGTACAGATATTCCTGTGGCCTTTGTTTCTACCAATAGCATTACCCAAGGCGAGCAGGTTGCCATCCTGTGGGGCGAACTCGCCCGGCTTGGCGTCCATATTCATTTTGCACACCGTACCTTCCGCTGGAGCAATGAAGGCCGGGGCATAGCTGCCGTGCATTGCGTCATTGTGGGGTTCTCCCTTAACAAACCAGTGCAGTGCCGACTATTTCAATACCAAGACATAACAGGCGAGCCAGAGGAAATTGGTACCAAACAGATTAACCCATATTTAGTGGACGCACCGACAGTGTTGATCGAGAAACGGCGCAAGCCGCTTTGCCCACAAGCGCCAGAAATGGTTTTCGGCAGCATGCCCAATGACGGTGGGTTCCTGCTGTTGTCACCGGAAAAAGAGAAGGACATCCGCGAAGCCGATCTGATAGCTGCGAACTATATTCGCCGATTTATGGGAGCGGACGAATTCATCAACAACGTGCCACGTTATTGTCTGTGGCTTAAGGACAGCACGGCATCAGACCGAGGGAAATCTCCAGAAATAAAACGCCGTATTGCGGCAGTTAAAGAAATGCGGTTAGCAAGTAGCCGGGAAGCCACACAAAAGCTAGCCGACACACCATATCTTTTTGGAGAAATTCGCCAGCCGAATGGCACTTATCTGGCTGTCCCTGAAGTGTCATCGGAAAACCGCCGCTACATTCCCATAGGCTATTTGCCGAAAGACACCATCGCCAGCAACAAGCTTTATACCGTTGCTAATGCCACTCCCTATCATTTTGGAATATTGGCCAGCTCCATGCACATGGCATGGACACGCGCGGTTTGTGGTCGCCTAAAAAGTGATTATCAATATTCAACAGGCATTGTTTACAACAACCTCCCTTGGCCGGAAAACCCTACCGAGGGGCAAAAGAAGAAAATCGAAGCTGCAACCCAAGCTGTACTGGATGCTCGTGCCGCAGAAGAAAAACGCTGCATGGATCAGAACCAGCCATGTTCCCTTGCCATCTTGTATGCCCCAGGCAACATGCCCGCCGAACTGGTTAAGGCACATAACGCGCTCGACAAGGCTGTTGATGCCGCGTACGGCTACAAGAGTGGCAAGGATGATGCCTCGCGCGTGGCATTTTTGTTCGCCCGCTATCAGGAATTGACCGGATAGCGTTTGGCTAAAGCCGGACAGCAGTTCAATCGTGAGAGAAAACATGCCTATCAATCAAACAATCCCTAAGCAGCCTGATGACATAACCAGTTTCTTGCAAAAGATAATTGATGGGGAGGCTGATATTTCCGACCCAGAATTTTCGCCCAAGCTTGAAACCCTCTACCCGATCTGTCAGGCAAATACCGAAATGGCTGCATTATGGCTAAAGGCCGTTAATGCTTATACACGGGCCGTGACATCGGCCCTCCAATATGTATTGAACAAATTTGAGAAATCTGGCGAGTCACCCGTGAAGGGGCAACACCTTTCATCATCCCCCTTATCCGAAAGCAACATGACCGAAGTCCAAATCAGCGCTCTGTATGATGAGCTCGTTGTTTTGTGCAAAGCCGGGCTGGCGTGGGCAAAGAAACATGGGTACCCAGAGGTGGAGGACTATCCGCAATATCAACGCGCCAGGGAAATCGGTGCGTTACTACACAACCATGCTGGCTTGCCCGCCATGCAAAAGGCCGTTCATATCGTTTACGAGAAGGTCAAATCCAAGGATGGCGGCCAGGCCGCGCTGCTTGAGTATGGATGGGGCGGCATCGGGAACTGGCAGGCTTAATTAAGTTTGCATAAAGGCATGTCACACCCCCGCATCCATCCTGACCAACAGATTCGCCTGATGGCGCGCTTACCGCTTACGTCCGTACTGACGGAAAAGCAGTTGAAGCACCTGCAATGGCGCGGCCGGTTGCTGGCCGATACTCACGAATATGCTGGCCGTTGCGAGCCGCACGCCTATGCGATTGATACCGAGGGCAATATTACTTACCGATTTTCGGTTTCCACGTTCGCGCCACAATGGCATTTTCATGTACTGGTACACCCAACGTCAGATCATCTCCACAGGCATTTGGGTTCGCGTTCCAAACGCAGCGTGCTTGGCTCCATGCAGTGTCGCAACCATAACGGGCAGAAGGAGGGCCTGCTGGCCGATATCAACTTGATCGCCCGGAAGCTATCGGAATCAACCGTGGTTCACGAGACTATTCACGCGGCCAGCCATTTGGCCAGAATTCTCAATGTGATTGAGGTCAAGAAACTGGCCGCGCCCGTGAGCACATCAAATAGCGCTATCGATTGGCGCGAAGAAATCCTGTGCTGGACAGTTGATATAGCTGCACCGCAAACCCTGATGACGCTGGCTGCACTGGAAATTCCCTGCGTTCCGCTCAAGGACGCCCTGCGTACAGGCTGTTGAGTATTATTGAGTTAAGCAGCGATTGCTCAGGCTGCCAGCGCCCGCATGACGGCCTTGGGTTCACGGTCGATGAGATTCAACAACACCAGCGCCGCGCCATGCGGTTTTCTGTCCCCTCGCTCCCAGTGCCGCAACGTGGCAACTGAAAATCCAAAGCGGGCGGCAAATTGCTCTTGCGTCAAACCAAGCCGCTTTCTCAACTCGGCCACGTCCACTTCATAGGGTTGATATTCCCTGACACCCGCCTTCTTGCCTTTGGCATGGGCAACCGCTTCGGTCAAACCCTGTTTGATGCTTTGAAATGCACCCATGATTACTTCTCCAGCCATGCCGAAACCAGCATTTCCACCAGTCCGGCCAATTCGTTGCGTTCCGCCTTGGTAAGATTGGCGCGTTCGTTTTTGGCAAACACAGTCAGCAGATAAAGCGGCATCAAATCGGAGTGAACGTAGTAAATCACCCTGACGCCGCCGCTTTTGCCCCGGCCTTGTCTACCCCAGCGTAGTTTCCTCACGCCGCCCGTGCCTTCCATGATGTCACCCGCCTTGGGGTTGGCTGCCAGGTAATCCACGATATCTCGGCGCTCTTCCTCGGTTAGCAGTTTTTCCGCACGGCGAATGTATTCTGGCACTTCAGCAATGGTCAGCACGATTTAATCATAATCCAATGGATTATAAAGGCAAGCGCTTTACGCCTGCTTGGCACGGAGCCCGGCCACTTTTCCGTCAGGCTGGTGCCCGAATGACGGCAACAATGTGCGCACGGTATTGGCCAGCGTCTTGTCACACAAGTGAGCATAGTGACGGCTGGTGATGCGGGTATCCGCGTGTCCGAGAAGTTTTGAAATGGTCAGCAAGTCTGCTCCGGCCTGCGCTAGCAAGCTGGCATAAGTGTGCCGCAGTTCGTGAAAACCGATAGGGGGTTCTATCCTGGCCTGCTCACAAGCAGCCTTGATCTGGCGGACTTGATGGTTGTATCCCCAAGGCTCGCCGTCCGTGCGTGTGAACACATAATCCGTGCCGGGTTTGCCGACGATGGCAGACTGGAAAAAATCCAGCCCTTCATTCGACAAAGGCACAAAGCGCCCTTTTCCACTCTTGGCTTCCGCACTGATATAAATCATGCCGGTGTCCAGTTGCACATCAGCCGCCTTAAGACGCGATAGTTCACCATAGCGTGCCCCTGTGAAAAGCGCCGCTTTCACCAATTGGCGAAAATCATTCGGACTTGCATTAACCAGCCGTGTGGATTCAGCAGCCGTTAAAAACCGCGTGACTGGCTCATCGGCGTTTTCAAATGGCTTGACCCTCCGCCATGCCGTGTCATCGCTTATCAGTTCATCGCGAAAAGCGCGATTCAACACCGCCTTGAATACGGTCAGGATGCGGTTGGCAGTGGACTTTCGAGAGCGTTTTTCATCAGCGGTTATGGCCTTCTCCCGATATGCCTGCTTTTCGCCGTTGCCAGATCGCTTGCGGGCTGGCGTGGCAGCGAGTTTCTCATGCCATTTTCGGATGTCCTTGGTCTTCAAGTCCATCAAAAGGACATCACCCCACTCTGGTAGGATATGCGCGTTAAGCACATTCTCGGTGGCACGGATTGCCCGCCGATGTTCCCGGTACCACGTCATGTAATGGTTAGCAGCTTCCGTCACAGTAAGAGGCTTGCCGGTAGCGACTGCCTTGCTTTCCTTCGCAAGGGCTCGGCATTTTTCCTGTGCCTGAACATAGGTTAGAACGCTCGTTCCGTCCGCATCCTGGTAATCGTCAGCACTGCCAATGCTAGTCATGGTGTCTTTGCCAACTTTATCCTTGATGCGGCAATACCATGTCCCGTAACCATCCCCTGTCCGCCGGTAAACAAGAGACAAACCAGTTGTGATGGGCGCGTAGTACCGTGTCCCCTTCTCCAGCTTCAATCTTTTCGTGCGGTTTTCCAGCCTTGGATCGCGTGACGCCCTTGCCATGCTCGTGTCCCTTCGTGTCCCCAATATGTCCCTAAAATGTTCCCGGACAACTCTGGACATTATCGGATATAAAATCCATGTAAACAAGCATTCATAAGGCTTTCAGGCTGATCCAGCGAAGTCCGATAAAGTCCACGAAATTGATATATAGAACTCTTTCACAGCGATAACCTGGGTTCGAATCCCCGTGGGGACGCCATAATAACTATGCTGCCGAAAAGCAGCATGAATTCAAATCAGCGCCACCCTCGCGGTGGCGTTTCTGTTTACTGTCAATGCACGAATTCTGCCTCTCACTCCCCGCGATTCTCTAAAACCCAATCCGATAAGCGGCATCTGGTTCTGCCACCTTTTAAGACCGGTTTAAGGATCGATCCGTAGTCTCCAGACATGTTTTGCTCTGGGAATCGATCATGCAACCAGCCAGGCACTCCCTGTTTCCCTTGAATACCGAGGCGCTGACGATCACTCATCTTGGCAAGGACTCGCCAAGGCGATGTGATGTCGAGTCTTTCATCAGGAATGTTTTTGCTGAACGTTATGGTGCCAACGTAACCTACTTTGCCGCCAACCTGTTGCTGCTCGAGAAAGATTCAAGAATGGTTGCCGCCGCAGGCTGGCTGGGCGCGGACACCGGTCGCCTGTTTCTGGAATCCTATCTGGACGCTCCAATCGAACAAGCCATTGGCCAGCTGACCGGCAGGAACATTTCGCGCGAACGGATCGTGGAAGTGGGAAACCTTGCGGCGATCAAGCCGGGTGGAAGCCTGAATATTATTAGCGCTCTTGCCTTGTATCTCGACAAATTGGGATACGAGTGGGTGACATTCACGGCAACACGCGAACTCATTGGAATTTTCAGTCGGCTCGGCCTGCCCCTGCTGGCATTGCGTCAGGCAGACCCCGCGTGCATCAGGGATCAAGCAAGCCAGTGGGGCAATTACTACGATCAAAACCCTGTCGTTGTCGTGGGACGCATCCGCCTTGCCCTTGACCGTATGGACAAAGCAATATGATCTCCACGGCCCTGTTTGACATCCTTGCAGCGCGCAAAGGCGGTGAGCCGATTCTGCATGGTGACCTCCGGACCTGGGATGCTCCCGCAATGTTGCAGGAAATTGATGCCCTTGCCCGGCATCTTGCAAGCACCCGCATCCTGGCGGTGCTTGCCGACAACGGGCCCGCCTGGGTCATGGCTGATCTGGCCGCATTGAAGGCGGGCGCCGTACATCTACCCCTGCCCGCTTTCTTCAGCCGCGCACAAATGCTTCATGCGCTGAACGAAACCGGTGCCGATGCCGTTCTGACAGATCAGCCCGACCTGATCGTAAATCTTGACTTCGGATTCATCCGCGAGACCACCTGGAACGGCCTGGTCTTGATGAAACGGAAAACCAGCCCGGCCAGGCTGCCACCCGGTACCGCCAAGGTGTCGTTTACCTCAGGCAGCACAGGTTCACCCAAAGGCGTGTGTCTGGGCATGACCGGCCTGCTGGAAACTGCTGCCGCGCTGACAGCTTATCTTGCCGACCTCCCGGTCGAGCGTCATCTTGCGGTTCTGCCACTACCTCTGCTGCTTGAAAATGTTGCGGGCATATACGCGCCACTGTTGCGTGGCGCCGAAATATTTTTGCCGTCTCTGAAAATGCTCGGCTGGCAGGGCATGGCTGGGTTCCAGCCAGCAGCCTTGCATCGCACAGCCTCCGAAATGCGCGTGAACAGCCTGATACTGGTACCGGAACTAGCCAAGGCATGGGCCATGTATTTGGAGTCCGCACATCTGCAGGCACCCGCCGAGCTTGTGTTTGCAGCCGTTGGCGGCGCCCGGGTTGATCAATCCCAGCTTGCCAGGTGGCGCGAACTAGGTCTGCCCGTCTACCAGGGATATGGCCTGACTGAATGCGGCTCGGTCGTGAGTCTCAATCGACCCGGTGACGATGGCCCTGGGGTGGGCCGCCCCCTGCCCCATGCTTCCGTGCGCATCGAAAATGGTGAAGTCTGCATAAGATCGAGGGGCTTCATTGGCTATCTCGATTCAGCCAATCAGACAGGCGCCGATGAATTCCTGACAGGTGACATTGGGCATATCGATGCAACAGGTCATCTGCACCTGGATGGCCGCCGCAAGAACCTGCTGATTACTTCTTATGGACGAAACATTGCGCCGGAATGGGTCGAGTCGGTTCTGCTGGCCGAGACTGCCATCGCTCAGGCGGTCGTTGCCGGAGATGGACGACCTTCACTCGTGGCCCTTCTTGTCCCGGCAAACGGATGCGGTAATGACGATCTGGCGACAGCAGTCGCGCGGGTCAACCTTGCACTTCCGGATTACGCGCGTATCAGCGCCTGGACTGTGGCCGAGCCTTTCACGCTGCAAAATGGCCTGGCTACCGGCAACGGGCGTCCGCTGCGCAATGACATTCTCAGCCACCATGCAGTTGCCGTCGCATCGCTTTATCCTCAGGAGGAATCCGCCAGTGCCATTCTATGAAACTCTGACAGAAGCCACGGCCGCAGAACGCCGTCAACTGATGGAAGCACCTGTCATCGCTGATTGTCTGCAAGGCCGCGTCACGCCTGAAAGTTATCTCGCCTTTCTTGGCCAGGCCTATCACCATGTCCGCCACACTACGCCGTTGTTGATGCTGCTCGGAGGACGGCTGCCCGAGCGGCTTGGATGGATGCGCAAGGCTGTGGCCGAATACATCGAAGAGGAAATTGGTCACGAGGAGTGGATTCTCAATGACATCGCCGCTGCGGGCGGTGATGCCGACGCCGTGCGCGGCAGCAGGCCCGGGCTGCCTGCCGAATTGATGGTGGCCTATGCCTACGACGTAGTCAACCGGGGTAATCCGGCCGGATTTTTCGGCATGGTTTTCGTCCTCGAAGGCACCAGCGTAGCCTTGGCGCTCATGGCCGCGGATCGCATTCAGGAAAAGCTGGGGTTGCCGGATACGGCATTTTCCTATTTGCGTTCTCATGGAACGCTTGACCAGGAGCACACCAGGCATCTGGCCAGTTTGCTGGAACGCATGACGCCCGATGACCAGGCGGAAGTTGTGCGCTGCGCAAAAATATTTTTCAAACTTTACGGTGATATTTTTCGTGCCCTGCCGGGCTGGGAGGAAACAAGATGCAATTGAAAAATGCAAGGATATTGCTGACCGGTGCCACGGGCGGGCTCGGTCATGAATTGGCGCGTCAGCTTGCTGCCAGCGGAGCCCGGCTGCTGGTGGCTGGCCGTGATTCGCAACGTCTTGCCGCGCTCTCCACCGAACTGGGGCCGGAGAGCTCAACCGTGCGCGCCGATCTTGGCCGCCCTGATGGAATTGCCGCTGTTGTGGGCGCCGCGCACGAATTCGGTGTCAATGTACTGATCAACAATGCAGGGATTGGCGGTTTTGGTCTCTACGACCAGCAGGACTGGGTGGATGTGGAACAGCTGCTTGCAACGAACCTTGAGGTGCCTTTGCACCTGACGCACGCGCTGTTGCCATGGCTCAAATCCAGACCGGAAGCCGCGATCGTCAATATCGGATCGACTTTCGGCAGCCTGCCATTTCCCGGCTTTGCGGCGTATTCGGCAGCCAAGGCGGGCTTGCGCGGTTTCTCTCAGGCCTTGCGTCGGGAACTGGCGGATTCGAAGGTCGCCGTCATCCATCTCGCACCAAGAGCCATCGATACGCCGCTGAATACGGCGGCAGTCAATGCACTCAACCGCGAGTTGAAGAACCATTGCGACACGACTGAGTCGGTGGCCCGCCAGATTGTGTCTTCCCTCCAGAAGGAAACTCTGGAAAGGCATTTCGGATTTCCCGAGCGACTGTTCGCTTGGCTGAACGGCATTGCGCCTTCCCTGATCGATCATGGCCTGGCGGCCAAGCTCCCTGTTATCAAGCGTCACGCGCTTTCCAAAACCTGAACACCGAAAGGAACTCCATGAAAATTACTCAATTCATTCGTCTGTCGATACTGGCTGGTATTGTCGGGGTCGTGGTCTCCGCGCAGGCAGCTTCACCCGACGAGATGATTCGCCCCATTCAGGACCGTTGGGCGGAAATCAAGTATCGCCTTCCGGAAAAGCAGCAGGCGGAACAATATCGTGCACTTGCCCTGCAGGCACGCAAGCTTGTGGAATCGAACCCGAATTCACCGGAACTTCTGATCTGGGAAGGGATTGTTCTTTCCAGCGAGGCAGGCGCAAAGGGTGGACTGGGCGCGCTTTCCCTGGCAAAGGAAGCTCGCAACCGTCTCGAAGAGGCAATGAAACTGGATGACAAGGCACTGAGTGGCTCGGCCTATACCAGTCTGGCCACCCTTTATGCCAAAGTACCAGGCTGGCCCATCGGTTTTGGCAACAAGGAGAAGGCAGAAGAGTTCTTCAAGAAGGCTCTCGGCATCAATCCAGCAGGTATTGACCCGAACTTTTTTTACGCCGAGTATCTGGTTGAACGTGAGCGCCTGAAGGATGCGCGCCTCCACCTCAATGCCGCCCTGAAGGCACCTGCTCGACCGGGTCGTGAGCTTGCGGACAGCGGACGGCGTCAGGAAATTCAGGCATTGCTGGAGAAGCTCAACAAGGAAGGGAAGTAATTGCGCTTATTGCTGGTTGAGGATGATGCACTGCTCGGTGACGGTGTCCGGGCAGGTTTGAAGCTGGCTGACTACGCGGTGGACTGGGTACGCGATGGCGACTCCGCCCGCCGTGCATTACTCGATCATGCCTACGATGCCTGCGTCCTTGACCTCGGCCTGCCCCGGCGCGACGGCCTGGCAGTACTCAAGGAACTACGCAGCAGGGGCAGCCGGATTCCCGTGCTGATTCTAACCGCTCGCGATACCAGTGACGACAAGGTTGCCGGACTGGATGCAGGGGCCGACGACTATCTCACCAAGCCATTTGACCTGCCCGAACTGCATGCAAGGATGCGGGCACTGTTGCGACGCACTGGGGGTACGGCCAGCCCGCTCCTCTGCCATGAGACCGTAACCCTTGATCCGGCATCTCAGCGGGTAACACTCAATGGTCAACAGGTGGCGCTCTCGGCGAGGGAATATGCCTTGTTATACGACCTCATGAGCCACAAGACACATATCCGTACACGGTCGCAGCTCGAGGAAAGTCTTTACGCCTGGGGGGAGGAGGCGGAAAGCAATACCGTCGAGGTCTATATCCATCATCTGCGCAAGAAGCTGGGTGCGGATTTCATTCATACCGTACGTGGCATGGGATATCAACTCGGCGGAACCGGCTGAATGTCCGGCACGCTTTTCGCCACAAAAACATATTCCCTGCGTCGGCGCTTGCTGGGGCTGGTATCGCTTGCCACCTTGCTGATTTGGGCCCTGGCAGCCGTCCTCAGTTACCATCAGGCACACCACGAGGTTCAGGAAATGATGGATGCGCACATGGCGCAGACGGCATCGCTGCTTCTCGCACAGGCATCCCGGACACCCGCACAGCTCGTCGAACTGCCCAGCCTGCTGAAAACCATGAAAGGCGCTGGCAAGCATCACAAGGGGCTCCTCATGGAATTTCAGATCGGTCATCCGGATGGCACAGTGCTGACCCGATCTGCGCAAGCGCCAGGAGCCAGTCTTGCCGGCGATCTGGGACTGGCTGACCTTAAAATCAATGGACAGGGTTGGCGCAGCCTTGTCGTTACAACGGAAGCGGGCGATCTGCGCATCCAGGTATTCCAGTCCTTGCGTCAGCGCAGCAAGGAGGCTCTCGAGATTGCAGCCAAAACAGTTCTGCCTCTGGGTTTGCTCATCCCCTTCCTCATCGGGCTGATTTATGTTTCCGTACGACGGGGACTCAAACCGCTGGATGATCTGACAAAAGAGGTCTCCCAAAGGTCGCCGGATAACCTTCAGGCATTCGATACCGCCACAATTCCCCGGGAAGCCCAGCCGCTGATGTCATCACTTAACAGTCTGCTTGGCCGGCTGGGTCAAACTCTGGAAAATGAACGCAGATTTACCTCTGATGCCGCTCATGAACTGCGCACGCCGCTCGCAGCCATCCGCGTACAGGCCCAAGTGGCATTGTCCAGTACCGATACCGAACAGCATCGCCACGCCCTCAACCAGGTACTTGCTGGCACCAGGCGCGCGACCCGGCTTGTCGAGCAGTTGTTGCGTCTTGCTCGGCTCGATCCGCTTGCCCGATTGCCGCAGACGGAAAAACTGGATCTGGTTGCCACTGTTACAGCGCTGATGAATGAAGTAATTCCCGGCGCGCCGGAACGCGCAAGTGATTTGAGCCTTGATTTGTGTGACGTCCCCATCAGGGTGACAGGGGATGCCGAACTGCTCACCATCGCCATGCGCAATCTGATCGACAATGCATTGCGCTACACTCCGGCAGGCTGTGGCATTCTGGTATTTGTCAGACAGGAACACGGGGAAGCTATATTCGGCGTGCGTGATGCTGGTCCCGGTGTGAAACCGCAAGAACTGCCAATGCTTATCGAACGATTCTATCGCAGCAACAATACCCATACCGAAGGAAGCGGACTTGGCCTAGCCATCGTTCGCCGCATTGCGGAATTGCACGGCGCAAGACTCGAGGTGGACAGCCTCGAAGGCAAATGGTTTGAGGCCAGACTGCGTTGGAATTTCTGGGCCTCGAATGCCAGATCTCAAAAATAAAGTAATCATCCACCTGAAATAACAATCGGATTACGAGCACAGCACTGAAAAGTCGTTCCGGTTTCCAAAACGAAGAATTGCCGGGTAAAAACAATGTTCCTTCGTTGTCTAGTCACAACAATCTTTGGATATGTTGTCAATTAACAATTGAAAGCTAGACATTAATAATGTTTTACATTAACTTGATAGCAGAAGTTAATAAAAATATTCGAGGCAACACTGATATTCAGTACGCTGTCTCGCCGGGAGTTGCGGCCGATTTTCATGAGAAAAATACGGCGGCGATGTGATTGGCACACAACTAGACACCAAATCCAGAAGCAAGCTCAGCAGGCTGCTGCTTCAGGGATCATTCAACGAAATTCTGGTATTCGATGCCACGACCCATAGGGTCGTCGAAGCCAATCGCGCAGCTAGAATCCATCTTCAGTACACGCTTCAGGAACTCAAACAGCTAGGGTTCCAGGACATTTTCGTTGGTGCAAATGATCGCGCGGATGGCTTGCCCCAGCTTTCCGTCAATCCGGGTTCCACCAGCATCAAGTCTTTTGATTGCAGTCTGCGTCGAAAAAACGGCATGACTAGCCTGGCCGAAGTCCGGCTCTTTTCCGAGCAGGGAAATGGAAGGCCATTTTATGTCGTCATCATCAACGACCTGAACAACCGCAAGGTTTCCAGACTTGTACGCAACCAGCGGGAGTCGGACTATCAGGCGCTGGTTTCAAACATTCCCGGCATGGCTTATCAGGTCCATTGCGCGCCGGACGGCACGGTCACTCTGCCCTTTGTCAGCGCCAATTCACGCATGCTGCTGGGAATCAAACCCCAGGCCTTGCAGGCCAAGCCGGGGCTGCTGCTGGATTTGATCGTTCCGGAAGACGTAGCCTCCTACAGGAAAGCCCTGGCGGAAGCCAACGGCTGCCACTTGGCTTTCAACTGGGAAGGTCGCATCTGGGTCGAAGCATGGAAAGACATCAAGTGGATCAACATCCGCACCAGCAGGCGCGAAACTTCGGCCGGAACAGTCTGGGACGGCATCATGCTGAACATTACCCAAAGCAAGCTCGCCAAGGAGGAACTGGAACGCTCGAAAGAGGAACTTCGCCGCCTCGCGCTCCATATCGAGCGCGTAAAGGAAGAAGAACGCAAACGCATTGCCAGGGAAGTCCATGACGAGCTTGGAGGCAACCTGACCGCGATCAAGATCGGCGTATCCTGGCTGACGCGCAACGCGGGCAAGGACAAATCCAGGGCTGACGAACGCCTGAAGTACATCGACGAAGTGGTGGACAGCACCCTGGATGCCATTCACCGCATTTCCAGCGACCTTCGGCCTTCCATTCTGGATTTTGGCATTGTCTCGGCAATTCAATGGCTGACCGGCCAACTTTGCCGAACCACCGGCATCGACTGTCGATTTTTCACCAAACTCAAGCAGGTTCCGCTGGACGACGATGCCTCGATCGCGGTTTTCCGGATTGCTCAGGAAGCCATGACAAACATTGCAAAGCATGCAAAGGCTTCTAGTGTGGAGGTCAATCTCGGCATGAAGCACGACAAACTCCATCTTGTAATCTCCGACAACGGGATTGGCCCGAAACTTGTAACGTCCAGGAAGCGAAAGCGCTCCTTCGGCGTCATTGGAATGTCCGAAAGAGCCTCGGCACTGGGTGGCGTTTTTTTCATCGAACCCGGACCGGATGGAGGCACACGCGTCAGCCTTGAAATTCCTTTAATTTCAGGAAAATCAGGGTCCGGCATGAAAGAAGAAACGCAGGGTAAAGCAGGTTCCCGCCGCAAGCCTTTAAAAGCAGGTGAAGGTTTAGGCGTTTAGAGTTCTCAACGGAGTTTGGCATGCAAGCAAAAGAAATTATTCGCATATTGATTGTTGATGACCACGCAATTGTTCGCGAAGGCTTGAAACAGATTCTGTCCGACGACGAAAAGCTTGTCGTCCAGGGCGAGGCCGAAACCGCCGCTGAAGCGATACGCCTCACCCGCGACAAAGATTTCGATCTAGTGCTGCTGGATATTTCTCTACCCGACCGGAACGGGTTGGAACTGCTTGAAGCCCTGAAAAAGGCTCACCCGAAACTCAGCGTGCTGATGCTGTCGATGTACCGGGAAACACAGTATGCCGTCCGTGCGATCAAAAGCGGCGCCAGCGGCTATTTGAACAAGCAAAGCGCGCCCGATCAGCTCGTGTCCGCGATCAAGCAGGTGGTAACAGGCCGCAAATACATCACACCTTCGGTAGCCGAGGCCCTGGCTCTGGAAATCAGCGTTGGCAAGGATACGCTGCCACACGAATCGCTATCCAACCGCGAATTCCAGACGCTATGCCTGCTGGCCTCCGGCAAACCCGTTTCTGCCATTGCCGACAAGCTGTCTCTGTCCGTTAAAACCGTGAGCATGTACCGCACCCGGCTGCTTGAGAAAATGCACCTGAAAAACAATGCGGAACTGACGCATTACGCCATCCGGCATGGCCTGGTCGAGTAATGTTCGACCGGATTGCCGCAATCATCAAAAATAGCGCCCTTTAGCCCTTTTTCTCCCCCGTTTGTCCTCCCGGCCTGGTATTTAACATTCAGGCATGAATGTAACCATAGCCTTATCGGGAGGCACGCATGCCAGGTCCAAATGACAAGCAGGTATACGCCAGTCCGTCAGAAATCGCGCGTGAGGCGTTGCGCCGTCTGGCGCTCAGCCGGATCGCACCCACGCCTGACAACTACCGCAAGCTTTATCATGAAATTTCCGGTTCCAAGGTAGGCCCCAATCCGGGCTCCGTGCTGGAAGACCTGATTATTGACCTGCGCAAGTATTTTCCGGAATCCGGTGAAGCGTTGGCCGATCTGGAGAAGTCCGTCAAACAGGCCAACTGGGTTCAGAGCTCGCAGATTCTGCACGACATCATCACGCGGGCCAGCAACCAGGCAAACCAGAGCAGCAAAAGTGGAAACGCTACCAATTCCGCGACATTGACAGCGGCGATTGATCTGCTGGTGCAAACCCTGAAACTGGGCGTGGAACCGCGTCTGGAAAATATTCCCCAGCTTTCCGATGACCTGAACAAGGTCATAGACAGCATACGCCATTCGGATAACGCGGCTTCACTCGAGAAGGCCGGCGCCGCGCTCAAGAAAATCTGGCTCAGTCTGGAATTGAATCATTCCGGCAGCATCAACCAGCAGGAAGCCCTGAAAAGTCTGCTGCAGCTTCTCTTGCAAAACATAGGGGAACTGGTCGACGAAGACAGCTGGCTTCGCGGCCAGCTCGAAATCGTCAGCAAGGTGGTAGACGGCCCGATCAATGTCGACGCGCTGCAAGAAGCCGAAAAGCGGCTCAAGGAAGTCATCTTCAAGCAAGGCCTGATCAAACACAGCCTGCGAGAAGCCACCAGCACCCTTAAAGACACGATGAAGACTTTCATCAACCGCATGGGTGAAGCGGTCGAATCGACAGGCGACTACCAGGACAAAATCACTACTTACGCCAACAGCATCAGCCAAACGGAAAACGTGCACGAGCTGACCAACATACTGGAGAACGTCCTGAAGGACACCCGCTCCATGCAGGCCACCACACGCCGCACGCACGAGGCCATGGTGACAGACCGCAAGGCTGTCGAACAGGCTGAAAAGCGGATTCAGGAACTCGAGGCCGAACTGGTCGAGATGAGCGCCCTGGTCAGCGAAGACCCGATGACACACAGCCTCAACCGCCGCGGCATGGAACAGGAATACGCCCGCGAAACCTCGCGGGCCATGCGCACCGGCAGCCCGCTCTGCGTGGCCATGATCGATATCGACAACTTCAAGAAACTGAACGACAACCATGGCCACCATGCCGGCGACGAAGCGCTCATCCACCTGGTACAGGTTGCCAAGGAAGAATTGCGCGCCACCGACATCATCGGCCGCATGGGTGGTGAAGAGTTCATGATCATGCTGCCCAACACCCTACAGGAAGACGCCGTCATGGTCGTGGAACGCCTGCAGCGCGCACTGACCAAGAAATTTTTCCTCAACAACAACGACCGCATCCTGATTACTTTCAGCGCGGGCGTGGCGGTTTACGAAGCTGGCGAATCCCAGGAATCCATCATGGACCGGGCCGACAAGGCGCTTTACGAGGCCAAACACACCGGCAAAAACCGGGTTTGCATCGCCTCGCCGATTACCGCGGCAGGCCAGCCCAAGGCCGCTGGTGCCGGAATTTGACGTACTTTGGGGAATTACCTACCCCAAAGACCGTATTTTCACGATTGCATGAACTAAACAATCTCCGACCCACACCGATTACTCAAACAACAGCGGACGAAATGCCTCACACACCAGGCATTCCAATGTTAAGGATACCCACCCGAGTCAATCGGATTTAACTTAAGGAGAAACAAAATGGCAGCAGTCATCAACACCAACATCGCTTCTTTGAATGCTCAGCGCAACTTGAGCACTTCCCAGAACTCCCTCAACACTTCCATCCAGCGTTTGTCTTCCGGCCTGCGCGTGAACAGCGCAAAAGATGATGCGGCCGGCCTGGCCGTTGCCACCCGCATGGATGCCCAAATTCGCGGCATGAACGTGGCCATGCGCAATGCCAATGACGCGATTTCCTTCTCTCAGGTCGCTGAAGGTGCACTTGGAAAGGTCACCGATGCAATGCTGCGCATGCGCGAACTGGCTGTCCAGTCTGCCAACGGAACTCTGGCTGACGCTGACAGGGTGCTTCTGACTGCAGAATATTCGCAGCTGAATGCGGAAATTACTCGGTTGGCTGGCACACAGTTCAATGGCTCGGCAGTATTCGGCGCCGCCAAGACCATTCAGGTTGGCGCAGGCACAACTGAAACAATTGCAATTGCGGCCGTTACGGCTCCTGCTGCAATCGGCACTGCTGACATCAGCACTGCTGCGAATGCCACTGCGGCCATGACCGCCATTGATACGGCTCTGGACACCGTCAACTCAAACCGTGCAACTTTGGGTGCCGTTCAAAACCGTTTTGAATCCGTCATTGCCAACCTTCAAATTGCTGCAGAAAATCAGACAGCAGCCAAGTCCCGCATCATGGATGCTGACTTCGCCATGGAAACCGCCAACATGACCCGCGGTCAGATCCTGCAGCAAGCCGGTACCGCAATGATCGCCCAAGCCAACTCGTTGCCCAACACAGTGTTGCAGCTACTGCGCGGTTAATTTGATAGCAAATAAGTAGCAATCACCTGGCGGCGGCTTCCCGTCCGCCTGCCAGGTGAGCAATACGGGAGCAGAACATGATGATTGACAATATCAGTAGTTCTTCATCAGGGGTTAAAACCCCAACCGGTACTCAACCTTCGCGCCACACTAGCGAGCCAAAGGTTCAATCGCCCATCATGGCTACAGATGCCATGGATCATATGGAACCATCAGCAGAGGCAGTCAAGGCTGCAGTCAAAGAAATGAATGAATTCGTTAGACCTGCCGGCGCCTCCATTCAGTTTTCTTTAGATGAAGAGTCTGGTCGGACTATCGTAAAAATGGTCGACACTGATACCAATAAGGTTGTACGTCAGTTCCCAAGCGAGGAAGCACTTGCCATAAGCAGGGCGCTTGATCGTCTCAAGGGATTGACCGTGCACGTGAAGGCCTGAGTAAACGATAATGATCAGCGCACCAGGCATTGGCTCCGGACTCGACATCAACAGCATCATCACACAGTTGATGGCTGTTGAGCGCCAGCCGCTGAATCAACTTGACGCACGTCAGAAAAAATTCGAAAACCAGCTGTCCGCTTATGGTCAGGTAAAGAGCGCGCTGTCGACTTTCCAGTCTTCCGTGAATGCCCTGTCCAGCCTTGATAAATTCCGCGTGTACTCGACGAATTCATCGAACGATACCGCTTTGACCGCCACTGCATCTGCTACGGCCGCGCCTGCCAGTTATCAGATAGAAGTCAGCCAGCTGGCCCAGCAACACAAGATAAGCGCAAGCGCGGTCAGCGCGACAACCAATGTGATAGGCACTGGCGCGCTGACCATTGAGTTTGGTACGCATGATGCCACCGCCGGAACATTTACCGCCAATGCGGACAAGACACCGCTGACAATTACGGTTGATGGGACCAACAATACACTGGGTGGCATTCGCGACGCGATCAACAAGGCAAATGCGGGCGTCAGCGCAAGCATCATCTATGACGGCAGCGGCCATCGCCTGGTGATTTCTTCAAATGACAGCGGTGCCGCCAACAGCCTGAAGATTTCCACCACCGACAGTGACGGCAACAACACGGACACCAGCGGGCTCTCCTTACTGGCGTACGACCCGCTTGGCACGGCAGGCTCCGGCAAGAATCTTTCGCAACTTTCCGAAGCACGAGATGCAATGCTCACTGTCGATGGCATAGCCATCAGCCATGCTTCGAACACGATATCCAATGTCATTGAAGGTGTAACACTTAATCTGAACAGGATGAATGTCGGCGATCCAGCGACCTTGACCGTCGCCAGGGACATCGAGGCAGTTTCAAAAGCTGTTCAGGATTTTGCCAAGGCTTACAACGATATTGACAAGGTCCTGAAGGACCTGACTGCTTACAACGAACAGACCAAGAAGGGAGCCGCGCTCCAGGGTGACTCGATCACACGCAGCATTCGTAACCGGCTGCGCGAAATCATGACGGGTACGCTGGACAACAATGCGCTTGCCACGCTTTCCGAAGCAGGCGTTTCCTTCCAGAGAGACGGAACGCTTGCCGTCAACACCAGCAAGCTCGATAAAGCGCTGAGCACCAGCTTTGAGGCTGTTGGTAATCTGTTTGCACGTGAGAGTGCCACATCCGCTGAAATCGGCTTCGGCTTCCGTCTGGACAGTTATCTGGATGATCTTCTCGGCGACGAAGGCAGCCTTGCATCACGCACAGAGGGCATCAATACCAGCATCCGTTCACTGGAACGCTCAGAGGAACGATTGCTGACAAGACTGAGCCAGGTTGAGGCCCGCTATCGTGCCCAGTTCACCGCTCTGGATAAATTGATGAGTTCGCTCAATACAACCAGCGCTTATCTCACGCAACAGCTCGCGTCCCTGAACGCAAACAATGAATCTTGATTGGAGGATGAAATGTTCATGCAAACCAGCCAGTATGCCAACACTTACAAACAGGTCGGGCTCGAAACAGAAGTTGCTGGCGCAGACCCGCACAAATTAGTTCTGATGCTGCTTGATGCTGCGATTTCCGCCATCAAGCTGGGGGCTATCGGCATAGAGAAAAAAGACTTGGAAACCAAGTCTGCCCAGTTATCCAAGGCCATTTCCATCATCAACGAAGGCCTGCGCGCTTCGCTCGACCATCAGCAAGGCGGCCAGATCGCAGGGCGGCTGGATTCGCTGTATCTCTATATCACCAGCCAGTTGCTGGAAGCGAATATTTCCAACCGGACCGAGCCTCTGAATGAGGCGCTGGAACTGCTGGTCATGATTCAGGATGCCTGGAAGGGCATCAAATCCCCAGCGGGTTCACCCAACCGCATGGCGGCCTGACAAACCTGAAAGAGTCAAACAGCATGAACACGATTGCTCAATATGAATCCCTCTCCGGCCTGCTAACCACCATGATCAGCGCGGCCGAGAAAGGCGACTGGGATCAGGTGGCCGGCATGGAGTCAAACTTCAAGCCCATCATCGAACAGATTCGATCCACTACAAATGAAGAGCGCCTTTCCGATGATGAAAGGCGGCAGAAAATCCAGGTCATCAAGCAGATTCTTCGCGACGATGCGCGCCTGCGCGAATTGGCCAATCCCTGGATGGCGCAATTGCAGGATGTAATGCAGCAGACGCGCAAGGGCCGTGATGCCATCCAGGCTTACGACAACCGATAAGCGCGGATGAGACCAGGCAGCGTACATGGGCATTTCAGACATATCGGGAAGACTGGCGTCGATTATCGCCACGACACCCAGACTGACCACACTGGAATCGGTGCTTCAGGCTTCGCTTTCGGTGACGCATGCCCCTGTTTCTTCTCGTGCGCCCAAGGTGGAAAAACTGGGCGAGTCGTCCGTTTCACGGCAAGCCATTGACTCACCGAATCAGCCGGTACTCAAAGCTCCTCACGATGCGCCTGATCTGAATTTGCGGACTTCAGAGCCGGTCCTGACTCATCTGAGCAAGACAGCGGGATTTCTGAATTCATTGTTGCCCCCCCGGGAAAACGGCAGCCAGCCACGCGCTGCGATACCTGCTGCCACCCAGCCCGTAATCGATGAGCCGCCGACTTACCCGGCGCCCCTGGCAATTGCCCTGCAATCCAATCTTCAGGAAAGCGGACTGTTTTACGAATCCCACTTGCTGAGCTGGTATCAGGGCCAATACCCAAGAGAACAGCTCATGAAGGAGCCGCAATCGCAGCTCGTCAATCAACCCAGGCCTGATTCAGCGCCCGAAAAATCCCCCGCGAATCCCGCAGGCGCGAGTTCCTTGTTTGAGCCACCTGCGGGCAAACAGGATGTCCTGCAGCCCATTCGACCAGAGACCATTGCCAACCTGGACAATGACCAACCCGGGAGGCTGGAGTCCACCAGCAGTTCCGGCAGTGTCTTGAAAGATCCGGCTTCCATGCCTGTTCCTGGCAAGGATCAGGCTGTGCAGACCACTCCTGCCAACGATGCAGCCAGGTTGATTACTCAGCAACTGTTACTGCTGGATAAACCCAGCCTCGAATGGTCAGTCAATGTCTGGCCGGGACAAACGGCCACCCTCTTGATCGAGGAAGAAACCGCGCGTACCGCTGAAGCACAGGCTAGCTGGAGTTCCACCATACAGCTGGACTTTCCAAAACTGGGTCACATGGAAATTTCCCTGAAGATGGATGCTCACGGACTACGCGTCCACCTGGAAACGGAGAATGAAAAAGCCCTTACCTCCCTGATTCAGCAGCGTCAGCAGTGTGCCGAAAAGCTTGCATCGACAGGATGCAAGCTGCGCGAATTTTCAATAGGGGGCGGTCATGCCAATGCCTGACAAGCATCTCACCGCGGCGGCCATCCGCTACATGCCTGACGACTATGCGCCAAGGATAGTTGCCAAAGGGCGCGGTGCCGTGGCAGAAGCGATTATTGAACGCGCCCGCGCCAGCGGCGTCTATGTCCATGAGTCGCCCGAACTGGTTGCCCTGCTGATGCGCGTCGATCTGGATAGCCACATTCCGCCTCAACTTTACATGGTAATTGCCGAATTACTGGTATGGCTTTACCGGCTTGAGCAGGAAGAAACCCCAGCCGGCACGTATTCGGGCATGAGTTTGCCGCACTCCCCAACCGCACCCTGAATTGTTTCAAATCATGGATAAAGAATTCCCGCCAGAATCAGACGAACCGGAATCGACAGACGTTTTCAGTGAACGAGACAGCCAGGCCAACAGCCGTTACGCGGTCTGGTCAAAGTCCGAAATCGTGCACATCCTGAATTCGATCCAGAACCAGAATGTCCTGGTCAGCCTGTCCACCGAGAAAACGGGTGACGTGTTCCTGAGTTCGATCATCGATGTCGACCATCACAACAACATGCTGGTGATGGACCCCGCGCAAAACCGCGCGGTCAATGAACGTTTCGTGAGCGGCCAGAAAGTCGTGTTCGAGGCCATGCTTGATCAGGTTCGGGTCTATTTCACGGTGTCACGTGTCTGGCATTGCATACACAAAGGCGAAGCGGGTTTATGCATGCATATCCCCGAATCAATTGTGCGCCTGCAACGCCGGGATTATTTTCGCGTGCATCTGCCCTCCTCCCGTCCGGTTCTTTGCGCCATTCCGTCACAGGAAAACCCCAGTGAAAGTGACTGGGTGGCCGCTATAGTTGATGACCTCAGCCTGGGCGGCATCGCCATCCTGTTCAACGAAGGCGAAATGCAGGCTGAATACGGGATGATTTTCAAGGGATGCCGCTTCTCGCTGCCGGATATCGGCGAAATCGAGGCCGACCTGGAAGTTCGCAACATCACTCAAATCCCGCTGAAAAAAGGCGGCAAAAAAATCCGCCTGGGATGCCAGTTTGTTTCGTTGAACAGCTCGGTCCAGACCAGGCTGCAGCGCTACATCATCAAGCTGGAATGCGAGCGGCGGGCGAAAATGGGTTAATTATTGCGTTGGGAGGCGCCGAATTGATTCTGCACTTTCCTGCAAATCCCCCGCCCTTCGGGCACCCCCCCTTTATCAAGGGGGGCTAGCACCCCCTTGTCAAAGAGGGTAAACATCAAGCCCCCCTTGATAAAGGGGGGTTGGGGGGATTTTTTAAAAACGGAGGCTGCGTGCGATTCCGTCCAAAACGGGAAAGATCGCGAAGGCGAGCCGAAGACAGTATTTCTGATACGGCAAGGCGAAGCTGACAAAGATATTTCCCGTTTTGGGCGGAATCAAATCTGCATGTTCATGATTTCGTGATATGCCTGCACCAGCTTGTTCCTCACCTGCACCGTGCTCTGAAAGGAAATGCTGGCTTTTTGCAGGGATACCATCACATCATTCAGGCTGACATTGCGATCTCCCAGTTCAAAGGCCTGGCCAAGCTGCGAGGCCTCGTTCTGGACCTTGTTGACCTGGTCGAGCGAGGTTTTGAGCACCGAGCCAAAGCCGGATGTCTGGGATTCATCCGGCTTTTTAATCGCTTTGGCGCCCGAAGCATAGTCCGCATGTGCTCTCAGCATGGCGACCATGCGGTCGATTTTTCCTGTATCCATGGGTTTCCACCCGCCTTTCCTGAATATGAAGCCTGTTTCAGCCTGAGTGAACGATAGCAGCCCAATAAGCGCAGGGCTCTGGGGAAATGAGGGAAAAAACCGTCCCTTTTCCATCGACTGATTTGACGCGCGCTACCGATAATCACCACAGAGACAAATCCCCAGGAGAAGTTAGCAATGAGTGAATCTGCCCAGACTGCCATCGCACCGCGTCTGCAGATATTCCCGCTCCCCGGTCCGGGAGGGAAAATCATGGCCCTGATCGGCCTGGCCGCCGCAGTCGCGCTGGTCGCGGGCATGTGGCTGTGGGGCAAGCAGCCGGACTACCGGGTGCTGTTCAGCAATGTCAACGACCGCGATGGCGGCGACATAATTGGCGTGCTCACGCAGATGAATGTCCCCTACAAATTTACCGAAGGCGGCGGCGCCATTCTGGTCCCGGCGGACAAGGTGCATGAAGCCCGTCTCAAACTGGCGTCTCAAGGGCTGCCCAAGGGCGGCGGCGTCGGCTTCGAGCTTATGGAAAACCAGAAACTCGGCGTCAGCCAGTTTCTGGAACAAGTGAACTACCAGCGTGCGCTGGAAGGCGAACTGGCACGCTCGATGCAGGCCATTTCCGCCGTGCAGAGCGCCCGCGTGCATATCGCTTTCGTCAAGCAGTCGGTATTCGTGCGCGAGGAGCAAAAACCGACGGCCTCAGTCATGCTCAACCTGTACCCCGGCCGCACCCTCGATGCCGCCCAGGTAAGCGCCATCACTCATCTGGTTTCCAGCAGCGTGCCGGAAATGTCCGCCAAGAACGTAAGCGTGCTGGACCAGAATGGCAACCTTCTGTCGGAAAAACAGGACAAGCCCAACGGCCTGAATCTGGACCCAGCCCAGCTTCAGTACATTCAGGGATATGAAAACGGGGTTGCCCGCCGGATCGAAGCCATCCTGTATCCGATTGTGGGCAAGGACAACGTGCATGCGGAAGTCACGGCTGATATCGATTTTTCCAGCATGGAACAGGCTGCCGAAACCTACAAGCCTAACCAGAATCCGGCTGAGGCGGCCATCCGCAGCCAGCAGATCAGCGAAGCCAGCAATGCCAGCAATGCCGCTGGCGGCGTGCCGGGTGCGCTGACCAACCAGCCGCCCGCGCCGGCAACTGCCCCGATTAACCAGCAAGGCGGCGCGACAGGAACTGGCGGCAATGCAGCTTCCAATTCGCGCAAGGACGCCACCACCAATTACGAAGTGGACAAGACCATCCAGTACACGCAAAAACCGATGGGCGGCGTTAAACGCCTGTCCGCCGCCGTGGTCGTGAACTACAAGAAAGTTGTCGACAAGAAGGGCGTGGCCAGCTTCGTGCCGTTGACCGCAGCCGAAAAAACCCAGATCGAGTCTTTGGTAAAGGAAGCCATGGGCTTTACCCAGACGCGCGGCGACACGCTGAACGTCACCAATACCCGCTTCACCGAGCCCGATGTCGAAAAGCTTCCGGAAGTTCCGGTCTGGCGTCAGCCTGAGAACATCAACCTTGCCAGCGACGCAGGCAAATATCTGCTGATGGCAGCCATCACTCTCTATGCCTTCTTTGCCTTCATCCGGCCGCTGCTGAAAAAGGCCAGCTCATCGGTTAAAACCCTGACGGAGGACAAGAGCCCTGAACCCGGCGCGGAAGGCGGTGGTGCGGAGGGCGGCATGCTTGCCCTTCCCCATCAGCGGGCACCGCTGACGACCGACGAAAAGCTCCAGGCAGCGCGGCTGACGGCACGGCAGGACCCGCGCGCAGTTGCCAATGTGGTCAAGAACTGGGTGGACGGACAATGAGCGACGGCGTGATGAAAAGCGCCATCTTCCTGCTCTCGCTGGGCGAGGATGAAGCGGCGCAAGTACTCAGATATCTCGGGCCTCGCGAAGTGGAGAAGATCGGCGCGGCCATGGCAAACCTGTCCAATGTGTCGCGGGATCAGATAGACGAAACCATCGAGGCCTTCCATGAAACCACCGCCGGCCGGGACGGTCTGCATGTGGACTCATCCGAGTATGTGCGCAGCGTTCTGGTCAAGGCACTTGGCGACGACAAGGCCGTGCATGTCATCAACCGCATTCTGAAAGACAACGACTCGCCCGGTATCGATCATCTCAAGTGGATGTCGGCCGAGCAGGTGGCCAACCTGATCAAGTTCGAACATCCGCAGATCATTGCCACCATCCTGGTTCACCTGGAGCCGAATCAGGCTGGCGAAGCGCTCTCCCTGTTTGACGAAGAACTGAGAAACGACACCATCCACCGCATCGCCACCCTGGACAGCGTACAACCCGCTGCCTTGCAGGAACTGAATGACGTGCTGGGCCGCCTGCTTACGGGCAAGAGCTTCAAGCCCAACAGGCCCATGGGTGGCATCAAGGCAGCGGCGGAAATACTGAATTTCGTCGGTTCGCATGAAGAGACCATCATGGAGAATCTTCGCGGCCAGGACGAAGAGCTTGCCCAGAAGATCGAAGACGAAATGTTCATCTTCGATAATCTCATGGACATCGATGACAAGGGTATCCAGCTCATGCTGCGCGAAATTCAGTCCGAGTCGCTCATCATTGCGCTCAAGGGCGCCACGCAGGAACTGCGCGACAAGATATTCAAGAACATGTCCTCTCGCGCGGCCGAAATGCTGAAGGAAGATCTCGACTCCAAGGGACCGGTGAAGCTGTCCGAGGTTGAAAACGAACAGAAGCAGATTTTGCAGACCGTCAAGCGCCTGTCGGACGAAGGCCAGATCGTGATTGCCGGAAAGGGAGGCGAAGAATATGTCTAGCGCTGTCATCCCCAAGGAACGCCTGACTGCCTACCAGCGCTGGGAGCTGGCCTCGTTTGACGATGAGCAGGGTGAATTTGGCGCTCCCGGCAAAAACAATGTCTCATCGCTAGAGGCCATCAAGGAAACCGCGCGGGCAAGTGGCCATGCGGAAGGCTTCGCTGAAGGCCTCAAGGAAAGCCGCGCCCACAGCGAAGCATTGCGCGAGCGATTGAATGAACTGTTCGAAAACACGCAGTCGCAACTCGTTTCCATCCAGGATCAGCTATCCGAACAGACGCTGGAACTTGCCCTGACGCTGGCCAAGGCCATGCTGCACCAGGCGCTGAACGTCAAACCCGAACTGATCCTGCCCGTGGTACGCGACGCCATCAGCAAGCTGCCTGCCATTTCCGGACATGCCCATCTTCTGCTCAGTCCGGATGACCTCAAGCTGGTCAACGAACTGATGAAGGATGAGCTGGCGGCCTACGGCATCAAGACCCGGCCCGACATAACGCTACAGCGTGGCGGCTGCAGAATAGAAACGCATACCGGCGCGGCGGATGCCAGCGTCGAATCGCGCTGGCAGCGGATAAGCAAAGCGCTGGGTCAAAACAACGACTGGCTGGGTGAAGCATGACCCTGCAACTAGAATCCCGCATCAGCCGCTTTCTGAAAGACTGCGAGCAGCTCGCCCAGATCGCCGAGCCCGTGCTGATTTCCGGCAAAGTCACGCGCGTTGCCGGTCTGGTGGTGGAATGCATCGGTATCAAGCTGGCCGTTGGCAGCAGCTGCGTCATCATGATGAGCGACGGCAACCAGGTCGACGCTGAAGTGGTCGGATTTTCCAACGACCGCCTGTTCCTAATGCCGCACGGGCAAGTCAATGGCATCGAGCCCGGTGCTCCGGTGATTGCCGAAGACATTACCAGCAGCCTGCCCAAACCGGGCACGGTCAACCATCCCCGTAAACGCAGTTCCGACCGCGCCAAGCATTACCCCGTTGGTGAAGAGTTGCTGGGCCGGGTGCTGGACGGCATGGGCCGCCCGCTGGATGAACACGGTTCCGTTCACACCCAGCACATGCGCCCGCTGCACAGCCGTCCCTATAATCCGCTGGCGCGCGCGCCCATCGCGGAAATTCTCGATACCGGCGTCCGCGCCATCAACGCGCTGCTTACCGTTGGCCGCGGCCAGCGCATCGGCCTGTTTGCCGGCAGCGGCGTCGGCAAAAGCGTGCTGCTGGGCATGATGGCACGCTACACCTCGGCGGATGTCATCGTCGTCGGACTGATTGGCGAACGCGGCCGTGAGGTCAAGGAATTCATCGAACACATACTCGGCCCGGAAGGCCTGGCCCGTTCCGTGGTTGTCGCCGCACCAGCAGATACATCACCATTGATGCGATTGCAGGGTGCCGCCTACGCCACCACCATCGCCGAATACTTTCGTGATGAAGGCAAGAACGTCCTGCTCATCATGGATTCGATCACCCGCTATGCCATGGCCCAGCGTGAAATCGCACTGGCCATCGGCGAACCGCCCGCATCCAAAGGCTACCCTCCCTCCGTATTCGCCAAGATTCCGCAACTGATCGAGCGGGCCGGCAATGGCCGCGAAGGCAGCGGCTCCATCACCGCGTTCTATACCGTGCTGTCCGAAGGCGACGACCAGCAGGACCCGATCGCCGACAGCGCACGTGCCATCCTCGACGGCCATATCGTGCTGTCGCGTACGCTGGCAGAGTCCGGCCACTATCCGGCCATCGACATCGAGGCGTCCATCAGCCGGGCCATGATCAATCTGGTTTCACCCGCGCATCAGGATGCCGCGCGCTACCTCAAGCAGTTGTACTCACGCTACCAGCGCAATCGCGACCTGATTTCCGTCGGCGCCTACAAACCCGGTTCCGACCCGATGATTGACCAGGCGATCGAGGCTTATCCCGGCATCGAGGCCTTCCTGCAGCAGGAAATTCTGGAATGCGCCACCGTGCAGGACAGCATCGCTGAACTTGCAAACGCGCTGGAAAACACGGGCACTCATAAATGATGAAACGCAGCACGCTTACCACCCTCATCGAACTCGCGGGCGATGACAAGAGCAAGGCAGCAGAATTGCTTGCGCTTGCCGTGTCCGATCAGCGCCGCGCCGAAGCTACCCTTGGCACCCTGGTCGATTACCTGTCCGGCTACCGGCAGGCCATGCAGAACAAGGCCAGCGCGGGCGCGACCGCCATCGAACTCAAGAACCAGCAGGCCTTTCTTGGCCAGCTTGATCAGTTGATCGAAAAGCAGAAACGCCTGATTACCGCCTCAAACAGCAAGGTTGAAGCCTGCCAGGATGAATGGCGCGGCCATTTCCGCCGCGAGAAATCCTATGACCTTCTCGACAAGCGCCGGCAGGCGGCCGAGTCCGCACGCCAGCTCAAGCAGGAACAGAAACTGCTCGACGAACATGCCGCCCGCCAGCATCGGGGCAACCACCACCAGAACGACCACTCCTGACAGGATGCCATGATGGATAACCTTGCGATCAATTCCCTGATGCCCGCCAATACGGATGCTTCCCAAACAATCGGTACGGATGCAAATGCCGGAGACGGAAAAACCTTCATGGACGCGCTGTCCGGCCTGATGAAAAACGCTCACGGCAAAGAAGACAAACAGGAGACATCTGAAACCATCACGCCCGCCAAAGAAACGGCGAATGAAGTTACAGGGCAGGCCTACCCCGCAGCCGGTATCGCAGTCATGGTGTCTTCACTGGAACAGATTGCCACAAGCGAACCTGTCGATGAAACCATTACCCAGGCAATGGCCGGAATGGTTTCCACCAGCACAACTGGCGCAGGAGTTGATATGGCTGCTGACGAGTCTGCTTCCAGCGATCCGCTGCATGCCGGCAGCACAGGCATGGCAATGACCCAGGTCATGAATTCCAGGCTGGCGGTCGCTGCGCAATCCGTGTCAACAGCGCAATCCGCAGCCGCTCAATCAGCCGCAAGCGCGTCCGCCATCCTTGTCGACATGGAAGAAAAATCCAGAGCCAGCTCCGGAGAACTGGGATTGCCGGAAGGCAGGCTGCCAAATGAATCCGGGCGTGACGAATCCCGGTCTGATGAAAAATTCAGTCTGCAAAATCTTGCGGACTCCCGTCAGGCCGCCCAGGATCGCACAATGAAGTCGCAATCTGCCTCGCAGGAACTGCGTGCCAGCGAACGCCAGGCGGCTCGCGAACCGGGCACGCAAAACCTCTCGTCTCAGGGAATTGCCAGTCAGTTCCAGGCCGCGTTTCAACTGGGGGCAACCCAACCAGCTGCCACGGACAACGTATTGACCAGCCAGATCGCTCCCCGGGTGGGCGCACCCGGATGGTCCGAGGCAATGGGGCAGAGAATAGTCATGATGGCCTCGGAACATGTTCAGCAGGCGGAAATCCGGCTTAATCCGGAAGGGCTGGGACCCATGCAGGTGGTGTTGAGTCTGGAAAAAGGCGCCGCGGACGTTCAGTTCCTGGCCCATGACGCCCAGGTCCGCGAAGCACTTCAGGCCGCCTTGCCCAAATTGCAGGAAATGCTGACCAGTGCCGGATTCAGCCTTGACAGGGTCAGCATCGATTCCGGATCGGCGAAAAACCAGAACCCTCAGGGGAGCGCCGGGCAGTTCCAGCAACAACGCCACGAAGCCGGTCAGGACGACGAAGGGCCGGTTTCCATGCCAGCCTCACGCATTGTGGTGCAAACCCGGCCGGGCCGGATCGATACCTTCGCCTGACTTCCGCGCGGCATCTGAAAATCCCCCCAACCCCCCTTTATCAAGGGGGGCTGGATACTTACCCCCTTGATAAAGGGGGTGGCAAGCCATGCGAGCCGGGGGATTTTGGGGTGGCAAGCCATGCGAGCCGGGGGATTCTTTAGCGGAAAGTAAGGCAGAAATCCCGCGCTAATCCCGCGATGGTTTTGGCTTGCGCCAGCCAATAATTCAGCCATGAATTGCCAACCTTCAAGGAGTCAACATGGCTAAAGCAGCAGCCGCGCCGGCAGGCGACACCGCCGCACCCAAGTCAAAGAAGAAACTGATGATATTCGCCATCGTGGGCGTGGCCGCGCTCGCCGCCGGTGGCGGTGGCGCATGGTTCTTCATGTCACAGAAAGATGACGGGCACAAGCAGGAAGCCAAGCACGAGCCGCCGGCCCCGCCCGTGTTCATGGCGCCGGAGACATTTACGGTCAACCTGCAACCCGAAGGCGAAGAACAATATCTCCAGGTCGGACTGGTCGTTCAGGTCAAGGATCAGGAGGCTTCGGACAAGATGAAGCTCTACATGCCGCAAATCCGCAGCCGCCTGCTGATGCTGCTGTCGAGCAAGAAAGCATCTGAAATCACGGACATGCCCGGCAAGAACAAGCTGATCGAGGAAGTCATCGCGCAGATCAAGCAGCCATTCGCGCAGGGCGAAGAACCCCTGCAGGTCAGCAGCGTTCACTTCACGGATTTCATCATCCAGTAATCGATCCTCGACATGGAAGAAGAAAAGGAATTTCTTTCGCAGGATGAAGTCGATGCCCTGCTGGACGGCATAGGCGGTGAAGGCGCCGCAAGCGATGGCGCCCCGCTTCCGCAAGGCGATATCCGGCCATACGACCCGACAAGCCGGGATTATCTGGCCGAAACGCGTCTGCCCGTGCTGGAAAACATCAATGAGAAATTCTCCCGTGCGCTGCGCATCGCGCTATCCGAATTTCTCAAGATCAATTGCGATCTGACGATATCGCCCATCCGCATCATGAAATACGCGGAACTGGTGCATGGCATTCCGGCAATCACCGGTATCAGTGTATTCAGCCTGGTTCCCCTGACAGGATACGGCGCGCTGTTCATCGATCACAACACCACGGCAGTCTTCATCGATTCGCTGTTTGGCGGCGGCGGCCGCGCGGGCAAGGATCTTGCCAGCCGTGCATACACCCCCATCGAAGTACGCGTGGTGGAAAAAGTCAGCCTGCTGATTCTGGAGTGCTATCAAAAATTCTGGACTGACGTACACCCCGTGGAATTTTCCTACCTTAAAACCGAAACTGAAAAACAGTTCGTCAGCATTTGCAGGCCGGAAGATCCGGTCGTCATGGTCTCACTCAACATCAAGATCAACCAGTCCGGCGGCGAGGTCATTATTTGCCTGCCCTTTGCCGCTTTTGAACCCATCCTCTCCTTGCTTGCAAAGGCCACGGATGAGGAAAACGCAAGTGCCGACCGCAACTGGCTCAGGCTGCTTTCCGCCCAGGTGCAAAGCGCCGAAGTGGAACTCAATGCCAACCTGGGTACTGCAACCATTCCCTTGCGCCAGATTCTGGAAATGCAGCCAGGTGATTTCATCCCCATCAGCGTCCCCAGCACTGTCAGCGCGATGGTCGACGGATTTCCCCTGATGGATTGCAACTTCGGCATATCCAACGGCCAATATTCATTACGCGTGGAAAAAATCATTCCGCAAAACCAGCAGGAGAACCTACATGGAAGCCACAATGGAAACCGGTAACGAAGAAACCCTGTCCGCCGAGGCAGAAGTTGTTACCCAGGAAGGCTCGCTCACCAAACCGCTGTTCAAGCCACTTTCCGGACAGGGCGCCAGCGGCGCGTCGAACGATATCGACATGATCCTCGATATCCCGGTGCTGCTGACGGTTGAGCTCGGCCGGACAAAAATCTCGATCAAAAATCTGCTGCAACTCTCGCAGGGATCGGTCGTTGAATTGAATGCCATGGCCGGCGACCCGCTCGACATTCTGGTCAACGGCACGCTGGTCGCGCAAGGCGAGGCCGTCATGGTTGATGACCGGCTTGGCATCCGCCTGACCGATGTCATCACCCCGGCTGAACGCATCCGGAAACTGAATCAATGAACTGGATGAAGTTTGCCATCGTTCTGTCTGGCCTGATGGCTCATGCGACCATGGCGGCCGATGTGGCCACTGCTCCGGCCGCCCAGGCTAGCGTCTCAACGGCAGGCGGCCTGTTCAGCGTACTGTTCGGCCTGATCGCCGTCATCGCCATGATTGTCGGACTGGCCTGGATGGCACGTCGGTTTGGCATGATGCACCCGCGGGACAATGCCCTGATTCAGGTGGTCGGCTCCGCCTCGCTCGGCACGCGCGAACGCGTCGCCATCGTTCAGGTTCAGGATTCATGGATCGTGGTGGGCGTCTCGTCCGCCGGCGTCACATCGCTCGCGACCATGCCCAAGGGCAATGTGTCCTTACCTCCAGGGTTTGCCTCGCCCGCGGGTTTCGCCGAACGGATGAAGGCCATGCTGGAAATAAAAAATGCTCGTTAAAATCCCCCGGCTCACTTCATTCGCCACCCCCTTTATCAAGGGGGTAGAAAAGGAGCCCCCCTTGACAAAGGGGGGGTGGGGGGATTTTTCGAAAGCAGTCATTTTCACCCTGGCCAACCTGATGCTTCCCACCCTGGCCTTCGCCGCCCCGGAAGGCCTGCCTGCCTGGACCAGTACCCCTTCGCCCGGCGGCGGACAGACCTATTCGCTCAGCCTGCAAACGCTGCTTCTGCTCACTTCGCTGAGCTTCCTGCCGGCCATGCTGTTGATGATGACCAGCTTTACCCGCATCATCATCGTACTGTCGCTGCTACGGCATGCGCTTGGTACGCAATCGTCTCCACCCACCCAGGTCCTGATCGGCCTGTCACTCTTCCTGACTTTCTTTGTCATGGGTCCGACACTGGACAAGATTTACGTCGATGCTTATCAGCCCTATTCCGAGAACAGGATCGGCTTCAACGACGCCATCGACAAGGGCGCCGCGCCGCTCAAGACCTTCATGCTGCGTCAGACCCGCGAAACCGATCTGGCCCTGTTCGCCAAACTATCCCGCGCGCCGCAATTGAAGGGGCCGGAAGATATCACCATGCGCGTGCTGATCCCCGCCTACATCACCAGCGAACTGAAAACCGCATTTCAGATCGGCTTCGCTGTCTTCATCCCATTTCTCATCATCGACCTGGTCGTCGCCAGCGTCCTGATGTCCATGGGCATGATGATGGTGTCGCCAGTCATGATCTCGCTGCCATTCAAGATCATTTTGTTCGTGCTGGTGGACGGCTGGACGCTGCTGATCGGTTCACTGGCGCAAAGTTTCTTGTAAGGAGAATGCAATGACCCCCGAAAGCGTAATGACCCTTGGCCGCCAGGGCATGGAAGTCATGCTCATGATCTCCGCCCCCCTGCTCATCGTGACTTTGGTCGTTGGCCTGATCATCGGGGTATTCCAGGCTGCCACCCAGATCAATGATGCCAGCCTGTCCTTCGTGCCCAAGCTTGTCGCCGTCATCGCCTCGCTCATCATCGCCGGACCCTGGATACTCACCATCATGACGGATTACATGCGCAGGCTGCTGACTGATCTACCGGGGTTGATAGGCTAGGGGAAAAGCATGTGCCATGCGAAATCCCCCCCACCCCCCTTTATCAAGGGGGGCTCATTTACCACCCCCTTGACAAAGGGGGTGGCGAGCAAGGCGAGCCGGGGGATTTAATAGTGGAAATCGAAGCGAGTTGGGCAGGAGCACCCTTGGGTACGATTGCCAATCGCAGGCAAGCCTGCACTTATAACCTGTACATGAATGCCTCCGCGCCTCTGCGCCTCTGCGTTCATTATTCTCCCGTTCCATGATCAGCGTCACCGACGCCCAGATCAACACCTGGCTGGCCACCCTGCTGTGGCCGCTGGCGCGCGTACTCGGTCTGATCATGGCCGCGCCGGTCATCGGCCATGGCAGCGTACCCGCGCGCATCAAGGTTAGCCTGGGCGTTTTTATTACCCTGATCATCGTGCCCGCGCTGCCGCCTTTGCCGGAAATCCAGGTGGCAAGTGCCGGCGGCATTTTCATTCTGGTCATGCAGGTTCTGATAGGCGTTGCCATGGGGCTCGTCATGCGGCTGGCATTTTCTGCGGTCGAAATGGCGGGCGAAGTCATCGGCCTGCAAATGGGGCTGGGCTTCGCCAGTTTTTTTGATCCGCAAAGCGGAAGCAACCTCAATACGCTTTCCAGTTTTCTGGGCTTGCTTGCCTCGCTGGCCTTTCTGGCCATCAACGGTCACCTGCTTCTGCTGGGCGCCCTGGCGGAAAGTTTCTCGGCCTTGCCGGTTTCAAGCCAGGCGCTGCCTGGCAGCGGCATGCTGGCAATCGCCAAATCGGGCAGCATCATATTCAATTACGGCGTGCTGATCGCATTGCCGTTGATCGCCATTTTGCTCATGACCAACCTGGCACTGGCCATCCTCACCCGCTCCGCGCCTCAACTCAATATTTTCGCGGTTGGTTTTCCCATTACCCTTGGCGTGGGCCTGATAACGTTTGACCTTTCGCTGCCTTACCTCGCCGGCCAGACCAGCACATTGTTCCAGTCAGTTTTGCAATCCCTGGAAAACATCATCACCACGCTGGCGTCCCGAGTCTGACCAGCAAGCCTTCGAATCGACCAACTGGGGGTTACGCCTGTCCCTCACGCTTTTCCACTACAAGCTGCGCCAGAACCCGTTCCGGCAATCCTGAAAGCGGCATCACTTCATGTGTCGCGCCCAGTTCGATCGCAGCCTTGGGCATGCCGAATACCACGCAGCTCGACTCGTCCTGGGCCAGGTTGTAGGCGCCCGCTTCCTTCATTTTCAGCATGCCGGCAGCGCCATCCTTGCCCATGCCGGTGAGCATGACCCCGATGGCATTCTTGCCGACATACCTCGCGGCAGAATCAAACAGCACATCCACCGAAGGACGATGACGATTGACCGGCTCGGACTGGGAAAGGTAGGTGTAATACAACCCGCCTGACTTGACTATCTGCAAATGCGAGTGCCCGGGGGCAACGTAGACATGGCCAGGTTGAATGCGCTCATTGTGCTCAGCCTCCTTCACATTCATCTGGCAGGTGGCGTTGAGTCTCCGCGCAAATGGACCGGTGAATTGCTCCGGCATGTGCTGGGCAATCAGAATGGCCGGGCTGTTAGGTGGCATCAACGACAGGAAATTGCGCACGGCTTCGGTCCCGCCGGTGGAACTGCCTATGAAAATGATTTTTCGTGAAGCCTGTACCCGACAGATTGGTTCGTCCATCGCATCCTGTTCAGCAACCTTTGTTGGTGATGCAGGCAAGGCACGCACGGACTGAGAAAATTTGGGTTGCGACTCGACCATGTCGCGCAGCTTCATGGTTATCTCGGCTGCCATGGATCGCACTCCCTGAGGGGTTGCCATACTCTGCTTGAGAACAAAATCCATTGCCCCGAGTTCAAGTGCCTGCAGGGTCGCCCCGGATTCCGCGCTGGTCAGGCTGGATACCATCAATACCGGCATGGGGCGCAAGCGCATCAGTTTTTCAAGGAAATCAAGGCCGTTCATGCGCGGCATTTCCACATCCAGCGTAATTACGTCCGGATTCAATGCCTTGATCATCTCACGGGCGACATAGGGATCGGGCGCCGATCCGACGCATTCCATGTCCGGTTCGTTATTGATGATTTGTTCAAGCAGCCTGCACATGGAAGGCGAGTCATCGACTACCAAGACCCGGATTTTCCTTTTTGCGGATATACTGCGAAGGGCGGAAGCACTCACTTTTTCCACCTCTCAATCGGATAAGGCTGGAGCATTGGCTTTTGGCAAGCCGCGTAATCGCGATCGCGCAGCTGGATCGTGTCATTGGACAGATCCTTCAACTTGCGCATCATGACATGCCCCGTTGAAGGAAAGAAATACAGCTTGCGGGCGAAGCTTCCGCCCAGATTTTGCGCCGCCACATTAATACCTTCCGCTTTCAGGTATTCCAGGGCATATCTGGCATTGCGCTCGCCAATGTCGGTTTCCACCATGCTGCCAATCACGTGCGAACCGCCAAACAGCTTGGCTTCAAGGTTCTCGAATCTCGCGCCAGCCGAAAGTAGTTTCTCAATCAAAACCCTTATGGCGGTTTCGCCATACAGCATGGATTGGCTCCCATCTCCACCCTTTTCACATACTGGCAGCATGAAGTGGTTCATTCCCCCCAAACCCGAGTATTTGTCCCAAAGGCAGGTCGCCACGCAAGAGCCCACAACGGTGACCAGAACAGAGTCGGCATCTGTAAAATAGTATTCTCCTGGCAACAGCTTGATTGCATCCCGATTGAACCTTCGGTCAAAGTAGATCGTTTTCGCCAGTGCCTTTGTGTAAAGGGCCTCTACTTTTCCATCCATGTAGTTAGGCTGCATGACGGCTCCTTGCGAGAGATTGAGATCGCCTGCTGTTTTCGTAGACGGTCTTTCCGCGCAGTTTGAACAAATCCTTGTCCTGCGCCAGTGTTTCAGAATGTCCGATGAACAAGAGGCCATCACTTGAAAGGAGCGGCGAGAATCGCTCGACAAGCTGACGCTGGATTGGTCGGTCGAAATAGATCAGCACATTTCTGCAAAAAATCACATCCAGGGGACCTTGAACATCCCAGTTTTTTTCCAGCAGGTTCAGCTTCCTGAAGGTGACCAGTTTTCTTACTTCCTTCGTGATCCTGACCTTTCCAGCATTGGCACCCACCCCTTTGTGAAAGAAGGTAAGCTTGTCCGGAGTCAGCCGCTTGATGCGCTCCAGTGGATATATGCCCTTCTCGGCTACAGCCAGCGCATGGGTATCGATATCGGTGGCAATGATCTCTACCGGCGGTGAGGCATTGTCAAAAGCCTGAATGGCCGTCATGGCAATGGAATAAGGTTCCTCCCCCGTGGAGGCTGCCGCGCACCATATGCGAATTCGCTCTCCTCTTTTACTGCGCAGAAAATCAGCCAGGATGGGAAAGTGATAGCCCTCACGAAAGAACGAGGTCAAGTTGGTTGTCAGGCTGTTGACGAATTGTTCCCACTCGTCCGTGTTATTCTCCAGCGCATCCAGGTACTCCTGAAAGGTCTCCATTCTTGTGCTTCGTATCCGCCTGGCAATGCGGCTATAGACCATATCCTGCTTGGTATCATTCAGGTGGATGCCTGCATGCTCGCGGATGAGTGTCCGGACGCGATCAAAATCACGCCGGGTAAACGCATACTCGCGTTTACCGTCTTTCATTTGCGCATCATCATTCGTCCGCTGGCTTTTCACTTAATATTCCCTTTGCTCCACTGGATCAAAACACTTCCCATCCGGCATCATCTCCAGAAGCTGTCTCACGCATCATTCTGGTCATACTACCTGGCTGTTCCTTGATGTGGGCTGGCTTGTTTTTCGACAAACGCTCAACATTGGTTGCACGGTTGGGACCACGTCGATCACTCATGCCATCCCATTCCTGCTTGCCATCGCCAAGCTTGAATATCCCCACGGCATCGACCAGCTTGTTGGCCTGGTCTTCCATGGACTTGGCGGCGGCGGCGGCTTCTTCCACCAGCGCGGCGTTTTGCTGAACGGCCTCATCCATCTGCGCCATCGCCAGATTGACCTGCTCGATGCCTGAGGACTGTTCGTTGGAGGCCGAGCTGATCTCGGTCATGATGTCGGACACCTTGCGGATGGACTCGACCACGTCCTTCATGGTCTCGCCCGCGCGGGCAACGAGCTGATGGCCGTTTTCCACCTTGCCCACGGAGTCCTGGATCAGTTCCTTGATTTCCTTGGCGGCAGCGGCCGAGCGCTGCGCCAGATTGCGAACCTCGCCCGCCACCACAGCAAAGCCGCGGCCCTGTTCGCCAGCGCGTGCGGCCTCGACCGCCGCGTTCAGTGCCAGGATGTTGGTCTGGAAGGCGATGCCGTCGATGACACTGATAATGTCGGCGATTTTCTTGGAGCTGTCGGCAATGGTGCCCATGGTCTGGACCACCTGGCCGACCACCTCGCCACCGTGCACCGCCACATCGGTGGCGCTGAAGGAAAGCTGGCTGGCCTGACGCGCGTTTTCCGCGTTCATCTTCACCGTGCTGGTCAGCTCTTCCATCGACGCCGCCGTTTCCTCGATGCTGGCCGCCTGAGATTCGGTGCGCGCGGACAGGTCCGCGTTGCCGGCGGCGATTTCTCCCGCCGCCGTATTGATCGAACCTGTCGACTCGCGGATGGAGCTGACGATCTCCCTCAATCTGTCGACCGTGGCATTGGCGTCCTGCTTCAACTGTTCAAAGGTACCGCCATAGTTGCCTTCCATGTGGCGCGACAGATCGCCTTCTGAAATGGCGTGCAGCATCTCGACCACCTGATTGAGGCCATTTTCCGTTTCGCCAACAAAGCGATTGACGCCCTCCGACAGCGATCTGAAGAATCCACTCTTGCCATCCAGGTCGATGCGACGAGTGAAGTTGCCGCTTGCGGCGGCATCAACTATCTCAGCGACCTCCTCTTCCACCTTAACTTCGGCAGTGCGATCTGTCCACTGGCTTACACGACCAAGGTTATTTCCCTTTACATCGACTACGGGGCGGGCAGCAAGGCGCAGGTGATGATCCCTGAACAGGAAGTCCACATCGGCGCCAGTGCGTGTAGCCTCCTGCAATTTTGCTGCCGCATCATTGTCGACAAACAGGTCGGTCAGCTTTCTGCCAATTAATGCATCCACATTGAAGTCAGGGCCACCGATGCTCTGCATGAGTTTCTTGCCCATCGGAGACATATAAACTAGCAACTCATTCATGTCGGAAATGGTGATGGCGGCAGTTGAACTATCCAATGCACTCTGAACGCGGCTCATTTCCTCCGCGCGGCGATTGGCTTCTGACATGTCAAACCCAATCTTGATGAACAGCGAGCGGAAGCTGTCCACCATATCGCCAACCTCATCATTGCGATCCTTTCGCACCGTCAGATTCATGTTACCCTGGGCGATTTCTCCCATCTGATCTCTCGTCCGGTTCAAGGGAATGACAATGGCTCGATAGGTAGCCCAGCTCAGCCATGCGGCAAAGACAACTCCCAGCGTGATCGCCACAATCGCTGCATTGCGGATATAGGCATACTTGTTTTCCGCGGCATCATGCTCCTGTTTGGCAACATCCAGCTGGAGCTTGACCAGGGCATTGACATTCTCGCGTGCCGGTTCAAAGAGAACGTCAAGTCTGTCATTAATCTGGCGCGCCTGTTCCAGCTTGCCTTCCTTGAGCGCCGCCATGGCCGGCTTTAGCCCCTCTTTCACGAATCTGCCACGCGATTCGGCAAATTTCCCGGCCAGCACCTTTTCTTCTGGCGTCAAATAGGTAGTTATATAGGCTTCCCAGAGCTCATTGATCTCGCCAATGTTTCTCTCGCTCTCCTTCAGACGAAGGCTGATGTTGTCAACATTTGGATGCAACAGGCTCTCCGAAACGTTCTGGCGGTTCGCCATCATGTTGCGCACGATGGTGTTCAATTGACCCATTGGAACAGCACGGTCGTTGTATACCGTTGTCAAACCCGCCTCGATTTGGCTCATTCCATACACGCCGACGCCCCCCACCAGAATCAGGAGTGATGTCAGAATGCCGCTGATTGCCATGAAACGATGCCTGATGGTGAGATTGGCCAGCCTGTCGACAAATCTTGGCAACAGAGATGTTCTGATTACCTTGCCTTCGCGGATGGCGAGCCCGCCGGCTTTGTCTTCCCTGAACTGGCGGTAGGCCTTTTCCACTTCTTCGATGGCCGAGCGTTCCGCGCGCTTGCGAACCGACATATAGCCGGCCAGGCTGCCGTTTTCCCAGATGGGTGTGGCGTTGGCCACCACCCAGTAGAAGTCGCCGTTCTTGCAGCGGTTCTTGACATAGCCCGTCCACGGCTTGCCTGCCTTGAGTGTTTCCCAAAGATCTTTATAGGCTTCTGGCGGCATGTCGGGATGCCGCACGATGTTGTGCGGTTCGCCAATCAGCTCCTGTTCGGTGAAGCCGCTGACTTCGATAAATGTCTTGTTGATATAGGTGATCCGCCCCTTGAGGTCGGTTTTGGAGACGATTAGTTCACCGTCCTTGATTTCGACTTCGGTATTGGTAACGGGTAGGTTGGTTCGCATGGGTTTGCTCCGCTGTCTGGTGTTTTTTAATTGGTTAAGCCGCCTGGTCGACGAGGGCCATGTCCTGGCCGGTCATGAGCGCCTCGATGTCCATGATGATGACCATGCGCTCGTCGATGGAGGCCAGGCCTTCGATGAACTCGACCGCCAGGGCGGATGAGAACTGAGGCGGCGGCTTGATCGCGTCATGCGAGAGGTGCACCACATCCGATACGCTGTCGACAATGGCGCCGACCACGCGGCCGGCCACATTGAGGATGACGACGACGGTCAGCGGCGTGAATTCGGCGCTGCCCAGGTTGAACTTCAGCCGCATGTCGATGATGGGCACGATGACGCCGCGCAGGTTGATCACGCCACGGATGAACTCTGGCGCGTTGACGATGTGCGTGACTTTTTCGTAACGGCGGATTTCCTGTACCTTGAGGATGTCGATGCCGTATTCCTCGCTGCCCAGGGTAAAGGTCAGGTATTCCTTTCCGCCTGCGACGATAGCAGTCGATTCATGCGTTGCCGGGTTGAGTTGAGTCGCTTCCATATTTTCTCCTATGCGGCGCGCTGTATGCCTGCGCCGAGTTTTCCAAGTCTTGCCATTTCCGAAACGTCCAGGATCATCGACACGCTGCCGTCGCCCATGATGGTGGCGGCTGAAATGCCCTGGACCTTGCGGTAGTTCGATTCAATGTTCTTGATGACGACCTGGTGCTGCCCCAGCAGCTCGTCGACAAACATCGCGACGCGCCCATGGTCGGTTTCGACGATCATGAGGATGCCGTCATCGAAACTGGTGCTGTGCGCACGGATGTTGAATATTTCGTGCACGGCGATCAGCGGCAGATATTCCCCGCGGACATTGACCACCCTGCCCTGCCCCACCACGGTCTTGATGTCTTTCAATGAAGGCCGGATGGATTCGGCGATGGCGGTGATCGGCACGATGTAGACCTGATCGCCCACGCCGATGGACATGCCGTCCATGATCGCCAGCGTCAGTGGCAGACGGATGGTGATGGTGCTGCCCTTGCCGGCTTCGGACGAAATTTCGACCCGGCCGCCCAGGCTTTCGATGTTTTTCCTGACGACATCCATGCCCACGCCGCGACCAGACACATCGGTGACCACGGCGGCGGTTGAAAAGCCCGGCGCGAAGATCAGCGGCCAGACTTCGGAATCCGGCATGTTGTCGCTGACGGGAATGCCCTTTTCCTTCGCCTTGGCAAGAATGCGGTCGCGATTGAGTCCCTTGCCGTCATCCTGCACCATGATGACGACACTGCCGCCCTGGTGAAAGGCGGAAAGGATCACCGTGCCCTTGGGATCCTTGCCAACGGCAATACGCTCATCCGGCATTTCCAGGCCGTGGTCGATGCTGTTGCGAATGAGGTGATTGAGCGGATCGGCGATTTTCTCGATTACGCCGCGATCCAGTTCGGTTTCCGCGCCGACCATTTTCAGGTCGACCTGTTTGCCCAGCTTGCCGGCCAGATCGCGCACCAGTCTCGGGAAACGGTTGAAGGCGAAGCTGACCGGCAGCATGCGGATGCTCATCACGGTTTCCTGCAGCTCGCGCGTGTTGCGCTCCAGTTGCAGCAGGCGGTCGTAGAGATGTTCGCTGACCAGGCTTTCGGCCGTTGCCGTCTGCGACAGCATGGACTGGGTAATCACCAGCTCGCCCACCAGATTGATCAGCAGGTCGACCTTGTCCACGCTGACGCGGATTGAGGTTTCCGCAGCCGGTGCGGCGGCCTTCTGCTCCGGCCTGGGGGGTGTTCTGGTCTCCTGTATCTCAACCGGCATGGCGACAACGGGAGATGTTTCCTGATCTTTCGAGGGCTCGGGTGCGGTCTGTATGGGCTGGCTGATTTCCGGATCCCGACCACTCCCAGTCGGAACGGCTTTCTTCTTGCGTGGCTTTTTCTCCTTGCAAGGCTTGGCGCCCTCGGGCGGTTCTATGATGACCAGATCCGCCGAGGGATGGAATGAAAAGGCTTCGCAGATTTCATCCCGGCTGGCTGCGGATGTGAGCCTGAGGCTCGCGCGTTCTTCGTCACGCCCCAGCACTTCCAGTTCGCCCAGCGTGCGCAGGTATTTCAGGACTTCTGGTCCCAGCTTCTTTTTTGGATCGTCAGCCTTGAATGGAACGGTGATCTGGTAAACGACGGGTTCCCCAGTGGAAGCGTTCGTCTTGACATCAGCCAGAGCGGATTCCTTTTCACCGGCAGTCATCTTTTTACCGGCCGCATCATCAACTGGCTGGCCTGTCAGTGCCTTGACCCTCGTGCAGATAGCCGTGACCGCTGCCGGATCAACGGCCTGGCCTCCCTGATGGGCCCGGAGCTGCGTGTTGAGTATGTCGCGCGCCTCAAGCGAAGCATCGACGATATCGGTTGTCAGCGGTATTTCGTTCTTGCGTACACGGTCGAGCAGTGTTTCCAGATCGTGCGTGACCGCGGTCATGTCAGGAAAGCCGAAGGTGGCGCTGCTGCCCTTGATTGAATGGGCCGCACGGAACAGCGCGTTCATGTCCTCCGGGTTGGGATTATCGATGTCCATCCCCAGCAGGATGGATTCCATGCTGGCGAGATGTTCCGCGGACTCTTCAAAGAAGACCTGCTGGAACTGGCTCATGTCCATATCGAAACTCATCGCGTCTCTGTTCTTGTCTTATTGTTGAATGATCCTTCGTCCGTTCACATCAGGCGCATGGCGATGACGCCCTTGCCATAGCCGTCGATGTCCAGTTCCAGGTCCAGTTTCTGGCTTCCGGCGGTCAGCGACTGGCTCGCCTGGTCCGGCAAGGCGTTTGGCGGAAACACCTTGTTCTGAAGCAGAATGCGCTTGTTGTCCTGTTCACCGAACAGGCGCGAAAAAACGTTGAGCACTTCGCCAAAGTTATCCTGCATGAATTCGTCAAGCTCATTGGCCTTGATGCAATCCTTGGCGGCATCGGCAGGGATCATGGAAAATGCCGCGCCTGAATAGGCGGCAAAATTCAGGTCCACCATGCAGGCGGCTATGGTGGGCGAATCATTGCCGGAGCCATACAGGCCAGCCATCTTGATGCTTGCTGGTTTCAATTGGGTAGAAGTTGCCTTCACATTGCGACGCAACAGCATGGTCAACGCATCGGACACTTCTTTTGGGGTGGGCAGGCTTGCCATGGTTTCTCCTTGGTATCTGTTATTCAGGCGAGGTAGTCATCCAGCACGCGTTGGAAGTCTTCAGGCATGAAGGGCTTTCCGATCAGGAATGCAGCGCCGGATTGCGTGGCCAATGCACGCATCTCAGGGCTGACTTCGGTGGTTACGAAACCAAACGGCACTTCGTTGCCGGATGCGCGCAGTTCCTGAAGAAATTCGATGCCGGTCTTGTTTGGCATGTTCCAGTCGGACAGGACAAGATCGGGCTCCTCGCTGCCTGCTTTTGCAAGCGCTTCCACGCCGTCCGCCGCCTCAACCACCTTGAAGCCGCTGTAGCCGGCCTGGCGCAGCATGTGCCCGATGACCTGCCGCATGGCCTTGCTGTCATCCGCGATAAGTATCTTCATCGTTTATTCCTCTCCATATCTGATGATTGAATTCTGGATAGTGAAGCCGCCTTTCAAACGGCTGATAAAAGCGGGCTTATGAACCCATCTCTTTTAATTGCCCGGCTGATCCAGCAGACTGGCATGCAAGCCGGAAAGGCGAAAATGCCACTCCCTGCCTGATAATGAATCGGCAGGAAGCGTTCAAATTCGAGAGTGTCAAAGCGGGAAAAAGCGGGGCAACAGGTGTGCTATTCCTGAGAATGGCAGGAGCGGATCGCACCCAAGGGTGCTCCTACAACACCATCCCCGTAGGAGCAGGCTTGCCTGCGATGTTGCGGTAGAGCGTTGAATCCCCCGGCTCGCGAGCTCGCCACCCCCCTTGATAAAGGAGGGTTGGGGGGATTTCAATCCGGGGATTTCAACCAGGCGCGCTCAGAGATACTTGAACAGCGACAGACCCGCCACCTGAACAAAGGATTTCTGCGCGGCCTCCAGCGTGATCTGCTGCATGGCGAGCTTCGAAAGTGCTTCATTGTAGTCAAGGTCCTGAAGTTCGGAAAGCCGGGTCTGGTTTTGCAGGTGCATGTAGCTGCCGCTGTCTTCCAGCGCGTCCAGCTCTTTCAGACGGGCGCCGACCGAGGCGCGGGTTTCCAGCACCTTGTCGAAGGCATTCGACATTTCACTCTGGGCAAGGGCCAGGGTATTGGAAAGTCGGGCCGAATCCGCCGGCACGACTACGGCTGTGGATAGCGCGGTAATGAGTTCATTCATCACATCGAAGACACTCTTGCGCCCGCTGGGCGTCAGCGAGAACTGGTCGCCGTTGGCCGGACTGCCCTTGATGTCGAATTGCATGCCGTCCACCACGATGGCGCTGCCATCGGTGTAGGGATTGCCGGATGACAAGACCGTACTTGTGGTGACATTGGTCACGCTATAGGTAGTGGTCGCTCCCACCACGCTGAAAGTGATCTGATAGTCATCCCCGGTGATGGCGGCAGAATCGACGACGGTACCGCTGCTGATTTTTCCGGTTCCGGTATTTCCTGATGTGGCTGTCGCCAGGAAACGCCCATTGCCTTCAGGTACGGACAGAAACAAATCCTGACCCGAATCGCCCACCGCCATCTGCCGCTCGCCCGAAACCTGCAAGGCTCGCAAACCGCTATCACCCGCATAGCTGACTGTATTGCCACTGCGTGCAAAGGGAACTGTATGGGTCTGGAATCCCGAGAATAGATAATTGCCGTTACCGTCTGTGCCGTTGGCCAGGCCAATCAACTGGTCCAGTTGACCGCGCAGCTCGCTGGCCATGAAGTTGCGCTCGACATTGCCAAGAGTTCCATTACCCGCAGCGATGATGGTTGTCTTGACGTTCTGCATCAGGTCGGAAATGCTTTGCAGCACGCCATCCTCGATGCCCAATCCATTTCTGGCCAGATTGCGGTTTTCGACATGCTGCCCGAGCAATCCATCAGCCTGACTGACTTGCAGCGCGCTGGAGGCGCCTGAAGGATCATCGGCCGGGGTCAGAATCCTGCGACCGGTGGAAACCTGCTGCTGGGTTTTGTTGAGAATGGCCTGCTGGTCGGCGATCCGCGAAACGCCCATTTCATACATCATGTTTGTGGTAATCCGCATACCAGTGCTCCCTTACCTTCCAATCGATGCCAGGGTTTCAAAAAGTTCGCTTGCCATCTGCATGACTTTGGCCGCGGCCTGGTAAGCCTGCTGATAGCGCATCAGTTTGGCGGCTTCTTCATCCAGATTGACACCAGAGAAACTTTGCTGGGTGTTGCTGACTTCATCGAGCATCTTGTTCTGAACATTGCTGGTGATATCCAGTTCGCGGGTCCTGACACCGATTTCGCCCACCAGTTGACTGTAGGCATCGCCAAAGCTCATGGTGCCGCCGCCCAGTGTCTTGGCGGTCTGCAATCCAGCGAGCAGCAGTGCGTTGCGGTTATCGCCCACCCCGCCAATGTTGGGCTGTATGGTGAACTGATCTCCATCTGCCGGTGTGCCGGACAGGCTGATTTCAATGCCATCGAAACTGATCTTCGCGCCAGCGGTGTAGGGCACGGGGGCGCCCGCCGGATAGGTCGTTACCGTGCCGCCCGCATCGACCGTAACAGCGCTGGTCGCGGGGAAGCCTGACAGCATGCCGGTCGCGCTGCTGTAGTTCAGCGTTACAGTGCCGGCAAACGGTGTAGTCAGGTAGTTTGCGTTGACGGATCCCGCGCTGATGGATGCGGTCCCGGTGTTCGAGGCCGGGTTTCCTGTCCTGATGGGTGCGGCTGCCGCGATTTCCGCAGGACTGCCAATGGCCAGACCGAGAGATGTCGCACCCTCGCGTACCGGTCTCAACAGGAAGCGATCGCCCGCCGCGGCCACACCCGATGCAAGGGTCAGTTCCAGGCCATCCAGGGTGACAGGGAATGACGCAGCCGTTTGTGTGACGCCGTCAGACAGGCGGGTTATGCTGTAATTCGTGCCATCGAAGTCAATTTGATAATCGCTGGCCGTCAATGCATTCGCATCAACAAACACGGCCGTGATTTGCGCATTACCGATATTGGTCGAATTTGAAATGGCGGCGGGCTGCAGGATCGAAAAATAATCCCCCCCCATATTTCCGGACAAATCCTGTCCCAGCCTGTGTTGCTGGTTCAGCGTGAACGACAGTCCAATCGCCATGCGTCCCAGGGTATTTTGCGCCGTGGCGAGGGTGTCTGACCTGAATTGCAGCAGACCGCCCAGACGTCCGCCCGTGATGTCGCCTTCGCGCATGGGCAGATTCTGTCCCGTCATCTGATAGCCGATTTCTATCTGGGTGCTGTCGCTGCTGGACGGCCTGGCTACCAGGCTGGCTGCCTGGGAACCCAATACCAGTGCCTGGCCGCTTGCCACATAGACATTGATGCTCCCGTCCCCCATGCGAACGGCAGTGGTCTTGATTTCCTTGTTGAGATCGGCCAGCAGCAGGTCGCGCTGATCGCGCAGGTCGTTTGCCGGCTGACTCTTGCCCTGACCTTCGGCGACAGCGATCTGGTCATTCAACTGGGCAAGGCGCGACGCATAGCTGTTGATGGTCTGCACACTGGCGCGGATTTCCGTTTCCACCTCGCCGCGTATGGCGCTCAATTGATTTCCGGTAGCCTGAAAACGGTTGACCAGCATGCGCGAGTTTGACAGCATCGACTGGCGAGCCGCCATGTCGGACGGGTCATTCGTCACATCGTGAATGCCGGAGAAGAATTCCTGCAATATGGGTGACAGGCCGGCGGTGGCATCCGCCAGCAGGTTGTCGATGCGGCTGATATGGCTGCGCTGGGCGTCGATCTGGCTGGCCGTGGCCTGGGCATCCATGACCTGGTTGGCCAGGAAGTCGCTGTAGATGCGTTTGACCGTATCGACCTGCACGCCCTGCCCAATGTAGCCGGAGCCGGTATACATCGCCAGACTGGTCGACTGGACGATTTCCTGCCGGCTGTAGCCGGGCGTGGCGGCATTGCTGATGTTGTGCGAGGTCGTGGCAATGCCTGCCTGCGCGGCCTTGAGGGCGGTGACACCGATATTTAATACGCTGCTGGCCATGGCATGTCCAAAGAGGTTTTAACCGGGAATACCGGTAGTCATCTGGGTATCGGCATAAATCATGATTGTTTCAGTCATCCGATTCGCTATCCGATTTGCGGACCGATCTGTCTAATCAAGGCCATCAGTTTCTGCGCATAAGTGGGATCAGTGGCGTAGCCCGCGCGTTGCAGGCCACCTGCGAAGCTGGCAGCATCCTGCGGCTGGGCCAAAACCTGCTGATAACGCGGGTTGGATTGCAGCAGCTTCGCGTAATCGGCGAACGACTCGGCGTAGGAGTCATAGGCGCGGAAACGGTCGACCATTTTCACTGGCTGGCCGTTCACATATTCGGTGGTGGTGATGTCCACGGTCTTGCCGTTCCAGTTCGATCCGGCCTTGATGCCAAACAGGTTATGGCTCGGCAGGCCATCGGCACCGCGAATGTCGCGCTTGCCCCAGCCTGTTTCCAGCGCCGCCTGCGCCATCATGAACGAAGCCGGAATGCCGGTTGCCTCGCTGGCGTGCTGGGCATGCGGCATCAGTGTTTGAACGAAATCCCTGGGGCCAGCCATGACAGCCTTGTCACCCTTGGCGGCATCTCCGGCAGGCATAGCAGGCAACGGGTTGGACGTCAGCCCCGATGCGGGCTTGTCCGCCTCGACCAGCCCGGCTTCCTGCATCAGTTTTGAAACACCCGTCTGAGCGGTATTGCCAAGATGGCCGCTTAACTGCCGGACCATCGCATCCGCCAGGCCGATTCCCTTGCTGGCCATGGACTGTGAAAGCTGCTGATCCAGCATCGAGGTATACAAACGGGTCTGATCACTGTCGAACATGCCATCCTGCGGTGTCGCCTCGCGCATGCTTTTCAGCATCATGTTCATCAGCAGCGCCTCGAACTGCTGGGCAACCTTCTTCAGCGACTCCGGTGAATTCTGTCCAGCTTCCGTCTTTAAATTGCCAACAGCCTGGACATCCAGGGCGAAGCGGGAGGAGAGATCGGCGCCGTTGATCATGATCAGATAATTTCCAGATCGGCCCGCAACGCACCCGCTGCCTTCATGGCCTGCAAAATCGCCAGCAGGTCCTGCGGCGTGGCGCCGATGGAATTGAGCGCCTTGACCACATCCGACAGCGAAGCGCCGCCCTTCAGCAGCATGACCTGTCCGGGTGACTGGCTGATTTCGATTTGCGAACTGGTGGTGGCAACCGTCTGGCCTTTTGAAAACGGCGCGGGCTGGCTGATGACCGGCTCGGTGTTGATGACAACAGAAAGATTGCCGTGTGACACCGCGCAGTTTTCCAGCATGACCGGCTGGTTCATGACAACGGAACCTGTGCGTGCGTTGATGATGACCTTGGCGGCGCTTTGCGCGGGGCTGACATTCAGGCTTTCGACGGCGGCGATGAACATGACGCGGTCGTCGCTGCCCATGGGCGTTTTCACGCTGATGACGCGGCCGTTCTTCGCCTGCGCCGTGCCGGGACCATACTGTTTGTTGATCGCCTCCACCACGCGGCGCGCGGTGGAGAAATCGGTCTGGTTGAGTTCGAGCTGGATGTGTCCATCCGCGCCCAGATCGCTGGCGACCGGTCGTTCAACTGTCGCGCCTGCGGGGATGCGGCCCACGCTCAGATGGTTGACCTGCACCTTGCTGCCGCTGGCGGCCGCGCCCGCGCCACCCACCAGAATATTGCCCTGTGACATGGCATAAACCTGATTGTCCGCGCCCTTCAACGGCGTCATCAGCAGCGTGCCGCCGCGGAGACTCTTGGCATTGCCAAGCGATGAAACGGTCACGTCGATGGTCTGCCCGGGCTGGGCAAAAGCCGGAAGACTGGTTGTCACCATCACGGCGGCCACATTCTTCAACTGCATGGTCGCGCCTTGTGGCACGTTGACACCCATTTCCGTCAGCATGCTGATCACGCTCTGCACGGTAAACGGCGTCTGCGTCGTCTGGTCACCGCTGCCATCCAGACCGACCACCAGGCCGTAGCCGATCAGCTGGTTGGAGCGCACACCCTGAATGGAGGCCAGGTCCTTGATGCGGTCGGCTGCGGCCGGCATGGTCAGGCCTGACAACGCCAGTACAAACACCGTCACCAGCCTGGAAAACAGCTTATTTAGAGAATTATTTTTCACCATGATTCGATCCATCGCTTTCATTACAACGGCAACACGCTCAGGAAGAACCGTGCCAGCCATTGCGTCACTTCGGCCGCATCGATATTGGTGCTGGTGCGGTATTCGATGCGCGCATCGGCGACCTGTGCGGACGACACCTTGTTGCCTGCCTGGATCATGTCCGGATTGACGACACCGGAAAAGCGGACGTATTCGATGCCCTTGTCCAGCGCCACCTGTTTCTCGCCAGCCACGACCAGATAGCCATTCGACAGCACTTCAACCACCGTCACCGCCAGGCTGCCAGTAAAGTTGTTGCTGGAACTGATGTTCGATTCATCCTCGAACTGGAGATCCGAATTGGCGCTGACCTCGATACCTTTCAAAGGTGTCAGCAAGAGTTTGGCCAGGGTCGGAATGCCGGCCTCGGCCGTGGCTTTCTTGGATGTATCGCTGGAAGCCGCCTTGCCCGCGCTGGTTTTTTCCTGAATGGTGATGAACAGCATGTCGCCCACGCGCCGGGCCATGCGATCCTCAAACAACGGCTTGTAGGCAGCTGCATTGAATATTGCGCCATTGGCGGGCGGTGGCGCGGTTTTGGCGGGAACAGGCTTCGTTGAGGTTGGCTGCTGCACAATGCTGGACGGCTTGGGTAGTGCGCAGGCCGAGAGCGAACCCGCCACAAGCAGTGTCGTCATCAAGCGTACAGCCTGAAATATCCTTTTCGTGCTCATCATGCGAAAACGTTCAATCAAAGTTGTGTCAGGCGTTGCAGCATCTGGTCCGATGTCTGGATCGACTTGCTGTTGATTTCATAAGCGCGCTGGGTCTGGATCATGTTCACCAGTTCTTCCACCACATTCACGTTGGATGTTTCGGTGTATCCCTGATTCAGCAGTCCTGTGCCATTGGTGCCGGGCGTGGCCACATTGGGCGTGCCCGAAGCCGCGGTCTCCTTGTAAAGGTTTTCACCCATGCTGATCAAACCGGCTGGGTTGATGAAAGTCGCCAGTTGCAGCGTCCCCACCTGGGTAGGCGCCACATTGCCGGGTTGCAACGCCGAGACCGTGCCATCCGGCGCAATCGTCACGCTGATGGTGTCCGCCGGGAAAGTGATTCCCGGCTGGACAAGGTAGCCGCTGGAGGTCACCAGCTGCCCTTGAGAATCGGTCTGGAATGAACCATCGCGCGTGTAGGCGGTGGTGCCATCCGGCATCTGAATCTGGAAAAACCCGCTGCCCTGAATCGCCACATCCTTGGCATTACCAGTTTGCTGCAGGTTGCCCTGGGTAAAAATCCGCTCGGTGGCCACTGGCTTCACACCCGTGCCGATCTGCAATCCGGATGGCAGTTGTGTTTGCTGCGAAGACTGCGCGCCAGGCTGGCGCAGGGTTTGGTAAAGCAAATCCTCGAACACGGCACGCGCCCGCTTGAATCCTGAAGTAGACACGTTGGCCAGGTTGTTGGAGATGACATCCATCTGCGTTTGCTGGGCATCGAGTCCGGTTTTTGCGATCCAGAGTGAGCGAATCATGGAAACTTCCTTTCAAAAAATCAGCCAAGTGACAAGGTCTGGTCGGCCTTGCCTGCGTTCTGTTCTGCGTTTTGCAGCAGCTTGATATGCATGTCGTACAAGCGCGCCTGAGCGATCATGTTGACCATTTCGTTTACCGGATTCACGTTGCTGGATTCCAGCGCACCGCTAACCAGCACGGCGTTGATGTCGACTTCCGCCGTGCCGCCATCCTTCAGGCGGAACAGGCCATCCTCGCCGCGTACCAGTTGATCTTCCGGCGGATTTACCAGCTTGATGCGGCCCACGCTGGAGATAGAACCTGTGTTCGAGCGTATTGAAATCGTGCCGTCCTTGGCAATGGCAATCTGGCCGTCAGGCGGCAGGCTGATTTCGCCGCCATCGCCCATGACCGCCAGCCCTTCCCGCGTTTGCAGCAAGCCCGATTCATTTACCTGCAGGCTGCCATTGCGAGTAAAGGCCTCGCTGCCATCCGCGGCCTGCACCACCAGCCAGCCCTGGCTTTGCAGCGCAACATCCAGTTCGCGGCCGGTTTGCTGAATCACGCCGGGACGGAAATCGCTGCCAACCGTGGCATCGACGACGAACGCGCGCGTCGGCAGGCCTTCACCCTGCACCTGCACTGCGCGGAAGCTGTCGAGCTGCGCGCGGAAACCAGTGGTATTGATATTGGCCAGATTGTTCGCCGTCGTCGCCTGTTGCTCCATCGCATGCCTGGCGCCGGTCATCGCGGTATAGATCAGTCTGTCCATGGCAGCTCCGTCATCCGTTCAAAGGCCTGGTTACCTGAGGTTCACGAGGGTCTGCAACACCTGATCCTGCGTCTTGATGGTTTGCGCGTTGGCCTGGTACACGCGCTGCGCGGTAATCATCGCTACCAGCTCCGATGTCAGGTCGACGTTGGAATCCTCAACGGCGGAAGACTGCAGTACGCCCAGCGTGCCGGTACCGGGTTCGCCAACCAGCGGCGTGCCGGAAGTGGCGGATTCGGCAAAGCCGTTATCGCCCAGGGCTTCAAGACCCTGCGGGTTGGAGAAGTTGGCGATCACCACCTGACCCAGTACGGCGGAACGTCCGTTGGTATAACGGCCCTGGATCACGCCGTCTGGCGCGATGTTGAAGCCGGTCAGACGTCCGGAAGCGAAGCCGTCCTGATCCAGCGCGTTGACGCTGAAACCGGATCCGAATTGCGTGGTGCCAGAAAAGCCGAGATCAAAGGTAAACGGGCTGGTCGCGCCAGTGGTAACCGTTGCGGACAAGCTGAATGGCAGTGCGGTGGTGGCAGTATCGATGAAGCCATCCGTGCCGAAATTCAGTGTGCCGACCGGCCCTGCGCCAACCTGCGTGCCATCGACAGCGCCAAAAACATCCCAACTGCCCGCGCCGGTTTTCATGTAATAGGTTGAGAACACATGCGGGTTGCCCAGGCTGTCGAAAATCGACACCGACGTGGAGTGATGGAAAGTATTGGGATCGCTCAGGTTGAAGCCTGCCGAGGGCAGCGCGCTCTGGCGTGAATCCAGATTCAGCAGGGCATTGACAGATGAAGTGGTCTGCGGCGCGCGATCAGCCGTGGAAATCTGCAATTCGGCCGGCGCGGACGTGTCCAGCGCGCCCGTGGCATTGGCGGTATAGCCTGTCAGGCGCCTACCGGTTGAGGTAATGATGTAACCGAAGCTGTCCATCTGAAACTGGCCATTGCGCGAGTATGAAATCGAGCCGTTGTTGCTCAGGCGGAAGAAACCGTTGCCATTAATGGCCACATCCAGCGGATTCTCGGTTGCGGTGATCTTGCCCTGCGAAAACTGCTGCACCACGGCGGCCAGCTGCGTGCCAATGCCGACCTGCGAACCGCCAGAACCAGACAGTGACGTGGCATACACATCAGCAAACTGCGCTTCCGCGCGTTTAAAGCCCACCGTATTGGAGTTGGCCACGTTGTTGCCGATCACATCCAGCTGATCCGCTGCCGCGCTCAAACCGCTCAAACCTTGCTGAAAACTCATTTCACGCTCCTGTTTTCAAAAATTCTGTATTAATGAATCTGGCGGACATCGGCATACGCCGTCCTGCCCAGTCCCTGCACATTCAATTCGACACCGTCATCGCCGCGCGCCACCCCCTGCACCAGCCCGCTGCTCAGGGTCTGTACGGCAACGAGACTCTTGCCGCTGCCGGTCGTGGCTTCAAAACGATAATTGCCCGCGGGCATGGCGAGACCCGAATCATTCATGCCATCCCAGTCGAACAGGTGCTCGCCCGCCGGCAACACACCGGTATTGACAGTGCTGACCAGCTGGCCAGCCTGATCAAATATGGAAATCTGCACCGAGTCCGAAGCGTTCTCCAGATTGATGCCGAACACACCCATGCCATCGTTAAGGCTGACCGTATTTCCCGACACCAGCACGTTGTGGCCAATCAGATTGGCGGCCTGGGATAGTTGATCAGAACCGAAGTTTTCCGCCAGCGCTGCCAGCGTCCTGTTCATCTTTTCAATGCCTTCGACGGTGGACAACTGCGCCATCTGCGAGGTCACCTGTGCGTTGTCCAGTGGATTCAATGGGTCCTGGTTGCGCATTTGCGCCACCAGCATGCTCAGGAAGCGGTCCTTGGTTTCCTGCGTCGAGCCCTTTGCCGCACTGGCGGCTGTCGTGCCGTTCATGCTGGACAACAGGGCGCTATCGATCGGTGTAGTCATCTATCAGCTCCTTACTGACCCAGGGTCAGCGTCTTCAACAACAAGGTCTTGGCGGTGTTCATCACCTCCACGTTCGACTGGTACGAACGCGACGCGGAAATCATGTTCACCATTTCTTCCACCACATTCACATTCGGCATGGTCACGTTGCCGTTTTCGTCCGCCAGCGGATGCTTGGGGTCGTAAACCGTTTTCATCGGCGAAGGATCGTCGATCACCCCCACCACCTGCACGCCAGTCGCGCCGCTTTCATCCACCGGCGTTGCGCTGAACACCACCTGCTTGGCGCGGTAGGGCTCGCCCGTGGCGCTGGTTGCACTATCCGCATTGGCCAGATTGCTGGCCACGGTATTCAGCCGCTGTGACTGTGCATTAAGCGCCGAACTCGAAACCTTGAAAATGTCGAACATGCTCATGAAATGTCCTCTTTTCTCTCAATCAGCCCTGGATCGCCGCCAGCATGCCTTTAATTTGCTGGTTGAGCCGGGTAAGGTTGAATTCGTAGCGAATCGCGTTGTCGGCAAACGCCGCCCGTTCGGTGTCCATATCCACGGTATTACCATCGACGCTACCCTGTTGCACTGTTCGGTACTTGAGTTCGACGCCGCTGACTGTGCGTTCCATGGGCGGCGAACCATTCATGTGCCCCGGGGCGCTCACGGCGAGCGGGACAGCAGATGCTGGGCTGCCGCCAGTTCCCACAGCCGCGCGCAGCGCAGCAGAAAAGTCGAAGTCGCGCGCCTTGTAATTGGGGGTGTCGGCATTGGCAATGTTCGAAGCCAGCACCTGCTGGCGTTCGCTTCTGAGCGACAGCGCCTGCTGGTGGAACCGGAACAAATCATCTAAAGAATTGGCCATTGGATGACTCCTAAATTAATGGGCGCTAGCCCGGATATTCACCAGATCGCGGGATAATGAGGCGGTTTGCAAGCAGGTTCGCGCAACCCGCGCCAAGCCAATAGCAGTGCCTATTGGCGCGAAGCGGGGGTGCGAAAATGCCGCAAAGCGGCCGTCAGCACCCGCGAAAGCCGGCAGTACTAACCGGATTTCGCTCTGATCGTTCGAGATGCATTTATTCACGTGCTTCTCCATCAAATTTGGGCTGGTCTGGTGAATATCAGGGCTTGGCATCGCCCTTGTTCATGAATCGAATACTAGGAGCACCGCTGTCAAATCAAACGGCCAATAAAGGGCCAAAACCCGTCTTTATTCAGCCCTTAAGCACCCTGCGCCAATCCGGAAAATTGCGCGTTAATAAAGTCATGAAAACGAACATGAATATGAAACTTTCTGTCCTTTTACTCGCGCTGACAGCCAGCGCAGCGGCCGCGCCTCCAACAGAGGACGCCGCGCGCCTGCGCCAGATGGCCACAAGCCATCTGGCGCAGTTGACGGCTGGCATGCCGGGTGAAATCAGGATTGAGGCAGCCCTGCCAAAATCGGCCGCGAAACTGGCCCGATGCGAAGCATCCGAGGCGTTCATCCCGGAGGGCACGCGCCTGGCCGGAAATGTCACGGTCGGCATCCGCTGTCATGCGCCCGGAAACTGGACAACCTATATCCGCGCGACGATCAGCGTGACGACTACTTATATGGTTGCCGCCGCGCAGCTCCAGCCCGGACAGACCATCACCGTCGACCTGCTCGAAGCACGGCGCGGCGATCTGGCAAGGATGGCGCAGGATGTGATCACCCAGCCCGAACAGGCAGTCGGCAAGGTCATGACCACCGGCCTGGTAGCCGGCGCGCCGATCCGCGGCGGCATGCTGCGCGCGCCGCAAATTGTCTCGCAGGGCCAGGGCATCCAGTTGATGGTCAATGGCAAGGGATTCAGCATCTCTTCAGAAGGCCGCGCGCTCAACAACGCGTCGGCGGGACAGGTCGTACAGGTCAGAACCGCATCCGGGCAAGTCGTCAGTGGCATCGCCCGTCAGGATGGTCTGGTGGATATCGCGAACTAGCAACAACAAGAAAGGCGAAAACATGAAAATCGATCCCTCACTTCTCACGCAGGCAGGACTTGAACCTGACAGCACGGCTTCGCGCAAGCCGCGCCAGCAGGGCGACAAGGCGGACATCCTGCCAGCCGGCGGCGACATCCAGATCAGGCTGTCGCCCACGCTGCAGGGCATCGAAAAAACGCTGGCGGCCACTGACGTCAATACCTCGCACATCGAAGCCATCAAGCAGGCGCTGGCCAGCGGCCAGTACCAGATCAGTTCAGAACGCATTGCGAACGGCCTGATCAACTCCACCCTGCAAACCCTGGCCGAAGGAGAATGACCATGGACACCCTCCTCCCCTGGCAGCCCGAAACCGAACTCGCCGCCTGGAAACAGCTGGTCGGCATCCTGATCCAGGAACAGGTCATGCTGCGCGACGGCAACATCGATACGCTCACCGAACTGGCCACCCACAAGCGCAATCTGGTTGTTGCGCTCGCCCCGCACATCAAGGCGCGCGGAAAGCTGCTGCTGGAAAACGGCTATCCCAGCACGGATGACGGCATGGAAGCCATGATCAGGCAGACCGGCAACAAGCAGGCGGTACTGATATGGCGCGAAATTCGCGAGACCGAACGCATGGCCCGAGACCTCAACCAGCTCAACGGCCGGCTCATCAACATGCGCATGGGTTCGGTGGAACAGGCGCTCAATGTACTGAGCGGTGCGGCAGGCGGGCAGAAGCTGTACAACCCCGGCGGCCAGGCCACCTACAACATGCCTACACGGGCAATGTCCGTGTAAGAAGCCAGCCAGCCGGTCGGACAATCGTCAACCATCGTGGAAACTTGAGCCCAACCCGGTTGCTGTAACTGTAATGTTCAAAGGCTAGAATGGCAGCCAGTTACATCTGGAGTTGCCGTGCGTCGCCTGTTTCTTGCCTGCCTTCTGGTTTTTTCGGCCTCCGGCGCGGCCTGGTCATCGACCGCCACGACCGAAGTCGCCGGCGTGCGCTTGCCGGATCGGGTCCATGTGGCTGGCCGCGACCTGGTGCTGAACGGTGCGGGCCTGCGCAAGATTATGTTCATGGACCTTTACGTCGCCGCGCTCTATCTGCCCGAGCGCCGACAGGATACCCGCGACATTCTCAACCGCGACATTCCCCGCAGCTTTCAGCTTACCCTGCTGCGCGACATTTCCACCCAGCAGAATCTGGATGTTCTGAAAGACGGCCTCATCGCCAACAACAGCCCAGGCGAAATCGAAGCCATCCAGCAGGAAGTGAACGATTTCCTGGGATACATCAAAAGCCTGCGCGAGGTCTCCGCCGGTACAGTCATACACCTCAACTACGCTCCGGGCATCGGTACCCGCGTCAGCGTCAACGGCCGCTTTCTGGGCACCATCCCCGGCGAAGCATTCAACCGCGCCATGCTACGCATCTGGCTGGGAAACGACCCCACTGAGGGCAAGCTCAAGCGGGCATTGCTCGGCGCGATTTAAAAATTGCAATCAATCAACCAGGCTTGATACAGATCAAGTCTGGTTGATTCTTTTGGCGGAACAAACATTCCCACTGGTTCATTTTAATTGACCCGAAACAAATGGGCTTGGAACTCCTCCCCCGATTGCCGGGGGAGGTCGGGAGGGGGTAAAAGAAATGAGCTTATTCTGGCAGCGTTGTTTACCACTCCCCAACCCTCCCCGGCAAGCGGGGAGGGCGCAGAAGAATTTCAAGTTCAATAGTTTCCTCTCAATTAAATCGTCTCTGCCACCATGCAGTTCCGAATTTCTGCGCTTGGGTTCCTTTTTTCAGTCTTCTAATAATTAAAGAAAGAAGAATGTATTTGTTACATGCCAGATAGAAGGAGTGACATCATGAAATTCAGCAGAAAATTCAAAGTGGTTACCATTGCGGTGATGGCTGGTTTTACCGGCATGCCTGCATATGCCGAAATGCCGGCAAATCCGCCAGCTGCCACTGCCCCGCAGGCAACCGCTGCAACACCTGCCACCCCCGAAGGCTGGGCGCAGATGATGTGGGACTTCACCCGCAACCCGGCGGTATTGAAGGAACCCAAGGTCTTCGTGCCCTGGATGACAGCGGCCACCGAGCCGTCTTTCTATACCGCGCTGGGCATGCAGTCGCTTGACCCGGCCTACTGGGGATACATGGCCAACAGCATGATGGACCCGCGCATGTATGGCGCGTGGATGCCCTTCATGACCGACCCCAACGTGTACATGAAGTGGCTGGCAGCCACCATGGATCCCAATTTCTACACGGCCATGCTCACCCAGTTCACCGACCCGGCCAAGGCCATGCGCTGGATGTTGATGCCTGTGGATCCGAAAGTGTGGGGACTGATGATGCAGTCGCTGAACCCGGCGGTGTATCTGAAATGGATGATGGCGCCGCTTGATCCGCGCTGGATGCAGGCCATGATCACCCCCATGAACCCCGCTACCTATACCGGCTGGCTGGGCGCGATGATGAACCCGTCATCCTATGGCGACCTGTGGAAAGGTTTTCTGACCACACCCGCGCAACCGGTTGCAACGGCAGCGTATGGTGTGCCATCGGCGACGACGCCTTACGCATTCAACCCGTTTGACCCGAATGCATGGTCACAGGTCTTCGCGGCGCCCGGCACGGCTGGGGTAACCCCGGCGTCGCCTGCAACAGCTCCGCCCTACATCCTCAACCCGTTTGACCCCAACGCCTGGGCGCAAATATGGCAGCTTCCCTACCAGTTAAACCCGACGCAACCCGCGCCGGCCCAGGCACCGGCCAAATAGGTTGGGAATAAAAAAACCCGCGCGAAAGCGCGGGTTCTCGATTGCGCGGCGTGGATTGAACAAGCGCGTCTTGTTTAATGCGAGGATGGCCGGTTGCGCCATTCTGATTCGCTGGTTTCTGCTCTACGCGAATCTGGTAAGCATCATGGCAAGCCACGCACTTGTACAGCGTATTGCTCAACTGACCAAGCGTGTGTTTTGGATTCTTGAGGGATTCCGCATCCGCCGCGATCCTGTCGAAATCCTGATGCACCGACATGCCCAGCAAGCCGAATTCCCTCGGCAACACACCCTTCAGATGATCTTCCGCCTTGTGCATCATGCCCATGCCCAGCGGGCGGGCATGCTGCGCCACCACCGCCATGTCGTCTTTCGAAAGCGCAGCCAGAATGTTCTGCACGCCTGACAACAGCGCCCGCATTTCTTCCAGTACATGACCGCGCTGCGGTTCGGTCAATGAAAGAACCTGGCGGCTGTCGGGCCCCCCGGCCACGGCAGGGATTGTGGATAGGCCAAGTGCAAGTGTGATGATGAGTTTTTTCATGACAATATCCTTGTTGAAATTTGTGCCTGAGCCTTCAATCGCTTTGATTCCAACAATTCAGGTATATTATTTTTTTATTTCGAGACCCAATACTTGAGCTCTGGAAATCATTCTCTTCACCTCAGAATTGACATGCGTAACTATAAGCTCCACCTCCGGGTGCTTTAGTTTAAATACTCGGAATACCTCATCTGCAAACGCCTGTCCAATGGAGCCAATACCAGCAAAGTCAAGTAACACCACCTTAAACCTATCGAATCTGGCCAATAATCGCTTCGCTTGAGAACGTGAAACCAAATTGTCATCGCCATATTGCATAAGTTTCACTGGGACAACCGTTTTAGTAAATCCATAGTCATCGTCAGAAGTAAATTTGTCGAACACTTTTTTTGAAGTTCTCGCAGTGTGGTTGTGTAGGATCATTCGAACAACCGTGCCTCCTGTAGCCGTACCCATCTGCAATATCCAATCTTCCCGTTTATCAAACTGGTGTGAAAAGTACACCTCCCCAGATAGAATTACGAACTCATCAAACATACGAGACGAGAAGAAGATTCCTTCGCCAGAATGATTATCAGGATCAGTCGTAAACTTGCCTTTTGCTAGTTCTAGCACGGCATGCCGCTCATCAAGGAGATTTAGAGCAGCCTGAATCTTCTTGAAAATTCCAACACCATTATCAATTAGGTCAATTTGAGTCTTAGCCGCCGTCTTTATTAGAAATACTGAAACTGTGGAGCCGCCTGAATGATCAATTGCATTATTAAACATCTCAGTGAAACCATAGTGCCAAATCCCAATGACGTTATCCGGAAGCTTACCGAGTGAAGGAGCTACATCTTCCCGCCAAACTTGATCCTCTGTAACCCCATTGCCAAGCACATATTGTTTATGCCAACTGACAAGAGGTGCTAAACGATACGTCTTGTTACGGGTCTGTCCTTCCTGCGTGATAGCACCCTCCTCAATCAATCGTTGTATATGCTTATGGATTGCCTGACGTGAGCATACGAACTTCTCAGATGATACCCTCACAATATCCTTCGGATACTTATCGAGGTTATCCACAATAAACTTACGAACTACTTCGCCGCGTAATCTAACTGTTGTCATGCCGGTAATTGTCAACCATTGTTTGTTTATTTGTCAACATTTTTGACATTATTGTCAACCATAATTACTAGGCGTCTTTAAAAATCAGTTAACACGATTTCTTTAATTTTGCTCGCTTAAAAGTCCAAATCACTTCCCCTGTTCGGGCATTTCGATCAGCAATGCCACGCGGCGGTTACGAATGCGGTTCTCTTCAGTGTCGTTGGGATTGATGGGACGGGTGGCGGCGTAGCCGATGGCGGTGAGGCGCGATTCGTCGATGCCGCGGTCGCGGAACAGGTGGACCACGGCGGTGGCGCGCAGGGCTGAGAGGTCCCAGTTGGAGGAAAACTCGCGGGTGTTGATGGGCTGGTCATCGGTGTGGCCTTCGACGGTGATGCGGAAGGGCTGTTGTTCGAGCTGGTCGGCCACGCCCCACAGGGTGCGCTTGGCGTCGGCCCATATCACGGCACTGCCGCTGTCGAACAGCGCGTTGGCGTTGATTTCGACGGTGATGCCCTTGTCGGTGAGGATGACCTTGACCTTGCCGGTTTGAATGAGCGGGGCCATGGCGGTATTGAGCCCCTGCTCGACTTCCTGCAATTTTTCCTGAAGTTTCTTGCGGGCCTGGAGTTCCCTGGCAATTTTCCGTTTGGTCAGGTTCTGCAGGGTGACGTGTTGCGAAGCATTCTCCTGCGGCCCGACCTGCGGTTCGTCGTCGTGCAGGAATGCCCGGCTGATGGAACCGGACGCCTGGCGGTACTTGCCTTCGTTGATGGATGACACGCCATACATGACGACGAAGAAGGCAAACAGCAGGGTAATGAAGTCAGCGTAGGACACCATCCAGCGTTCGTGCTTGTCGTGTTCCGGTGTGTGGCGGGATTTGCGGTGGCGCATGATCTGACTAAACGGCCGTGCGGACTGCCCACCAGAAATTCTCTGGATCGCCACGGCCCTGCGGGCCTCGCGATGACGTCATTGTGAGTCGGCGAAGTCGCCGAAGCAATCCAGTCAATGGCATTTCGTTCCGGCAGTTTTTTATTTTGCTCGCAACCATTCTAGAAATAGTATTTAAGCCGCTGTTCGGTCAGGCGCGGGTTGTCGCCGCGCGCCATGCTGACCATGCCGTCGCGGATCATTTCGCGGTGGCGCACGCGGTGCGATACGACGTTGCGCAGTTTGTGGTAGATGGGCAGAAACACCAGGTTGGCGAGCCCCACGCCATAGATGGTGGCGACGAAGGCGACGGCGATGCCGATGCCGATTTTCGAGGGGTCAGTCAGGTTCTGCATGACATGCACGAGGCCCATGACCGCGCCGAGTATGCCCATGGTGGGCGCATAACCGCCGGCCGATTCCCATATTCTGCAGGCGCGCAGTTCGCGTTCCTCGAAGGCGTCGATGTCGATTTCCATCGCTTCGGAAAGGTGTGCGGGGTCGGTGCCATCCAGCACCATTTGCAGCCCGCCCTTGATGTAGGGGTCGTGCACTTGCGGGATGTATTTTTCCAGCGCCAGCGGGCCTTCCTGACGGGCGATCTGCGACCAGCGCTTGATGCGGCTGATGGCGCCGTCGACGTCGTCGTCGGGCGGATGCAGCAGCCAGCGCGTCATGCGGAATCCGTGCCTGAGTGTAGGCCAGGGATTCTGCATGACCACAGCGGCCAGCGTGCCCAGCACCACGATGAGAAACGCGGCGGGTTGAAGATACAATGACAGCGCGCCGCCTTCGATGGCCTGCGTGCCAAGGACGGCGATCAGCGCAAGGACAAGGCCGATCAGGCTGGAAGTATCCATTTTTCTTCCCTGAGCCGGTTACGCAACCGGGCAATGGCCTGACTGTGCAGCTGGCTGACACGGGAGATGCCCACGCCGAGAATTTCACCGATTTCGCGCAGGTTGAGTTCTTCTTCGTAATACAACGACATCATGAGTTTTTCGCGCTCGGGCAGGATGTCGATGGCTTCGATGAGGCATTTCTTGAAGTTCTCATCCATGATTTTTTCCAGCGGCTCTTCCGAATAGTCCGGACAGTTGCGATCCAGAAATGACTCGTCGTCTTCGTTGATGCCGAAGTCGTCCAGATAGATAAGCTGATGGCCGTGGCTCTCGCCCAGCATGTGCTGGTATTCCTCCAGCGGAATGCCCATGATTTCGGCGATTTCGCCTTCGCTGGGCGGCTTGCCCAACTGGTGTTGCAACTCGTTGATAACCTTTTCGATCTTGCGCATGTTCTGGCGCACGCTGCGCGGCGCCCAGTCGGTTTGCCGCAGCTCGTCGAGCATGGCGCCGCGAATGCGCTGGATGGCGTAGGCCTCGAACTGGGTATTCTGCGCTTCGTCGTAGCGGCTGAACGCATCGAGCAGGCCGATCATGCCCGCCTGGATCAGGTCGTCTTCTTCCACGCTGGCGGGCAGACGGCCCATCATGTGATGCGCGATGCGCTTGACCATGGGTGCGTACTGCTTGATGGTTTCCGATTTCTCGGTTTTTCCGGTTGCCGTATACATGTTGGCCTCCCTTCGATGCTTTCCGATCAGCCCGCGCAACCCATCGCCAGCTGGCGCATGAAGTTGCCTGTTTCTCCCGGTCGCAGCGACGCCGGCCAGCGCAGCAGCCCTTCGGCCACGCGCTTGAACTGGCGCGACGCGGCGGAAACCGGATAGGCCTCCACCACCGGCTGGCTCAGACGAACAGCCTGGACCAGGCGCGCGTCATCGGGTATGAAACCCATGTAGCTGACCTCCACGCCAAGAAATTCAGCAGCGGTGTCTATGACGTTGCGGGCGATGTCTTCGCCGTCTTCGGAACGTGCCAGACGGTTGATGAGGACATGAAAGCGGCTGATGCCGTGGTCGCGCGACAGGCGCTTCATCAGCGCGTAGCCGGACATAATGGATTCGCTGCCGGGCAGCATGGCGATGACGACTTCGGACTTGCGCAGGCCTTCCTGGCTCAGCGCAGGTTTGCCTCCGGGCAGGTCGACCAGCACGACGTCGGGCGCGGGATGCACCTGCGATGCCCACACGTCCAGCGGCACCGGCAGGCTGCTGCTGCCTTCGGTCATGGCTCGGTAGCGCGTGCCCATCGGCAGCGCGCGCACGCCATTCTGGCCCTGCACAATGACGTCTTCCAGCGAGCAGCGTCCCGCCATGACATCGGTGAGGCAGCGCCGGGCTTGCATGCCCAGACTTTCGCAGACGCCATGCGCGCTGCTGCCATCGTCGATCACCAGCACATCGCGACCCATGCCGGACAGCGCGGAAGCGATATTGGCCACGGCGGTGGTTTTTCCCGCGCCGCGTCCGCCGGACATGACCGGAATGATTTGCATGCTGCCCGCGCCTACCAGACGGCGCAGTCCTTCTGCCTGATCCATGAGATGTTTAGCCAAGGGACACCGCGCTTTCTGAATGTTGGGTTGCAATGGAGCCGCCCGCGGTCATGACAAACGGCAGATCGTCATCGCTGACGTAATAGGGCGACTGGCCGGGGCGATACTTGAAGGCGCGATGCACCAGGTACTGGCGATTGCCCAGATGCAGGTCTTCGGGCACGCGCTGGCCGGTGGCGACGTAATGCACCAGCAGTTTGTTGCGGATGGCGCAATCCAGCACCGGGCCGAGGCTGGCGGCTTCGTCGGTCTTGGAAATGATGCAGCCGCTCATGCCCTGCCCCTGGTAGGCCTGCACGACTTCGTTGAGCGTGTCGCCGTGGCTGGTGGCGTTGAGCAGCAAGAGTCTCTTGATCGGTTTGCCTGCCTGGTTGAGCATGGCGATCTGTTCGGCCACGGCCTGGTCGCGCTGGCTCATGCCGACGGTGTCGATCAGCACGGTCTGCTTGCCGCGCAGTTCGGCCAGCGCCAGTTTCAGGTCGGCGGCATCGCGCACGTTGTGCACGGACACGCCAAGAATCTTGCCGTAGATGCGAAGCTGTTCGTGACCGCCGATCCGGTAGCCGTCGGTAGTCAGCAGCGCAAGTTTTTCGGCGCCGTGGCGCACGACGAAACGCGCGGCCAGCTTGGCGGTGGTGGTGGTCTTGCCGGCGCCAGTCGGGCCCATCAGCGCGAAAATGCCGCCCTGGTCGAGCAGGCTGGATTCGTTGTCGACGGTATGCAGGTTGCGCGCCAGCATGGCCTTGGCCCAGCCGGTCGCCTGTTCCTTCGCGCTGATTTCAGCCGGCAGGCGGGATGTCATGTTTCTGGCCAGGCTGGTGCTGAAACCGACGGAGAGCAGTTCCCGCGTGAGCCAGGCCTTGACCGGTTCGCGGCGCGACATTTCGCTCCAGTTCATTTCCTGCATCTGGGTGCGAAGGTTTTCGTGCATGCTGCGCATTTCGCCCATGAGCTGTTCCATCCAGGCCATGTCCCGGACGGGTGTCGTCATGTCGAACATGGGCATGGACATCATGGGTTGCGGTTCTGCCTGAACAGGCACCACGGGCGCTGCCACGACAGGCGCTTTCGGCACTGGCGCGGGCGTCTCGGACTGTGGCGCGGGTACGTGTTTTGGCGGTGGCACCGGCTCGGCACGTGCTTCCACCACCGGCTGCGCCAACGCGGCAATGTCTTCGGCCGGCAGGGCAATCAGTTCGACGCCGCCCGGCACGCTGTTGCTGGCCAGGATGACGGCATCCTCCCCAAGCTCTTCGCGCAGTTTGCGCATGGCTTCGCGGGATGTTCTGGCGTGGATTTTCTTTACGTTCACACTGTACCTCCTATGAGGGATGTCACTCGGATGTTCTTGCCATCAGGAATTTCGGCATGGGACAGCACCTTGAGCTGGGGCAGCGCACGGCGCAGAAAACGGGAAAGCAGCGGACGCAGCACGGCAGGCACCAGCAGCACCGGGGTCTGGCCCAGCGCTTCCTGGCGGTTGACCGCAACGCCTGCCTGATCCACGAGATTGGTGGCGAGGCCAGGCTCGATGATGCCGCTTTCGCCGCTGGCATTCATCGCCTGCATCAGCAGACGCTCAAGATTCTGTTCCAGCGACATCACCGGCAGCTCGGCTTCGCGCCCGTAGATCTGCTGCACGATGCTGCGGCCAAGCGCCACGCGGATGATGGCGGTGAGCTCATACGGGTCCTGGATGCGCACGGCATGTTCGGCCAGCACTTCGACGATGGTGCGCATGTCGCGGATGTGCACGCCTTCGGACAGCAGGTTCTGCAAGACTTTTTGCAGCGTGGACAGCGGCAGCAGCTTGGGCACCAGGTCTTCCACCAGCTTGGGCGAATCCTTTGACAGATGATCGAGCAGTTGCTGCACTTCCTGGCGACCCAAAAGTTCAGCGGCATGCAGGCCGACCACATGATTGAGATGCGTGGCGATGACGGTGCCGGCATCCACCACCGTGTAGCCCATGGACTGGGCTTGTTCGCGCAGGTTGTTGTCGACCCAGATGGCGGGCAGGCCGAACACGGGCTCTTTGGTAGCCGCGCCCGGCAGGCTGCCGGAGACGTTGCCCGGATCGATCGCCATCAACTGTCCAACCTGGACTTCGCCCGAAGCGATTTCCACGCCCTTGAGCGTGATGCGATAGCTGTTGGGATGAATCTCCAGGTTGTCGCGGATGTGCACGGCGGGTGCGAGAAAGCCGATTTCGCGGGCGAATTTCTTGCGGATTCCCTTGATGCGCTTGACCAGTTCAGCTTCGTTGGAAGTGTCTACCAGCGGAATCAGGCGATAGCCGACTTCCAGGCCCAGCGTGTCAACCGGCTCGACATCGGCCCAGCTTGCATCGACCGGCTCGGGCATGGGTGGTGCGACCACCTGCTCGCGGGATTTTTCCACGCCCTGCTTTTGCGAGGTGCGCCAGGCGATGGTAATCAGGCCAGCCGCCAGCAGAATGAATACGAAGTGCGGCATGCCGGGTGTCATGCCCATCAGGCCAAGGATGCCGCCGGTGATATAGAGCACCTGGCTGTTGCTGAATATGTGGGACAACAACTGGCTGCTGATGTCCTGTTCGGTGCTGACGCGGCTGACGATGATGCCGGCGGCGATGGAAATGATCAGCGCGGGAATCTGCGCCACCAGACCGTCGCCAATGGCCAGCAGGGTGTAGTTTTTGGCGGCATCGGCAAAGGAAAGATCGTGCTGCAGTACGCCGACAGCCAGGCCACCCAGGACGTTGATGACCAGAATCAGGATGCCGGCGACGGCATCGCCGCGCACGAATTTCGAGGCACCGTCCATGGAACCGTAGAAGTCGGCTTCCTGTGCCACTTCGGAACGGCGCTTGCGGGCTTCGTCTTCGCCAATCAAACCGGCATTGAGGTCGGCATCGATGGCCATCTGCTTGCCCGGCATGGCGTCCAGGGTGAAGCGCGCGCTGACTTCGGCGATACGGCCAGCGCCCTTGGTAATCACGACAAAGTTGATCACCACCAGGATGATGAACACCACAATGCCGACGGTGTAGTTGCCGCCGACCAGGAAGTGGCCGAAGGACTCGATCACCTTGCCCGCGGCATCGGGGCCGGAATGGCCCTCCAGCAGGACGATTCGGGTGGATGCTACGTTAAGCGAAAGGCGCAGCAGGGTGCTGACCAGCAGAATGGTGGGGAAGGCCGCGAAGTCCAGTGCCTTCTGGGTGTAGAGACTTGCCAGCAGCACGATGATGGACAACGCGATATTGAAGGTGAACAGCACATCCAGCGCGAACGGCGGCAGCGGCATCACCATCATCGCCAGGATCATGACGATGAACAGCGGACCGGCCAGCTGCTTCCAGTCGGCGCCGTTCAGGAATGCGGGAAGGCGGAAGGTGGAGTTCATGCCGTCACCGGATCAAGTTCGGGTGGCACCGGCAGATCGGCCGGCA
>JADFDC010000006.1 GCA_018263115.1 Thiobacillus sp.
GCGTACTGCGCATGTGGCTCAGGGCCTGTTCGATGCGGCTGACTTCGGCCTGGGCGCCGTAGTATTCGCCTTGCAGCACATTGAAGCGGTCTTGCGCAGCGTAATGTTCGTTGCGCGTGGTTTCCAGCACGGCTTCAATTTCACGCAAACGGGCAACTTCAGCTTCCAGCCTGTTGTTGGCTTCGCCCAGATCGCGCGCCAGCTTGCCGCGCCCGGCCTGCGCGTCGCGCTTTTTCACGTACCACAGCATGTGCTGCGATTCGCTAAGTTGTTCCTGCAAGGCCTTGTATTGTTTGGCAACTTCTGCCTGGCCAGCGAGCTTTTCGATCTGCTTGTCCAGTTCCTGCCGGATGTCTTCGACGCGGTTGAGGTTGTCGCGGGCGTCCTTCAGGCGGGCCTCGGTTTCCTTGCGGCGTTCCTTGTATTTGGAAATGCCGGCGGCTTCTTCCAGATAGGCACGAAGCTCCTCGGGCTTGGCCTCGATCACTCGTGAAATCATGCCCTGTTCGATAATGGCGTAGGCGCGCGCGCCAAGGCCGGTACCCATGAACAGGTCGGCCACGTCGCGGCGGCGGACATGCAGGTTGTTGATGTAGTAACTGGAATCGCCGTTGCGTGTTAAAACGCGTTTGACTGAGATTTCACCGTATTGCGACCACTGTCCGGATGCCTTGCCCAGGCTGTTATCAAAAATCAGTTCGACCGAGGCGCGAGAGACCGGCTTTCTGGCCGACGAGCCATTGAAAATCACGTCCTGCATCGACTCACCGCGCAAATGCTTGGCGGATGATTCGCCCAGCACCCAGCGTACGGCGTCAATCACATTGGACTTGCCGCAGCCGTTGGGGCCGACAACGCCAGTCAGCTGCGCGGGGATGGGGATGGTGGTGGGATCGACAAAGGATTTGAAACCGGCGAGTTTGATGGATGTGAGTCGCAAGATGATTTCCTGTTGCTTATATAATTGGCTGAAACCAACCGGCCTCCTCCAGCCGGTTTTCCAAATTTTACCCGAGCCTGACCATGCCGTCCCAATCTTCAAAAACCCTGGAAACCTTCCCCAACCCAAAACCTGAACGTGACTTTCATATTCACATGGAAGTGCCTGAATTCACGTGTCTTTGCCCCAAGACCGGACAGCCCGATTTCGCGACCTTGTACCTCGATTACATCCCGGACAAGACCTGCGTGGAACTGAAAAGCCTGAAGCTCTATATCTGGAGCTTTCGCAATGAGGGACACTTCCACGAAGACGTGACCAACCGCATCCTGGATGATCTTGTGAAAGCGACTAAGCCAAGATTCATGAGGCTGACCGCCAGGTTCTACGTGCGCGGCGGTATTTTTACCAACGTGGTAGCCGAGCACCGCAAAAAAGGCTGGAAACCAGCGCCAAAAGTTGAACTGAGCCAGTTTGAATCCCAGTCCAACACGCGTGGCTGAATTCTTCCTTGGCCTGGATTTCGGCACCTCTGGCGCCCGGGCGGCAGTTCTGGACGAAGCCGGCCATTTGATATTTGAATTGCGTGCTGACTATGCCGACACGGCCAACCCTCAACCTTGGCGTCAGGCGCTTTTTGATCTGATCGGCGGATTGCCGGCGGAAATTCGCTGCGGGCTTTCCGCGCTGGCCATCGATGGCACTTCCGGCACCCTGCTGGCAACCGATTCACGGTTCGAACCTGTAAGCTCTGCCTTGCCTTACAACGATGGGCGGGCAGTTGAAGAATCCAAAGAAATCGCAGCGTTACTCCCCCCTTGTCAAAGGGGGTGGCCCGGAGGGCCGGGGGATTTTGTGGTCACAGTGGAATCCCCCACACCCCCCCTTTATCAAGGGGGGCCTGAAGATACCCCCTTGTCAAAGGGGGTGGTGAGCTTGCGAACCGGGGGATTTTCTACGGAAGGCGAAATCCCCCCTGCCCCCCCTTTATCAAGGGGGGTACCAAGCCCCTACGGTCCCACTTCGGGCCTTGCAAAGCGGTTATGGCTAGCCAGATATCTTCCCGTTGCAGCCTTCTGTTTTCATCAGGCCGACTGGCTGTTGGCACTGCTGACTGGCAAGCCTGGCATCACGGATTATCACAACGCGCTGAAGTCCGGCTACGACGTTGAAGCCATGCAATGGCCGGACTGGGTGACCCGGCTGCCTGGCGGGCACTGGCAGCAAACAGTTTTGACACCGGGAGAAGCAATCGGAACGGTCAGCCAGGAATCGGCGAAGCGCTTCGGCCTCAATCCTGCCTGCACCGTGCGCGCGGGCACCACGGACAGCATCGCGGCCTTCCTTGCCTCGGGCGCCAATGCTCCCGGCGATGCGGTAACTTCATTGGGTACCACCCTGGTGTTGAAGTTGTTGTCGGAAACGCGCGTGGACGATTCAGCCAGCGGCGTTTATTCGCATCGCTTTGGCAAGCTGTGGCTGGCAGGCGGCGCTTCCAACACCGGCGGCGGCGTGCTCAGACAGTTTTTCAGCAATGAAGAATTGATTGCTTTCTCAGCCAACATTGATCCGGATACGCCCAGCGGCCTCGATTACTACCCGCTCCCGAAACCCGGCGAACGCTTTCCCAGCAACGACCCGAATCTTGAGCCATGCATGGAACCGCGCCCGAAGGATGATGCGGCGTTTCTGCACGGCCTGCTGGAAGGCATGGCCAAAATTGAATCAAAGGGTTATCGCAAGCTGGAAGCGCTGGGCGCAAGCCCGCTCAAGCGGGTCCTGACCGCAGGCGGCGGCGCGCAAAACGAAACCTGGCAGCGCATTCGGCAAAACTTGCTGGGCGTTCCTGTGACCGCTGCAATCCATGCGGAGGCCGCCCATGGCACGGCACAACTGGCGAGGCTTGGTAAGAACCTGTTACCCGTCTGAGGCAGGCGAGTTTCTGCCCGTGGCATTGAGCTGCGCCGCCACCGATTCAACCGTTGCAGCAGGAATTACGAACATCAGTTCATCTGCTGTAAGCGGCTCGCAGGTTTTCAACTGATTTTCCAGCACCGCCACATCCGCTTCGGAAGCGTCCCTGCCAGTCGCGCTGCGTGCCCGGACGCGCTGGCGGAGTTCGTCCTCGGGCACGTTGAAGTCCAGGATATGGAAAGCTGCGCTACAGCGTGAAGCAAGCTGCCGGAACAGATTGCGCTGCCAGCGCGCGATGAAAGTGGCATCAACCAATACGCGCCAGCCAGACTGCAAAAGCGATTCGGCAAGTTGCGCCATATATTCATAAGTACGCCGCGAAAAATTGCGCGTGTAGATGCCGCTCTCGACGCCCGATCCACTTTTAGCCAGCGCATCCAGCCCTGCCAGCCGCTTGCGCTCGATGTCGGAACGCAAGGTGATCATGCCGAGTTGGGCGACCAGCTCCTGGCTGAACGTGGTTTTGCCGGAGCCCGAAAGCCCGTGTGCGATGACCAGACTGGGCGCATCGGACCGGGAAAGTTTCAAAGCCAGCCTGAGATAATCCAGGCATTCCTGCTTCTCTCGTGCAGTGTCGATTGCGGACTGTCCCGATTGGCCTGACCGGATGCTTGCCACTTTGGCGCGCACCATCGCACGGTACACGGCGTAAAAACGCAGCAGCTTCATTCCTGCGTAATCGCCAGTGCGTTCCAGATAGCGATTCAGGAAGCGGCTGGCGATATCGGGATGCTCGCGATTCAACAAGTCCATGTAGCAGAATGCGACTTCAGACATCACGTCGATCCAGCGCAACGCGGGGTTGAATTCAATGCAGTCGAAAATCAGCAGCCTGTCGTTTTCCCAAGCCATGTTGGCCAGATGCAGGTCGCCATGGCATTCGCGCACGAATCCCTGCACGCGGCGTTGCTCGAAGTCCGTGCGCAGTCGCGCATGTTCTGCTTCGCTCCACTGGCTGATTGCTTCCAGCAACGCGCGTTCTTCGTTATCGTTGCCAATGCGTGCGGCGATCTGCTCGAAATTCTGTGCCACCGGTTGCCAGATGGCTTCGGCCTTGCCCCACTCTGAATCTAGCGGTACCGGGGGAATCCGCGCATGAAAATCTGCAATGGTTTCGGCCATCGCATCCGCATGTTGGGAAGTTAACCGCCCCTGCTCTTCCAGCTGATCCAAGCCTGAAGCCGGATCGAACTGTCGCATTTTGACCGCGTATTCCAGCACAGGACCTGCGCCATTGATGCGCGGCGACCCGAGCTCGCCATTGATGCTGACAACTTCCAGATACACATCCGGCGCCAGCCGGCGATTGAGCCGCAATTCTTCCTCACAGCAAAAGCGACGCTTGTCCAGTGTGCTGAAATCGAGAAAGCCGAGATTGAGCGGTTTCTTGAACTTGTAGGCGAATTGCCCGGTTAAAAGCAGATGGGAAATATGCGTCTCAATATGCCGAACTGAGTTGATTGCATGGGGATAACACGCCGGATCATGCAATGCCTCGATAATCCGGTTGAGGGTGGCAGCCTCACTCATGCCGGCCCGATTTGTTCTGCTTTGCGAAAACTCTCAAAGCCCCGGATGCGCGCCATGGGCATAAATATGCTCGTGTTTTTCCTGGCAAGCGACGCAACGCATCGCTGTTGGGTAGGCCAGCAGCCGCTGCAAACCAATCGGCTTGCCGCAGTCGACGCATTCATTCGCGGTCCCTTCGCGCACTTGGGCAAGTTTGGTTTCGATCTCTCGCAGTTCGCGAATCTGGCGGTCCACGCGAAGGATGTTCAGGTCAGCAAGCCAGTCAGCCAGCGAAACATCGCCGCTATCGCCGGGATGATTGCCCATCACGGAAGCCAGATGCTGGTTTTCCCGCTGATCCAGCTCCTTGCGCACCTCCTCCAGCAAGGCTGACTGCCTTTCGCGCAGTTTCATTTCCACTTGAGCAAACTCGTTTTTGGTCATTTGCGACATGATTAACCCTTCAGACGATTGAAAACAAGAGAACTCCCTCTTTTTATCATAGGCGAGTCAGGCATTGCGGCAAGCTAATCGGTGGCCTCTATAAACTCAAGCGCGTTATTGTCGGGATCCCTTGAGAATAGTGCTGCCCGCCCAGACTGACTGCGGGTGAAGGGTATTCCAGCGGCTTCAAGCTTCATGGCTAGTTCATCAATGGACGACACGCCCATTGCGACATGCCGGTCGCGACCGCCATGCCTGGGCCGAACGACATCCCTGTCCGGATTCGGCAGGCACAACAGATGAATCTGCTGTGCACCCAGTTCATACCAAACCCCGTCAAAATTCATGGCTGGCCGTCTGGGACTCGGCGTCAGGCCGAGTATGCCCTCATAAAACGCACGGGCTCGAGTCAGGTCTTCGGTAATGAGTGAGCAATGCAGCAGACTATGAATTTTCATGTTTGTGCTCCATTTGCCCGGAGAACAGACTGCCCGCGATGATCATGGCGGCGCCCGTCCATTCACGCAGGCTCAAGGCCTCGTCGGCCAGAAAATAAGAGGCGATCGCAGCTACCACCAGTTCAAACAGGAAAATGATGATGGCCTGATTGGCGGAGGTGTGAGACAAGCCATATTGCACCGCCAGCGTCATGGCGCCGATGGCCAGGCCCACGCCCAGCAAGATGATCCAGGTTTTATTGTTGGCGGCATCTGTAAACGCGAATGGCTCGGACTCAAGCAACAGCGCGGCCAGCGCAATGACAGTCACACCCGCCCAGATGGCCAGCGACTTGGCCCAGGCGTCAGCGCCCGCCACCTTACGGGTAACCACGTTTGAAAAGGCGAAAGTCGCCCCGGCGGAAAGCGCGATCCATTCGGCCTGGTTCGCTGGCAGCGGCATGCCACCCTCTTCCGGCCACAGCATGGTAAGCGCTCCGGCAAAGGAAAAGGCCATGATCAGGACTCCCCAACCAGAAAGTTTTTCGCCCAGCAACCAGCGCGCGAAGATTACCGTCCACACCGGGGCGAGATAAAACAGCAGCACCACACGCATGACTTCGCCACCGATCACCGCCAGCACATAGCCCATGTTGGTCCAGCCTGCCGCCAGGCCAAGCAGGGCCAGCCAGCCGAAATGCTCGCGCGCGGTCAGGAAATGTCGCCACAGAAACGGCAAGACCAGCAGCAGTGGAATGACATAGGACGCCAGCGAAGACACTACGCCTCCCACCCCGGCTTCCTCCAACAAACGGTAGGGATACCAGATCAAGCCCCACATGGTGGCGCCAAATAGCAGACCGGAAACAGGCAGCAGACGGGATGTCATATAAAATTCAAGGTTTCCAAAGTGTAGTGGCTCATTTGTAATGAATTCGAGGCTCGATCAGCTCCACCCCTATCCGTTCCAGAAACTGCGGGAACTGTTTGCCGGTGTCACGCCCAACCCTGATTTTGCGCCCATCAACCTGTCGATTGGCGAGCCCAAGCATCCGACTCCGGAGTTTATCAAACAGGCGTTGATGCAAAACCTTGCCGGCCTTGCGACTTATCCCCTCACCCAAGGGACGGAAGCACTCAGAAAAAGCCTTGCAGCCTGGTGCCAGCGCCGCTATGGCGTAGAACTCGATCCGGCGACAGAAGTGCTACCGGTCAATGGCAGCCGCGAAGCGCTGTTCGCGTTTGCCCAGGCCGTGGTAGACCCAAGCAAGCACAAAAAGCGCGTGGTTTCACCCAATCCGTTTTACCAGATCTACGAAGGTGCGGCACTGCTGGCCGGCGCTACGCCCTATTACCTCAATACCACGCCGGAAAATGGTTTCCGTATGACCTGGGAAACCGTGCCTGAGGATATGTGGGAAATGGTGCAACTGGTTTACGTTTGCTCGCCCGGCAATCCCACCGGCAAGGTCATGTCGCTGAAAGACTGGAAGGCGTTATTCGAACTGTCCGACCAGCATGGTTTCGTCATTGCCAGCGACGAATGCTATTCGGAAATATATTTCGATGAGACCCGTCCTCCGCTGGGCGCACTGACTGCGGCTAAACAGCTTAATCGCGGCCACAAAAACCTTGTCGTGTTCAACTCGCTATCCAAGCGCTCCAACGTACCCGGTTTGCGCTCCGGCCTGGTGGCGGGCGATGCCGAGGTGCTGAAGAGATTTCTGCTCTATCGCACCTACCATGGCAGTGCCATGAGTCCGATGGTGCAGGCGGTGTCGGCCATTGCCTGGGACGATGAGGCGCACGTGATCGAAAACCGCCGCCAGTACGCAGGCAAGTTCGCTGCGGTTCAGCCTGTGCTGAATCAGTCCATGGATGCGCCCATGCCTGATGCCGCGTTCTATCTATGGGCCAAAGTGCCAGGAGGAGACGACACAGACTTTGCACGTGAGCTATACAGGGATTACCACGTTACTGTTTTACCCGGCAGTTTTCTCGCCCGCGATGCAAAGGGCATCAATCCGGGCAAAGGTTTTGTGCGCATTGCACTGGTGGATGGATTGGAGCAATGCGTGGCAGCAGCGGAACGCATCACCAAATTTCTTCGATGAAAAGTTTTCTCCTGGCATTGCTGTTCAGTCCCTCCGTCTGGGCCGCCACTTCCTCCCAGACTGAATACACCATCCAGCAAATTCTGGCGCAGGAAGGTACGCTATTTGTCAATTACAGCATCGGTGATAGCGGCAAGGTCATCATGCTGTTCGGCATCAATGAACCCGACTGGCGCATCGATAAGGCCGTCAAGGCATTACAATCGCACCCTGACATTTCAGACCTTACCTGGATCAAGACCGATACCGATTTCTGTCCAATTCGTTAATCAACCCCTCAATCAATCAACGGGAAACACCATGCAAGAACTCCAGCAACTCATTGAAGAAGCTTTTGAGCGCCGCGCCGAGATCACGCCCCGCAATGCGGAAGCCAAGGTCAAGGACGCGGTCAACGAAGTGATCAGCTTGCTCGACAAGGGCCAGATTCGCGTGGCCGAACGCGCCAAGGTTAATGGCGTGGCGGGCCAGGAATGGAAAACCAATCAGTGGATCAAGAAAGCCGTGCTGCTGTCTTTCCGCCTGGAAGACAACAGCTTCATCAAGGGCGGCTTCACAAATTACTTTGACAAGGTGCCGAGCAAGTTCGCCGATTACAACAGCCGCGACTTCCGGGAAGGCGGCTTCCGCGTTGTCCCACCCGCTGCAGCCCGCCGTGGTTCCTTCATCGCCAAGAACGTGGTGCTGATGCCTTCCTACGTCAACATCGGCGCGTATGTCGACGAAGGCACGATGGTCGACACCTGGGCCACTGTCGGCTCCTGCGCCCAGATCGGCAAGAATGTGCACCTTTCCGGCGGCGTCGGCATCGGCGGCGTGCTGGAACCGGTTCAGGCCGGCCCCACCATCATTGGCGACAATTGCTTCATTGGCGCGCGTTCGGAAGTAGTCGAAGGCGTGGTGGTCGAAGACAACAGTGTCATCTCCATGGGTGTGTACATTGGCCAATCGACCAAAATCTACGACCGTGAAACCGGAGAAGTAACCTACGGCCGAGTACCTGCAGGCTCAGTGGTAGTGTCCGGCAACCTGCCGTCCAAAGACGGAAAATACAGCCTGTACTGCGCCGTGATCGTGAAAAAGGTAGATGAGAAAACGCTGAGCAAGGTCGGCATCAACGAACTGCTGCGCGGCGTTTGACCCCTGCCTTTCTCTTTCCCTTGCTGGAGGCAGGACAGACAGGACACATTGATTTTCAGTCAATCCTGTTTGCCTGCTTGCAACAGTCTGTCCAGTTTTTTGGCCAAATTCTGAACATTTGGTTAATCATTTGGCGCGATTTGCTGATAATAGATACCAAAGTCTTTAAATAGGGATACGCAAAATGAACAAATCGCTCATTGCCTTAGCCGTTGCACTGGCGCTCTCTGGCTGTGCTACCAAGGAATTTGTCAACGAACAGGTATCTGGCGTCAACAAGCGCATGGACGGCCAGAATGCAGAACTCAGCGGAAAGCTTGACAAGCAGAGCCAGGAATTTTCCAGTCGTTATTCAAGCCTCGACGGTCGCCTGAATAACCAGCAGGCGGCGCTGGACGGCACGTCCAAAACCGCCAAGGAAGCCCTGGATCGCGCTCTAGCCGCAGGAAAGCTGGCCGAGGGAAAATTCATGTACGAAACGACTTTGTCCAGCCAGATTGCCTTCCCGTTTGAAGGCAACGAACTGACCGAGGACGCCAAAAAAGCGCTCGACGAGTTTGCCGGCAAGATCAAATCAGACAACAGGAATGTCTACATCGAAATTCAGGGCCATACCGATAACTCCGGCCCCGAATACACCAACCTGAAAATCGGCGAACAGCGTGCGGAAATCGTACGTCGCTACCTTGCCATGAAACATGGTTTCGCCCTGCACCGCATGAACGCGATGTCCTACGGTGAATCCGCGCCGGTTGCCGACAACAAGACTCGCAAGGGCCGAATCGAAAACCGTCGCGTGACGCTGGTCGTGTTGCAATAATTCAAGCGGTCGGGCCACATGAAAATGCCCGCTTATGCGGGCATTTTTTTCAGCTGATCAGGACTTCCGTCCCTTCTTCCACCAAATCGAACAGCTCAGCCACATCGGAATTCTTCATGCGGATGCAACCGTGTGAAACCGGTTGGCCGATGAGGTGTTCTTCGTTGGTGCCGTGGATGTAGATATAGCGGTCGTGCGTATCCACCTCGCTGCCTTTGTTCCTGCCCTCCTCATCGCCATCAAGCCAGAGGATACGCGTAAGAATCCAGTCTCTGTCTGGATTTTCCGCCGCCAGATCGCGCGACCAGATTTCGCCGGTCGGCACACGCGCCTTGAATACCGCGAACATTGGCTGGCCCGCCCCAATTTTCTCGGCGATGCGATGTCGGCCTCGCGGGGTACAGTAACTGCCGCATTGTTCGCCCAGCCCGTTTTTTGCGGTTGAGATGGGATATTCACGGATCAGCATATCGCCGTCCGGATAAGGCTCCCAAAGATATAAACGTTGCAGGCGGGAATCGATATCAATGCGATAAGGGGTCATGGCGATTCCACTTAACTCTGCTGACGCCGCTCGGCAAAAAAGTCGCTCACCAGTTTTCCGCACTCCTCCGCCAATACACCGCCTTTGATTTCAGCATGGAAATTCAGTTTTGGTTCGGCAAACAGATCAACAATGCTGCCCGCCGCGCCGGTCTTGTATTCCGCCGCACCATAGACGACGCGTTTCACCCGCGCGTGGAAAATCGCGCCGGCACACATGGCGCAAGGTTCGAACGTGACGTACAGGGTTGTATCGACCAGGCGATAGTTGCCGATTTGTTTGGCCGCGTTGCGCAGGGCCATGATTTCGGCATGCGCGCTGGGGTCGTGGCTGGAGATGGGCTGGTTGAAGCCGCGGCCGACGATTTCACCGTCTTTTACCAGTACCGCGCCCACCGGCACTTCGCCTGCCTGCCATGCAAGTCGGGCCTGAGCCAGCGCCTCGCGCATGTAGCCTTCGTCAGTCATGCGGGCTTGCGCCAAGTTCTGAATTTCGCCCACAGCGCCTTGATGCCTTTCCACGCGCCCCACAATACCGGAATGACAATGACCACCCAGGGCAAGGCGCCAACCAGGAACAGCATGGCGGAACCCAGGCTCTGGGCGAAAGTGCGGCCCACGTTGCGCCAGGCTTCCACCAGCGGCTGGAATGCACCGGTTTCGCCCAGACTGGGCCTGGGCCGGTAATCCGCATTGAGCAGGATTTTTTCGGTTTCGTTGGCCAGCACTTTGCGCTGGGCAGTCATGGCATCCAGTTCGCCCTGCACCCGCGCCAGCTCCTTCTCGGTTTCCAGCAGGTCCTTCAGACTGCCCTTGTACTGGGTTTGCAATACGCGCAAACGGTCGCGAAGTTCGGACAGATTTTTCATCCGGGCCTCAACATCGACCACCTGAAGGGTCTTGTCTTCGCGCTCCACACGGCGCTCGATGACATCCGGGCTTTCCATGGCCGCGAACAGTTTGCTTGCCTCGTTGCGCGGCACGCGCATTTGCAGGTTGGCGTAAACGGGCGACATCGTCGACTTGCTGATCGTGGCATTGAGGACCTCGCAGTTGCCCGTGCACAGCGCAAGATGCGATTGCCAGCGTTTTTCTATTTCGGCTTCTTTCAACTCAAATACCCAGTGCTGGCGCTCGGCCAGATACTTCTGCTCCGTCTGACCAGAATCCATCGATGCGGGTGCTGCTTCCATGGCGATGGCGCGTCCTGCAACATTGCCGCCCGCATCTGGCGACAATACCGGCGGCATCGCTCCCTCATAGGCATTGCACCCTGCAAGCAACACAACAAACAGCAATGAAATGAATCGCATAATTTTCCTAGCCAAAGATGAGCTTCAGACCAATCAGGATGGTCACAACTTCAAACGAACGCTTGATCCAGAGATTACCCTTTTTGATGGCGATGTGGCTGCCCACATAGCCGCCGATAATCGAGCCGGCCAGCAGCGCCGGCATCCAGTTCCATGCAATCGTACCAAGATAGCCAAGTACCAGCGCCCCGGTGCCGTTCCAGAACAGACCGCACAGCACCAGGGTATAGGCGACGGCGCGTTTGTAATCCAGCCCGAAATGCCGGATCAGCCAGATGGTGAGAAAAAGGCCCGTGCCCGAGGTTATCGAGCCATTAAGAAATCCCACAGTAAATAAACCGGCCACGCCGGTATAAAGACCTGCCCCCTGCCAGTTACGCGGCTCGTGCGCCATGCCCAATTGAGGCTTGATTACCGAATACACACCAAGGCCCAGCGTCAGCATACCAAGCAGCAGCGTGGCAATTTGCTCGGGCACCTTGAGGATGGTAGAGGCACCCAGTATCACACCAGGGAGCCCAGCTCCCAGAATGATGAGCGACTCGCGCCGTGCCAGATGGCTTTCCTTCAAATGCCGGATCGTCGCGCCCAAACCCAGGGCAACGCTGGCAACCTTGTGCGTTGCCAGTGCCACACCGAAAGGCAGACCCAGAAAAATCAGAATGGGAAACTGGATCAGACCTGCACCTCCACCTGACAAAGCTGAAAAGAAATTCGCCGCCAGCGAAGCGGCGAACAGGATTAACTGCCCAGGCCAGTCCAGTGGCCACTGCAGGGCCGGATTCATTTCGTCATCAATGCCAGCATTGTCATTCCTGCATTGTAATCTTCACAGCTTACTGCTCCGGCTGTTTGTTAAACTCCATGCATGATCAAAAACCTGAAACTCCACGGCAGGATGTGGCTGACGCTGGACGGAAAAAACGTGGTAGGACATGGCCGGGTTGAACTCCTTCGCAAGATCGGCGAAACGGGATCGATTTCCAAGGCCGCGAAAGCCATGAAAATGAGCTACAAGGCAGCCTGGGATGCGGTCGATGCGATGAATAACGCGATGGGAACGCCTGTCGTGGATAGCGCAACGGGCGGATCCAAAGGGGGCGGAAGCCAGTTGACCGAATCCGGCCAGCGACTGATTACCGAATTCGAATTCATGGAATCACGTCATCGTGAATGGCTAGAACTCATGTCACGGGAATTGCCCAAACGGTTCAAGTCTTGATGCAATCTTTTTTTGATGGGCTTGCACGATATGGAAAAGGACATTAACATTTGCTTATATTCCGCTTTCCCTGAAACTTCCACTGGAGAATCTCATGCGCAATACCCTGTTGATTTCGCTTGTTCTGGCGCTTGGCCTGTCTGCCTGCGGCAAAAAGGAAGAAGCCGCCCAGCCCGCCGTTCCCGCCATGGAACCTGCTCCGGCTGCAGCCCCCGTGCCTGAAGCTGCCGCGCCTGCCGCCATGGATCCGGTCGCCCAGTACACTTCTCAATGCGCAAGCTGCCACGGCCCCAGCGGTCAGGGTCAGGGCGCCTTCCCGAAACTGGCGGGCCAGGCTGCCGACGCCATCAAGGCCAAGCTGGCGGATTACAAGGCCGGCAAGCAGGTAGGTGCGCAATCCGCGCTGATGTTCCCGGTTGCGCAGAAGCTGAGCGACGAGGAAATCGACGCGCTGTCGACACATATCGCCACTTTGCAGTAACCCCACCAGGCATGTAAAAGCCAACAGGAGACCCGGCTCAGGCCGGGTCTTTTTTTGATGATTGCTGCCAGCGTTCCGCCACTTCGTCATCAGTGGCGCGGGCTTCAACCCAGCGGTCGCCTTGTGGCGTGCCCTCCTTCTTCCAGAACGGCGCGCGGGTTTTCAGAAAATCCATGATGAATTCGCAGGCGGCGAAGGCCTCGCCGCGATGACCGGAAGCCACCCCCACAAAAACGATTCGATCGAGCGGATTGAGCAAACCAACTCGGTGAATGACGGTTACATCGAGCAGAGACCATCGGCCCATGGCCTCATCAACGATGCCGCGCAGGGATTTTTCCGTCATGGCGGGATAATGTTCCAGCGTCAGCGTGTTTATGGCATCGCCTTCGTTGACATCCCTTACCAAACCGACGAAGCTGGTCACCGCACCCACCCTGGGCTGCCCGGCATGCAGCGCGGCGATTTCCGCGCCAGGATCGAAATCTGTTTCCTGAACGAGGATTTTCATCAGCCACCCGTCACCGGCGGAAAGATCGCTACTTCGTCACCATTCTGAACCGGCGTGACCAGCCCGGCCAGCGTCTGATTCACGGCCATGCGGTAGCCCGCATCCAGGCCCAGTTCCTTCGCCCAGGGATCGCCGCGCTTGCGCAGCATATCTACAATGGCTGCCACATAGGCGTGTTCTCCCGGAAGATCGAGTACTTCAGACTCCACGCCAAACTTTTCGCGCAGCCTGGCGAAATACAGAACTTTGACTTTCACGCTGCCACCTTCAATCCACTAATTCAGAAAAAGGAATAAACCGAACCGATTCGCCGCAGATAACAGTCTGGCCGATTTCGATGTCCACCAGCCCATCCGCCCACACGGCCGAGGTCAGCACACCCGAGCTTTGATTGGGATACAGGCGCACTTCGCCCACGCCGTCTCTTCCCTTGACCACGTGGCCGCGCAGAAACTCCCGGCGCTTGCCCGGCTTGCTCCAGTCAAACGCTGCACGTACAGGATATGCGCGGTAAAGTGTTTGATTCGCACCCATGCGCTTCAACAGGAAGGGCCGCGCAAACAGGCAGAACGTAACAAATGCCGAAACCGGATTGCCCGGCAGGCCAATGAAATCGGCGTCTCCCACCCGCCCGTACACCACGGGCTTGCCCGGCTTCATCGCCACTTTCCAGATGTCGATGTGGCCCAGTTCCTCAACCGCCGCTTTGACGTGATCTTCCTCACCCACCGACACGCCACCCGTGGTCAGGATGACATCCGCCAGCCTCATGGCCGACTCGATGGCCTTGATCGTCGCATCACGGGTATCGGCCACCACGCCCAGGTCCACGATCTCAACGCCCAGCCCGGTCAACAAGCTCTTGAGCGTTGCGCGGTTGGAGTTATAGATTTGCCCGGGTTTGAGTGGCCGGCCTGGCTCGGCCAGTTCATCGCCGGTGGAAAACATCGCTACCCTCAATTGCCGGAAGACTTTTGCTTCCGTGCGTCCAATCGAGGCAGCCAGACCCAGTTCGGGTCCTTTCAATCGTGTTCCCGGCGTCAACACGCTGGAGCCGGGCTGAATGTCCTCGCCAGCGCGGCGTATGTGATCGCCAGGATGAGGCACCTTGTAAACTGTCACCATCTCGCCTTCCAGCGAAGTGTCTTCCTGCATGACGATGGCATCCGCGCCCGGCGGCACCGGCGCGCCGGTGAAAATTCGCGCGGCTTCGCCCTTGTGAAGCTGCCTGCCTACCTGCCCGGCTGCAATACGCTGCGTCACCTTGAGTGTCGCATCAGGCAGCTTGCAGTCGTGGCTGCGCACGGCGTATCCGTCCATGGCAGTGTTGTCCATCGGCGGTACGCTGACGTAAGACGTTAGGCCTTCCGCGAGTATGCGATTACGGGCATCCGCAAGCCCGATGGTTTCAGTTTCATCCAGCGGGCGAGCCCGGTCTAGCAATTCCTGTAACAACTCGGCGGCACTAAGCATATAAACCCATGGGCATTCAAACCCCGATTTCCTGTTTGATAAAGGCGCGAATCTTAACGACATCATTCAGCTCGATCCAGTGTTTGTTGTCCGGCGGCGGCACATCACTCGCTACCGCCAGAACATGCGGATCCTCCGGATACAACCAGGGCTTGTCATTGGCTGCCCGGTGTACCTCGATTTTCGGAATGGGATCGCGTTTCCAGCCTTCCACCAGCACAAGATCGCAGGGTGAGAGATTGACAATCAACTCCCTCAGATCAGGTGGCGTTGCGGTGCGGTTTTCATGCATTAAAGCCCAGCGTTCATCGCATGCCACCAGCACTTCGCCCGCGCCAGCCTGACGCTGCCGGTAACTGTCCTTGCCGGGCTGATCGACATCAAATCCGCAATGCGCATGCTTGATCACCGAAACGGAAACGCCTTCTTCGACAAGCATCGCAATCAGCTTTTCCAGCAAGGTCGTTTTCCCCGCGCCGCTGTAGCCGGTAATGCCCAACACTTTCATGTCAGTATCATCTTGGTGCCTGCCAGCGCCAGCACCACGGCAAGCAGATTCCGTATCACCGGCAGTCGAAAACGGCGGCTGCCAAGTTCCGCTCCCAGCCAGCCGAGTACGGCTACTACCGCCATCCAGATCGGGAAATTCGCGGGCAAGGCTGAAAGATCGCCATGGCCTGCCAGACCGGCCAGTGAATTCACCAGAATGAACAGTGCTGCGATTCCGGATGTTTCCCGTGTGCCTGCCCAGCCCAGCATCAGAATCAATGGGCTGAGAAAAATGCCGCCTCCCACGCCAGTCATGCCGGATAGCAGTCCCATCGCGGCACCTGCAATGAACGCGGGAATCAACCTCAACTCCCTTCGTGCCACCTCCGTCTGGCGTGATGAAAGCACCATGCGCCAGGCCGCGAACAGCAGGGCAACCCCAACCAGCGGCTTGAAAACGCCGGGCGGGATGTGAAGGCTTCCGCCCACATAGGCAAGGGGAATCGACACGACCGCAAACGGCCAGAATACCTTCCAGTCAAAAGCGCCCGCCCGGAGATATTTCCATGTGCCGATGCCCGCGACCACGACATTCAAGGCCAGTGCGGCGGGTTTCATGGTGGCAGGCGCCAGTCCGGCGAATGCCATGACGGCCAGGTAGCCCGATGCCCCGCCATGTCCAACCGAGGCATACAAAAAGGCGGCAACTGCCAGACCCGCCAACAATAAATAATCCTGCAAGGTTTCCATTTGCAAGCTGACAAAGTCAAAAAACTTGGTTATATTTTGGCATATATAACGCGAGTCTGTCATCCATGCTCACCGATCCTTTTGGCCGCACCATCGAATATGTCCGTCTTTCCGTGACAGACCGCTGCGATTTGCGCTGCACCTACTGCATGCCCGAAGGCTTCAAGAATTTTGAGGAGCCGGATCACTGGCTGACATTTGACGAAACGGAACGGCTGATCGGCGCGTTTGCCCGCCTCGGCGTTAAACGCGTTCGATTGACCGGCGGGGAGCCTCTGCTCCGGCGCAATCTTCCTGAACTGGCCGCCCGGCTTTCCGCCCTGCCCGGCGTGGAAGACCTGTCGCTGTCCACCAATGCCACGCAACTTGCCAAACATGCACGGGACCTGAAAGAGGCGGGCGTCACCCGACTGAATGTCAGCCTCGATTCCCTGCAGCGTGATCGTGTCGAAAATATCAATGGCCGCGATGTCTTCGACAAGATCATGTCAGGACTAAACGCCGCAAAAGAAGCTGGCTTCCGCAAAATCAAGCTCAACATGGTGGCGATTGCCGGCAAGAACGATGACGAGATCGACGCCATGGTCGAATTTGCCATGGCCGGGGATTTCATCCTGCGCCTGATCGAAACCATGCCCATGGGCGATACGGGAAGAGCCAACGGCTATCTCGACTTGCAGCCGGTGAAAGCCCGCCTCGCTGAAAAATATGGTCTCGCGGAAACCAGCTGTCCGGGCGGCGGGCCCGCGAGATACCTTGGTACGCCGGATGGGAAATTTTCCATCGGCTTCATCACCCCGCTTTCCCAGCACTTCTGCGAAACCTGCAACCGCGTGCGCATCTCGGTCGATGGCACGCTATATCTGTGCCTGGGACAGGATGACAAATTTGAATTAGGCCCCATGCTGAAAGCAGGCGCAAGCGACAGGGAAATCGAACAGGCGATCCTGCAGGCCGTCGCGCTCAAACCCCAACGTCACGAATTCCGCGAAGCACCAAAAAAACTTGTCAGGTTCATGTCCATGACCGGAGGCTAGCCGGTCATACATCAAACCTAGCACGGCGGCAAGCCGTTCACTCTGTTATTTCATTGCTTCAATCAGCTTGTCATAAGATTCCGCGAACAGCCTCAAGCCATCCGCCTGCAAGGTTTCACCCACTTTATCCAGATCAACCCCCTGCGCTTCGAGTGCCACCATGTGCGCCTCAGCTTCAGGCACGCCAAAATCCAGCGAGGGATCAATCTTTCCATGATCCAGCAATGCCGCCAGCGTTTTGTCCGGCAAGGTGTTGATGGTTTCAGGCCCGATCAGTGGTTCAACGTACAGCAAATCGGAATAGTCCGGGTTCTTGGTACCGCTGCTGGCCCACAAAAGATATTGCGGACGGACATCCGCCTTGCGCAGTGTTTCAAATGCCACGCCATGAAAAAACTCCCGGTAACGCTGATAGGCCAACTTTGCCATGGCCACAGCGGCTTTGCCGCGCAGCGCCAGCGATTCTGGCGTATTGATTGTTTCCAGCTTATTGTCCACCAGGGTATCCACGCGCGACAGGAACAGGCTGGCCACCGCTTTCATCCGTACCGGATTTCCGCCCGATTCCAGCCAGCGCCGAGCGCCTCGAATATAAGCCTCGAATATCCGCACGGTCTGGCGCAATGAAAACAGCAAGGTCACGTTGACGCGCAAGCCTTCCGAAGTCAGCAGTTCAAAAGCTTCCAGGCCTGCTGGCGTGCCGGGAACCTTGATCAACAGGTTCTCGCGTTTCACGAGGCCTGTTAGCCGCTTTGCTTCAGCAACGGTACTGGCAGCATCATGCGCGTGACGCGGCGCGACCTCGAGACTCACATAACCGTCATCGCCCTGGCTGGCTTCGTGAGCCGGCCGCAGCAAATCGCAGGCACGCTGGATATCCTCGATAACCAGCGACTCATAACGTCGCTCGGGATCGGCTTCCGATGACCTTAGTTTTTCAAGCGCAGACTGGTAATACGGGCTTTCCGTAATGGCTTTGTGGAAAATGGCCGGGTTGGATGTGATGCCGGACACACCCCGAGCAATCAGCTCAGCGAGCTTGCCTTCCTCAAGATGGGTGCGGGTCAGATTGTCCAGCCAGATGCGCTGGCCATATCGCGTTACTTCAGAAATGCTTGTCATCGTTTTGTCCATACAGCGCTTCCAAACCATCAGTGTAGACAACGCATCATTTCATTGCCGTGAATTTCCTGATCCAGTGATCCAGCGAAAAATTCCCGGGACCCTGGAACAGCAGCGGCAGAAACAGAACCAGATAAATCAGAGGGAGTTGATAGCCGTTGTCGCAGACGTTATAGCCATTGCCCGCATGCACGCTGGCCCAGGCCACAATGGTCAGGATTACCAGCGCCGCACTCGCAAAACGTGTACCCAGCCCTATTACCAGCAAAACCGGGCCAATCAGTTCCGTCCAGGTGGCAAGCTGCCAGCTGATTTCTGTTGGTACCACATTGAATGGGAATGGAAATTTGTCCTGAATATCCGTGAACCAGTTATCCCCTTTCAGTTTCTGGAGGCCCGCCGTCCAGAATTCATATGCCAGCAGAAGGCGAATCGCAAGATTGGGCAGCCAGGCGCCAATTCCATCCAGTGCTCCAAGGCCGCGGTGCAAGCAATTTGTACAAGTCATGGGTGTTCTCCTCTGTTGTCCTGAATGCCTTTGGTCGCCGGGATAATCCATTGCTTACAGCATTCAAGTTGCTCTCATGGAAATAGTGTGTCGCAAAATATCTGTCCATCCCCTTTGACGAACAGCCAGAATTCAGCGACCATGCACCCACTGCCCGTTTGGGCCAAGGAAATCTCTGTCCGCAGCTCGTTCTGATGTTTTCTACGCAAATCCTGTTCCGTTTTTTTGTTGTTCTCCTGTCCGTCAGTTTTCTCGCTTCCTGCGGTGGCCAGGCCATCAAGCGCAAGGATGGCAAAACCACCGCCAAGCCCTGGAGTGTGGCGGGTCTGGCCAAGGGCGACATCGATGATGTGGTCGAACTCCACCAGAAGGAAACCCTTGCCAGCCTGAAACTGCTCACGGAAAAGCTATACAAGCGCAATCCGGTCGAAATGAGCAAGAGCGGCATCACGGATGTCCAGGCCGCCGTCGCGAAAATCTTCAACCCGGTCAACCACTGGCATCTGTCACCGCAGCGCGAACTCGACTGGGCGGCCGCCATCAACAATGCCTTCCGCGAAGACTTTGCCGGTGACCGCATTCATTCGCTGATGACCGGCGTCCTGACCATGGTCATGTCTTCATACAACCACAAAACCGAGGTCTACCTGCTTGACAGCATGGACCCGCAAAAACTCTACAACGCCGCACGAAATATCGAAATCGTTGCCTGGCGGCTGTCCAACACGAAAAAACCCACGGGTGAGGTAATGTTCCTCACCAATGGCGTGGATCACGAGGGCATACAGAATCTCAGCTTCGAGCGTGAATACGGCAAGCTCATCGCCACCCAGGATCTGATCGCCCGTGTCGTCGAAGACAAAACCAATCGCAGTATCCGCTTCGGCGTCTTCAACGCCGCCAGTTTCGTTTTACTACCCATCTGAAGGAATCAAAATGTCCGGACTCATCATTGAAGAACTCACCACCGGCCAGGGCGACGAAGCCGCTGTCGGTAAAACCGTTGTCGTCCACTACACCGGCTGGCTCACCGATGGCACCAAGTTCGATTCCAGCAAGGACCGCAACGACCCCTTCGATTTCCCGCTGGGTGCCGGCCACGTCATTCGCGGCTGGGACGAAGGCGTGGCCGGCATGAAAGTCGGCGGCACCCGCAAGCTCACCATTCCGCCGGAAATGGGCTATGGTTCGCGCGGCGCGGGTGGCGTCATTCCGCCCAATGCAACACTGGTGTTCGAGGTGGAATTGCTGGCGGTGAGATAAAACCGGGGAAAGCGTACATATCTTCCCCAGCTCACGTTTGCGGGACTCCACAAGCGAATCCTTTTGCAGATCACCTTATAGTTTCCTGTGTGTTCAAGAGTGCTTCATCGCTTATCAGGATCAGTTTGTACCGACGTTTCCACCCTAACGGCCACCCAGCGCAATTCGCACATGGCTGCCTCGCCCGCTGTCAGTTGCAGGCAGTCACGCAACTTGCCCGGTACATCCAGACACTCGCAATAAAGCCCTTCCACAGGATCGAGTTCCGCGAGCCGTAAAACCGGCGTCTCGCGCCAGGCCAGAAGCCGGGCAAAGAGCGGCTCTCGTGTGACTTGCGGCCGACCCGATTCGATGCGCAAGTAATACATCAGACGTGGCGGAAATCCATTTCGCAGGCGCACAGGATTTTCGTAGCGTGCCACGGTGCGCGCTTCCCCCAAGGGGTGCCCCGCGCTTTTGGGATCGCCATAACGGCTGTGACCAAACTCATGCGACAGAATGGCAAACGGGTCGACTGCATCGCCGCTCAACTGGAATTGACAGCGAAAGCCCTTGCTGCCCATGCGCACGCTGGCTGCCCCGGCCTGAGAGCCCATGCCCTCGAATGCGAAGATGCGGAATACCGTTACTTCCTGCGAAAAAAGCCCGGTCTCGGACAAGCGGCCGGTGATGAGCTCGGACAGCCGGGGGCGCGGCCCGCCTTCCAGGAATGCCCGCCACCGCGCAGCGTCATATTCCAGATAACCCTGGTTGAATAGCCGCAGCGTGTCATCCGCCACCGCGCGAAACCACACCGCGCCGGCATCGGTATGGGCGAAACGTTCCAGCAGCGTGACCTGTTCTTCCGACAGCGGCAGGGCCATGGGCGCAACCCGGGGCTGGGTCACCAGGTTGAGCTTGCGCGCCAAGGAGAAATGTTCGGCGCGGCGTGTCTGTTCTTCCGTGGCATCGGCTGGTGGCGCGACAAGGCGTCCGGCGCGGGGTGCTCTGTCGGCACTGGCAAATACCACAATCTCGCCCCCCGCCTGCCAGGGCGCTTTCAGTTCCCGTTCCAGATCAACCGGTGTGCGGTTCTCAGAAGGCAGTTGGATATCATCCGCCACTGACTGGGCCCAAGCCACTGCAAGCAATGAGGTTAGCCCAAACAGGAAAACCCGGCCAGGATTCACCGCAGATATTCCCTGCCAGCGATCAACTCGGCCCAGGACAGCGGAGACCAGCCGGCCTCGGCGAACACCCCCGCCACCAGCACGGCGGCGGCGGTGATGAGGGGTGGCAGCAGGAGCAGCCAGGCGGTCTCCCGACGCCCTTTTGCTGGGATGTGTTCCTCCGGCCAGACGGCGGGGGCGGGCCGCATCCAGGCCCGCCACAGGATGGGCAGAAAATAGGCGGCGTTGAACACGCTGGAAGTCCACAGCACTCCGGTCACCCAGCCCATGTCGGCGGCCCGGGCGCCATCCATGAGCCAGGCCTTGGAGACCGCCCCGGCGGTCAGCGGCACCCCCATCATGCCCAGGGCAGCGATGGTGAAGGCTGCGGTGGTCAGCGGCATGCGCCGCCCGGCCCCGTTAATCTCGCTCACCTTGTGGATGCCCAGTGCTTCCGCATAGTTGCCGGCGCAGAAGAACAGGGTGATCTTCATGATGCCCTGGTGCACCAGATGCACCAGCCCGCCGATGGTGCCGATGGGGCCGAACAGCGCCACCCCCAGGACGATGTAGGACACCTGGCTCACCGTGGAATAGGCCAGGCGCTTTTTCAGGTCGTCCTGGAACAGGGCGCGGAAGCTGCCCCAGACGATGGTGATGGCCGCCGCCACCGCCAGGGGGGCTAGCAGATCCAGGGACTGGGCGAACTCCACGCCGTACACTTCATAGACGATGCGCACTACGCCGAAGGCCCCCGCCTTCACCACCGCCACAGCATGCAGCAGGGCAGACACCGGCGCCGGCGCCACCATGGCCTGTGGCAGCCAGCCGTGCAGGGGCACAAGGGCGGTCTTCACCCCCACCCCGGCGATCAACAGAAAAAACACCCACTGCAACTGCCCGGCCTTTTCCGACCCAAGGACCGCGAGGTAGCCGCCGTGGGCGAAATCCGCCGCGCCGGTCAGGCCGTACAGCCAGACGATGCCAGTCAGCAGTAGCGCGCCGCCACCTAGGGTGTAGGCCAGATAGACCGTGCCCCCCTTCATGGCCTGGGGCGTGCCGCGATGCACCACCAGAGGGAAGGTGGCGAGGGTGAGCAACTCGTAAAACACGAAGAAGGTGAACAGGTTGCCGGCCATCGCGATGCCCATCGTCGCCGTGACGCACAAGCTGAAAAAGCCGAAGAAGCGGCTGCGATGCGGCGCGCCTTCCAGATAGCCGATGGCATACAGCGTGGTGAACAGCCACAGCACGGTGGATAGCGTCATGAACAACAAGGCCAGGGCATCGGCCTTGAACACCAGTTCCAGGCCCGGCAGCACTTCATGGCGGAAGCCGTAGTTTTCTCCCGCGCTGACGCCGGCCAGCAGCAGCCCGACCAGCGCCAGTTTGGCGAAAGCGCCGAAGAGGTTCAGGGTGGTGCGCGTCCCCACCCAATGCTCCGGCAGGGCGAAGATCACCAGACCCGGCAGCAGCGACGAGGCCAGGACGGCCAGAGGCAGGGCTTCGTTGAGCGTCATGGCGCGCCTTGGGCCAACAGTGCCATCAATTCCACTCCGCGCAACCCCAGCACCACGCTGGCGGCGGCGAGGACAAAGGCGGCCCACTCCATGCTCCGGGGCACGGGCTGGAAGCGGCTATCCTCGGGCGCCAGCAGGAAGGCCTGGCGCAGCACCTTGAACACATAGGCCGCCGCCAACAGACCGCCGCCGATGACCACCGCCACCCAGCCCCATTGGCCGTGGGAGAGGGCGGCGTCGATCAACAGCCACTTGGCCAAGAAGCCCGCCGAGGGTGGCAGGCCCATCAGCGTCACCCCCGCCAGGCCGAAGGCAAACAGGGTCAGCGGCACCCGGTGGGCCACCCCCGCCAGGCCTTCCAGGGTGTCGCGGCCGGTGGCCAGCATCAGCACGCCGACGGCGGCGAACATGGCCGCCTTGGCCAGGCCGTGGGCGATGGCCTGCACGACGCCCGCTTGCAGGGCCAGGCCATCCGGGGCCAGCAGGGGAAAGACCAGGAACAGGTAGCCCAACTGCGCCACCGTCGACCAGGCCACCAGCCTCTTGATGTGGTGGGTGCGCAGGGCCCGCCAGGAGCCATACAGAATCGCCGCCGCCCCTAACAGCCCAAGGCCCGGCGCGACGAGGGCAGTTAGATTGGGGAACACATCCAGCGCCAGACGCAGCACCAGATAGAAGGACGCCTTCACCACCAGGGCCGAGAGCAGAGCCGAGACTGGCGCCGCCGCGCCGCCGTGGGCCGGCGGCAACCAGAAGTGGAAGGGAAACAGCGCGGTCTTGGCCAGCAACCCCGTCAGCATGAGCCCCGCTGACAGCCAGAGGGCCATAGGTGGCGCGCTCCCCATCAGGGGCGCCAGCGTAGCGATGGACACCGTGCCGTACACGCCATAGATCAGCGCCACCCCCATCAGATACGCGCCGGAGGCAGTGAGGCTGACCAACAGGTAGCGCAGCGCCGCCGCCACCTGCGCGGGCTTGCCGCCCAGGGCCACCAGGCCAACCGCAGCCAGGGAGAGCAATTCCAGGGTGACGTAGAGGTTGAAGAGATCTGCCGACAGGAACAGGGCGTTCAAGGCCGCCAGGAGAAAGCCGGCGAGGGGCCAGAACTGGCCGGCCTCGCGGGAAAAATAAGCCTGGGCGTAGACCGCCAGGGGCAGGGCCACCGCCTGGGTAAGCAGCAGCATGGCCACGCTCAACCCGTCGGCCAACAGATCGATACCCAGCGGCGCACCCCAGCCGCCGACGACGTGGGTCACCGGACCACTTTCAAGTACCTGGGTCGCCAGAATCAGGGCTAGGAACAATTGCATGGCCAGGGCGACGATGGCCAAGCGCGCGCCCCGCCCGGCCCCCATCAGGAAGGCCATGGCCGCCCAGGCCAAGGGCAGGACGATGAGCCAGGGCAAGGGATCCAGGAAGGCGTCAGTCATCCCGATGCGCCCCGTGCAAGCGCCGCACCAGGGCCAGGGCCAGGGCGGTGGCCGCCACGGCCACCACAATGCCGGTCAGCACCATGGCCTGGGGCACCGGGTCCACGCCGCCGTCCCGCTGGGCCAGACCCACCAGCACCAGGAAGGCACCGCTGCCCATGAGGTTGAAGGCCAGGATGCGGCGCAGGGCATGGCTGAGCATCACCACGCCGCCCAGGCCCAACACAAACAGCAGCACGCCCGCCAAAGCAAAGACGAGACCAGAGGTCATGCCCCGCCCCTTCGCCCGGCCAGCATTAGGAACAGCCCCGCCAAGATCAGGCCCAGTGAGATCGTCAGGCTCGCTTCAATGAGCAGAATGAGTGCTCCGGCATATTCCGGCGGATAGCGTAGCAACGCCCCCTGCCCCAGCAGGCCGGCGGCCAGCGCCAGGAAGATCAGGAGGCCGCCCGCTAGCCCCAGGCGTAACAACAGGCCAGGCGAAGACCAGGCCGGCATTTGCCCGGACAGGTGCAGCAACACTGCCGCCCCCGCCAGCACCGCTGCCGCCTGGAAAGCGCCGCCAGGACGATGGGCGCCTGCCCACAAAAGGTAGCCGGCAGCCAGGATCAGGAGGGGCGTGAGCAGCCGGGCCAGGGCGGCCAACACCGGATCGCCCTCTGCCCCGCCGTCTTCCGTCTCGCTACCCGCGTGCACGGCTGCCCCTATGCCCAGCAGAGCCAGCAGCAGCACCGCCACTTCCAGCAGGGTGTCGTAGCCCCGGAAGTTGAGCAGAACGGCGGTGACCGGATGTTCCACCCCGCTCACCGCCATGTGGGCCGCCACCGCCGCCGGCAAGGATTGGTTAGCTCCGGGCAGTTCCAGAATAGCCGCCATCAGGGTACCCGCCAGGACCAGGGCGAGCAGAACCACAGCCAGGCGGAGGGCTGACTTCATGACTCGTCGTCCTTGGCGGCGCGCCTCCAGGCCCCCAAGGCGTCCAGCAGCAGGGCGCCGGTGAGGCCGGCGCCGATAGCCGCCTCAGCAAGGGCGATGTCCGTTGCCGACAGTCGCGCCCAAGCCAGGGCCAGCAGGAGGCCAAAGACAATGAACATCACCACGGCCCTGGTGAGGTCCGGCGTGGCCAGGCTGCGCCAGGCGCTCCACAGCAAGGCCAGGGCCAGCAGGAGGTCGAAGGCAAAGCTCAAGGTCATGGTTGTTCTTCCTCCTGCCCGACAGGCGCGATCCCCAGTTCATGGGCGCGGCGGGCGATGGCGAAGCTCACCACTGCGCTGGCTGCCAGCACCAGGGGCCAGATGAGCAGGATCTTCAGGGCCAATGCCAGGCTTTCAGCCTGCAGGGCCAGGCCCAGCGCCAGCAGTCCCAGCCCCAGGTTGTCCGCCTTGGTCAGTGCATGCAGACGGGCATAGACGTCGGGAAATCGCAGCAGGCCCAGGGTGCCGGCCAGATAAAAACCGGCGCCGGCCAGCAGCAACCCGGCGCTGAGCCATTCAAGCAGGATCGTCATGATGCTCCTCCGTCTTTCGCCATCCCAGCCGCGCGAAGGCCACGCCGGCGATGGCAGCCAGCAGGGCCAGCACCAGGGCGGTATCAACCAGGGGCATGGATACCCCATTCCCGGCATGGGCAAGCAACAACAGCATCCCTACCCCGGTGGTGCCAAACAGCAGGGCCGTCAGCATGCGGTCCGCCGCCGTGGGGCCGCGTGCCGCGCGGATCAGGGCCGCCAAAAGATTGAATAATAAAAAAACCGCGAGCGGCCATTCCAGGCTGGTCATGTTTCTAACCTCAACATCCTGACTATGCGCGATTCCGCCATGCGCATTTCAGACTCGATATGCATGCGGGAATCAATCACGTGAAGATGAAGTGTGTCGCCCTCGATTCCCACACAAACCGTACCCGGCAACAGATTCAGGGTGTATATCAACATCACACGCGCCTTGCCAGGTGGCAAGGCAAGCTGCATTTCCAGCAACGCAGGCGCCATATCCAGACGAGGACGAAGTGCCATGAACGCGACCTGAATACCGCCCTGGATCGACTTACTGAGAAAAAAAATCGCGAAATTGAGCGCACCTGTCAGTGAAATGCGCTTCCGAACCGGTGGCGACAGGACAAGGCTGACAACGAGCGCGAACATCACGGTAACCGCGCCCACCCCCCAGCTGTCTCCGCGCCCTTCAGTCAACACCCACCAGGCCAGGGCAAATGACAGCGTCCTGATTACGATGGCTATGGCATTCATTCAGTGATTTTCTCGCTGGACGCAACCTGACCAAAGCGCACCTTGTCCGGTGCATTGGTGCCGCCTGTCATGACAAAGCTCATGGCTTCTTCCATTGTCCAGTCGGTCATCACCACGTCGGCAAGCGACAGGATTTCAATATAGCCAGAAGTCGGGTTGGGCGAAGTAGGCACATAGACGGCAGCCAGTTCCTGGCCGGTATTAGTGTCCATCATTACCCTGGTTACAAGACCGACCGCCTTCATTTCCTGCGAAGGAAAGCTAATCAGCACCACCCGCTGACCTTGCACGGGCGGGGTTTGCACAGTCTTGAGAAAGCGCTTGGTGGCACTACATATCGTATGCACCAGCGGAACGCGACCAAGCCAGTTTTCGGCACTCGCAATGAACCGTTTGCCAATAACCAGCGATGCTAGAAGGCCAATCACATAAAGCCCTGCCAGGGTAAAAATGGCTGCTAGACCATATTGAACATTCGAATCAAGCAGCCATCTGGAAACCGTATCCGATACAGGCCTTAACAGCCGTGCCAGGGTTCTGAGGAAAGGTGCACCAGTATTGGCGAGAAGTCCAAACAAAAAGTCGAATACCAGCCATGTCACCCACAACGGCGCCATGGTAAAAAATCCGATCAGCATGTAACGAAAAACATGTGGTTTGCGGCGCCCCGCTGAATTCTTCTTCATGAACCGGGAGCTCTAGGGAAGATGGCCACTAATGAACACATCACTGTTTGAATAGGCCAGAACATGCTTGGTAACGCTGCCCAGAAATAACTCTTCCACCATCGAGTGTCCACGCTTGCCCATCACGATCAAGTCGGCATCCAGCGATAATTCGTATTCAAGAATTTGTAGCGTGGCTGGACCATGAACAAAATTTCGCGTTCGTTTTCCGGGCGGCACAATTAATTTTTTCTCGAACTCTTCCATTTCCATCTGGGCCGCATGGCGAGCCTGTATCCGGTAATGGTTGATCCTATCCGGATCGACGCCAGCCCGTCGCAAGATACTTTCGAGATCAGCCTCGAACGCATGCAATAACACGATTTCCGCATCCGGGAACCACTTATGTGCATCGTTAACCGCAGCAGCGGCGTGCGCGGAAAAATCCACCGGAGCCAAGATGCGCTGGTAGGGCATGATTGCCCGCTGCTTGACCGCCAGCAAGGGACGATGCGTTCTGCGCAGCAAGCGTTCTGTAGTGGAGCCAATCAAAACCTCCCTGACAAAATGCGCGCCTCGTATACCCATCACCATCAGCCCGGCATCCCTGGCTTCAACCAGTTCCACCAAGGTATCGAGTACCTCGCCTTGCAGAAGGACGGTCTCGGCATCGACACCGAATCTGCCTTTCAGGCTCGCCGCCATATCGGCCAGAGTTTTTTGCGCCTGCGACAACATGCCCACTTCCACGCCTTCGGCTTCTCCATGAAGTAGTTTGCGCAGAGTGTCCAGCATCGAGCCGCTGACAGCGTGGGCCAGAGTCAGTTTCGTACCGGGCTGGTTCTGAGCCAGCAAGGCAGCCCGTTCCAGTGCATGGCGGGCGGGCGCGGAAAAATCGGTCGCGGCAATCACGTTCAGGTTCATGTTGATTCCTTTCCATTTGGCAATTCAGCCACGGCAATACGCGCCGCCAGATCCAGTGCGGCAAAATCCGCTGCATGATCAAAAGGCCGCAAGATTTCGACTTTGCCGAACGCTTCCATGCAGCTGGCTTCGGTTTCATCACGCGCTGCCATGGCAATGCTGCCAGCGTACCCATGCATACTCAAGGCGTGCATCAGCGCAAGATTGGCCTCATAGCCAGGCAAAGTGCTGACTATCCATGGCACGCCAGTGAGCGGCAGGCTGTCAATAAAATCATCCGCCTCGCCATCACCAAACCGCACATGCATTCCATCATGACGATGCGACTTGACCACCTCGGGATCGAAGTCAACGCCAAGCACGCGGATTCCTTGTTGCTGAAGCGCGCGTGCCAGACGGCCACCATAGCGGCCCAGTCCAAAAATGATGACATCAGGCTTGCCTTCATCCCGGTGAGCATGCTCGACCGCGAGTTCACGGAATGGATGCCGTCTTTCGAAAGCGCCCAGCCATGGCGAAAGCCACTCATACAGTCGATGTGAATACAGGATCATGTAGGAAGATATCGCGATGGTAACGAGACCGACCAGAGTCGTCAGACCAAGCGCGCTGGGGCCGACATGTCCCAGGCTAATGCCCATGGCAACAAAAATAATGGAGAACTCTGAAATCTGCGCCACGGTCAGTCCGGCGAGAAATCCTGTCCGTTTGCGGTAGCCCATGTAACCCATGATGGCCATTACGATCAGTGGATTCCCGATCAACACGAACAGTGACAGCACGATAGATGTGCCAATCTCGTCGCCCAGTGTGGAAAAATCCAATTTGGCGCCCAGGTCAATAAAAAAGAACAGCAGCAGGAAATCGCGGATGCTGGTCAAACGGGCACTTATGGCTTCACGGTAAGCGGTGGACGCAAGTGAAAACCCGGCGATAAAGGCACCGGCTTCCTTGCTGAAGCCGACGGTTTCACCCAGCGCGGCCAGCGCGGTGCCCCAGGCGATGGCAAAGATCAACAGCAGTTCCTGGGAGCGCGCCAGGGTATCGACAATTCTCGGCAATACATAACGCATCAGCACGAAAAGCAGGAGCGCGGCGCCCACCAGTCTTGCCAGCAGCAGCACTGCCAGCTTGACGCCGCCAATCGTTTCCGCGCCCATGCCACCCAGTCCGCTCATCAGCATCATGGCAATGACAACCGCCAGGTCCTGCACAATAAGAAAGCCTACCGCGATGCGGCCATGCAGTGAGTCAAGCTCGCGCTTGTCTGACAACAGCTTGACGATAATGATGGTGCTGGAGAAGGTCAGCGCAACCGCCACATACAGCGCGGTTAGCCAGTCCTTTCCCAGCGCGAGGATGATGAAAAAACCGAACAGGATGGTGAAAGCCAACTGGCCCAGGCCAGTGGCAAGAGCGACAGGACCTATGTGTCTGACATGTTGAAGATCGAGTTTCAGGCCCACTACAAACAGCAACACGGTAATACCGATCTGCGCCAGCAAATCGATCTGATCGTGCGCGCTTACCCAGCCAAAACCGGCCGGACCTACCAGGATGCCAACGACAATGTAGGCTACCAGCAGGGGCTGGCGAAGGCGCACGGCGAAAGCACCCACCAGGGCAGACACCAGCAACAGCAGTGCGAACTCGTGGTAGATGCTGTTCATGAATTACCCTGTCTCCCGATCGAGAAAATGTACCTGACAATGAGGGTCAATGCTTGATCCAGGTTCCATTGTGCCGCATCAAGCTGGATTTGCAGAAGCCTGCATGAAGTGCTTCAATCTGAACTCGCCCGCGACTTCGAGATTTTTTCTTGCCATATTCAACATACTGAAAATGGACCCTATCTTTACCCCTCTTCAACTCGGTGAACTGACATTGCCCAACCGCATCCTGATGGCGCCGCTCACGCGTTGCCGGGCGGAAGATGATCACGTTCCTGGCGACCTGATGGCGGAGCAGTATGCACAGCGGGCCAGCGCCGGGCTGATCATTGCCGAAGCAACAATGGTGATGGAAGGAAATTCTTCCTTCTGGCGCGAACCGGGCATTTATTCGCAGGCGCAGGTGGCCGGCTGGAAGAAAACCACCGATGCGGTGCATGCGGCGGGGGGGCGAATTTTCCTGCAACTGTGGCACGGCGGCCGCGCCTGCCATCCCCTGCTCAACAACGGTGTGCAGCCGGTGGCGCCGAGTCCGATTGCAATCACCGACAGCGAAGTGTTCACGCCGGAAGGCATGAAGCCTTATGTAATGCCGCGCGAACTGCGCGACGACGAACTGCCGGACATCGTGGCCGGATTCCGCAGGGCGGCGGAAAACGCCAGGGCTGCCGGTTTTGACGGCGTGGAAGTGCACGGCGCCAATGGTTACCTGCTGGACCAGTTTCTGCGCGATGGCTCGAACAGGCGCACTGGCCCCTACGGCGGTTCCATCGAAAACCGCGCTCGACTGCTGCTGGAAGTCATCGAAGCCGTTTCGGGCATATTCGGCAGCAATCATGTCGGCGTGCGACTATCGCCGCTGAACAGCTACAACAGCATGCGGGACAGCGATCCGGTTGGCCTGACGACATGGCTCGCAAAGAGGTTGAACGCCTTCAAGCTGGCCTATCTGCACCTGATGCGCAGCGATTTCATGCAACAGCAAAGCGGCGATGTGCTGACGCCGGCACGCGAACATTACCTCGGCGTGCTGGTGGGCAACATGGGCTACACGCCTGAAGAGGCCACAGCCGCCATTGCCGAAGGCACGCTCGATGCCGTGGCGTTCGGTACTGCTTTCCTGGCCAACCCCGATCTGCCCGAACGCATCAAGTCGGGCGCCTCGCTCAACATCCCCGATCAGGCCACGTTCTACACGCCAGGCGCAAAAGGCTATACCGATTACCCGAGGATGCAGGCCGAATGATTCACCTGCCTGAATCCCTTGCAGCGTGGGGATCTCCAGCGTTCAGTGAAACTTTCAAAATTGAAGCCTCGCGCCTGGATGCAGACAGCCTGCCCTTGCAGAAAGGACTGGCACGAAGCAGCCATGTCGCCAGCAGTCCTTTCAGCGTGATCGTGACGAATGTGACAGATGATCCCGTTTCGATTCAGGTAAAGGCCGGGATCGTTTATGCGGGAATCATTGCCGGATGCAGCTGCGCGGACGATCCCACGCCCATCAGCGAGCAAACCGAATATTGCGAAGTGCTGTTTGAAATCAACAAGTTGACTGCCGCAACATTGGTATCACTGTTGAACGAATAGCGAACTCGCACTGTTTTCAGGCGTGCCCGGGCGGTCTGGCTTTCGTTCAAATGTGTTGTCATCCATCAAATTTTTAAAAAAATATCTGTAAAACCTTGCTCTGCCTTATTAACAAAGGGCAAAGACTTGTACATAATGGCAACCAGTTGATCCTTCCGGACAGACACAAAGCCTGTGAACGCTGGTACGATCACACTTCCACTCAACCTAAGGAGACCACATGAACAAATCCGAATTGATCGACATTGCCGCCGAAGGCGCCGACATCAGCAAAGCCGCTGCAGGCAAGGCACTTGATGCCGCCATGGGCGCAATCGTCAAGGCTGTATCCAAGGGTGACACCGTTACCCTGATCGGCTTCGGCACTTTCAAGTCATCCAAGCGCGCCGCACGTACCGGCCGCAACCCCCAGACCGGCAAGGAAATCAAGATTGCCGCGACCACCGTGCCCCGCTTCACCGCTGGCGCTGGTTTCAAGGCCGCCGTTGCTGGCAAGAAAGCTGCCAAGAAGAAGTAATAGCAGCAGAAGTAATCGCAACGAAGCAATGTTTCAAGACAGAAGTGGCGGCAGCAGTGCCGCCATTTTTGTTTTCAGCATCCCCTGACACTTCCATCTGATGAAACGCATCTACCAGTATTTCTTTCGCGGTCTGATCACGGCCCTGCCGCTGGGCTTGACGGTCTATCTGCTTTACCTGTTTCTGACCTGGTCGGAAAAGCTTGCGTTTCAACTCATGCGCCCATTCATCGGCGAGTTCTATGTGCCGGGACTGGGACTGGCGATGGGTATCGTCAGCATATTCCTGCTTGGCGTACTGGTCTCGCAGCCTTTTATGGCCAGGCTGCTGTCCCTGGTCGAACTGCCCTTCACCAACATCCCGGTAATCAAAAGCATTTACTCGTCACTGAAAAACTTTGCCGATTATTTTTCGCCGCATCCCGGCAAGCCCAGCCAGCAGGTAGTGGTGCTGCGGGTACCGGGCCAGCCGCTGGAGCTTGTCGGGCTCGTCACCCGGCAGAATGTCGAAGGTCTGCCTGAAGGCTTTCTGCAGGATGACCGCGTGGCGGTTTATCTGCCCATGGGTTACATGATCGGCGGCTACACCGTATTCGTGCCGCGCGCCTGGGTGCAGCCGATCGACATGTCGGTTGAAGAAGCGATGCGCGCCTCGCTGTTCGCCTGGATGACGCAGAAAGACAGCGGTGGCGAATCGATCAACCCCCCCGCTTAATGCTTGTGCCCCGCGTGGGGATCCGCCGCCGTCTTCGCCAACGGCGTGAATCGCGCCGGTTCGGTGGTCTTGCCAGGCAGCGTTACCGATACCGCAACCTTCATGTCCGGCGTAGACGCATATTTGGCAAAACCCTTCAGCCGGTTGTCACCGTCCGGCACCAGGTTGACGGTTGCCTTGAGCTTGCCGGCAAGTATCGTCGCCGTGCCGCGCGCGCCTGCCGTGGAAATCTTCGTGCCGCCATGGTCGGTAACATACACCACGACCGGGTTTTCCTTCACTATCTTGCTGTCCTTTGCCACTACCAGTTCGTAGTGATACGCACCTGCCATGCGCATTTGCCCGCCATTGGGCGTGGGCTGGGTGTCGAGGTATTCATCCGAATGTGACAACGCCGCGGGGCTGTTCAACGCGGCCAACAGGATCATCAGGGTACGCAGTTTTTTCATGGTGCTTCTCCTTCGCAGAAAAATTCAGAATGAGTCATTGCCGCGCTGGGCAATCAGGCGTTCCAGCGCCGGACGCCCCCAGCGCAGAAACATGACAGGCGTCAGCACGGTATCGAGCAGGGTCGAACTGACCAGTCCGCCGAAAATGACAACGGCGACCGGATGCAGTACTTCCTTGCCTGGCGCATCGGCTGCCACCATCAGCGGTGTCAGCGCGAAGGCGGCGACCAGCGCCGTCATCAGCACCGGCGTCAGGCGCTCGAGCGAGCCGCGCACGATCATTTTTACTCCGAACGTCTCGCCTTCAAACAGGCAAAGATTGATGTAATGACTGATCTTGAGGATGCCGTTTCGTGCGCTGATACCAGCCAGCGTCACGAAGCCGACCATGGCCGCAATCGAAAGCGGTTGGCCCGAAAGCCACAGCGCGATAACCGCGCCGACCAGCGCCAGGGGAATATTGCCCATGACGATCCCGGCCAGCACAGCGGACCGGTAGCGCGAGTAAAGCACCAGAAAAATCATCAGCAGCGATATGACAGCCAGCATCGTGATCAGTCGTGCCGCCTGTTCCTGCGCCTGGAACTGTCCCTCCAGCGCGGTGAAATACCCCGCCGGCATGGGCTGGGCCGCGAGTTCAGTACGGATTGCCGCCACGATGCCAGCCATGTCCGAACCATCGGTGTTGGCCGAAATCACGATGCGCCGCCGCGCATTCTCGCGACCAATCTGGTTCGGCCCGGCACTGTCCTCGATGCTGGCCAGCCTAGACAGGGGAACGGTGCCGGTGGGTGTTTCAATCAACAGATTCGCCAGGCCTTCTCCGCGCCGCGATGATTCCGGCAGACGCAGGGTCAGCTCGAACCGTCGGTTGCCCTGAATGACATGGCTGAGGCTTTCGCCTTGCAATAATTGCTCCAGTTCCGCGACGAGCACACCCGCCGGCATGCCATGCCGGGACGCGGCATCATGGTCCACGCGAATCTTGTACTGGGGAATCATCACCTGCTTTTCAATCTGCAAATCAGTCACACCGGGAATGCGTGCCAGGCGCTCGCGCAAGCCTGAAGCCAGCCCGCGCAGAGTATCGAGATCGTCGCCATAAATCTTCAGCGCAATCTGCGCACGCACGCCTGACAGCAGGTGATCGAGCCGGTGTGAAATCGGCTGGCCAACGCTAATCGAGGCCGGCAACACGGCAAGCCGCTGGCGGATATCGGCAATGACCACATCCCGGCTGCGCTCCGATGGCTTGAGATCCACGTCCATTTCCGTGTAATGCACCCCCTCGGCATGCTCATCCAGTTCGGCGCGCCCGGTGCGCCGGCCGACCTGCGTCACTTCCGCCACTGTCATCACCAGGCGCTCGGCCTCGGCGCCGATGCGGTTCGATTCGGCCAGCGAGGTGCCGGGGTTCTGCAAGACATTGATGGTCAGCGTGCCTTCGTTGAATGGCGGCAGGAAGGATCGCGGCATGAAAACAAGGCTTGCCGCGGCGAACAGGATGGCCACCGCGGCAATGCCGAGGAGCTGACCGCCACGTTCGAATGACCAGTGCAGCAGCTTTTCGTCCTGGCGCTTGAGCCAGGCAACCAGCCGGCTGTCGCCATGATCGATCCGCTTCATGTTCGGCAGAAGGTAGTAGCACAGCACGGGCGTGACAGTCATCGCCACCACCATGCTGGCCAGAATGGAAACGATGTAGGCAATGCCCAGCGGCGTGAACAGCCTGCCCTCGATGCCGGGCAAGGCAAACAGCGGGACGAAAACCAGCACCACGATCAGCGTCGCGTAGACCACGCCGGAACGGACTTCCTTTGATGCAGCGGCAATCACCGCCAGCGAGGGGCGTGGCTGCGCGACAAGGCGGTTTTCCTTCAGGCGCCGCAAGACATTCTCGACATCGACCACGGCGTCGTCGACCAGTTCGCCGATGGCAATGGCCAGGCCACCCAGCGTCATGGTGTTGATGGACAGGCCAAGATAACGGAACACCAGCGCGGCGACCAGCAGCGAAATGGGAATGGCCATCAGCGAAATGAAGGTGGTGCGGAAATTGGCCAGAAACAGGAACAGGATGACGGCGACCATGATCGCGCCGTCCCGCAGTGCCTCCTCCACATTGCTGACCGAGCGCTCGATGAACTCCGCCTGCCGGAACAGAAACTGCGGTTTTTCGACGCCAGCTGGAAGCTTGCGCGACAGATCGGCAACCACCGTTTCCAGTTCGCGGGTGAGCTTGACGGTGTCGGTCGCAGGCTGTTTTTGCACCGACAGGATCACGGCCGGCAGGCCCTTGTAACCGGCATCGCCGCGCTTGATGGCCGGCGCGAAACCAACGTCCGCCACCTGCTTCAGCACGATCACCTGCCCGTTTCGAGTCTCTACTGGCAGCATGGCCAGGTCCTCGATGCGGCTGTTCTGCCCGATATTGCGCACCAGATATTCCCGTCCGCCGGAATCGACAAAGCCGCCCGCCGTGTTGTGGCTGAAGTTTTGCAGCGCTTCCTTCAGCTTGCCGATGGAAATTCCGGCGGCCATCAGCCGCGCTGGATCGGGCGTAACCCGGTACTGGCGCACCTCGCCGCCGATGGGAATGACCTGCGCCACGCCGGGCACGGTAAGAAGTCTCGGGCGCACCACCCAGTCGGCATATTCGCGAACCTGCATCGGGTCGATTTTTGCCGGATCGGCCGGCAGCGCGATCAGCAGGATCTCGCCCATGATCGAGGAAATGGGGCCCACATGCGGCTCGATGCCTGACGGCAACTGGTTGCGCACGAGATTCAATCGTTCTGCCACCTGCTGGCGGTTGAGGTAGATGTCGCTGCCCCAGTCGAACTCCACATAGACCACCGACAGGCCGATGCCGGAAACCGAACGCACCCGGGTCACGCCGGTCATGCCGTTCATGGCTGCTTCGATCGGGAAAGTCACCAGTTGCTCGACTTCCTCCGGCGCCATGCCGCCCGCCTCGGTCATCAGCGTCACCATCGGCTTGTTCAGGTCGGGGAACACATCGACCGGCGTTTTCATCGCCGCCAGCGCGCCGTACAGAATCAGGATCAGCGCAAAACCCAACACCAGCAGTCGCTGCCTGAGGCTGGTGTTGATGATGAAATCAAACATGCGAAGAATTACCTAACCTGGCCCAGCGCCCGGGCGCCCGTCGTCACCACGCGCTCGCCGCCAGCCAGGCCCTCGATCACCAGCACGCGCTCCGCGTCCAGCGGCAGGGTTTTCACGCGTCTCGGTACAAAGCGTTCGGCGGTGTCATGCACCCAGACCATGCTTTCATTGGCGTCGTTGCGGCTGATCGCGGCGGCGGGTACGGCAACGCCGGGGCGGGTGACACCTGTTTCGGCCAGCACCTTCACGGTCTGTCCGATTGCAAGCAGCGGCACATTCCCCTCGCCCGCCGCCCGCCGGATGCGGAACAGCACGGGCAGCGCCTGTTCACGCAGGGCAAGGCCGGCACCGATTAAATCCAACCCGATGCTGACCTCGCCCGTCCGTGCGGTGGCGCGTTTCAGTCCGGCTGTTGCACGGGCGTCAAACGCCAGGGCTTCGACGACAAGACGGCCGGGATCGACAATCTCGAACAACACCTCTTTAGCATCGACCACCTGGCCGACGCTTGCCGAACTCGACGCGACCACACCCGAAACGGGCGCAACCAGCGCGATGCGTCCGCCCAGTGCGCCACCGATGGCTTTTTTCCGGGCGTGCAGGCTGTCGAGTTCAATGCGCGCCTGCTCGATTTCCTTTGCCGGCACGCTGCCTTCAAGCTCCTCCAGTCGCGCCAGACGCTTTTCAATCACGCGGGCCTGTGCAGACAATTCAGCCAGGCTGGACTGCTTGTCGGCCCGGCTGGAGGCATCCAGCACGGGCATCAACCAGGCCAGCACCTGTCCGCGCGCCACGCGCTGCCCCACCAGCGCGATGCCCTTGGGCCCCGTCGTGATGATGCCGGCCTGTGCTACCTGAACGCGCCCGCCCGCATTTGGGTCGGCGATCACGCGGCCGGGAAGCTCGATCACGCCGGGGAATTCGCCCTTTTCCGCCACCACGGTGCGAATGCCCAGCGCGCGCTGTGCGGGCTTGGGCACGAAGAGACTGTCGTCAGCCAGGCGCTGGGAAACCCCAGCCATTGCCGCCCCCGCAGCATTCCCCGGCTTGGCAACGGGAGCCGGCTCGTCGTGGCTGTGATCTTCACCGCCATGCGCAAAGGCCTGGCCAGCAAGACCATGCAACAGAATCATGGGAAGCAGCAGGCGCATGTTCATTTCCTTCTTCTCATGCGGATGACAATCGCGGCCAGCAGGGCCAGAACTATGACCCCTCCGACCCAGGGCAGCCAGTTGACCAAGACATTCTTCGCCGCCGTCGAATCCGCCGCTTTCATGCCAGCTGCGTTCATGTCAAAACGGGCGGTGAGCAGGTCCGAATCCTCGCCGGCTTCAACCGTAACGGTCAGCGCATGCTGTCCCGGTTCGGCCAGCGCGGGTGCCGAAAGTTTGAATGTTCCATTCTGTGAGGCAACCGCCTTGCCCTTGAAGGAACCCGATTCAATTTCAATGGACGCCTGCTCGATGGGTTCGTTGCTGTCGGCCTTGTCCAGATACAGCCACAAGGCCTTGCCGTCCAGGATGCCCACCAGTTCAAACAGATCGCCGCGCGCCTCGAATCGCGGCGCGACGCTGGAGACAGGCGGAGGCGCTTCGTCGCCATGGTCATGGCCTTCGTGCGCGTGACTGACCGAGGCAAACAGAAGCAGCATGAAGACAACAGGAAATCTCACGGCAACACCCCCCGGGATTGATTGATTTTTGCCTTGGCCGAGGCGAGCGAGACCCTTGCCCGGGCAGCTTCCAGTTTTGCCTGGCTGGCATTGCCGCGCGCGCGCATCAGCTCGGAAAGCGCGAGTTCGCCCAGATCAAACGCCTTTTGCAGCAGCCTCAACCGTTCCGTCGCGGCGGCCACGCGCTCGACCGCGGTTGAATGGGTTGCTTCAGCGTTTTCCAGCAGGGCTTCCGCCTCGCGCTGATCGGCCTCGATTTCATCCAGAATCTGCCTGCTCTCGGCTTCGGCCTGGATCAGCCCCGCATTGGCCGCCGCCATGCGCGGCGCGTTGCGGCCCTCGGTGGCGAAGGGAAAGCGCAGGCCCAGGCGCAGGCTGTTGTTGTCGGGCTGGGAACCGGCATCGCGCGATTGCTGCCAGCCTAAGCTCAATTCAGGCGCATCCCGCCCCGACGTACGGATGAAAGCCAGTTCGGCCCGTGCACGCCCGGCCACCGCCTCTGCAAGTACCTGTCGCGGATGCGGCTGATCTGACTTGACGGCTTCCTCCTCAATCCTGTCCGGCAAGGTTTCCAGCCCGGTCAGGGCACGGTAGCGGATGTGCGCCTGACGTTCTTTCGTTCGTGCGTCGGCCAGCACATTGCTCGCGGCCAGCGTCTCTTCCTTCGCCATCAGTAGATCGGTACGGGCCAGGTCGCCCGCCTTCACCCGCCTGGCCACATCGGCTTCCAGGCGCTGGGCTGTTTCAAGGCGTTCACTGGCCAGCTCGGCTTCCGAACGCGCGGCCGCAAAGGCCCAGACCGACTCGCGCAGTTTGCCCGCCAGCGCGAGACGGGCCTCGACGATGGCCGCCTGGCTGTCCGTAGTTTCCTTTTCCGCCAGCCTTTTTTTTGCATTTCTCTGTCCCGGCATCCACAAGGGCAGATTCAGGTCGACCTCGCGTTCGCGCAGGCCAAGGTTCTCGTTCAGCCGGTCGTCGCGATGGCTGATTTCGACCGAGGGCGCTTCAGGAAACCAGCTTCTGGCTTCGGCGTGGCGGGCCTCCGCCATCAGCCCGCGCGATTCCGCGATGCGTCCCTGCGCCGCGCGTTCCCAGGCATGGTCCAGCGCCTCGCGCAGCGTGCCTGCCGCCCACGTTGGCGTGGACACGATAAAGGCAATAACGCACAAGGCAAGGCCGGAAAATTTCATCGAGCGGGTTTTCTTTTGGCAGATTTATGCAATTTGCCAAAGCCCTGCCAACAGCGCGCTGACAGGAAGATTACAATTTTGTAATCTAGGCCGGTATTCCAGGCGATATAGTTAGCCCAATGAGACTGCTGATAGTTGAAGACGAACCCAAGACCGGTGACTACCTGCACCAGGGGCTGACCGAGGCCGGGTTTGTCGCCGACCTGGCGCGTACGGGAACGGATGGCCTGCACCTGGCCCGCACGGGTGATTACGATCTGGTCGTGCTCGACGTCATGCTGCCGGGCCTGGACGGCTGGCAGGTACTGGAATCCCTGCGCCGGGATAACAACCCAACTCCCGTGCTGTTCCTGACCGCGCGCGACGATGTCGCCGACCGCGTGCGCGGGCTGGAACTGGGCGCCGACGATTACTTGGTCAAGCCGTTCGCCTTTTCAGAACTGCTCGCGCGCATCCGCACCCTGCTGCGTCGCGGCAAGATAAAGGAACTGGAACACCTGCAAGTCGCCGATCTGGAACTGGATCACGTCAAGCGCCGGGCCACACGCGGCGGACAGCGCATCGACCTTACCGCCAAGGAATTCGCCCTGCTCGCACTGCTGATGCGGCGGCAGGGCGAAGTGCTGTCGCGGGCGCTGATCGCCTCGCAGGTATGGGACATGAATTTCGACTCCGACACCAACGTCGTCGATGTCGCCATCAAGCGGCTGCGCGCCAAGGTCGACGATCCGTTCCCGGTGAAGCTGATCCATACCGTGCGCGGCATGGGCTATGTGCTGGAGATCAGGGAATCGTGATTGTCCGGAAACTCGGCCATTCGCTCACCCTGCGTCTGGCGCTGCTTTACGCAGCCTCGACCCTGCTGATACTGCTGTCCGTCGGCTTCTACATGATCCATATCATCGACAGCCACTTCGCCAGACAGGACACGGAGGAAATGCGGGGCAAGCTGGAACTGGCCTCGCGGCTCATCGCCAAGGCCGGGCAGGACAATACCCAGGACCAGTTGCCGCACCAGCTCGATGACGCGCTGGTCGGTCACCATCATCTTTCGCTTGCCCTGTTTTCGGGCGGACAGAAAATCTATGGATTCGGCGAAGCCGACTACCCCGCTTCGCTGCTGGCCAGCCCAGCGGACAAACAGGATGCGGCAAAGGCTTCAACCTGGACTCAGGGCAACACGCCCTATCGCGGCCTCGCCCTTCGCGTCGGCGCGAAACAGGATGCCAATCCCCTGACCCTGTCCGTCGCAGTCGAGACCAGCCACCACCGCGAATTCATCGACAGCATCAAGCTCGCCCTGTGGGCCGTCATCGCGCTGGCCACCCTCATCGCCGTGGCGCTGGGCTGGGCCGTCACGCGCGCCGGGCTCACACCGCTGCGGCAAACCGCGCAGCTGGCCCGGCAGATACGTATCGACCATCTCGACCAGCGCCTGCCCGCCGATCGCGTGCCGCCCGAACTCGAGGAACTCACCTCCTCCTTCAACGCCATGCTCGACCGCCTGAGCGGCTCGTTCGAGCGGCTGTCCGCCTTTGCCGCCGACCTGGCCCACGAGATGCGCACCCCCGTCAACACCCTGATGATGCAGACGCAGGTGATGCTGACGCAGGCCCGCACGGCGGAGGAATATCGCGAGGTGCTGGCTTCCAATCTCGAGGAATACGAACGCCTGGCCCGCACTATCGGCGACATGCTGTTCCTGGCCAAGGCCGACAATGGCCTGATTGTTCCCACGCGCGAGCCGGTCGATCTGGCGGAAGAAATCCGCGACCTGTTCGAGTTTTACGAAGCGCTGGCCGAAGACAGGCACATCAAACTGGAATGCAGCGGCGCCGCAACCATCCACGGCGACCGCCTCATGCTGCGCCGCGCCCTGTCCAATCTGCTCTCCAACGGCATCCGCCATGCGCCGGAATCCTGCACGGTAAATGTCGGCTTGAATACGGCGGATGATGAAGTCGCTATCACCTTCGACAACCCGTGTCTGGACTTGGACCAGAAACACCTCGACCACCTGTTCGACCGCTTCTACCGCATTGACCCCGCGCGGCGCGACAGCGGCGAAGGCGCCGGCCTTGGCCTCGCCATTACCCGCTCCATCGCCCAGGCCCACGGCGGCGATGTGCAGGCATTACGGATACCGGGCGGAATACGGTTCGAGTTGAGACTGCCGAAAACGGCCTGACTGCAAGCTACTGCTGAATCTCCGGCTCAACCAGCAGCGCAAGCAAGGTCAGCGATTCCTGCCAGCCTAGATAACACATCTCCGTCGGGATGGCGTCGGGGATGCCTTCCTGCACGATGCTCAATTCCGTACCGCACGAAACAGGCTTGAGTGAAATACTGGTTTGCATCACCCCGGACAGATTGGGGTCATCGAATATGTCGGTGTAGCGAAGCAGCGCATTGGGGATCATCTCAAGATACTTGCCGCCAAACGAATGGCTCTGCTGCGTGGTGAAGTTGGTAAACGACATCCTGAATGTTCCGTCCACCCTGGGCTCCAGCTGATGAACCGTGCAAACGAAACCATGCGGCGGCAGCCATTTGGCCAGGGCTTCCGGTGTGATGAATGCCCGATACACGCGCTCGGTCGGCGCCTTCAGCACGCGGTGAAAACGAACGGTTCCCGGCATGGCTAATCTCCTTGTTGCTGGACTGGTGACCTAATCACAAACTGCCTGAATCAGGTGTTCTCCATCATAGATTAAACAGGATTGAACTGACGGGCCGAATGCGAACAGCTTGAACCGGGATTGCCAAAACAGCCCGGACTTGCGCTACATTGAATAAAACCGCGCATGACAAAACAAGGAAGCTGCCATGACAAAGGAAAACAACCGGCTGGACCAGATCGTTCTTGAGGCACGGCGCAATGCCGAAAAACGCGAGGCGGGATACCGCGCGCAGGCGCTCAAGCTGTTTCCGTGGGTGTGCGGACGATGCGCCCGAACCTTTATCCACAGCAATCTTCAGTTGCTGGAAGTCCACCACAAAAACGGCAACCACGACGACAACCCGCCCGACGGCAGCAACTGGGAACTCCTCTGCACCTACTGCCACGAACATGAACATTCCAAACTGAAAGACATGGCCGGCCGAGGGGATGCAGAAAACACATCATCAGCCGCAACACACAATCCCTTCGCGGAACTCAAGGCGATGATGGAATCGAAGAAACGGGACTAAGGCCAGGCTTTGACTGGTTTGATGATAGGGGCATCCGAGGCCGCAAGGTGGCCCAAAGCAGTCATTCAAGCCTGAAACAATTTGTTCGTTTTCGGCCATGCCCAAGACTTGAAAAGAACAGATATAGGGCGTATTGTCCTCAAAAATACCCAGAGGATAGCCCATGCCCGCTCCAACACCCATTGCTACTGTACTTACCACGGGCGGCGATGACGCCGTTCTGGCCTACCTGAAAGCCGCCCGGGAACATCACACGCAGGCCAAGATTGCGAAATTCCTGAAAACCACCCCCCGCACGATTCGCCGCTGGGAAGCCCGGCAATCCGTCCCTCCACCCTATGTCATTCACGCCCTGCAACAGCTTTTGCCACTCGATTTGCCATTCGAGGGTGAGGCCGCATTCAGCTTTATTGACCTGTTCGCGGGTATTGGCGGCATCCGCAGCGCGTTTGAGAGCATAGGTGGCCGCTGTGTCTTCACAAGCGAATGGGACAGCTATGCACAGAAAACCTATGCAGAAAACTTCCGGGATGGTCATGCACTTAATGGCGACATCACGCAGGTGCGGGCCGCGGATATCCCCGACCATGACGTGCTGCTGGCGGGCTTCCCCTGCCAGCCATTTTCCATCGCCGGCGTCTCCAAGAAGAATGCGCTCGGCAAGGCGCACGGCTTTGCCTGCGAAACCCAGGGCACGCTGTTTTTTGATGTGGCCCGGATCATTGCCGAAAAGCGCCCGCGCGCCTTCCTGCTGGAAAACGTCAAGAACCTCACCTCACATGACAAGGGCCGCACATTCACCGTCATCAAACGCACTCTCAGCGAAGAACTTGGCTATCACATTCACACCCGCGTCATCGATGGCGCACACTTCGTTCCCCAGCATAGGGAGCGCATCCTCATCGTTGGTTTTCGTGAGCCAGTTGCTTTCGACTTTGATGCGCTGCCCCTCCCTCCCAAGGGCCAGCACACACTGAAAGAAATCCTGCACCGCACGGACGGCAGCGAACCGCAACTCCCGTGGGACGACGGCCGCTTCTTCGATCACGTCAAAAACAAAGTGCAGGACAAATACACCCTTACCGACAAACTCTGGCGTTACCTGCAAAACTACGCCGAGAAACACCGCGCCAAAGGCAATGGATTCGGGTTTGGCCTTGTAACCAAAGACAATATCGCCCGAACCCTGTCCGCCCGCTACTACAAGGACGGCTCAGAGATTCTGGTCAATCAGGGCAAACGCAAAAATCCACGCCGACTTACGCCAAGGGAATGCGCAAGACTGATGGGTTTCCCCGACACGTTCCGGATTCCGGTGTCGGATACGCGTGCATACAAGCAGTTTGGCAATTCTGTCGTAGTTGATGTCATGGTTCATGTCGCAAGACTTATGCAACCTTATCTGGAAGCTGATATCCTGGAACCCGAACTACCCCTTCGTTACGCCACAGCCTGAGGAGAAACCATGCAAACACAATCAAGCATCCCAAAGCTTCACGACACAACATTCGATAGCGCCTTGCGCTGGTTCTCTGAACTGCAATGCAGCGGATTACTTTTTCACCCTGAAGATGATCCGGCTACGATTGTTCGAACAGCCAATGGCATACCTGTATTCACAGATACTGAAGTTCAGGAGTTACGCTTTCTCATAAGAGAACTGGAAGAAAAATTGGGGCACGAGAATATGATTGATGCCGCTTACCCGATTTTTATGAAGGCTGCTGGAGTTCAGCTGGATGCCTGAGTAGCTTTTGATAAAAATAAAAAATGGCTGCTAGAAAAAAATTTGTAAATCTTGACGCGATGATTGAGCGCGCCGATTTCGCTCTTATTTCGGAGACGAGCGAAGTCATTACAGAGAAAATAGACAAAATTTCTCTCCGCGATTTAGAACGTGAAGCGCACTTGCTTCCTAACCTGAGAAAACCCGATTTTCAGCGTGAAACCAATCATTGGTCGCCAGAGCAAGTTGCTTCGCTTGTACAGTGTTTTGCTGAAGGTGACCTTATTCCATCAGTAATCCTATGGTCATCGTCGCAATATATTTTCGTAATTGATGGTGGACATCGACTTAGCGCTTTGCGCGCATGGATTGAGGATGACTATGGTGTCGGACCAATATCCATGAAGTTTTTTGGATATCAGATTACCGATGACCAGAGAAAAGCTGCTGAAGAGACAAAGCGTCTGATAGAAAAGCGAGTCGGATCATGGCAACACTGGCGGACAAAAAATCAGCAGCCAAACCTGGCTGAGGCCGACCGCATCAAGGCCAAGAACCTTAGTACCCGTGCAATTCCGGTGCAGTGGGTGCCGGGTGATGCTGAAAGAGCAGAAGCTTCGTTCTACAAAATCAATACCCAAGGGACACCTCTTGATGACATCGAAGAGTTACTCATTCGAAACAGGAAAAGGCCTGTTCCTATTGCAGCAAGATCAATTATTCGTGCCGGGATGGGACACAAATACTGGTCACGTTTCACAGAAGCAAACAAAAAACGTATTGAAGAACTGGCAAAGGCGCTCTATCAGGTTCTTTTCGAGCCAGAGTTAGAGGCCCCAATTAAAACGCTTGACTTACCATTGGGCGGAGTTGCTGGTGTTCGAACAGCACTCTCACTCTTGATTGATTTTGTTTTGGTTGCCAGTCGAAACCAACAAGGCTTGCCTGCAAAAGTGGAGGACCAGACAGAAGACGAGACTGGGGAATCGACTATTTTGGTGCTAGAAAAATCACTAGCTTTAGCTCAGCGAATGACAGGCAATGGTTCAGGAAGCCTTGGCCTTCACCCTGCTGTATATTTTTATGGCTCATCCGGCCGTCATTCACCGCCCTTGTTTATGGGTATGGCCACACTAATTGCCAGAAAAGTGTCGAATAATGACGATGGCTTTTTCCGTACTTTCACAGAAAGCCGAAAAATCCTTGAGGACACTCTCGTTAAAAATAAACCGCTTCTGACACCCATTATCCAGCAGCTACGCAGCGGGAAACGCTATGAAGCGATCGCCAATCTACTGGATCAAATGATTAAAAATATCAAAGCAGGAATATCGCCCACCGAGCAACAAATAGTCGACTGGGCCGGCGTCAGCGGGAAGGTTTTTGTAGGGGGTGAAATTACTACTGGACGTAATTTCTCTGAAGACACCAAAAGTGCTGTATATCTGAAGCAAGCCTTAGAGAAGGCACTCAGATGCCCAATTTGCGAAGGCTATCTCGATCCACAGAAATCCGTTTCTTATGACCATCAAATACGCCTTCGCGAGGGAGGCAACGGTAGCGAGGACAACTGTCAGTTGACACATCCCTATTGCAATCAGTCCATAAAAAATTAATGTCTGATATCGTCGATTCGGAGACACGCAGCCGGATGATGTCAGGCATTCGTGGGCGCAACACCAAACCTGAAATCCTGATACGCAGCTTGTTGCATCGCCGGGGCTTTCGATTCCGCCTGCATGTTCGTGATCTCCCCGGAAAACCAGATCTGGTGTTCCCACGTTACCAAGCAGTTATTTTTATTCATGGCTGCTTCTGGCATGGGCACGATTGCCCACTGTTCAAGTGGCCGGGCACACGACCAGAATTCTGGCGCAGTAAAATTGGCAAGAACAAGAGTAACGACCATCGAACACGCGCTGCACTCATCGCTTCAGGCTGGAGAGTAGGAGTGGTCTGGGAATGCGCCATCCGTGGTGCTGGCAGGGATTTGGATGCGGTCACCCAACGACTGGCCAGCTGGCTGCATAGCGACGTACCGTTTATGGAGGAGCGTGGATGAAAAGCGGGTATCTGTCGGAATATTTTGTTGGGGTGGCAGCCAAACGTCTTAGTGCCGTTGAGGCTGACAGGACTCGCTCCAATCAGCATGAGTATCAGGCTACAAAAAGCATGCTTGCTTTTATGGGCAAGCCGGCCGAATCCACACGCATACCTGCCCGCTTTCTTTACCTTACTGATGATGAGGCGGAGCCCCTTGTGGAAGACGCCTTTCTAACACTCTATGACAGCCGAAAGGATCAGCCGCACCGGTCGGCTGAATACCGTTTCTATTTTCCGACAACCGCTGTTTCACTTAGTGCGGCAGAAGGTGATCTGCTAGTAATCGCCAAACGCCATGACGGTAGCCTGCTGGTCGTCATAGCTGAAAATGGTTCCAGTGTTTCCGCACAGATTGAATGGCTATTCGGCTTTACAGACTTGGCTCATCCGGGTTTTTCTGTCAAATCAGAATTGGAAACCGAGGAGGACCGTGTTGCTTTTGCTTCCAGGTTCATCCTCGAAAATATTGGCATTGTGGTGGAGGCCACTGCAGAAGATCACCTAGATGCAATGCTGGAGAAATTTAAGGGAGGATTTCCGACCACGAGAGAATTTTCAGCTTTTGCCCGTTCAACATTGAAAGGCCTTAATCCGTTGGACGATCAGGATGGCGTGTTAATGGCCTGGATGGAACAGGAAGAAATTCTTTTTCGCACACTTGAACGACACCTGATCGCTGACCGACTTGCCTCGGGATTTATTGGAGGTGACGCGAGTGTAGATGTAGATGGTTTTTTGTCGTTTTCCCTGTCCGTGCAAAACCGTCGCAAGAGCCGGGTTGGGCTTGCGCTCGAAAATCATCTCGAACTGCTGTTTACCGAATGCGGCATTCAATACAAGCGCACCGCTGTAACGGAAAACAAGGCCAAACCGGATTTCATTTTCCCCAGCGACACCGCCTATCATGACCCGGCTTTTAACCCCCTGCGCCTGACCATGCTAGGCGTGAAATCCACCTGCAAGGACCGCTGGCGGCAGGTGCTTGCCGAAGCAGACCGTATCGACCACAAGCATCTGCTTACGCTCGAAACCTCGATCAGCCGGCACCAGACGGATGAAATGCAGGCGAAAAACCTGCAACTCATTTTGCCGCGCGGACTGCATGGGACATACACGCCAGAGCAGCAGGCGTGGCTAATGGATGTGGCCTCGTTTACTGCGCTGGTGCGCGAGCGGCAGGATGCCGACTGAATGCCTGCCCGTCTCACTATCAATCATTATCAATTCCGGACAATTTGATAATTGTCACGCAATCAAAGCCCAGACTGCCGCAGCAATCTCCGCCCCGCACCCTGGTCTCGGCTATGACCCTGAGCCCACGCAGCACCATTGGCGCTACAAGCCAACTATTTGTTTTTATGAAAGAAACAGGCTATTGTTCAGTTAGTAAATTTTTTTGATTACTAATCCGACGATTCTGGTGACAATATATGGCACTTCGTAAACCTTTTGAAATCCCGCTGCATGAGGTTCAGCGCCGTATGGCGCAGGAAAACCCGTGGTGGGTGGCGGGCGCGGGCATCGATCCTGAGCGCCGGGAATGGCCGAAGCGGGCGTATTTCGGCGGGTTTTTCCGGTTGGTGCGCCAGCTAGAGGTGTCGCGGGGGGTGGTGCTGATCGGCCCTCGCCGGGTAGGCAAGACGGTGATGCTGGCGCAGGCGGTGCAGGCTTTGCTGGACGAGGGGGTGTCGGGGATCGACATCCTGCAGCTGTCGCTGGATACGCCGCTGTATTCGGGCCGCACGCTTGAAAGCCTGGTGCGGACGTTTATCGATCTGCACCGGCACGATCCCGCCCGCCGTCTGTGGGTGTTTTTCGACGAGATCCAGTATGTGCGGGACTGGGAAATTCATCTGAAATCGCTGGTGGACAGTTACCGCCAGATTCGCTTCGTGGCGAGCGGCTCGGCGGCTGCGGCGCTGCGGATGAAAAGCCGCGAATCGGGCGCGGGGCGTTTTACCGATTTCATGCTGCCGCCATTAACCTTCGCCGAATACCTGCAGTTTTCCGGGCGCGAGGAGGCACTGATTATCGAAATTGCTGGCGCGGGCGCGCTGCCCGAATATCGCGCCCGCTCGATAGATGAACTGAACCGCGAGTTCGTCAATTACCTGAATTTTGGCGGTTTCCCCGAGGCAGTGATGAATCCGGGTGTGCGTGCCAACCCGGCGCGATTCCTGCGCGAGGACATTGTCGAAAAAGTGCTGCTGAAGGATTTGCCCAGCCTGTACGGCATCCGCGATACGCAGGAACTGAACCGCTTTTTCAACGTGCTGGCTTATAACACGGGCGACGAAGTTAGCCCTGCCAACCTGATCCAGAACACGGGCATCGAACGCAAGGCGCTGATGGAGTATCTGGAATATCTGGAAGCCTCGTTCCTTATCAAACGTATGCACCGGTTGGACGACAACGCCCGGCGCATGAAGCGCGCCAGCGCGTTCAAAGTATATCTGACCAACCCTTCGATTCGCGCCGCGCTGTTCGGCTATATCGACGCGAACGATCCGGCCATCGGCTCGCTGGCAGAAACGGCGGTGTTCAGCCAGTGGCTGCACAGCACACGCACGATCCAGTCGCTGCATTACGCACGCTGGAAGCTGGGGCGCAGCGATCTGGAAGTCGATCTGGTGTCGCTCGATCCGCGCACACAGAAACCCCGCTTCGCTGTCGAAATAAAGTGGAGCGATAAGAGCTTCAAGGACTGGCGACTACTGCGCGGCATCCGGGCGCTGGCGGCAGAACACAAACTGGCGCGCCCGCCCGTCGTCACCACGCTGACCGCCTCGGGCATGGGCGAGGAAGACGGTATCCAGATCGAATTCGTTCCCACCAGCCTGCATTGCTACACAATTGCCCGAAACGTGCTGCGCATGGAGGCGGATTGAGCCAGCCGCTCGACACGGCCACCGCCCTCGACCCCGTCCGCTCGGTCGTGGTCGAAGCCTGCGCCCGTAGCGGCAAGACCGGGCCGGTGATGTCGTTGAGGTACCTTCAATCACCGCAACATGGCCTCCGCCATTTCCTTCCGGATGGCGGGCAGGATTTTTTCCAGTCTGGTCTTCCTTGGCGCCTCGACCGGCGCATCCCCAATCTCTTCAAGATAATGCGCGGTGTTGGTCAGGGCCTGCTCGATTGCCTGGCGACATTCCGAGGGGGTGTGTCCGTAGGCCAGGCCCAGCCGCCGCATGGCCTGGGGCCAGGTTTCTCCCTCCGCGAAGCTGACGGGGATGGCTGACCGGGTGTCGTGCTGCGGCCAGGCGCGCATGGGCGCGGGGTCGTATACCGGCGAAAGCACGGTGGCCCGCTCTCCGCCCAGAAACGAAATATTCTCCAGGTGCAGGTCGCCGTTTCCGGTCAGCATGGCCATGAGGTAGCGGCGGTAAATTTCCTTCTTGGCCGCCGTGACATCGAGGTTGCAGACTTCGCCCAGACGGTCCAGCCTGCCGGGCAATTCGTCCATCGCCACGTCTTCGTTTGAGATGAACGAGCGGTCGCCGGAGGCGATGACCGAACGAAAGGTTTCCTGCGGACGCACGAAGCCTTTTGGCCCGCGGTCGAAGCGCTCGACGGCCAGCACGCGCATGCCGTCGATTTCCCGCAGCCAGTGGCGCGGCACGTCGAATCCCGAGCGGGCATGCAGATCGAGGCAGAGGTTTTCCAGCGTCAGCACATCTTTATACTCGGCGGGTTCGATCTTGAGGATGACGTCGATGTGGTCCGGCGCGCCCGGGCGGGCGATGGCGCCGCTCCACGGGCCGGTGCCGGGATCCTTGATGGAGACCAGCAGCTTGGGGATCATGCCGCCCGCCGTCGGTGTCGGGCCAATGTAGCGGGCGAGCACGTTGGGATCAAAGGCAGCCTGGTCCAGCGAGATGTCTTCACGAAGCATTCGCCAGAACCGGGAGCGGGTGCCAACGGTGTCGGTGCTGACGGGACGCTGAAACCATTGGCTGGCCTGCAAGTCGTCCCTGAACAGGAACAGGTGGCCGATGGTGTTGGCGCCAGCCATCAAGGCCATTTCCCAGTCCGTTTCGAAGCCCGGCGTGGTCGGCTTGCCAAGCTTTGCCAGCATGCTGGCAAATACCCTGCGCTGGATGTTGCGCCGCCCTTCGCCGGGAATAATCGACATCAAGCGAGGATGTACCGGGAAGTTTTCTCGGGTGTTGAATTCGATGGGTTGGTCTCCCCAGATGCCGGGGGACGCAAGCAAGGCCATGCCGGGAAGGCCGCTTGCCAGATAGTCTGCTGTATAGACGAAGAGCGTCCGCTCCCGGGTCACCGTCAGATCGCCCATCTTGACCGGCGTGCCATCCGCGCGCCGCGACCAGATGCAGTTGTTGAAGACTCTGGCCATGTTTAGTCGAAGAAGGAGCCCGAGGAAACTCGTTCCGCCCGGTTGGTTTGTTGCGGAACGAGCGTGATTTGCAGCCCCACTACGGCGGCCATGCGTTCTACCGCGCCGAAGTCCGCGCTCTTGCGGGCTTTCATGCGGGACAGGGTTTCAGGCGCAAGACCAGCCCGAACCGCGATGGCGGCAGCGGTCATGCCCTGCTTTTTGCCTGCCGAGGTGATCTGGTTAAGCAGGTCAAGCAGCAGATCGGATTGAATGAGAGGTTTTCTTGCCAATTTACGCAAAATCTCCGGGTTAAGATGCTTATAGCCTAGCACTATTAGCTATATAGGCAATATTATTCTGAATATTATCCAGAATAATATTTGTCTAATTGCGCAAATATAACAGGAATTCGGCTCTCCGCCTGAAGGTTTTGTTTAAATAGCCAACCAGAGGCAGGCTATTTAATGACTGCAATTGAAGGGTTTGGAAGCGTGTTTTAACAACCAAACATGGCCGGGAAAACGCCTATTCCCCGCGATACACGCACCCTGACAAATGCGTTTCCTGAATAACGATTTTGCTCAAGCCGGGTAGCGCGGGTTTGAGCTTTTGCCAGATCCATTGCGCCATGCGCTCGGTGGTCGGGTTTTCCAGGCCGGGAATCTCGTTCAGGTAATGGTGGTCGAGTTGCGCGTGGATGGGTGAAAACGCCGCATCCAGTTCGGCGAAGTCGACCACCCAGTCCATCTCGGCGTCCATGGGCCCGCTGACGTGAATTTCCACCTTGAAGGAATGCCCGTGCACGCGCGAACAGGGATGGTCTGCCGGCAGCTTGGGCAGGCGGCGGGCAGATTCGATGTAGTACGTGTTGAAAATTTCCATCAGTCTTTTCCAAAAAGTTTGTTCAACGCGTCACTCGCGCTTGATGATGAGGATGAGGTAGAAGCAGCACCGCCGAACAGCGCATCCAGTTCCGAACGCGCCTTGTGTGCGCCCGTTTGATCGGCCGGCGAGTACGCATGCGGATTGGGTTTGAAGTAGCCGCAGAAATTGGCGCGGTCCTTGTCCTTGACTTCATCGGCCACGGGTTCGCGGCAGTGTTTGGCCACGCGGGTATCGTAAAACTCGCAGAATCTGCACACATACAACTGCGCGCGGCAGGCCGGACATTCGTCGCGCCGTTCGATGGGCGGCGTCAGTTCAGCGAGCGAAGCGCCGCAGCGCCAGCAGTGCAGGTCTTCCATGACGCTATGTTACCCTCAACACCATGTCGGATTCACCTCTTGAAGCTCTTGATGTCGGCCAGTGGGCGTGGGAATTCCTGCGCCGCAATCCCGATTACCAGTCGGATTACCGCGAATTCATCACGACCTGGCAGGCGCTGGAAGTCGAGTATGGCGCGCCGCCAAACCGGGATTTTTTCAGGTGGAAGAACGATCCACGCGCATCGCGCCCGGCATGGGATCCCAGCCAGAGTACCGGCGCGGCCTGCACGACGGATGACGAAGACCGGCAGTTGATTGAATGCTGGATGGGCGCGAAATGGGGCTTTTACCAGTTTCCGCAGGACCCGGCCCAGCCCGCCTGGGAACTGGAATCGCCGATCAACTGGCGGCCCGCGCCTGGCTTCCGTTACGAGCGTCCTGCCCGGCCTGAGTTGGACGCTCAGCCGACATTCGATCTGACCCTGCCCTTGCCCGCGCAACTGGAAGCGGCAAAGCAATGGCTGATCGGCAAACAGGCCGTGTTGCGCAGGCAGGGTCTGGCCGCGCCCCGTACCTTGCAAAACCAGCAGGCGCACTGGATGAAACTACTGGAAGCACTGGACAGCCAGTCGGGCAAATTGCAGCAGGAAGCGCGGGAAATGGCCCGGCATGGTTACCGCGAAATCCTGCATTTACAGCCCAAACCTCAAACCGCCTGAAACTTTCACGGGATACAATCGTTCCTGGAAAAGCTTTTATCAACTGTTTCAACTCAGGCAACAAAGGAAGAAATCGAAATGGCAATGGATGTCGTTGACTACGAAATTTTTGGCGAAGACATACAGTATGTAGAAGTCGAGCTCGATCCGGGCGAAGCCGCCATCGGCGAAGCGGGCGCGATGATGTACATGGATCCCGACATCGACATGGATACGATTTTTGGCGATGGCTCCGACCAGCAGGGGGGTTTCTTCGGCAAACTGATGGGCGCGGGCAAGCGCCTGGTGACGGGTGAATCGCTGTTCACCACGGTGTACCAGAACAAGGGCAACGGCAAGCGCCGTGTGGCCTTTGCAGCGCCCTACCCCGGCCGCATCCTGCCCATGGATTTGAGCTCGCTGGGCGGCACGTTGATCTGCCAGAAGGATTCCTTCCTGTGCGCGGCCAAGGGCGTGTCGCTGGGCATTGCGTTCCAGCGCAAGCTCGGCGTGGGTTTGTTCGGCGGCGAAGGCTTCATCATGCAGAAACTGGAAGGAGACGGGCTGGCCTTCGTGCATGCCGGCGGCATGCTGATGGAGCGCAGCCTGGCGCCGGGCGAAACCCTGCGCGTGGACACTGGCTGCATCGTCGCATTGGCGCCCACGGTAAATTACGACATCCAGTATGTGGGCAAACTTAAATCCGCTCTGTTTGGCGGCGAGGGTTTGTTTTTCGCCACGCTGACCGGTCCGGGCAAGATCTGGCTGCAATCGCTGCCCCTGTCTCGCCTGGCCAACCGCATCATCATGGCCGCGCCGCAGGCAGGCGGACGTTCTGTCGGCGAAGGGTCGCTGCTGGGGAATCTGGGCGGGTTGCTGGACGGGGATAATAGTTAATCAAATGCCGGATTGCTTCGTCCCGCCACTTCTTCGCTTGCGGTTCCTCGCAAGACGGTATTGCGAGGCTCGAAGAACCGTGGCAATCCATTACATCTGCAATAAGAACTGGAGCTAATCATTACTCGCTCAACTCTCATCAAAATCCTCATCGCGCTGCTTGTCGTTGCTGGCGTCGCGTTCGGTATCTGGACTGCGACCCGGCCCAAGCCGATCGAGGTCATTCTTTCCACCGTGGATGAAGGTCTGGTGGAATCGACGGTGGTCAATACGCGCGCCGGCACGGTGGAAGCCTGCCGCCGTTCCAAGCTGGCTCTGCCCGCCGGCGGGCAGATCACCAACCTGTGGGTGAAGGAAGGCGACCGGGTGAAGAAGGGACAAAAGCTGCTTGAGCTGTGGAATCGCGATCTGTCCGCACAGACGGAACTGGCCACCCGCCAGGTGGTAACCGCGAGGGAAAACCAGCGGCAAGCCTGCATTCTGGCCGAAAACGCCAAGGCGGATGCCGCTCGCACCGAGGCGCTTGCCGCCAAGGGATTCGTCAGCCCGCAGCGCGCCGAGGACGCCCGGGCGCAGGCGCGGGCGCAACAAGCCGCCTGTAATGCCGCGAGCGCCGACATCCGACGTGCGCAAAGCCAGACCGACGTGGCCCGTGCCAGCCTGGCGCGCACGGTGCTGTATGCGCCGTTTGACGGCATCGTCGCGCGCGTGACCGGCGAAGTGGGCGAGTTCACCACGCCCTCGCCGCCTGGCATTCCCACTCCGCCGGCGGTGGACCTGATCGACGACAGTTGTCTGTATGTGACCGCGCCAATGGATGAGATCGATGCACCCAAGATCAAGCCTGGCATGCCAGCGCGCATTGCGCTGGACGCGCTGCCCGGTAGGAGTTTTGCCGGCAAGGTTCGGCGCATTGCACCTTATGTGACGGAGGTAGAGAAGCAGGCTCGGACGGTAGATGTCGAAGTGACCTTTATCGATCCGGCGGAAGTGCCCAAGAATCTGTTGGCCGGTTACAGCGCGGACGTGGAAATCATTCTGGAAACGCGTGAGAAGGTTTTGCGACTGCCCACCCAGGCCATCCAGGAAGGCAACAAGGTGCTGGCGCTGGCTCGCGATGGCGACAAGCTGATGGATAAAACCTTCAAGCCGGGTCTGGCCAACTGGGCATTCACGGAAATTTCCGAAGGCCTGTCGAAAGGCGAGCGCGTAGTGTCCAGCTTTGAGGACGAAGCCATCAAGGCAGGAGCAGTCGCCAAGGCCAAGGCGTCGAAATGATCCAGCTAAGTGCCATCTCCCGCGTCTTCACAATGGGAGACCAGGAAGTGCGGGCGCTGAACCACATCGACCTGACCATCACCGCCGGCGAATACGTTTCGGTCATGGGACCATCGGGTTCGGGAAAATCGACGCTGCTCAACATCGTCGGCCTGCTTGATCAGCCCGACAGCGGCACCTATCTTCTGGAAAATCGCGACGTGACCGCGCTTTCAGAAAGCGAACAGGCGCGGGTCCGGCGCGAACGCATCGGCTTCATCTTCCAGTCGTTCCATCTGATTTCCCGCCTGACCGCTGCCGAAAACATCGAGCTGCCGCTGATTCTGGAAGGCTTGTCGGTCGCAGAACGCCAGGCAAGGGTCAAGGCCGTGCTCGATCAAACCGGCCTTGCCGATCGCGCGAATCACCGGCCGGCGGAACTCTCCGGCGGTCAACGCCAGCGTGTGGCCATCGCCCGCGCCACCATCCTCAATCCCGCCGTACTGCTGGCCGACGAGCCGACCGGCAACCTGGACCACAAGACCGGCGCGGAAGTGGTCGCGTTGCTGGAGAAACTGCATCACGCAGGCACAACCGTCATTGTCGTCACCCACGACCGCGAACTGGGTGGCCGCGCGCATCGCAGGATACAGATGCGCGATGGCGAGATTGTGGAAGATGAGAGATGAGTTACAAGATGCAAGATACAAGAGCGGCGCTTCGCGCCTTCAAGAACTTTGCACCTTGAATCATGAGCCTTGCACCTTGAGTCTTGAATCTTGAAACTTTCCGACGCCCTCTCCCTCTCCTTCCGCACGGTCGTCAGCTACCGGCTGAGGGCGCTGCTCATCCTGCTGGCTATGGCCTTGGGCGTGGCCGCCGTGGTGACGCTGACTGCGCTGGGAGAAGGTGCGCGGCGTTTTGTCGTCAACCAGTTTGCTTCGCTCGGCACCAATCTCATTATCGTGTTGCCGGGCCGGGCGGAGACTTCCGGTGGATTTCCCGGCGCAATCGTTGGCGAAACTCCGCGTGACCTTACCCTGGGCGATGCCGCCAGTCTGCAGAACCTGAGCGGTGTTCTCCGTTACGCTCCGCTGAATGTTGGGGTGACCGAGATCAGCACGGGCGGCCGACTGCGCGAAGTCACCATTCTGGGCAGCACCGCTGGCCTCATTGCCATCCGCCACATGAAACTCGCTCAGGGCAACTTTACGGCCGGCAATGGCCCCAATCCGGCGGAGATCGTGCTGGGCGCAAAACTCGCGCGGGAGCTTTTCCCGGCGGGAAATGTGGTCGGTCAGCGGATTCGGCTGGCGGATCGACGATTCCGCATCACTGGCATATTTGCCACGCAGGGTGAAAGCATGGGTTTCAACACCGACGAAATTGCCATGATTCCGATCGATCATGCACAGGCCTTGTTGAACACCGAATCGCTTTTCCGCATTCTGGTGGAAGCTTCCAGCCGCAATGCCATCGAACCTGCCAAGACGGCCATCCGCGAAGCCATCAGGCTGCGGCACGACGGCGAGGATGACGTTACCGTGATTACACAGGATGCCGTGCTGGCCACCTTCGACCGTATTCTCAGGGCATTGACGCTGGCGGTATCCGGCATCGCTGCCATCAGTCTGGCGGTAGCCGGCATCCTGGTCATGAATGTGATGCTGGTAGCGGTCAGCCAGCGCACTGCTGAAATCGGCCTGTTGAAGGCCCTGGGCGCCACCCGCAAGAACATCAAGCGGCTGTTTCTGCTGGAAACCCTTTGGCTCTCGCTGGCAGGCGCGGCAACTGGCATCGCACTGGGCTATGCGGGAAGCTTCATACTTCGCCTCGTTTATCCGCAACTGCCAGCCTACCCGCCCGCCTGGGCCAGCCTGGCTGCCATCGCCACCGCGCTGCTGACCGGCATTGTCGCCAGCCTGCTGCCTGCCAGCCGCGCGGCAAAACTCAATCCTGTGTTGGCGTTGTCACGTCGATGAGAACAAAAAATGCAAACCATCAAGTACACGAAGGACAGCAAGAAAAACAAATGAAAAAACTTCGTGCCCTTTGTGTCCTTTGTGGTTCAGGATTTGATGCCTGAATCAGTTGCATGAAAAATGAGCCTTTGAAATGAAGCTCTCCGATGGTTTCCTTTTTTCATGGCGTGCGCTGACCGCGCACAAGCTGCGCACCGGCCTTTCCGCTGGCGGCATCGCCGTAGGCATTGCCGCCATCATCCTGCTCACATCCATCGGCGAGGGCATCCATCAATTTGTTCTGGCGGAATTCACCCAGTTCGGCACCCACATCATCAACATCACGCCTGGCAAGACGCAAACACACGGCGGCTCGGTTGGTTCCATTGGCACTACCCGGCCTTTGACGCTGGAAGATGTTGATGCGCTGAAGGATGTGCCCTATGCGAGATTTACCAACGGCGGTGTGATGGGCAACGCAGAGATTCGCGCCGGGAACAAGAGCCGCCGCGTCATGGTGTACGGCGAGGGGCCGGATTTCTCGCGCGCATTCAGCATGCGCGTCGCAGCAGGTCAGTTTCTGCCGCATGACAGTTCCGCTTCCGCCCGCGCTTTCGCCGTGCTGGGTTCCAAGGCGAGGCAGGAGCTTTTCGGCGCAGAGAATCCTCTGGGCGCCGTCATCCAGGTGGGCGGCAACCGCTTTCGTGTCATCGGCGTCATGGCATCCAAGGGACAGATCCTTGGCCTCGATCTCGATGACACGGTGTACATTCCCACCGCTCGCGCGCTTGAACTCTTCAACCGCGAAGGCGTGATGGAAGCGCATGTAGTCTACCGGCCCGGCGCGTCCGTCGACACAGTGGTGGAAGGCATCAAGAAAATATTGCTGGCACGGCACGGACGTGAAGATTTCACCGTCACCCCGCAACAGCAGATGCTGTCCACGCTTTCCACCGTACTGGATGTGCTGACCTTCGCCGTCGCTGCACTGGGCGGCATTTCGCTTCTGGTCGGCGCGGTAGGCATCATCACCCTGATGCATATTTCGGTGAACGAGCGCGTGTCCGAAATCGGCCTGCTCAAGGCCCTGGGCGCAACCCGCACGCGCATTCGTACACTCTTTCTGTTTGAGTCTGCCGGACTGTCGCTGCTGGGTGGCATCATCGGACTCGCGGTGGGAGGCGGTCTCGCATGGCTGCTGCAAACCTTTGTTCCCGCCTTGCCGGTACAGGTACCCTGGACATATGTCGGCGGCGCCCTGGTGGCCTCCATGCTGATCGGACTCGCGGCGGGCGTCATGCCCGCGTGGATGGCCTCTCGGCTGGATCCGGTGGAGGCTTTGAGGACAGAATGATGTGGTCAGCAAACCCAGGAGCGAAGCCACAAAGTGCATCAAGACCACCAAGAAAAAAATGGTACGAATGACTTCGTGTCCTTAGCGCCCTTCGTGGTTTTGCTTTCCTTGCTTAAACTTTTTCCATGACTGAATTCGACATTCTTCTTTTCACGCCACACCTCCCATCACACGGTGAAAAAGCACGTGCGGTCTTTACGAATGGCGCGCTGGTCATCAATGGCAATCGCGTCGATGTGCCGCTGGATGAAATCGGCGTCACGCTCGGTGGCTTCAATCACAATCAGGTCTATCTTTTCTGGCATCAGGAAGAAGGCCGCTGGGCGTTCAGTCCGGCGGATGAAAACGCGCTGGCGCAATTGCGGGCCAGCGCTCCCCCACCCCTTTCAAATTTGCTGAAAGGTGCGGCAACAGATGTTTCCAGGCAACAGCGCCGCTCTCGTTTCGGGCTGGGCTTGCTGGGGCTGTTTATCGCCCTGCCGCTGCTGCTGCTCGCGCTGCTGTTCTGGCAGTCGCACAACATCGCCGGATGGATAGCCGGCCATATCTCGATTGAAAACGAGCAGAAGCTGGGCGAGCTTGCCTTCAAACAAGCCACTGCGGGATTGAAGCTCAGGCAAAGTGGTCTGGATGCAGCCGCCATCAAGGAAATGGGTACCAGACTGACAAAGGGGTCGAAGTACAGCTATCAGTGGTATGTCGCCGACGATCCCGCCATCAATGCTTTTGCCGTTCCCGGCGGCTATGTAGTGGTCAATACCGGTTTGATCCGCGCGGCGGATACGGCCGAGGAAGTGGCCGGCGTGCTGGCTCATGAAGTGCAGCATGTCGAGCTGCGCCACACGCTCAAGAATCTGGTGCATTCGCTGGGCCTGCGCGCCGCGCTGGCGATGGCCCTGGGCGACATCAGTGGCAGCGCGCTGGGTGATTTGGCTGCCACACTCGGCGAACTGAAATTCAGCCGCGACCTGGAAAGCGAAGCTGATAAACTCGGGCTGGCCGCGCTCAGGCAGGCGGACATCACGCCTCAGGGCATGGTGGCATTTTTCTCCAAACTGCACGAACAGGAAGCAGGTGTTACCCCGCCTGCCCTGCTCTCGACTCATCCAGCCAGCGATGATCGGATGCAATCACTGCAGGAGATGATCCGGCAACAGGGCAACTGGCCTTCACAGCCGCTGCCGTATGACTGGGCGACAATCAAGAAAACCACCAGATGAAGCGGGTTTACATCGCCGCCAACCTGATGGATGCGCAAATGATGGTTGATGTTTTGGGCACACAATCCATCAAGGCACACATCTTCAACGCGAATGCTTCAGGTGGTGTGGGGGAACTTGCTGCCACGCAAATCTGGCCGGAAGTCTGGGTGGAAGATAATGAACTTGCCGCGCATGCCGCGCGTCTGCTGCGTGAAATCCACTCGGCGGATAGCAGCGAAAACAAGCCCTGCCCGCATTGCGGCGAGCTCAACCCAAGGAATTTTCTGAGCTGCTGGAACTGTGGCGGTATCTTAGGCTGAGCGTTCAGCCGAATGTGTTTCGTAATGCCGCCGGAAAATGATTTCCAGCTCGTCGATCACTTCCCTCGCCGGCACGCCCTGCATCACGTGCTTGGTCATCTGCACGGACGTTTCCTGAAACAGCTTGTTGCGGTCCAGCATGGGGTAGCTGGACATCAGACGCTGGATGGCCTTTACGACTGATTCCTGATCGGGACGCGGAATTGGCTGAGGTTCCTGCGGCACCGCATTATCCCCTTCGATGCGCTCGCGGCTGGCAAGAAATTCTGCATACTCAAGCAATGCCGCCTGCCTGACAGGTGACAACTCTCGGAACAGACGCAACAGACTTTTGCTTTCAGCGCTCATTTTGCGCTTTTGCCGGCCGCCGCTTTCTTCATGGGAATAATGGTGTCGCAAATGCTGAAGCGTTCTTCAACAAAACCGATGAACGCATCCAGCAGCTTGCTGCGGAACTTGTCGGGCGAATACACCAGTGACAGAGGTCGGCGCAGCGGCGGATCGAGCGGAATGGCAACCAGCTCGCCGAGTTTGATTTCCTTGCTGACCGTTGCGGCGGAAAGAATGGCGACACCGAGGCCCGCCTGCACCGCGCCCTTGATCGCTTCCGGGCTGCCCAGTTCCATTTCCACATGCAGGTCATCCGGGTTGATGTCATGCTCACGCAGATATGAATCGATAACTTCTCTCGTGCCCGAACCCATCTCGCGCGAAACATACGGCTGTATGGCCAGTTCCCTGGCCGACACCTTGCCCTTTTTGGCGAGCTTGTCCTCCGGCGAGCAGATCATGACCAGTTCGTCATCACAGCATGCGTGAACTTTCAATGTCGGGTGGTGTGGCACGGACTCAATCAGGCCGACGTCCAGGCTGTGGTCCGCGACCTTGTTTTCAATGGTCTCGGAATTGGCCACCATCAGGCGCGCCTGCACTTCCGGATATCGTTCCTTGAACTTGCCAAGTATGCGCGGCAGCTGGTATTCGGCAATGGTGGTGGATGCGCCGATCATCAGCGGCCCCGTCACCTGGCCGGTCAATTCGCCCACGCGCGCTTCCATTTCCTGCGACATGGCGAGAATGCGTTCTGCATAGCCCATGACCAGATGGCCCGCCGGCGTCAGCGATATCCTTCCGTGGCTGCGCTCGAACAGGCGCGTATTGAAATGTTCCTCGAGCTGCTTGACCTGAAAAGTGACCGCGGGCTGGGTCATGTAAAGTGTCTCGGCAGCCTTGGTAAAACTGAGTTGCCTGGCAACGGTGTAGAATACTTGCAGTCTGCGGTCGGCCATGATGGTATTCCTTTAGGGCCCCGAAATAATTGGCTATAGAAAAGTTTTTTATTTAACCATAAACGCGACTATTCCGCTACCAATATCCTTTTGAAACTGCTTCCTGAAAATCCGGAGTTCGCCCAAATGCACGGCGCGTTAAAAATTTCGCAGCGCCACCTATGCATAATATGCAAGCTAGAAATTTTTTATGGCAACGCTGCAGTTGGGATGAAATCCGGGTTTTAAGGGAGCAGTTTTGAATCGTGTCTTCTATACCGTTCTCGTCGCGCAATTTCTTTCCGCGCTGGCAGACAATGCCCTGCTGTTCGCCGCCATCGGCCTACTCATGTTCTATGGCATGCCCGACTGGCATCATCCCCTGCTGCAAAGCGTTTTCGTCGTCGCCTACATTGTGCTGGCGCCCTTTGTTGGGCCTTTCGCCGATGCTTTACCCAAGGGTCGCGTGCTGTTCATTGGCAACGCCATCAAGTTTCTGGGCAGCGCGACCATGCTCATGGGGCTGCCTCCATTGGCCGCGTACTCCATCGTCGGTATCGGCGCGGCGACCTATTCACCCGCCAAGTACGGCATCCTCACCGAAATCCTGCCGCCGGAAAAGCTCGTCGCCGCCAACGGCTGGATGGAGGGAACAACCGTTGCCGCCATCGTGCTGGGCGCGATCATCGGCGGCGTGTTGATCAATCCCGACATTGCCACCGCCGGCATCGCAAATTTCAGAATGCAGGATGACATCGCGCCGCCCATGTTCGCCATCGGCGTCATCACCGTGCTTTATCTGCTGGCCGCGATCGTCAACCTGTTCATCCCGCGCCTGCCCATCGACCACAGGCTGGCCAGCAAAAAACCCGGTTATGTGCTGCACGATTTCTGGCACAGCTTCGTGCTGCTGTGGAAAGACCCTCTGGGTCAGGTATCACTCGCCGTCACCACCCTGTTCTGGGGAGTGGGCGCCACGCTCCGGCTCATGATCATCGCCTGGGCGGCGCTCAATCTCACATTTGAACTCGACAAGGCGACCCAGCTCACCGGCCTGGTCGCGCTGGGCATCGCCATCGGCTCCGCGTTGGCTGGCTGGCTGGTACCGCTGAAGAAATCCGTTCGCGTGCTGCCTGCCGGCATTGCCCTGGGGTTTCTGCCCATCGTGCTCACCGGGGTAACCGATTTCTGGGCTGCCGCCATCCTGCTGACCCTGCTGGGAGTGCTTTCTGGGTTCTTTGTCGTCCCGCTCAACGCCCTATTGCAGCATCGCGGGCATTTGCTCATGGGCGCGGGCCACTCTATCGCCCAGCAGAACTTCAACGAAAACATCAGCATACTTTTACTGACCGGCGCCTATGCCTTGATGATCAAGGGCGACTGGCACATCCACACCATCATGATCGTCTTCGGTGTCTTCATCAGCGGCATCATGGCCATGATCTGGAAACGCCACCACAACGACGTGGTGCACTAATCAGGCGGGTTTTTTCGCCACCAGCGTATGGAATTTCTTGACGCTGTTTTCTGGCGCGGAAAATTTGTCGTGTTGCGAATACAGGATTTCCCAGCCTTCAAACTCCTTGGTCAATTCGTTGTCATCGAATAAATAGTAGTGGCCAGGCTCGAACATGCCCATGAAGGTGGTGCCTTCAATCAACACATTGACCGCAGCAACGCCGCCGGGTTTGGTGTGCGCAATGATGTCAGCCAGCATGGCGCGAGCCTTGTCCTGTGGAAAGAACATCAACAGTCCGATGGCGACGATGCTGTCGTAATCGCCGTCGATGGCGTAGTGGCTTAGGTCGGCTTGATACGCGGCCAAGCCCAGCCCCAGTTTGTTTGCTGCTTCGTTCACCCGGTCAACGCCGGTGCGGCTGGCGTCCAGCGCGGTGACTGCACAACCCAGCCTCGCGGCGGCAATGGCCAGATTGCCCAGCCCGCAACCGAGGTCGAGCACGCCGCCTGACAGGTGCGGCAGCACGGCCTGCTCAAAAGGATTGAGCGCGAATTCGCCCTTGGCGATTTGCTGCTGGAATTGCGCGTCGAAGAAGTGGATGGATTTCATGACCCCTCATCCCTACCCTCTCCCACAAGGGGAGAGGGGGCGTTCATTTGGCTTCACCGCTTTGTGTCTTCACCACCGTCATCGCGCTGGCGACAAGGCTGGAAATGTCCGCCATGTTGGAGGGCACGATCAAGGTATTGTTGGTTTTCGCGAGATTGCCGAAGGCATCGACATACTTTTCGGCCACTTTCAGATTGACTGCCTGCATGCCGCCGGGTGCCTGGGTAGCCTGCGCCACCATGTACAGCGCCTTGGCAGTCGCTTCTGCCACCAGTTTGACGGCTTCGGCCTCGCCCTGCGCACGGTTGATGGCGGCAAGTTTCTCGCCTTCTGATTCGCGCACAGCGGCTTCGCGCTCGCCGGTGGCGATGTTGATCTGTTCCTGCATGCGGCCTTCGGATGAGGCAATGAGCGCGCGCTTTTCGCGTTCGGCGGTAATTTGCGCCTGCATGGAATGAAGGATTTCCTTCGGCGGCGTCAGATCCTTGATTTCGTAGCGCAGAACTTTCACGCCCCAGTTGAGCGAGGCTTCGTTCAGCACTTCCACCACGCCACGATTGATGTGGTCACGTTCCTCGAATGTCTTGTCCAGTTCCATGCGGCCAATAAGCGAGCGCAGCGTGGTCTGCGCAAGCTGTGTGATGGCGGCGATGTAGTCGCTGGAGCCGTAGGATGCCAAGCGCGGGTCGGTTACCTGGAAATACAGCACGCCATCGACGGCAAGCTGGGTATTGTCCTTGGTGATGCAGACCTGGCTGGGGACATCGAGCGGAACCTCTTTCAGGATGTGCTTGTAGGCAACGCGGTCAACAAACGGAATGACCAGATTGAGGCCGGGTGCCAGCACCCCGTGAAGGCGGCCCAGGCGCTCGATGACCCAGGCGTGCTGCTGTGGCACCACGCGCACGCCCTTGGCGATGATGATGAGGACGACGATGACCAGCGCGAGAGCGATTTCCATTTTTTTCCTTCGATTGTCAGTGACCAATAAGCAAAAAATCCCGAACCACAAGGGACACAAAGTTCATTTTTATCATTTTCCTTGGTGTTCTTTGTGTACTTGGTGGTTTGGCTATTGTTATATTGATTGGTTTTCGGTTCAGTTGCCTACGACAAGTAGCGTTCCGCGAACGGCACGGATATACAGCGGCTTTGATACATCCACACTGGCATCGCGCGCTTCGGCATCCCACAGCGCGCCCCGGTATTTGACCTGGCCGCGCCCGTCTTTCCAGTTTTCCACCATCACCAACTGACCAATATCTAGATCCTGCAAATCTTCATCGGTGCCCCCTGCACGACGCCATTTCCTGAGCGCCAGCGTGCCGGCGATGCCGATGATCGCCGCGATGACCAGTTGCGCGACCAGCCCCATGCCCAGCCAGGCCGCTATGCCTGCGGCAGCGGCGGCCAGTCCATAGACCAGAAGATAAAACGTGCCGGTGGTCAGTTCCAGCGCCACCAGGGCAAAGGCCAGAATCCACCAGATGATGTATGTGCTCATGGGTTTCCTATCGTTTGATTATTGCAGGTTTGTTCGACAGTTCGTTGGGATTGCGTTCGCCCGGCGGAAAGTGCGCGATCAACAATTCGCTCACGCGCTGGATGCCCTCCAGCGATCCCTCACGAAATTGTCCGGCGCGGAAACGCTGTTCCATGGCATGGGCGATTTCATCCCATTCACTCTGGCCCACCTTCTCCGCGATGCCCCGGTCCGCCACGATTTCAAGATCATGGTCCGCCAGCAGCAGGTAAATAAGCACGCCGCTGTTGTCCTGGGTATCCCACACGTGCAGGTCGCTGAAGGCTTCAATCGAAGATTGGCGCGCGGTTACGCCGCGCCAAAGCGCCGGGAGAGGCAATGAGGTTTCGATGGCGAAACGAATTTCGCCATTGTGATGTTTCTCCGAATGCTGAATGGCGGTTTCGATTTCTGTCAGCAGCAAAGTTGGAAACCTGCGGTGCAGCAGGAAGGGCATGGCAAACAGATGACGCAGCCAGCGGCTTACCATGATCCGGACGCTCCTCCCCCGCCAAAATCGCCACCGCCACCACCCCAACTGCCGCCACCGCCACCCCAATCGCCGCCACCTCCGCCTCCGCTGGTCCAGTGTCCGCCGTCACCACGTCCCATGCTCATCACAATGATCCAGATAAATAAGAAAATGCCCCCGGCCAGCATGAAAATGCCCATGGTCGACCATACCCAGGCACCCGCGCCCAGTCCGGCCAGAAACCCGCCCAGTCCCTTGCCGAAAATTGCGCCCAGAAAAGCGCCTGCCGCGATACCAATGATAAAAGGCAATACGAGATTGTCGAGATTGAAGCCCTGCATTTGCCTGGCCTGCGGCTGCGGCAATGGCTCGCCCTCGATCAGCCGCATCATGCGGGTGACGCCTGCTTCTACCCCGCCGGAGAAATCGCCTTGCTTAAAGCGTGGCACGATGTCTTCTTCGATGATGCGCTTGGCGATGGCATCGGGTATCACGCCTTCCAGGCCGTAACCTACTTCGATGCGCACCTTGCGATCATCCTTGGCAACAATGAGGATGACGCCGTCATCAATTTTTTCACGGCCGACTTTCCATTGATCCGCCACGCGAATGCCAAACTGCGCGATATCTTCGGGCTGTGTCGTTGGGACGAGAAGAATGGCAATCTGGCTGCCCTTGCCCTGCTCGAATTGTGCGAGGGTATTCTCAAGACGGGCGACGGTGTCGGGGGTGAGCGTGCCGGTAAGATCGGTGACGCGCTTTGTTAAAGCGGGAACGGCAACTTCAGCATGCGCATGCGACAGCGCCAGGAAAGATAGCAGTAGGGTAAAAACAATTTGAACGCAGAGACGCAGAGGCGCGAAGAAACCCTTATACATTTTGTAGGAGCAGGCTTGCCTGCGACCAGCAATCGCACCCAAGAGTACTCCAACTGGATGAAGCTCGTGTTCTCCGCGCCTCCGCGCCTCTGCGTTCATTCAGAGTTTTGGATTGTCTTGCCTCAGTAACCCGCGCTGAGCGGGCTTTGTCCGGCGGGGGCGCTTTCAGTCTGCTGGGCTGGCACCGGCGCCGGTGCCGATGTGGCCGGGCCGAAATCCACCTTGGGTGGCGTGGAAATAGCCTTCTCGTTTTCCACGCTGAAGTTGGGCTTGACCTTGTAGCCGAACACCATGGCCGTGAGGTTGCTGGGGAACTGCCGCACGGTGATGTTGTAATCCTTGACGGCATCAATGTAACGATTGCGCGCCACGGTGATGCGGTTTTCCGTGCCTTCTAGCTGCGCCTGCAAATCGCGGAACACACCGTCCGCTTTCAACTGAGGGTAATTCTCGGCGACTACCAGCAGGCGTGACAGCGCGCCAGAGAGTTCGCCCTGAGCGGCCTGGAATTTGCTGAATGCTTCGGGATCATTGACGAGGTCGGCGGTTGCCTGAATCTGTCCAACACGCGCGCGCGCTTCGGTCACCTGAATCAGGATGTCCTTTTCATGCGCGGCATAACCTTTCACCACATTGACCAGATTGGGCACCAGATCGGCGCGCCGCTGATACTGGTTGAGCACTTCGGACCAGGATGACTTGATGGTTTCGTCCGCGGTCTGGAACGTGTTGTAGCCGCAGCCAGTGAGGCTGAGGGAAAGAAATCCGATTGCGAGCCATTTCTTCATTGCCGTCCTCCTTGTTGATTTCGCAAACCTGATTTTATGGCGGAATGCTGAAAATCAAGCAAGCGCGTCGAGATTTAACTTTTGAGTGACGCCATCGTTTCCCGGGCAAGGCACAAGTCTTCCCATGCTTTGGCCTTGTCGGGCAGATTGCGCAGCAGATACGCCGGATGGTAGGTGACAATGAGCGGTACACCCTGATACTGGTGCACCCTTCCGCGCAGACGGGAAATGGCTTCGTCGGTATTGAGCAGACTTTGCACGGCGAAGCGGCCAAGGGCCAGAATCAGTTTGGGCTGAATCAGTTGAATCTGGCGTTCAAGGTACGGCTGGCAGGCTTCGACCTCTTCCGGTGCGGGATTGCGGTTGCCAGGCGGGCGTGACTTCAGCACGTTGGCAATGTAGACATTCTCGCCGCGTTTCAAACCAATCGCAGCCAGCATGGCATCGAGCAGCTTGCCTGCCTGGCCGACAAAAGGCTCGCCCTGCGCATCTTCATCCGCGCCGGGCGCTTCGCCAATGATGAGCCACTCGGCCCTTTCATCGCCTACGCCCACTACACCTTGCGTGCGCGTTTTGTACAAATCGCATGCGGTGCAGGTCTGGATGGCCTGCCTGAGTTCGTTCCAGTCCATGCGCATGATTTGCCCGCGCCGGCCTGAATCGCGACCAGTCTCGCTGACGGTTGTATCGATCTGACCGTGCTTGCCTGATTCCTTGAGCTGCCATACCGGCGATATGCCCAGTTCCTTCAAAAGGGTTTCACGGAGCAAACTCATAGAAACCGTCTCATCACCAGCGCATCCTCGCGGCCATCCCGTGCTGGGTAATAACCTTTGCGCAAGGCGAACGCTTCGAAGCCGGTGTGCTGATACATGGCGATAGCGCTTGTATTGCTGGGACGCACTTCAAGAAACAGCACACTGGCATGGTGATGCCTTGCCGTATCCAGCAGGTGATGCAGAAAAGCCCGGCCCAGCCCTTGCCGACGCCAGTCTGGTGAAATCGTGATGTTGAGCAGATGCGCCTCGCCAGCGATGGCCATCAACACGGCGTGGCCAATGATTTCGCCGCCCACTTCATACACCCAGGCGCTGTAACCCGCCTGGATGGAATCATGGAAATTGCCCGCGCTCCATGGAAATTCGTAGCTGGCCCGCTCCACCCGCAACACGGCGGCGATATCCACATCGCGCATGGGGCGAATGGCGTGCACCAGTTCAAGAACCGCGCTCACCGGTAACCCCTTGCATGACGTTCCTGCGTGGTCATGGCTACTTTATCCCGCAGGTAGATGGGCTGCGCGTCTGCTGGATCGAGGCTCGCGCCAGATTTGAGCATCCGGGCACCCAGCCCGACAATGGCCCGGGCATCCGGCACCCGGTCTGATAGGGCTGTGTCCAGTTCAAGGTGCCGGCCAAGTTCGCCTTCCAGCACAGCAAAGCCGGTGCCCACGCCGCGCCAGCCAGAACCCGGCAGTTGCGGCAGATCGGCAATGGCCGACAAACAGGGCGGCACGACGGCTTTCCAGGAATCGCCCTGTTTCTCGTAAGCGGCGAAATAGACTTCATCCAGTCTCGCATCCAGCGCGCATGCCACCCGATCCAGGCCCGAGGCTTCGGCCAGCGCTTCAAGGGTACATACTGGCATCACCGGTATTCCAGCACCCAGCGCCAAGCCCTGCGCCACGCTGGCGGCGATACGTACGCCCGTAAACGACCCCGGACCCGCGCCAAAAGCCAGTCCGTCCAGTTCCTGCAAACGGCATCCCTGTTCATCAAGCAGTGTATCTATCATCGGCAGCAGAATTTCGCTGTGCCGCTGTCCGGCCAGTTCCGCTTTTAAAGCCACCTGCCCGTCACACCACAAGGCGGCCGAGCAATGCTCCGTGGAAGTCTCGATGCCCAGAATTTTCATATGTCCATTATAAAGCCGGCCGGACTGGAACATCCGGGCAGGCTGCCGATTAAGCAATACAGATACACCAGATTAGCGCCGGAATTAAGCACTGTCTGACAAAAGGATGCTGTAAGCGGCTATTCGTATACAAGAAACCCAAAATGCCATGAGAGTCCCCTATTTTTCAAGCTTGTTTTCATCATGCTCTCTGCATGCCCGGGTCATGTGGCTGGCCACAATCATTCTCTCGTCCGCTTTCCTAGTTTCCATGTATGTTGGCCTGAGCATCAGCTCGCGCGAGGCGCTGGATCAATTGCATCGGCAAAGCCAGCTCAAGCTGGCACTGATTACCGATTCCATCACGGGGTGGGTGGAACTGCACGACAACGAGCGCCTTCAAACCGCTTTGCAAAAGCGCATGGATAACGATGATCTTAATTATCTGGCGTACTCGGACAGATTCGGACAGCGAATTGAACTGGCTCAAACACGTGATACAGGCAAACGTCCGGACTGGTTTGCCCGACTGGCGGGCATGCACGCCGCCGGCTTGTCCCGACCCATTTACATCAATGAGACATTTCACGGAACGCTCTCACTTGAAGCCAATGCCCACGATCAGGAAAACCTGCTCTGGCAGCAGACCATCAACTATCTTTCATGGGGCGCGCTGACGCTCGTTACCCTGCTGTGGCTGCTAAACCTGATTCTGCATACCAATCTGACCGGCTTGCGAAACTTGCGACAGGCCGCGCAGGATTTTCTGAATGGCGGGCATCCGCGAAAGGTTCTCGCGCCCCGGAACGCCGCGCCCGAATTACTGATGACGGTCCAGGTATTCAACGATCTTGCTGATCAACAATCATCGCTGCTGCACGAACTTGAACGGCAGGCCAAGGAAGACGCTCTCACCGGCCTGCCCAACCGCCGCGTTCTGGAAGCCAGCCTGGCCGAAGCCTGCAAGGATCACAGCCATGCCTATGCCTTCTGCTATATCGATCTTGACCAGTTCAAACTGGTAAACGACACCTGTGGACACCATGCGGGCGACCGCATGTTGCGTGAATTGATACAGACGATCAGCCGGTATGTCGGCAGCAAGGGTCTGCTCAGCCGGATCGGCGGCGACGAATTCGGGCTGCTGATAGAAAACGCGACGCTCAATCACGTCCTGCAAACCTGCGATGAATTGATCCAGTTGATCAACGTTTACCGCTTTCGGCATGAAGATCGCCAATTCAGGGTTGGGGCCAGTATTGGCATAACACTGTTTGGCCATGGTTATCCAGCGATGGACATGACTGAAGTGCTGATCAGAGCCGACAAGGCATGTTACGCAGCCAAAAACCTGGGGCGCAATCGCTATCAGCTTTATCAGGGATCAGACCATGGCATGCAGGTTCTGGAAAAAGAAATGGACTGGGTCGCCGAGATCGGCGCGGCCATGGATGAAGGCCGCATGCTGCTGTACCGGCAGACCATTCATCCCCTGCGTTCAGGCGATACGATTCATCATGAAGTGCTGATCCGCATGAAGGACCGCGCCGGACAAATCGTCAACCCAGGGCAGTTTCTGCCCGCCGCCGAACGTTTCGGTATCATTCAGAACATTGACCGCTGGGTGCTGGATACCACGCTGGAATACCTGTCACAGAATTCCGATAGCGTCGATATTTACAACATCAACCTGTCTGGCGTCAGCATCGGTGATCCCGGGTTTCTCACTCACGCAATCGATGCAATCGGTCAAATGGGTGTCGCGCAGCAAATCTGTTTTGAAATCACCGAGACAGCCGCCATCACGCATCTGGAAGATGCCCAGCATTTCATGCGCATGCTGGGCGGCATGGGCTGCCGCTTCGCGCTGGACGATTTCGGCAGCGGCATGTCTTCTTTTGCCTACCTCAAGGAATTGCCAATTCATACGCTCAAGATCAGCGGCGATTTCGTCAGGAACATGACCACCAACCGTCACGACTATGTCTTTGTCAGCACCATGGTCAAACTGGCCCACGACCTTGGACTGAAATGCGTGGGTGAATTCGTTCAGGATCTGGAGACGCTGAACGGTTTGCGGGAATTGAATGTCGATTTTGCCCAAGGCTTTTACCTGCACAAACCCGAGTCCATCTGTACCCACTGCCGCCAGCTCAGGTATTGCACCCTGCCCATGTCGAAAAGCATCAAGGTCGTATCGCTGGTAGCGGCCTGAGGCCAATCATTTCAACGGCAGCACGATTTCAAACCGCACACGCTGCCAGGGATCGCGCGATTCGGTCAAACGCGTGATTCTCGCCTCCAGACTGGAACCTTTATCCATCAGTCTGGCGATATCCGCGTTTTCCCGGCGCGGTACGTAACCCAGTTTCTGCCCCCGCCATTCCACCCGGACAGCACGAGTGTCATGTCTGTTTTCCGGTTCGCGGATCAGATCGAGCCGGTCGCCAACTTTCATTTCAGTCCACAAGGCTTTGCCCTGATGATACTGAAACCCCGCCAGCGGCGAATCCTGCACCAGTATGTGCGATTCGGTATCCGCTTGTGCAGGAAGCGTCAGCAGCGCCCAAAGGCAGATCAGGATAAATCCTGTCGTATGGTTGATTGACATCGATAGCAGTATTTTTACCAGGTGTTTGCTCAAATCATAACCGGTCGCCCGCCAGAACAGGCTTATTAGATATTGCTAATAAACAAGATAGAATGCTGTTTCGGCATCATCAAAAACACTCAGACCAGACATTCGAGGAATATCATGTCACTCCAGCCACGCATTTCAATTCTGGGCGCAGGTTTCGCCGCCCTGACAGCCGCCAGGGAATTGCGTCAGCGCATGCCTGAAGCCGATATCACCCTGATCGCGCCCTCAGCGGAGTTTATTTATTACCCGAGTTTGATCTGGGTACCCTCAGGTTTGCGTCGCGGGAAAGATCTGCTGCTTAGCCTGAATAAATGGATGGGGAAAAACCGCATCCAGTTTCGTCGGGGCCAGGTAACTGGCATCGCTGAAGGCGGTCGCCTGGTACTGACCGACACAGGTGAAATTGGCAATGATGCGTTGATCATCGCCAGCGGTGGACGATTCCTGAAAGCCCTGCCCGGCATCGAGCATGCCATCACGATTTGCGAAGGCATAGCCGCCGCAGAAGCCATGCGTGATCGCCTGACTGCCATGCACGGCGGAACGATAGCCCTGGGTTTTGGCACCAACCCTAAAGAACCCGCTGCCATGCGCGGCGGCCCCATGTTTGAATTGCTGTTCGGACTGGATACGCTCTTGAGACAACAAGGCCGGCGAGACAAATTCCGTCTGGTGTTTTTCAACCCTGCGCCCGAACCCGGCAAGCGCCTGGGTGAAAAGGCCGTGAAAGGTCTGCTTGAGGAAATGAAGCGCCGTCATATTGAGACGCATCTTGGTCACAAGATTCTTGGCTTTGATGCGGACAAGGTCAAAACCGAAGGCGGCGAGATTCCGGCCGACATGATTCTGTTCATGCCAGGCATGACGGGCCCTGGCTGGCTGGCGAATACGGAATTGCCGAAATCCGAAGGCGGTTTTGTCGTGGCCGATGCCTATTGCCAGGTCAAGGGTTGGGACAAGATATTCGTTGCGGGCGACGCCGGCAGCTATCCAGGACCAGACTGGATGCCAAAGCAAGCCCACCTAGCAGACTTGCAGGCGAAGGCAGCGGCTGAAAATCTGGTGGCCGCCCTTCAGGGCAAGCCGGCGTCAGTCAAATTCAGGCCTGAACTGATCTGCATTGTCGACACCCTGGACAAGGGCATACTGGTCTACCGCGATGAAAAACGCGCACTGGTGTTGCCACCCATGCGCTTGATGCACTGGGCAAAACGTCTGTTCGAGCGGTTATATCTGCGTCAGATCAGAAGCGCGTAAAACGCATTCCAGCGCATCACGCCAGCGTTGCCGACTCGGCAGGCAGTTCGTTTTCCGAGTGATCGGCAAAAAAAGCCTGCACCCTGTCAAGCCTGCGTGTGCGCGTCATGGGGGGCAGCGCGGCCAGAAGGCGCTTGCCATAATGCTTGGACACCAGCCGGGGATCGCACAGCATCAATACGCCGCGATCGGTTTCGGTGCGGATCAACCTCCCCGCGCCCTGCTTGAGCGCAATAGCCGCTGCGGGTAACTGAAACTCCATGAAGCCGTTGCCCCCATTTGATTCCAGATGGCGGATGCGTGCGGCGATCACCGGATCGTCCGGCGGCGCGAATGGCAGCTTGTCGATGATGACCACGGACAAGGCTTCGCCCGGCACGTCCACCCCTTCCCAGAAACTGTAAGCGCCCAGCAGCACCGCATTGCCCGCCGCGCGAAAGGCGTCGAGCAGCTTGTTCTTTGGGGCATCGCCCTGGACTAACAAAGGATAGCCCCAGCCCCGTTCCTTGAACGCAGCTTCTATCCGGGTGCGCGCCTGTTCCAGCGCACGGAAGCTGGTAAACAGCAGGAATGTCCGCCCGCCGCTGGCTTCGATCACCGGCAGCGCGGCATCGACAACCGCATCGGTGTGTTCCGGCCGGTTGGGTTCGGGCAGGTTTTCCGGCACATACAGCACGCCTTGCCGGGGATAGTCGAAGGGGCTCTCCACGCTGAATGTTTCCGCGCCTTCCAGCCCCAGCCGTGACAGCAGGTGACTGAAATCACCCGCCACGGAAAGTGTCGCCGAGGTCAATATCCAGGCGCGGGCATCGTCCTTGACCTGCTGGCCGAACAGTTCCGCCACGGACAAGGGTGTGCTATGCAATAGCATGGCGCGGGGAGTCGTTTCAATCCAGCGCACCCGGTCTTCTCGCTCATCATCCAGCCAGCGCGTGATCTGGCTTAGAAGCTGCAGGGTCCTGCTGCGGCATTGGGCCAACTCCTGCGCGCGATCAACCTGCGGCTCCAGCGCCGCACTCAACGCTTCCAGCGCCTGCTTCAAGGCAATCAGCGCCTTGACCAAATCTACCTGCTTTAGCGCCTCTTCGGCAGGTTGTTTGACGGACGAAGCCGGAAAAATCAGTCTCGCATCGCGCGCCACCTTTTCCAGCTTACTGCAAAGCTTGACCAGTTCCGGGCTGTCGCCCGCAAACACCCTGGCTGCGCGCTCAGTATCCTGCGCCAGCTCCACGCACTGACCGCTGGATACCGTTTCGCCAAAGAATACGGTGGCGATGTCTTCAAGCTGATGCGCCTCATCCAGGATCACCATGTTGGATGCCGGGAGTAGTTCGGAAACACCTTCGTCCTTCAGCCACAGATCGGCAAAAAACAGATGGTGATTCACCACCACCAGTTCGGCCTCCAGCGCCTGTTTTCTCGCATCCATGACGAAGCAATTCTTGAACTGCGGACATTCGCCACCAAGACAGTTTTCGCGGCTGGACACCGCCTTTTGCCAAACCGGATGCGACTCGGGCACGTCCATGCATTCAGCCTTGTCGCCACTTTTTGAAGTTTCAGCAAAACGTGTAATCCGCGACAGGAAGGCATGATCCTCGCGGCGCTCGAAACGGCCGCCCGCAAGATTCCGCTCGAGGTGATACCGGCACACGTAATTGGCCCGTCCCTTCAGCCGCGCCACTTGCACCGGCGCGCCAATAGCCTGGCGGGCAAGCGGAATGTCCTTTTCGAACAACTGGTCCTGCAAAGCCTTGGTGGCGGTCGACACGATCACCTTGCCGCCATGTGCCAGCGCGGGCAGCAGATAGGCCAGTGTCTTGCCCGTGCCAGTGCCCGCCTCCGCCACAAGCACACCGTTAGCTTCAAGCGTCGCCGCAACCCGCTCCGCCATGGCAATTTGCTGCGGGCGCGGTGTGTAGCCTTTCAACTGGCGGGCGAGTGGGCCTTCCGGCGAGAAAAAATGATTGTGATCAAACTGCATTCAATGCCGTTTCCATGGGCGTTCCATTAACAAACGCATCTTATGTGGCCAACGTAGATATCAGCAACTGAAAATCTGCCCGGCATTGAATTTGAAGCCCGGCCAGGACAAGTCATCTTGCAGCATATCGACTGCTTTTCTTCTATTCTGGAATGACGATTGATCAAGGAGAATGACATGACTCAATGGATCCATATATCAATAGCTGCCGGAATTCTTGCCGCGGTTTCGGTTGCCGGCCTCGTTGCAATGAAGTCGAATGCAGCAGTGGCTGCCACGCCCCAGTCCGCACCCTCTTCATGTGTCTGCTCGCCGGTGGAAAAGCTGGAATACAAACCCGTGAATCCAGCTGAAACAATTGCGCGGATTTACGTCGCGCAATGCCAGTGCGGTTCTATGACTTGCGCTGTGACTTCAGGCGCACTTCAATGCAGCAAGTAGTCAGCATGCGATTCCGGAGAGATGCCGGCTAACTGGCATCCCTGCCACAACGCTCAGGACATCCTGTTTTTATTCTATATATCAACGGGTTAACCCTCTTATGGCGCGGCTCAAGTTGTACCTGATGGCCGCCGATAACTCCATGTAACACTTTATTAAAAACTGCCCGAAGGAAATGTTGCGGATCGGGCGCTCCATGCCATGACCATGCTGCAATTTCATCAAGAAAACGGGCGAAATCATTTGACACCAGCATCAGTGACAAACAACCCGTTGCCCCTGGCAGTGCTTTGTGAAAGCCTGTCCAATTCATGAAACATTTGTTGAGTCCAGCCCGTCGCTCCATCACGCATTGGCTGAGCCTGTATTTCATCATCCTCGCGCTGGTCATGCTGGTGCTGGGCAGTTTCGGCATTTACCGGCTGTATCTGATCGATACGCCCTCGCCAGAGCTGGAAACCTTCAAATCCACGGTATTTGATGTGTTGATGCTGTTGGGCATGGCGCTGGTAGCCTCCGCCATGATTGCCTATGTCCTGATTCAGAGATCGGTGGCACGTCCGCTGACTCATCTCGCCAGGGCGATTTCCAATCTGCAGGCAGATACCAGCAAACTTGAGCAGGATGAAGTGCTGGAAAAGCCCAGCCCCCTGCTGGAACTGGAAACCGTGCGGCAGTCCATCCGCCACTACCGCCTGCGCCTAAACGAAGCGCACAGCGCGCTGGAAAACAAGAATGCGGCGTTTCGCGAACAGGCACGTCGTGATGCCCTGACCGGGATTCACAACCGGCGTGCTTTCGAGGAAGACTGGTCGGCCCTGATCAAGGATCGCAGGAATACCGCCCGGCAAATCGCCCTGCTGTTGTTTGACTGCGACCATTTCAAACCCATCAACGATACCTACGGCCACCATGTTGGAGACCGGGTGCTCAAGGTAGTTGCCGACAATGTCAGCAAGGCCTTGCGGTCTGGCGACAGGCTTTATCGTCTGGGCGGGGACGAGTTTTCGACCTTGTTGCTGGACGCTGACGAAGCCCAGGCAAAAGCAATCGCCAACCGCTGTATTGAAGCCTTGCGCCAGCACGATTTCCGCAGGCATGGCGTCAATGAGCCCGTCAACATCAGCATTGGCATCGCGGTTGGCGAAGTTCGGGAAGCGGGAGACCTGACACGCCTGCAGGCACGCGCGGACGTGGCCATGTATCAGGCCAAGCGCCCCGGCAATCAGAAAATTGCCATTCACCGCAAGGAAGGAATTCTTGAAGACGACACCCTGGTCGCCAGCCTGGAAACCAGCGCGCTGTATGAAACCCTCGTCAATCCCGGCCGCATGGAAATTCATTTCCAGCGCATCGTCGCGCTGAACGGCAAGCAGGATTATCACGAAGCGCTGTGCCGCATCCGCCACGGCAAAACCCTGCTCACGCCAGACCGTTTCATGCCAGTTGTTCAGGGCAGAAGACTGGAAACCGAATTTGACCTGACCGTCATCCAGCGCATTCAGGAAATCATCCAGTCGGGGCTGATTCCGTCTGGCCAGGGCGTATCCATCAATCTGTTCGCGCAAAGTCTGCCCCGGCCTGAAATCATTTCACATCTGCTGGAAATCACCCGGTCCATCGACAAGCATCCGCTGATGCTGGAAATCACCGAGACTTCGCTGGTGCCCCAGCTCGATGAAGTTGCGTACTTCCTGGAAATCCTGCGCTCAAACGGCTTTCAAATCGCACTGGACGATTTTGGCAGCGGTTATTCTCCCCTGCGCTATCTTGCCGACCTGCCAGTTGAAGTGGTCAAGTTCGACATGTCCTTGATCCGCAAGCTGCAAAGCCAGGATCGCGCCGGAACCGTGGTGGCGGACTTTTCCAAACTGATGATTGATGCGGGATATACCCTCATCGCTGAAGGTATCGAATCAGAGTCCATCTATTCCAGGGTCAAGGAACTGGGGTTCAGCTTTGCCCAGGGATTCCATCTTGGCAGGCCTGCAGCATTTTCAGACCAGCAACCCGCTCAATTGCAGGAAGTACACAGTACAAAATAAGGCTAGTGCTTGCCGGATCGCCAGATGGAGAAAATGATCCACAAGCTGTTGAAGAATGCCACGATAAAACCAAGCAGGCCAAACAAGGGCAACCCAAACAATTCCGGCCCGCCTTTCACCGTCAGGATGATGGATGAGCCAATTACCAGCGATGCAGTCAGTATTCCCATGGTCAGGCGGTTGCTGGAACGGTCGAGTTGATGGCCGAAATGATCCAGCCTTTTCAGATCGAGATCGATCTTCATGCGGCCACGCCGGGTTTCTCTTAGCAGGTGTGCCAGGTCTCGCGGCAAGCCCGCCACGATCCCGCCCAGTTCCTTGAGGCTTTCACGGCCCCGGTTCAGAACCGCGTGCGGCGTGTAACGTTCCGCGATCACGTTTTCCACAAAAGGCGTCATGTGATCGACCATGTGAAAATTGGGATCCAGCTGGTGACCAAATCCTTCCAGCGTGATAAGCGCCTTGAATAACAGCGTGAGATCCGCTGGCATGACCAACGCGTTTTCCCGCAATATCGTGGTGATGTCCTGCAGCAGGGCGCCGATTTTCACATCCTTGAGTTGCAGGTCGTCATAGCTGAACACGAGTTCTGTAATGTCGTGTGCGAGGCGACCCTCATCCACTTCCGCATTGCCCGTCCAGTCGAGCAATACAGCCATGATGCCCTCTTCATTCTTGTTCACCAGCGCATGCAGCAGGTTGACGATTTCATTGCGGCGCCGGTCGGTCAAATGCCCGACCATGCCGAAATCGATCATGCCAATGCGGTTGCCCGGCAGGAAAATTACATTACCCGGATGCGGGTCGGCATGAAAATAGCCGTGCAGCAATACCATCTTCAATACCGTGTCCGCGCCGCGTGCTGCCAGCAGTTTTGGATCCAGCTGAGCTTCGATCAGCGCCGCATGACCTGTTCCGCTGATGCCCTTGATTTCTTCCTGAACATTGACGGACTGTGTGGTGTAGTCCCAGAAAATCCGCGGAATCTTGACCGTTTCATCGCTGGCGAAATTGCGCCCGAACTGCTCGATATTGCGAGATTCTTTCACCAGATCGAGCTCTCGCCTCAATGACCGGCGCAATTCGCCTGCCATGCGTTCCGGTTCATAGCGACGCCAGTCAGGCACTTCGCTTTCGATCAACTGGGCAAAATGTTCCAGAATGCGCAAGTCCGCCTCGATCTTGGTTTCAATGCCCGGCCTGCGGACCTTGACCACGACATCGGTGCCGTCCTTAAGCCTTGCACGATAGACCTGGGCGATTGAGGCTGCCGCGATGGGTTCCGGATTGAATTCCTGGAACACCTCTTCCGGCGGGCGTCCCCATGCTTTCAGCAAGGCCCCCCGCACCAGCACGTGATCGGTTGGCGGAACTTCGCGGTGAAGTTTCTCGAACTCGCTGATCCAGGCAGGAGGAAACATGTCCACGCGGGTAGCCAGCATCTGGCCAAACTTGATGAACGTCGGCCCCAGTTCTTCCAGCGCCATGCGGATGCGCACTGGCGCTTCCAGGCGTGAAATTTCAGAGGTGGTCTGCCAGTGCAGGATTCTGCCCGCACGCTCCAGCACATTGGCCATGCCCAGAAGACGGACAATATCGCCGCCTCCATATCGGATCAGAACCGAAGCAATTTCGTGGAGACGGTGCAGATCGCGAACTACCGATACGGTTTCCCAGAGCATGTTCTCAGTATGTTTTTATTGTTTGCGGAGACGAATCTCGTTTGCGGTACAACTTACTCGGCCCGTTTCTCAGCAGTACGTTCTTCGGGCTTGTGCTTCATGGCCTCGGACAATCCAGCCAGCACACCACTTGCCAGATCGGCCAGCCGGGCAGCGGTCGTTTTGGCCGCATCCTTGAGGGTCGAACTAGTTGAGCCGGCCTGAGCATTGAGGGAAGTGTACAAGGCACCAAGCGAATCCTTCACCCGGCCGCCTGTGTCTGTTCCAGTACGGCCAAGGTGCCCTGAAATTTCAGTAAGTTCTTCCTTGAGTTTGCCGCCCGATTTTCCCGCGACATCTTTCAGACTTTCCACAAAATCACGCTCAAGGTCACGCATGCGCTCGATGGAAGATTTGAGTTCCATCTCGTTGAAATCCTTGCCGCGCTCGATGGCCTCGCGAAACGTCATGGATACCCGTTGCGCCGCTTGTCCGATCGCCTCATCCATGCCACTGATGGCTTCTTTCAGACCGGATTTAAGTTCGTCCCCGCGCCCAGCCAGCCCCAGTGAAACTCCTTCCGTAATTGCCTGACCTATGTTCCTGATTTCTTCCAGCGAGAGCTTGCCATCCTTGAGCGCATCCAGGGTGATCTGCTTTGCCCGGTCCCGCAAATTATCGCCCTGGCTGGCGGCGGCTTCCGCTTCGCGTTTCAGATCGTCTGTCACATTGCTCGTTTCCATGATTCACTCCTTGGGTAACACTATAAATTTAACGAGGAAAATTGCCGTAGCCATTCCCATGCATTCAATATAGGCTACACCCTAATCACCTGAAACAGGAATGTCGGACAACCAAATGAAACACCTTGTTTTCCTGGCAACGCTGCTTCTCCTGAACACGACCGTACGGGCTGCTGAAACTCGCTCACTGGATATCATCCAGGAAATCCCTTTCTACGCCTTGAGTCTGGTGGGCACACCCTACAAATACGGTGGAAACCTTCCCGAGACCGGCATGGATTGCAGTGGATTCGTCAGTCATGTGTATGGTCAAATTGCCGGCATACAGCTTCCCAGGAGCAGCCAGGAGATCAGCCGGCACGGCACGGCGCTTGAACCGGTTGATCTTCAGCCGGGCGATCTGGTTTTTTTCAACACCCTCAATCGCGCTTTTTCGCATGTGGGTGTGTACGTGGGCGAAAACCGGTTCATTCATGCCAGCAGCAGTCAAACGGGGACAGTCATGGTGTCCGACATGAATCAACCCTACTGGTCAAAGCGCTTTGATGGCGCCAGGCGTCTGCTGGTACCGCCTGACAAGGAATCAATCCTGCAGCCATGAATGCCGGCTGGATTGGATGCCTGTTGCTACTGGGCCCGGCTTTCGCCTCTGCCGGCCCGACCATGAGCCCACAAGAACTGGATGCCTGGTTCAATGGCAAAAGCGCCGCCGAGGTCAATGAAGGCAGCCTGTCATTTCTGACCGAACTCCCCGAAAAACCCATTCATCACCATCAAAACAAAATTCGCATCACGCCGGATAGTTTAGCGACAGGCTGGACTGAATTGATGCAGTGCCATGACAACCTGGATTCAGTCCCGCGCGCCCAGATCACCTTCCGTGAGGGTTACATAAGGGAGCTACGCGTTGTTGAATCCCGCGCTATTGGCGAAGCCTGGGTGCAAGGCCCGACAATCCAGCTCCGTAATGTTTCACCCAATGCCCGACTTTGCCTGGAAGCCCAGACCCGTGCATTGAAAAATACTGGGGATGGCTACTTCAGCCTGTTTAACGGACCCTACATGCGCAAGTTTCTGGATGGCTACTATCCCATGCATGTTTCTCTGCGTCTTGAATATCCGGCAAGCCTATTGCTGCTCATTGATATTTCACCTGCCGATCAACCCGGCTTCACCGTTCGCCAGGAGTCAGGCATGGTCTTGATTGACACGGTTTTTGAAGGTGAATTGCGTACAACAATGCAGTTTGAGGTCAAGTAAGCTCCTGTAATTTGGCACTTATTCGCTCAGGTTGTCCTAAAAACAAATATTGTTGATAATTATTCTCATTATGATATAGAATGGCCTCCATAGATTAATTCATCTTTTGGAGACCTTCATGCGCATCCCGTTTTACAAACTGTTCGCAGGACTGATCGCCGTCCTGTCCTTCCAATCCGCGACCGCCGAGGAAGTCGTGGTGTATTCAGCCAGAAATGAGCAGCTCATCAAACCCCTGTTTGATGCCTATACCAAAGAAACCGGCGTCACCGTCAAATTCATTACCGACAAGGAAGGCCCCTTGATGGCCCGCCTGAAAGCCGAAGGCTCCAATACGCCCGCCGACATGCTGATGACTGTCGATGCTGGCAACCTGTGGCAGGCAGCTGAGGAAGGTTTGTTGAAAGCAGTGAATTCCAAAACCCTGGCCGCAAACATTCCGGCCCACTTGCGCGATCCGGATAGCGAGTGGTTTGGTTTGTCCGTGCGTGCACGGACCCTTGTCTACAACAAGGAGCGCGTTAAGCCCGGCGAATTCAGCACGTATGAAGACCTGGACAATCCCAAGTGGAAGGGTCGCCTGTGTCTGCGTACGTCGAAAAAAGTCTACAACCAGTCTCTGGTCGCGATGATGATCTACGAACACGGTGAAGGAAAAACCGAGGATATCGTCGAGGGCTGGGTCAAAAACCTCGCCGCCCCGCCTTTTCCGGATGACACCAAAGCCATGGAAGCCGTAGCAGCCGGACAATGCGATGTCACGCTGGTCAACACCTATTACTTTGGCCGGCTGATGGAAAAGAGCCCCAACCTGCCGCTGGCCATCTTCTGGCCCAACCAGAATCTCAAGTCGAAAGACGCGGGCGTACATGTCAATATTTCAGGTGCGGGCATTACTCGGCACGCCAAGAACCCCGCTGGCGCGATAAAACTGCTTGAATGGCTATCCTCTGAAAAGGCGCAGAACCTTTATGCGGACGTGAATCTGGAGTATCCGGTCAATGCAAAAGTAAAGCCCGACATGACTGTATCGGCCTGGGGCAGTTTCAGACAGAACCTCATCAACGTTAAGGAAGCTGGCCGGCTGCAGGCCAAAGCCGTAAAATTGATGGATCGCGTTGGCTACAAATAACAATTTGGCGTTATGCCTGAAACCACCTTACTAGCCGCAAAAACGCCCGCCTCGGGCGTTTTTGCTTTTTCACGGCCGACCAGCTGGCAAGTCATCGCCATTATGATCTCCCTGCTGGTGGTCATTCCTGTCGTGGTCATTTTCTCAGCCTGGGGCAAGTCAGAAGCTGACATCCTCAGCCATATGGCGGAATTCGTGTTGCCCGAACTTCTGTCCAACACATTCTGGCTTTTGCTTGGCGTGGGATTGGGCGTCACCTTTCTGGGCGTCTCGCTGGCCTGGCTGACCGCGATGTGCGATTTTCCGGGCCGCAGCTTTTTTTCCTGGGCCCTGTTATTGCCACTCGCCATTCCCGCCTATGTGCTGGCTTTTGTGGTCATTGGCCTGCTGGATTTCACCGGTCCTCTTCAAACAGCATTGCGCGAAGTGTTTGGGCCACTGAAGCTGCCGCAGATACGCTCGCGGGGCGGTGTCATTCTGGTCATGTCGCTCGCGCTGTATCCCTATGTTTATCTGATCGCGCGCAACGCCTTCATGACCCAGGGACGGGCAGCGCTTGAAGCCGCGCAATCCCTTGGAGTCAATCGCTGGCAGGGATTTGTTCGCGTGGCGCTGCCCATGGCTCGTCCCTGGATTGCCGCGGGCGTGATGCTGGCACTGATGGAAACCCTGGCCGATTTCGGCACGGTCGCCATTTTCAATTACGACACTTTCACCACCGCCATCTACAAGGCCTGGTTCTCGCTTTTTTCTCTGTCTGCAGCCTCGCAATTAGCCTCCATCCTGATCGTGTTTGTCCTGGTGCTGGTTCTCGCGGAACAGCACTCCCGGTCCAACATGAAATATGGAACAGTTGGCCGGTCCGCTTCCCATCGCCGCATAGTGCTTTCACGCAAACATGGTTGGCTGGCCTCCTTCTATACGGCGGTGGTTTTCTCAATCGCCTTCCTCATACCCATGGTGCAGTTGCTGATCTGGGCATTCAATGCCGGGGCAACGGATCTTGACGCACGTTATTGGGCGTTTGTCCGGCATTCATTGTGGCTCTCCGGCCTCGGAGCTTTCATCGTTACCTTGCTGGCCCTGCTGCTGGGTTATGCGGGCAGGCAGCAACCGGGGCATTCAATGCTGCTCATACAGCGCATTGCCACGATAGGCTATGCCATTCCGGGCGCCGTGCTGGCCGTGGGAATTTTCATTCCGGTCGCCTGGCTGGACAACCAGCTCATAGACTGGCTGAAACCGCATGGCTGGCAGGGAACCGCCCTGTTGAAAGGCACGCTTCTCGTCATGCTGCTGGCTTATGCCGTCCGATTTCTAGCCGTCGGCTTCGGGTCCGTGGATGCCGGGCTGCAACGCATTACCCGCAGCATTGATGAGGCGGCCCGCGTCATGGGCAGCCATACCTGGTCGCTGCTCTCCCGCATCCATCTGCCCATGTTGCGTGCCAGCCTGTTCACTGCCGCGGCCTTGAGTTTTGTCGATATCATGAAGGAAATGCCCATTACACTCATGACCCGCCCCTTCGGCTGGGATACGCTAGCTGTTAGAGTCTTTGAAATGACATCGGAGGGAGAATGGGAACGCGCCGCATTGCCTTCAGTCGCGATCGTGCTTGCCGGCCTGCTGCCAGTCATATTTCTGGCCAGCCGTGGAGATAAACAATGAAATTTTCAAACAGGCTCAACCATGTCTGACTTGAAACTGGTCCGCATTTCCCAATCCTACGGCCCGCGCCAGATCATCGACGACCTGACTTTTCACTTGCAGGAAGGGCAGATTGGCTGTCTGCTGGGTCCTTCCGGATGTGGCAAAACCACTGTCCTTCGCTGCATCGCCGGTTTCGAGCCCATTACCGCCGGCCACATCGAGATTGGAGGAGATGTGGTCAGCAGCCCTGCAAGGCTGACTCCACCGGAAAAGCGACAGATCGGCATGGTATTCCAGGACTATGCACTTTTCCCCCACTTGAACGTTGCTGGCAACATCGCCTTTGGCCTGGGCAAGCATGACGCCTCGCACAAAAATCAGCGTGTGGAAGAACTGCTTTCATTAACCGGCCTGCTGGATTCGGCTAACAAGTTTCCTCACCAGTTGTCTGGTGGCCAGCAGCAGCGCGTGGCCCTGGCCCGGGCACTCGCCCCTAAACCTCACATGTTGCTGATGGATGAGCCTTTTTCCAATCTCGACGTGGAGCTTCGCGAACGCCTTTCCGTGGAAGTACGCGACATCCTCAAGCGTGAAGGCATGACGGCGCTGATCGTGACGCACGACCAGAACGAGGCATTCAGCATCGCCGATATTGTCGGCGTCATGCATCAGGGGGCAATCCAGCAATGGGACACGCCCTACAACCTGTACCATCAGCCGGCCAACCGGTTCGTCGCGGATTTCATCGGCCAGGGTGTTTTCCTGCCTGGCATGGTCATGAACAACTCCATGGTCGAAATTGAACTGGGTGTACTACACGGCATGATTCCCACCGATTGCGATGCGACGGGATGCGACCAGTGCGCCCACGACTGCTATGTGGATGTGCTGATCCGGCCGGACGACATCGTGCACGACGACGAGAGCCTGCTAATGGCGGAAGTTGAAAACAAGGCTTTTCGCGGCGCCGAGTTTCTCTACACGCTCAAACTGCCTAGTGGCACGCGCGCGTTGTCGCTGGTGCCCTCCCATCACGATCATGCCATTGGCGAGCGCATCGGCATCAAGCTTGCCGTGGACCATGTGGTCGCTTATCGTCGTCTAAGTTGAGATGATTGCTCATCCGCTACGCCAGCTGTTGCTGAATGTTGGACTCGGCTTTGCTGCCGCCCTGCTGCTTTTGCTGGGGGTCATTGCCCTGGCGGTTTCACAAATGGCCGAAGTCAACCAGCAGCTGGAAAAGGTTGTCGCGGTCAATAACGTCAAGACCCGCCTGGCAACCCGCATGCGTGACACCCTGCGCGACCGCGCCATCCTCATGCACGACATTGTTGTATCGATCGACCCCTGGGAAAAGGACGCCCTGTTCCAGCAATTCCTGAGTTACGGCGAGCGATACGCGAAAGACCGCACCCGGTTGATTGAAATGCAGGAATCCACCTGGGAAAAAGACGTCATGAACAAGGTGGATGACATCACTCGCATCAACCAGCCCGTCATGTTCGATGTGGTGAGCCAGGCACTGGACCAGAACAACTATGGCGCCCTGACGATGTTGCAGGAGCAGGCCATCCCGCTGCAAAACAGACTCGTCGCCGCCCTGGATGAAATGACCCAACTGCAGCGCGAGGCCAATGAACAGGCGCTCAAGAAGGCCTATGAAGCATATCAGTCCACGCGAAACTTCATTCTGCTGTTGAGCACCTTTGCCGCCGGTCTGGCCATCATTGTGGCCATTGCGGTTTCGCGCCGCGTGGCGTCGCAGACACGCTTGCTGGAAACCGAGAAACTCAAATTCCAGACGCTGTTTGAATCGAACTCGGATGCGGTCGTCATCATGGGTGAACAGGGTTTTGTCGACTGCAACCCCGCCACGCTTGAAATGTTTCGCATGCATGCGCGTGAAGAGTTTCTTCGAACGCCCATTACCCAACTGGGCGCAGCCGGGCAGGAAGCCGGCGAACCGGCATTGCCCTACGCGCTGCGCCACATCGAGCAGGCGCGCAAAAACGGACATGCCTTCATGGAGTGGACTGGACGTCGCGCGGATGGCAGTCTGTTTCCTTCTGAAATCGGCCTTCACGCCATGTATCTGGGCGGCCAACCCGTCATCCAGGCCATCATGCGCGACATTTCCGATCGCAAGGAAGTCGAAATCGCCCTGAAAAAAGCCCATGACGAAGCCCTCGATGCCGCCAGGGCCAAGAGCGAATTCATCGCTAACGTCAGCCATGAAATCCGCACACCCCTTCATGGCATCATGGGCATGGCGGATTTGCTGATGCGCGAGCCCCTGACGGGCACGCAACGCGATTACGCGGTCACCTTGAGGCAGTCCGCGCAGGGCTTGCGCGCTGTCATCAACGACATTCTGGATTTTTCCAAACTGGAAGCCGGCAAGCTCAAGCTTGAACACATACCCTATTCACCCGAACAAGTAGTCCAAGGCGTTGTGGACCTCTTCCTGCCGAGAATGCTTGAGAAGTCGCTGGAACTCGAACTGGACATTTCACCCGCGCTGAAAACCCTGCTTATCGGCGACCCAACCCGCCTTCGCCAGATTCTGCTGAATCTACTGGACAATGCGATCAAGTTCACCAGCAAGGGCCGCATCATGGTGCGCGCTACCCAGCCCGATCCCTTGCTTTTCCGGATTGACATCCAGGATGAAGGAGTCGGCATTCCACCCGAAGCCAGGTCACAGATCTTCAATGCCTTCTCGCAAGCCGACACGTCGACCACCCGGCTTTTTGGCGGCACCGGCCTTGGGCTCACCATCAGCCGTCACCTGGTTGAACTGATGGACGGAAAAATCAGCCTGGAGAGCCCGCCTCCCGGCCGTCAAACAGGCACCCTTTTCACGATTGATCTTCCGTTTGTTCCCGCGCCCGCCGACTCCAGCACGATGCCAGTCGCGCTCTTGCAGACCGAACACTTTGATGGACGCGTGCTGATCGCGGAAGACAATCCGGTCAACCAGAAAGTACTGGCCTACCAGCTCCACACGCTCGGTCTTGAGACGGTCATCGTTGCGACAGGCCGCGAGGCAATCGAACAGGCATCGTCAAATCAATGGAATCTCATCCTGATGGATTGGCAAATGCCCGAAATGGATGGATTTGAGGCTACTCGCAGAATCCGTGAAATGAGCGGCAATGCCGGACGGGTGCCCATCATTGCCCTGTCCGCTCAGTCGGGCGAGGACTTCAGGCAACAATGCCTCGATGCCGGCATGAATGACTATCTGACCAAACCTTATGAAGAAGCGGCGCTGATTTCCCTGCTGGCCAACTGGCTGCCCAAATCATCGAAAAATGCTTCACCGCCGCTCGACCTTGAAAAACTCGCCGGAAAAAATGCCAGTGACGCGGCCTTTATCCAGGAAATCGCCCGGGTTTTTCAGGAAACCACTGAAACCTCATTACGCGCGCTGCAAACCGCCCATGAAAACCAGGATTCCACCGTGGGCAAGCGTGAGTCCCATGGACTGCGCGGGTCTGCCGCGGCCATTTCGGCAGACGGTCTGTTCAGGATTGCCTCATCGCTTGAATCCGCCTTCCAGTCTGCCGACTGGAATCAGACTGAAACCCTGCTGAATGAAGCGCAGGCCGAATACCTGAAACTGCGCCAATTCCTGTCACAGCGTGCCTATATTCCAGCGGACTAGTTCAAATGTTGTATTGACGGATTTTTGGCCTGTTTCTAGCATTACCTGAACATCATTGGAGAATCGACATGAAACTGCCAGCCATTGCGCTTTGCCTGTTCTTCGCGTCCACCGCCCTCGCGGCGGATACAGCAACGTCCAAACCTTCCACCCCCTTGCCGCCCATTTCAAAAAACCCCTATCTCCAGGAACAGCAAGGCGGCTGGATTGCGCCCACCCAAACGCCCTACGGACCGGTACTCAAACAGCAGGGTGCCATGCCGCCTTATCGCGACTATCAGATGAACCGTATCATTTCTCCCGAAGAGAAAAAACGCTATCTGCAAATGGCCATGCCGATGATGTCCAACATGATGCAGTTGGACGCGCGTGAGGCCATGAATTACATGGTCGTGAAATACAAGGCCAAGCCAGGCCTTAGCTTCGACGAAGTCGTGGAATCGCTGAAGCTTAGAGCCAATCAGTTGAATTTCAAATTTGTCGGTTCAAATCCGATGTGGAAGGATTTCAGGGCCGTTCTCAATGATGACTCTGCCCCCCGTGTCGAGGTATTGAGCTTTTGCGATATAGCCGTGGGCCGTCAGCTTCTTAAACTGATTCCGGAAATGGCGGCTTTCCTGCCCTGCCGCATCACCATCATGGAAGACGCTGACAAGAACATCTGGGTGTTGACCCAGGATTGGGATGCCACCTGGCTGGACTATGCCGGCAAGGCCATGGGTATCACGCCAGAACTTCGGCAAGCCGCCATCGATATTCGCGACAAGATGGACAACATGATGCGAGCGGCGGCGAACGGTGATATTTAAGGCGTGGTCAGCGTGTTGAAGCCCTGACTTAACGCTCGACATAATCCCTCAGGATCAGTTCCAGATCCTTCAGCCAGGCATCAATCAGGTGATGGGCCTGAGGCTCGGGAAACATTTCTTTCCAGGCATCAAGATCATCACTGGTCACCACAATTTCCTTGTCGCGCACAATCAGCGCCAGCTTCAATGGCAGCATGCTCAGGAGAGGCGGGTAATAAGCCTGGGCCTGTTCCATGGCGGAGGCCTTGCCAATAAACAGTATGCGTACGCCGGGATTTTCAAACCCACGCTTGACCAGTGCGCTATCAACCGCCTGAATCTTGACCAGGCGATAGCCATTGTTCTCCGCGGCAATCGTGATGCGGTCAATCGCATCGCGCATGTCGGTGGTTCTGGCGGCGACAAGCGGCGCAGCCTGCGCCATTGTCGAGCATGCCAGCACCAACAGGATGCCGAAGAACTTACTCCCAATTGGCATTTTCACAGCGCGGCCTCATTCATGATGGCTTGATAGTCTGATTTCAGTTTCACGCAGTACTCGTGCAGACGGTAGTTGCCCAAACGTAGCGACACCCAGGCAGGATTGACTGCCATCAGCTCCACGCCATCCCTGGTTTCAATCAGCGTGATGCGGCATGGCAGAAACTCCGAGGCGCGCGTATCCAGCGCGAGTGCGCGGTTCATGGTGTCGAAGTTGCAGAAATAGATGATGCGAACCGACTTTGCTTCCCAGTCAGTCGGTACCAGCCTGCTGTCAATGGCCTGCTGGCGGACAAAACTGTAATTGTTGCTGTTGATCGCATTGATGAGCGATTCCGTCACCTGATCCAGGGTCTTTCCCTTGATCGCGACATTCAGAAGTGGCGGTTCCTCCTCTGCCAGTGCTGGCAATACTGCAGCCACGCTGAAAAGAACACTTAAAACGAGGGTCAGGTATTGCGCCGCTTTTTTCATCGATGTCCCAGTCCGTCAATGCAATTCAATATATTAGTAATTACTAAAGCAACTTGTGTTCCAGATAGATTCATTCAATAAAAGTTCATTTCAGCCAATGTATGCTACAGAAATCGGGAATAATGCTTCCCACTATTGGTAAAAAATTGACCGGTATCAATTTCAAAAATGTATCCAAACTCTATGATGCGCTTATGAACAGGGGGATGTAATGAATATTTCTAAATTTCTGGTTTTGCTTTCAAGCATGGTGTTTTTAACACAGGCTGTTGCCGAGACGCCTGTATCTGCGCCGCCGCAAACGATACCTGTGCCGTCCAACCCATGGTTGCCGCCTGCATCCGCGCAGGCTTATCCACCTCCGGTTTTCTTGCCATTGCCTTTGCCCAGCCTGCCACAACTACCTGGTCTGCCCCAGCTTCCCGCATTTCCACAGGCCTCGCCGCCACCCTCCAAGCCCTACACCATGCGTCGGGCCATCTCCCAGGAGGAAAAAATCCAGATGATGCAGATGGCACTGCCCATGATGACCACGGTCATGCGCATGTCCATGGCCGACTCCATGAACTACTTCGCGCGCAAGTACAAGGTCAAACCAGGCCTGACTTTCGCAGATGTGAAGGAATCCCTGTTCCTGCGCGCCAACCAGCTCAATGTGAAATATGTGGGCGAAAACCTGATGTGGAAGGATTTTCACGCCGTGCTGGGTGACACGGAAGCGCCAAAAATCGAAGTCTATTCATGGTGTGACATCGCAGTAGCCCGAGAGCTGCTGAAAATCAGCCCCGAATTCGTCGTCTTCCTGCCCTGCCGCATCGTCATCATGGAAGACGCCAACAAGGACATCTGGCTGCTGATGCTGGACTGGAGCCTGGACTGGGTCAAAGGCTATGAAAAGCAGCTGGGGCTGACACCTGAACTGGTCAACGGCGCCATCGACCTGAACAAGCGCATGGATGAAATGATGCGCGCCGCCGCCAACGGCGAGCTGTAACTCGCAGTAGCATCAAGAAAAACGCCCGGTCTTGCCGGGCGTTTTTCATTCAGGCTTTTTCGAACTCGATCAAGCCGTTGCGGACCACAACCCGGATGACATCCTTGGCGGCGTAATGCCCGGTCAGGATTTCCTTCGCCAGCGGGTTTTCGATCTGGCTCTGGATTGCGCGTTTCAATGGCCGTGCGCCGAATACCGGGTCGAAGCCGGCTCTGGCGATTTCGGCCACGGCTTCGTCCGTCACGTCCAGCGTCATGTCCATCTTCGCCAGCCGCGCTTCCAGGTTCTTCAGCTGGATGCGGGCGATACGGGCGATATGATCTTCCGCCAGGCTGTGGAATACCACGACTTCGTCGATGCGGTTGATGAATTCGGGCCGGAAATAGGTCTTCACCTCCGCCATCACCGCCAGCTTGACGACCTGATAATCGTCGCCCGCCATCTGCTGGATCATCTGCGATCCCAGGTTTGAAGTCATGACGATGACGGTATTCTTGAAATCCACCGTGCGGCCCTGGCCATCGGTCATGCGGCCGTCGTCCAGCGCCTGCAACAGCACATTGAACACGTCCGGATGCGCCTTCTCCACTTCATCCAGCAGGATAACGGAATAAGGTTTGCGGCGCACGGCTTCAGTCAGGTAGCCGCCTTCCTCATAACCGACATAACCGGGCGGCGCGCCGATCAGCCGCGCTACCGAATGCTTTTCCATGAACTCGCTCATGTCGATGCGGATCATGTGTTCGGCAGAATCGAACATGAATTCGGCCAGCGCCTTGCACAGCTCGGTCTTGCCCACGCCCGTCGGGCCCAGGAACAGAAATGAACCGTAAGGCCGGTTGGGGTCGGACAAGCCAGCGCGTGAACGGCGGATCGCATCCGACACCAGGCGCACGGCTTCGTCCTGCCCCACCACGCGCTTGTGCAGGTTTTCTTCCATGTGCACCAGCTTGTCGCGCTCGCCTTCCATCATCTTGGAAACCGGAATGCCGGTTGCTCGCGACACCACCTCTGCAATTTCTTCCGCGCCGACCTGTGTGCGCAGCAACTTCAGGGCAGGCTCCCCGCCGCCGGCTTCAGCATGCTTTAGCTGCGCTTCCAGTTGCGGCAACTTGCCGTACTGGATTTCCGCCAGCTTGTCGAACTGGCCCTTGCGCTGAAGCTCGGCCATTTCCACTTTCAAACGGTCGATTTCTTCCTTGATGTGCGCGGAACCCTGCACCTGCGCCTTCTCGGATTTCCAGACTTCCTCCAGATCGGCGTATTCGCGCCCCAAACGAGCAATCTCTTCCTCGATCAGTGAAAAACGTTTCTGCGAGGCCTCGTCCTTTTCCTTCTTCACCGCCTCGCGCTCGATCTTGAGTTGAATCAGCCGGCGGTCGAGCTTGTCCATCGATTCCGGCTTGGAATCGATTTCCATCTTGATACGCGATGCCGCCTCGTCGATCAGGTCGATCGCCTTGTCAGGCAGGAAACGGTCGGTGATGTAACGATGGCTCAATTCCGCCGCTGCAACGATGGCCGGGTCGGTGATGTCCACGCCGTGATGCAGCTCGTACTTTTCCTGCAGGCCGCGCAGAATGGCAATAGTGTCCTCCACGCTGGGTTCGTCCACCATCACCTTCTGGAAGCGGCGCTCCAGCGCGGCATCCTTCTCGATGTACTTGCGATATTCGTCCAGCGTGGTCGCGCCGATGCAATGCAACTCGCCACGCGCCAGCGCAGGCTTAAGCATGTTGCCGGCATCCATGGCGCCTTCGGCCTTGCCGGCGCCGACCATGGTGTGCAACTCGTCGATGAACAGGATGATGCGGCCTTCGTCCTGCGACACTTCCTTGAGCACGGCCTTCAACCGCTCCTCGAACTCGCCACGGTACTTGGCACCCGCCAGCAGGCCGGCCATGTCCAGCACCAGCACTTTTTTGTCCTTGAGCGTTTCCGGCACTTCGCCGTTGACAATGCGTTGGGCCAGGCCTTCCACGATGGCAGTCTTGCCCACGCCGGGCTCGCCGATCAGCACCGGATTGTTCTTGGTGCGGCGCTGCAGGACCTGAATGGCGCGGCGGATTTCGTCATCGCGGCCGATCACCGGGTCCAGTTTGCCCTGCTGCGCGCGCTCGGTCAGGTCCAGCGTGTATTTCTTCAGCGCTTCGCGCTGGCCTTCGGCTTCGGCGTTTTGCACACTCTCGCCGCCCCGCACGGCATTGATTGCCTGCTCCAGGCTGGCTTTATTCGCACCGTGCTGCTTGAGCAGACGGCCCAGTTCGCCCTTGTCTTCCAGCGCCGCCAGCAGAAACAGCTCGCTGGCAATATAGGCATCGCCGCGTTTCTGCGAATCCTTGTCCGTCAGGTTCAACAGATTGTTGAGGTCGCGCGACAGCGTCACTTCACCGCCGTGGCCTTCGACTTTCGGCAGGCGGCCGATGGCCTCGTTGATGCCGGCCTTGAGCGCCGGCACGCGAACCCCCGACTTGGCCAGAAGCGCAGACGAACTCCCACCCTCCTGCGACAGAAGCGCCGCCATCAGGTGAAGCGGCTCGATGAATTGCTGGTCCGCGCCGATGGCCAGGCTTTGCGCATCGGCCAGCGCTTGTTGAAATTGTGTAGTCAGTTTGTCAAAACGCATGGGATTCCCCACTCCAAAATTGGCATTACTTACAATGTGGGGAATGCTGAAGTTTTTTCAAGCGCCCGCAGTTAATCTCCTCAGGGCATAATTTGAATATGCATACTCATTCATTCATTTCCAGTCTTGAAGCAGACGAATTGCTTCGCATACGGACCGCGGTTGATCAGAATTCAACTGCGGCGCTGGCCGAAGACGTCGGTTCTGGCGACCTGACCGCCAGCCTGCTGCCTGCCGCAAAATCGGCCAGCGCACGTATCATCAGCCGGGAAGACGCGATACTCTGCGGCGTGGCCTGGTTCGAGGCCTGTTTTCACAAGCTGGACCCGCAAATTGCCATCCGCTGGCACGCGCACGAAGGCGAACGCATCTATCCCAATCAGCTCTTGTGCGAAATCAGCGGCAACGCCCGCGCCCTGCTCACCGCCGAGCGCCCCGCGCTCAACTTTCTGCAAACCCTGTCCGGCACCGCGACGATGGCCCGGCACTATGCCGACGCCATCGCTGGCACGAACGCGGTCGTGATGGACACGCGCAAGACCCTGCCCGGTCTGCGCGTCGCGCAAAAATATGCCGTCAAGTGCGGCGGCGGCGCCAACCAGCGCGTGGGGCTGTATGACGGTATTCTCATCAAGGAAAACCACATTGCCTCGGCAGGCGGCATCCGGCCGGTGCTGGAAGCCGCCTTCGCGCTCAAGGCCAACGTCCCCATCCAGATCGAGGTCGAAACCCTGGATGAACTGAAAGAAGCGCTGGATGCCAGCGCCAACCTGATCCTGATCGACAACTTTTCGCTCGACCAGATGCGCGAAGCCGTCGCCATCGCAGGCAAACGCGCCGTACTCGAAGCCTCAGGCAACATCACCCTGGACAATGTACGGGATGTCGCCCTCACCGGCGTGCAGCGCATTTCCATCGGCAGCCTGACCAAACATGTGCGCGCCGTGGATTTGTCGATGCGGGTGCAGACAGGAAAATAAAAAGCCCGTATCAACGGGCTTTTTGATGGATTCGGGATGGTGGGCAGTACAAGGTTCGAACTTGTGACCCCTGCCGTGTGAAGGCAGTGCTCTACCGCTGAGCTAACTGCCCCGAAGTGCATGACAGCGGCGCGAATTAAACCATATCCGGCGCAATCCGGTCAATTTTGGCGCCTGTCATCTAGTAAAATGGCGGCTTTTCCACGCTTCGACTTGCCATGGTTCGCACCCGTTTCGCCCCTTCCCCCACCGGTTATCTGCACATTGGCGGCGCCCGCACGGCCCTCTTCTCCTGGGCCTATGCCCGGCACCATGGCGGGCAGTTCATATTGCGCATCGAGGATACCGACATCGAACGCTCCACGCCCGAAGCCGTGCAGGCGATTCTGGACGGCATGAAATGGCTGGGGCTGGAGCACGACGAAGGCCCGTTTTACCAGACCCAGCGCTTCATGCGTTACAAGGAAGTGATCGAGCAATTGCTGGCAAGCGGCCATGCCTACCATTGCTACACCAGCGCGGAAGAACTGGACCAGATGCGTGAAGCCCAGCGCGCGCGCGGCGAAAAGCCGCGTTACGATGGCCGCTGGCGGCCCGAGCCCGGCAAGACCCTGCCCATCCCGCCTTCCGGCGTGCAGCCGGTGGTGCGTTTCAGAAATCCCACATCCGGATCAGTTGGCTGGAAGGATCTGGTCAAGGGCGTGATCGAGTTTTCAAACGAAGAACTGGACGACCTGGTCATTGCCCGCGCGGACGGCACCCCCACCTACAATTTCTGCGTGGTGGTGGACGACTGGGACATGAAAATCACCCACGTCATCCGCGGCGACGACCACGTCAACAACACCCCGCGCCAGATCAACATTTTGAAAGCCCTGGGCGCGCAGATTCCGCAGTACGCCCACCTGTCCATGATCCTGGGCGACGACGGAACAAAATTATCCAAGCGCCACGGCGCGGTGTCTGTCATGCAGTACCACGAAGACGGCTACCTGCCCGATGCCGTCATCAACTATCTGGCCAGATTGGGCTGGTCTCACGGCGACGACGAGATTTTCTCGCGCGGCCAGTTCACCCAGTGGTTCGACCTCGACCACATCACTGCCTCCTCGGCCCAGTTCAACACCGAAAAACTGCGCTGGGTCAACCAGCACTACATCAAGCAATCGGCCGATACGGAACTTGCAGCCGATTTGAAACAGCGCATGGCACAACGCGGCATCGACATCAGCCAGGGGCCGGATGCCATAAAAGTTGTCGCGCTGCTGAAAGAACGCGCCGCCACGCTCAACGACCTGGCCGACGAGGCCATGCTGTTCTACCGCGACATTGCACCCAGCCCGGAACTGCTCTCCCAGCACGTCACCAGCGAAAACCTGCCCGCCCTGCACGCCCTGAAGGACAGACTCGGTTCAACGGACTGGAATCGCGAATCGCTCGGCGCGCTGGTCAAGGATGTGGCCAAGGAATTCGGCCTGAAAATGCCCAAGCTTGCCATGCCCCTGCGCGTGCTCGTCACCGGCGAACCGCAAACCCCTTCCATCGACGCCACGCTGGAACTGCTGGGTAAGGAACGCGTGCTGGCAAGGCTGGAAGAACACCTGCCGCACCCGGGTTTATAAAACTTCCACTCATACTCTTTCCCCTCTCCCAGCGGGAGAGGGGCCAGGGGTGAGGGAGAATGGTTGTTCAAACCCATGATTGTCTGGATTTCACTCACTCGTGGGAGAGGCCCCGGTGAGGGTGTAATTACCCAACTTCAAGGTATAATCCCGCTCCGTTGCTGGTGTAGCTCAGTTGGTAGAGCAACTGATTCGTAATCAGTAGGTCGCACGTTCGATTCGTGTCACCAGCACCAAAAATACAATGGCCTGGGAAAATTTTTCCAGGCCATTTTTTGTGTATCCGATAGGTAAGCGCCAGTGTATACACACTACTTGCACCAAATTAAAAATTGCCCATTCTCGAAAATTGGACAATCCATAATTGCTAGAACGCCATAGTGCGCCGAAGTCATTCATGTGCTTCGATGGAGCATGCATTTTTCTACTGCGGCGTCACTAAATAAACGAATAGCCCTTTCAGCTTCTAATAGATAAAACGCAACTGATCGGGCATTGGCTACCCACTGACCATCAATTATTTCAAGTGCTAGACCAAAGTGCGATTTATTTTTGATCCCCGTTTCAAGCCTCTTTGAGAGCGTTGATACTTGGCCACCCCTATGTACATAGGAATTACGCAGGTCTTTCAATTCTAAAAGCCTCTCGCGTTGGACATGATTCAAGAACAATTGAATACCGATTTGGGTTTCAGCATACACCTCAGCAGATGACAAAAAGTCTTTATGCCCTTTTTTGAATTGAAAGGGATATTCGGTGCTGATTTGCCAGTGACGGAAGATGCTTTCAATACCATACTCAAATGCTGCATATACGGAGACTAGAACACCGCCCCAAACTAGACGTGGGAGAACTGTCAGTTCATCTACTTTTATGTTTTCAAGTGCGCTTTCAAATTCACCAATTGCAACAGGATCAACTTCTGATTTTATCTGTGCTTTCAGCCTTACCGCTTGTTGTATCGTTGCATGTGGTAAGAACTCGTTTACTACCCGTACATAGCGTCTTAACTCTGAGAAGGCGGCAGCTGGCCAAGGAAAATCGGAGAGCTGATCAAGCAGAGAAAATGGATCATTAGAAGGCGGAGAAGCGTCAATATCATCCATTACAAATTAAACCCATGAACCACCCACATGCCTAGCCCTTGTATTCAGCGTATGCTGCAGACGAATGTTCGCGCCACTCGCTAACCAGTAAATCAGCTTTCTCCCTTTCTGTGGTCGAAAGTTTTCCTTTGAGCGAAATTTCATGATGCTGATCAGGATCGCACCCACCGATTTTCATCCACTTATATGCTTGAATGAAATCTTGATCCACCCCATTTCCAGTCGCATACATCTCGCCTAGCCTTAACGCCGCATTATTACCACCAAACTGGTTTATTCCATATAACTGTGCTTTTGGATGATCCATGGATCGAGAAAACCACTCAAAAGCCTTCTTGTAGTCTTGAGGTATACCCTGGCCATAAAAATACAGTTCTCCCAAGGCAGCAAAAGAAAAGAATTCTCCACTTTCAGCTGCACGGCTTAGCCATTTAAAGGCCTTACCATAATCCCTTTCAACTAGGTTATCAGTAAGTCCATCACCCCAAACATACATATTTCCAAGATTGAACTGAGACAAAGCAGAACCATCCTCCGCTGATTTAATTTTCCACCAAAGTGCTTTAGCTTTGTCTTTAGGAAATGCTGTAGATCCACTAGGGGTTAGTATTTGGCCGGACTCATAGTAGCCACCGATTAACCAAGAGGCGTAAGCATCTCCTGCCTCAATTTTCTTGATTGTCTTTAACAATTCGTCTTGGCCCTTATCTGTCAGGCGTATTTTTTTAGCTCATCAAGCGGGCTCAACGGCTTGCGTCCTAAATAAAAAAGTAAGGCAATAAAGAAAATGAGTAATAGGGCAATTACTACTACAACCATATTCACAATAGCCTCCATAGTGGCCCCACAAAATCTAATGTTAAATCATGGCTACAAAAAATATCCAAATTAAGTGCTCCACATTGCCAACTCCCCAGCAGTTACGTAATTCTCCGAAAATACACATGCAATTCTTTTCTGCCCACTGATCCATTATCCTTCAGCACAAGCCTCCCATACCTGCCTTCTGATTTAAACTAGCTCTCATAACTATTTGTCGAGACCACCATCAACCCTATGGAAACCTGGGAACTCGCCAGTTACGTCGTCACCGTCATCGGCTTGCCGTTGGCCATCTTCGTATTCCTGTTTGAGCAGCGCAAGGAACGGGAAAACGAGGACGAAGAGGCCTATCAGTTGTTGTCGGATGCCTACACGGATTTTCTCAAGCTGGTGCTGGAAAATCCTGACCTGCATCTGCGCACGCGCAGCCATATTGCCAATCTGGATGCCGACCAGCGCGAACGTGTGATGGTGTTGTATGAAATCCTGATCGCGCTGTTCGAGCGCGCGTATCTGCTGGCGTATGAAGAGGACATGCCGGACAAGAAGCGCCGCCGCTGGTTATCGTGGGAGGACTACATGCGCGAGTGGTGCGCCCGCGCGGATTTCCGGGATGCCTTGCCGACATTGCTGCAAGGGGAGGATGCGGATTTTGCTGCGCATATCCGACGGATTGCGGAGGAGTGCGGGAAGGGTTGATGCATTACCCCACCCCAACCCTCCCCTGCGAGAGGGGAGGGAGCAGATTGCGGACAACGTCACTCGATTTGGAAATATAAGCAGCAGGAAATCCCCCGGCGCTTTGCGCCACTCCCTTTATCAAGGATGTTGAAATCCCCCCGCCCTTTGGGCGACCCCCTTTATCAAGGGGGTTATAAGGATCAGCAACCGCACTCCGGGTCTGGCTGTGCGCCTGACCCTGCCGGCGCGGCCAGGCCGAGATAATTTCGCGCCACGGCTTCGGCAACCTTGATGCCGTCGACGCCCGCCGAGAGGATGCCGCCGGCATAGCCCGCGCCCTCGCCCGCCGGGTACAGGCCCTTGATGTTGAGACTCTGGAAATCGTCGCCGCGCGTGATGCGCAGGGGCGACGAGGTACGCGTTTCGACGCCGGTGAGCACCGCGTCGTGCATGGCAAATCCCTTGATCTGCCTGTCGAACACGGGCAGCGCTTCGCGGATTGCCTCAATGGCGTAGCCGGGCAATGCGGATGCCAGGTCGGTAAGATGCACGCCCGGTTTGTAGGAAGGCTCGACGCTGCCCAGTTGGGTGGATGCCTTGTCGGCGAGAAAATCCCCCACCAGTTGACCCGGCGCATTGTAATTGCCGCCGCCCAGTTCGAACGCGCGCGATTCCAGTTGCCGTTGCAGTTCGATGCCGGCAAGCGGACCCTTGCCAGGGAAATCCTCTGGCGTGATGCCGACGACGATGCCGGCGTTGGCGTTGCGCTCGTTGCGCGAATACTGGCTCATGCCGTTGGTAACGACGCGGTTTTCTTCCGACGTTGCGGCAACCACGGTGCCGCCGGGGCACATGCAGAAGCTGTAGACCGAGCGGCCATTTTTCGCGTGGTGCACCAGCTTGTAGTCTGCCGCGCCCAGCTGCGGGTTGCCCGCGTTTGGCCCCAGCCGTGCACGGTCGATGAGCGACTGCGGGTGTTCGATGCGGAAGCCGATGGAGAACGGCTTGGCTTCCATGTATACGCCGCGTGCGTGCAGCATCTCGAAGGTGTCGCGGGCGCTGTGGCCGAGCGCGAGGATGACGTGGTTGTTGCGCAGGGTTTTGCCGCTGGCGAGCGTGACGCCCGCTATTCTTTTGCCGCCATCGGGTCCGTCTTCGATCAGCACGTCGGTGACGCGCTGCTGGAAGCGGATTTCGCCGCCGAGTTCTTCGATTTCGCGGCGCATGGTCTCGACCATGCCGACCAGCCGGAAAGTGCCGATGTGCGGCTTGGACACGTACAGGATTTCTTCCGGCGCACCGGCCTTTACAAATTCTGTCAGCACCTTGCGCCCCAGGTATCTGGGATCCTTGATCTGGCTGTAGAGCTTGCCGTCGGAAAACGTCCCCGCCCCGCCCTCGCCAAACTGCACGTTGGATTCCGGGTTGAGTATGTTTTTTCTCCAGAGCCCCCAGGTGTCCTGCGTGCGCTCGCGCACCGCTTTGCCGCGTTCCAGCACGATGGGCTTGAAGCCCATCTGGGCAAGAATGAGTGCGGCAAAAATGCCGCAGGGGCCGAAGCCGACAACGATGGGACGCTCCGCCAGATGTTCCGGCGCGTGGCCGACGAAGTGATAGTTCATGTCTGGCGTCGGCGCGAGGTTGCGGTCGTTGCGGAATTTCTTCAGCAGCGCTGCTTCATTCCTGATTTCAACATCAACCGCGTAAATCATCAGCAGCGCGTGCTTCCTGCGCGCGTCGTAGCTGCGCTTGAAGATGCTGAAACCGGCCAGCTCGTTGTCCGGGATGGCAAGGCGTTGCAGGATTGCCGCGCGCAGGGCTTCAGGTGGATGATCGAGCGGCAGTTTGAGTTCAGTCAGTCGCAGCATGGTGTCGGGCTTTAGTTTTGGCCAGCAAAAAATTTCAATGCGCCCTGCCCCGCCGCGCGCCCGCTGGCAAAGCAGGCTGTCAGCAGATAGCCGCCGGTGGGGGCTTCCCAATCGAGCATTTCGCCCGCGCAGAATACGCCGGGCAAATCGCGCAGCATCAGGTTCGCGTCGAGCGCCTCGAAGAGCACGCCGCCGGCGCTGCTGATTGCCTCGTCAATGGGTCGGGTCGCGGACAAGGAAATTGGCAGCGATTTTATCGCGTGTGCAAGCTGCACCGGGTCGTTTAGTTGCGCTGCCGTCAGCACTTCGCGCAACAGCGCCATCTTCGCGCCCTTGATGCCGGCGCGGCTTTGCAGGTGGCTGGACAGCGAGCGCGATCCGCGCGGGTGGGCGACTTCGGCCAGGACACGTTCCGGCGGCTTGTCGGGCAGCAGATCGAACTGCACCGTCACGCTGCCCTGCGCCGCAATTGTGTCTCGCAGCGGCGCCGACAGCGCATAGATCAGGCTGCCCTCGACGCCGGTATCGGACAGCATCAGCTCGCCCTTTCGTTCATGCGTGCGACCGTTCATGTCGGTAAAGCTCAGGGCCACGGTTTTCAGCGGCTGGCCGGCAAAACGGCTGCGCAGATGCTCGCTCCAGCCGCCTGCCACGTCGAAGCCGCAGTTCGATGGCAGCAAAGGCGCAACCTCGATTCCGTGCTGCGTCAGCAGCGGCACCCAAACGCCATCCGATCCAAGCTTCGCCCAACTGCCGCCGCCCAGCGCCAGTACCACTGCATCGGCCTGAATGAGACGTTCGCCTTCGGGCGTGGCAAAGCGCAGCGTCTCGCCATCGCGCCAGCCCAGCCAGCGATGGCGAACATGAAACCGCACCCCGGCTTGGCGCAGGCGATGCAGCCAGGCGCGCAGCAGCGGCGCGGCTTTCATGTCATTGGGAAATACGCGGTCCGAGGAGCCAACGAAGGTCTCGACACCCAGCCCATGTATCCAGCCGCGCAGCGCATCCGGGGGGAAATTTCTTAGCAGCGGATCAAGAGATTCGGCGCGTGTGCCATAGCGCGACAGGAACACGTCAAAGGGCTCGGCGTGCGTGATGTTCATGCCGCCCACGCCTGCCAGCAGAAACTTGCGGCCGACCGAGGGCATGGCATCGTAGACATCAACGGCTACCCCCGCCTGGGCCATCACCTCGGCCGCCATCAGGCCGGCCGGGCCGCCTCCGATGATGGCGATGGTTTTCATGGTCAACACTTCATCGATTGTTCCGAGCAGAGCCACTCAGCCAGGCCGTTCCCGCTCCGCCAATGCCCTAATAAGGGGCTCATTCCCACTCGATGGTGCCAGGAGGCTTCCCAGTGATGTCGTAAGTGACACGGTTGATACCGCGGATTTCGTTGATGATGCGGTTGGAGACTTTGGCAAGCAGGGAATATGGCAGTTCGGCCCAGTGCGCGGTCATGAAGTCCTGGGTCTGCACGGCGCGCAGCGCTACGACATAGTCGTAGGTTCGGCCGTCGCCCATGACGCCCACGGCCTTGACCGGCAGGAAGACGGCAAAGGCCTGGCTGGTTTTCTCGTACCAGCCGGAGGCGCGCAGTTCCTCGATAAAGATGTGATCAGCACGACGCAGCAGGTCTGCGTATTCCTTCTTCACTTCGCCCAGGATGCGCACGCCAAGGCCAGGGCCGGGGAAGGGATGGCGGTAGACCATGTCGTGCGGCAGGCCGAGGGCGACGCCGAGTTCGCGCACTTCGTCCTTGAACAACTCACGCAGTGGCTCCAGCAGTTTCAGGTGCATGTCCTCGGGCAAACCGCCGACGTTGTGGTGGCTCTTGATGGCATGCGCCTTCTTGGTCTTGGCGCCGGCCGATTCGATCACGTCGGGGTAGATGGTGCCTTGCGCCAGCCATTTGGCGTTTTTCAGCTTGGCGGATTCGGTCTGGAACACGGCGACGAATTCGCCGCCGATGATTTTGCGCTTGCGTTCCGGCTCGGCCACGCCAGCCAGCTTGCCCATGAACTGCTCAGTGGCATCGACGTGGATAACCTTGACGCCGAGGTTCTTGGCGAAAGTTTCCATGACCTGGGTCGCTTCATTCAGGCGCAGCAGGCCGGTGTCGACGAACACGCAGGTCAACTGGTCGCCAATGGCGCGGTGAATCAGCGCCGCAGCCACGGAGGAATCGACACCGCCGGACAGGCCCAGGATGACTTCGTCGCTACCCACCTCGGCCTGAATTTTTGCCACGGCTTCGGTGATATAGTCGGGCATGTTCCAGTCCTGCCCGCAGCCGCAGATGTCGTGCACGAAGCGGCCGAGGATGGCCTTGCCCTGCAGGGTATGCGTGACTTCCGGGTGGAACTGGAAGGCATAGAACCGGCGCACGTCGTCGGCCATGCCGGCAATCGGCGTCGAGGCGTTGTCGGCGATGACCTTGAAGCCGGGCGGCACTTCGACCACACGGTCGCCGTGGCTCATCCACACATCCAGCCAGCATTTCCCATCCGCATCGCAACGATCCTGGATATCCGTCAGCAGTTTTGAATGGCCGCGCGCGCGCACTTCGGCATAGCCGTATTCGTGGTGACTGGCGTTTTCAACCTTGCCGCCGAGCTGCGCGGCCATGGTCTGCATGCCGTAGCAAATCCCCATCACAGGCACGCCGAGATCAAACACAACCTGCGGCGCGCGCGGCGTTTCCTCTTCGGTCACCGACGACGGGCCGCCGGAGAGAATCACCCCGGCCGGATTGAATTCGCGAATGAACTGCTCGGAAACATCGAAGGGATGCAGCTCGCAGTAGACATTGGCCTCGCGCACGCGACGGGCGATCAACTGCGTATATTGCGAACCGAAATCAAGAATGAGTATTTTTTGATGTGACATGGCGATAAATAAAAAGGGGGCCTAAGCCCCCATCAAAACAGTTGGATTATTCCACCCGGTAGTTGGGCGCTTCCTTGGTGATCTGCACATCATGCACGTGCGACTCGCGGATGCCGGCGGCAGTAATTTCGACGAACTCCGCCTTCTGGTGCACCTCGGCAATGGTCTGGCAACCCAGGTAGCCCATGCTGGAACGCAAACCGCCCATCAGCTGATGAATCACATTCAGCACGCTGCCCTTGTAGGGCACGCGGCCTTCGATGCCTTCGGGCACGAGCTTGTCGGCATTGGCTTCGTTGTCCTGGAAATAGCGGTCCTTGGAGCCCTGCTGCATGGCGCCCAGCGAACCCATGCCACGATAGGATTTGTAGGAACGGCCCTGATAAAGTTCGACTTCGCCCGGCGCTTCTTCGGTGCCGGCCAGTAGTCCACCCAGCATGACGCAGTGCGCGCCCGCCGCCAGCGCCTTGGAGATGTCGCCCGAAAAGCGAATGCCGCCATCGGCGATGATGCCGATGTCCGTGGCAGCCAGTGCATCCGCCACATTGGCCACGGCGGAAATCTGCGGCACGCCAACGCCGGCAACAATCCTTGTGGTGCAGATGGAGCCGGGGCCAATACCGACCTTGACCGCATCTGCGCCATGTTCCACCAGCGCCGTTGCCGCTTTTGCAGTCGCGATATTGCCGCCGATGACCTGCACATGCGGGAAGCGCTTTTTCACCCACTCCACCCGTTTCAGCACGCCCTTGGAATGGCCATGCGCGGTATCCACCACAATGACGTCTACCCCTGCGGCAGCCAGCAGTTCAATGCGCTCATCGTTATCCGGACCCACGCCCACCGCTGCGCCAACACGCAGGCGGCCCTGCTCGTCCTTGCTGGCCAGAGGATGTTCGGTCGATTTCTGGATGTCCTTGACGGTGATCAGACCCTTCAATTCAAAGTTGTCGTTGACCACCAGCACGCGCTCCAGGCGGTGCTTGTGCAGCAGCGCAGTCGCTTCTTCCAGGCCGGCGCCCTCCTTCACGGTAACAAGCCGCTCTCGCGAAGTCATGATGCTGGCAATCGACTGGTCGAGATTGGTTTCAAAGCGCAGGTCGCGGTTGGTGACGATGCCGGCCACCTTGCCGCTGGCATCTATCACCGGCAAACCGGAAAACTTGTGTTTGCGTGAGAGCTCCATCACTTCGCGGACCGTCATCGACGGGGAAATGGTGACGGGGTCCTTGACCACGCCGGATTCGAAGCGCTTGACCTTGGCGACTTCGGCCGCCTGCATCTTGCCGGTCATGTTCTTGTGAACAATGCCGATGCCGCCTTCCTGCGCCAGCGTGATCGCCAGCCGTGCTTCGGTAACCGTGTCCATGGCGGCGGACAGGATGGGGATATTGAGATGGATGTTGCGCGTCAGGCGGGTTTTGAGGCTGACATCGCGTGGAAGAATGTCTGACTGGGCGGGAACGAGCAGAACGTCGTCGAAGGTCAGAGCTTTTTGTAATACGCGCATCGCTTTGATTCCTTGGCAAAAGCGGATTATACGGGATGCCCAAATCATGAACAAATTTCAGTAGTTTCGTGGTTGGAAACTACCACGCCAGAATTCAATAAACGCATTGACGAATCTGGCGTAACGGGCTAATTTTCGCTTAGTCCGGCTTGACCGGTCATGACGGATTCCCGATATCCGAGACAAATACTTGAGAGGAGACCTGTAATGCGCAATACCCTGCTAGCTCTGACGGCTGCTTCCCTGATTACCCTGGGCGGCTGTGCTTCACAAACCACCACCCCCGCACCCAAAGCTGCCGAAGCTGCCAAACCCGCCATCTCCGCCGATGCCCAGGCCGCCCTGAGCGCCGCGCAAGCTGCCGCCAAGGACGCAAAAGCCAAAGGCGCATTGTGGACAACAGCTGAAAATGCGCTGAAAGCAGCAGAAGCCGCTGCTGAAAAAGGCGACAGCGAAGGCGTGATCAAGAACGCCAAGACTGCCAGCGACCACGTCAAGATGGGGCTGGAACAGGCCAAGCTGGCACCCTTGCAAATCAAGGATCTGTAATCCACATGAAGCTGACAAAACTCGGGGGCACGCTTGTCCCCGTTTTTGTTTTGATTCTCGCCGGACTTGGCACAAGCCATGTCCAGGCGGATGTCTACAAGTGGACGGACAAGTCAGGCAAGGTGCACTATTCCGACAAGCCGCCGTCGGATGCCGCAAAAACCGTCCCGGGTACAAGCGCTACCACTGACACTACCCAGGCCATCAAGGCACTGGCCGACAAAGAACAGGACTACAAAAAGCGCCAGGAAGATGCAGCCAAGGCCAAGGAAAAGGCTGACAAGGAAGCTGAACAGGCCCGCATCAAACAGCAGAATTGCGACAATGCGCGAAAGCAGATGAGCCAGTTGCAATCCGGCCAGCGTCTATATACCACTTCCCCCTACGGTTCTCGAAGCTACATGGATGCGGCAGCCCGTCAACAGGCGCTGGACAACGCCCAGAAAGCCGTTAACGATAACTGTAACTAGAATCAGCTTTCCGATTTTTCGGTAGCGGCGTCCCCACCGCCTTTTTTCATCACTTTGCCCTCTTCGGCCCGTTTGCGGCGGACTTCCTTGGGATCGGCAATCAGCGGCCGGTAGATTTCCACGCGGTCCTTTTCCCTTAGTGTCGCTGATAGTTCGGACGCCTTGTTCCAGATGCCAACCTTGGCGGTTGCCAGATCGATTTCGGGAAACTTGGCCAGCAGTCCGGACTGCCGGATGGCGGTTTCCACGGTGGCGCCTTCTTCCACGGAAAGCGGAACCAGCATCTGAACATCCGGCAGAGCGTAAGCTACTTCAACATTGATCATGTGCTTGTCATTCACGATGCGCCGTAAAGCTTGTCCGCACGCGAGACAAACGCATCCACGAACGTATTGGCAATATGGTTGAACACGGGAGTTAAAACGGTTTCAAGTACACGGCTGGAGAAAGTGTAGCTCAGCCTGAATTCGATTTTGCACGCGCCTTCACCCAACGCGAGAAAACGCCAGTGGCCCTGCAAATGGGTAAAAGGTCCTTCCTGAAGGCTGAGATTCATTTCCGTATGCGGCAATTTGCTGTTCTCCGTGGTGAAGCTCTGCTTGACGCCCATGTAATCAATATGGATGGTCGCCACGGTTGTCATGTCATCGCGCCACTTCACTTCCGTGCCGCCGCACCAGGGCAGAAACAGGGGATAATCCTCCACGCTGTCCACCAGGCTGTACATCGCGTGGGATGAATGTTCCACCAAGACTGATTTTTCAACCTGTGCCATGCCGCCTAAAACACCAACCCCAAGTAAAATGGCCATTCTACGTAAAGCGGATGCAGCATGAGCATCACCGATAACAAAAAAGCCTTTCACGATTATTTCATTGAAGAACGCTACGAAGCGGGCCTGATGCTGGAAGGCTGGGAGGTCAAATCGATCCGGGCTGGCCGCTCCAACCTCAAGGAATCCTATGTTGTGCTGAAAAATGGCGCGGTATATCTGATTGGCTGCCACATCAGCCCCCTGCCGACAGCCTCCACACACATTCATCCCGACCCGACCCGTTCGCGAAAGCTTCTGTTGCATGCCGCAGAAATCGGCAAACTGATCGGCAAGGTCGAACGGGCCGGTTACACCCTGGTTCCGCTCAATCTTCATTTTTCAAAAGGCCGCATCAAACTTGAAATTGGCCTGGCAAAGGGCAAAAAACAGCATGACAAGCGTGAATCTGACAAGGAACGTGACTGGAAACGCGAGCAATCCCAGTTGATGAAGCAATCCAAAAGCCGGGGAACCTAGGCATTTCGAATCTGGAATTGATTTTTCACAACACAAAATATGCCGTCTGTCGGGTTTACATCAGTAAAATCTTGTAAAACTACAAGCAGTTAGCCTACAATTGATGAAACTTAAACAAGGAAAATTCAATGGCTGCCGTACTACCGGTTTACGAAGTTGAATTCATTCCGCTGGAGCGCCGATTGGGTGAACGCAGGACGAAACCCAATGCCGGACTCCCCGCTGGCATTGTCATGGATCGACGTGTCAAGGCAAGCAGGCGCAAGGAAGATCAGCCGAAAAACAGCTTGAAAGCGATATAAACACACAAGCCCCGAAGTCGGGGCTTGTGTGTTTATGAGCCAGGTTGTGCTTGCTGAAAGCAGATTTCAGGGAATAACCTGGATTCCCTCGCCCTCTCCCATCCGGCCGATCACGCCAGCCTGGTCAAACCCTTCCGTTGTCATCATACTCAACACTTCAGGAACCAGCCCTGCTTCACAGGCAACAAGCAACCCACCACTGGTTTGCGGATCGCATAGAAGTTTGCGCTGCCACTCCGCCATGCCCTGCGGCAAACCGACATCGTGTCCATAGCTGGCCCAGTTGCGTTCGGAGGCTCCGGGAGAAAATCCCCTTTGCGCGAGTTCCAGCGCCTGCGAATGAACCGGCAGGTCGCTGAACCTGACTTCGGCTGACAAACCCGAACCCCGGCATATTTCCAGCAGATGGCCCAGCAAGCCAAATCCGGTCACGTCGGTAATGGCGTGAACACCATCCATCTCGGCAAGCGGAATTCCCGGGGTATTGAGCTGGGTGGTTGAGGCCAGCATTTGGGCATAACCCGCTTCGTCAAGATGACCCTTTTTCATGGCATCGGCAAACACGCCGATACCAAGCGGTTTGGCCAGAATCAGCGCATCACCAAGCCGCGCCTGATTATTGCGCTTGACCTTGTCAGGGTGAACCACACCGATGCCCACCAGCCCGTAAATGGGCTCCGGCGAATCGATGGAATGCCCGCCGGCAATTGGAATGCCTGCCGCCTTGCAGACAGACTCGCCGCCCGCCAGTATCCGGCGAATGATGTCTGGCGATAATTTGCCGACCGGCATGCCAACAATCGCCAGCGCGAAAAGCGGCTTGCCGCCCATGGCATAAATGTCGGACAAGGCGTTGGTCGCGGCGATGCGGCCAAAATCGAAGGGGTCGTCCACGATGGGCATGAAAAAATCCGTGGTGGCGACAATGGCCTGGCTGTCATTCAGCCGGTAAACCGCGGCATCATCACTGGACTCGGTACCAACCAGCAAATCGGCAAACCCTGTCATCGGCGCGGATTGAGAAAGAATCTCCTGCAAGACCGCCGGGGCGATTTTGCAGCCGCATCCGCCACCGTGGGACAATTCAGTCAATCGAATATTCATGAGCTTATTTTCGTGAAACCCTCAGGCAACGCAACCGTAGCACACTTGTCGGAATATTCTGAAATCATCGACGCACGCACGCCCTCGGAATTTGCCGAAGACCACATTCCGGGGGCAATCAACCTGCCTGTGCTTGATGACGAGGAACGCGCGCGGGTCGGCACCCTGCACAAACAGGCCTCTGCTTTTGACGCCAAGAAAGTTGGGGCGGCACTGGTTTCCAGGCATA
>JADFDC010000007.1 GCA_018263115.1 Thiobacillus sp.
GGCCCGCCGAGCCGGGCAAGCGTCTGGACTTCAAACGGGTGAATGGCGGCCTGCTGGTGCAGGAAGCCGACCTCGCGCTCACCAACGAAATCAAGGTCGTGACCAAGCGCGCCCCAACCGAAGCTGAAATGCGCGACCTGCTGTTCGCCTGGCGCGTCGCCAAGTACGTCAAGTCGAACGCCATCGTCTACGCCAGGGACAACATGACCATCGGCGTCGGCGCCGGCCAGATGAGCCGCGTCAACTCCGCCCGCATCGCCGCCATCAAGGCCGAGCACGCTGGCCTTGTGGTGCCCGGCTCGGTGATGGCATCGGACGCCTTCTTCCCGTTCCGCGACGGCATCGACAACGCTGCCCAGGCCGGCATCAAGGCCGTCATCCAGCCCGGCGGCTCGATGCGTGACGAGGAAGTCATTGCCGCCGCCGACGAGCACGGCATGGCGATGGTGTTCACCGGCATGCGGCATTTCCGGCACTGACATGCAGCAGAGAGTAGAGAGTGGAGAGTCGAGAGAAATGCCGATCTGCCATTCATCACTCTCGGCTCTCGACTAACTACTCTCGACTAAAGTCATGAAACTACTTGTCATCGGTTCCGGCGGACGCGAACATGCCCTGGCTTGGCGGCTTGCGCAGTCGCCTCGGGTTTCCATGGTTTACGTCGCGCCGGGCAACGGCGGTACAGCAACTGAAGACGGGGTGACGAACGTGCCGCTGACCGCTATTCCCTCGCTGGTCGAGTTTGCCCGCAGGGAGCCAATCGGCCTGACAGTGGTTGGTCCGGAGGCTCCGTTGGCCGAGGGTGTGGTGGATGCTTTCCGCGCCGCCGGACTGAAAATTTTTGGTCCGGCCAAGGCGGCTGCCCAACTCGAGTCATCCAAGGATTTCGCCAAGGCCTTCATGATTCGCCACAGTATCCCGACGGCCAAATACCGGACGTTTACCGACGTAACGGCCGCGCATGACTATGTCAACGCGCAGGGCGCGCCGATCGTTGTCAAGGCCGACGGCCTGGCGGCGGGCAAGGGCGTGGTGGTGGCGCAAACCGCTGATGAGGCGCATGCCGCGATCGATGACATGCTAGCAGGCAACAAGCTGGGCAGCGCGGGCGCGCGCGTGGTGATCGAAGAATGCCTCACGGGTGAGGAAGCCAGTTTTATCGTGATGGTGGATGGCGAGCATATTCTGGCGCTGGCTTCCAGCCAGGACCACAAACGTCTGCTGGATGGCGATGCGGGACCCAACACGGGTGGCATGGGTGCGTATTCGCCTGCGCCGGTCGTTACGCCAGAAATGCATGCAAAAATTCTCCGCGAGGTCATCCAGCCGGTCGTGACGGGCATGGCCAGGGAAGGCACGCCATATACGGGATTTTTGTACGCGGGTGTCATGATCAGCCCGGCAGGTGAAATCAAGGTGCTCGAGTTCAATTGCCGGATGGGCGACCCGGAAACCCAGCCCATCATGATGCGTCTGAAATCCGATCTCGTTAACCTGGTGGAGCAGGCCATAGACGGCAAGCTGAATCTTGCCGAGGCGGAATGGGATCGCCGGACGGCACTAGCTGTGGTGATGGCCGCCGCAGGGTATCCGGATGATCCGAGAAAAGGTGATGTCATTCATTTTTCGCTCAAGAACTCGGACGACTTGCATGTTTTTCATGCGGGCACTCGGGAGCAGGATGGCAACATCGTGACCAATGGCGGTCGTGTTTTGGCGGTGACGGCACTGGGCGATAGCGTCAAAATGGCCCAGAAACGCGCATATGAAGCCGTTGCACAAATACGCTTCGATGGCATGCAATACCGGAAGGATATTGGGTATCGCGCCATTGACCGTAAAAAGTGAAAGGTAAAGCGCTGCGTGCGTGGCTCAGGCAGGGTGGCGTGATCGCCTACCCGACTGAATCCTGCTACGGTCTGGGGGGTGATCCCATGAATCGCCGGGCAGTAGAAAAAATTCTGAAGCTCAAGGGCCGAAGCGCCAGCAAGGGTTTGATTCTCATCGCAGCCAATCGTCATCAGTTGCGGCCTTACGCGACCAGGTCGTCAATCGAGGCGGCTTGGGGAAAAGGCTTGTGGCCCGGCCCGGTTACCTGGGTGCTGCCCGTTGCGAAATCCTGCCCGCCCTGGCTGACGGGTGATCACGAAACCATCGCCGTGCGCATTACCGCCCATCGTGGCGCCGCTGAATTATGCAGACAGGCTGGCATGGCGCTGGTTTCCACGAGCGCCAACTCAAGCGGGGAACCTCCTGCAACAACTGCCGAGCAATGCAAGGCAATTTTCGGCAGGCGGGTAATGGTATTGCCCGGTAAAATTGGTCATCGCAAGCGGCCCTCCACTTTGATTGATTTCGCCAGCGGAAGCATACTGAGACCATGAACATTCCCAAGGAAACCATCAAAAACTATTTCCTGAATCTTCAGGAAACCATTGTTTCACGAATGGAAACACTCGATGGCAAGCCATTCCGTCGCGATGCGTGGGATCGACCAGAAGGTGGGGGTGGCATATCACGGCTGGTGGAAGAGGGCAATTTCCTAGAGCGCGCGGGCGCCAATTTTTCTCATGTCATGGGCGAAAAACTGCCGCCTTCCGCCACCGCGCACCGGCCGGAACTCGCCGGGCGGCGCTGGGAAGCGATGGGCGTTTCCCTGGTCTTTCATCCGCGCAATCCCTATGTACCGACCGTGCACATGAATGTGCGCTGCTTTATCGCCGAGAAGGAAGGCGAGGAGCCGGTCTGGTGGTTTGGTGGCGGCATGGACCTCACCCCGTATTACGGCTTCGAGGAAGACGCCGTGCATTTTCACGCCACTTGCAAACAGGCGCTGACGCCGTTTGGCGCTGAATGGCATCCCCGCTTCAAGAAATGGTGCGATGACTATTTTTTCCTCAAGCATCGCAACGAACCACGCGGCGTCGGCGGCATTTTCTTTGATGACCTGAACACGCCGGATTTCGATACCTGCTTCAACCTCATGCAATCGGTTGGTGATCATTTCCTGCCTGCCTACGTGCCGATTTTCGAGCGCAGAAAGGATATGAATTTTGGCGAGCGCGAACGCGACTTTCAGGCTTACCGGCGCGGCCGCTATGTCGAGTTCAATCTGGTCTTCGACCGTGGAACCCTGTTTGGTCTTCAGTCCGGCGGCCGTACGGAATCCATTCTCATGTCCATGCCGCCCATCGTGAAATGGCGCTATGACTGGAAACCCGAAGCCGGCTCGCCTGAAGCGCGGCTATATAGCGATTTTCTGGCAGCAAAAGATTGGACCTGATCCGGACGATTCGCCGCGGCCTCACGCTGGGTCTGCTGCTGCTTGTCATTCTTCTCCTGATACTGGGCCTGCTTGTCTGGGAGTTGTTCTCTTCTGACATGCAGGCCAAATATCTGGCAAAAACCGCCCAGAAAATGACCTGGCAATTACAAACCGGACCATCCAAACGCATCCGCTTCCCGGAACCCGGGCCTTACGACCTGCGCTTGGGATACAGCAAGCTGCCGGTCTACACCGAAAACCTGGCCAGGTCCAATTGGGATATTGAACGTCAGGCCAAAATCAGCATTCAGATGGAACGCGCGGACGATCTGGGGCTGAACCTGCCATACCGTGAAAAGAACCAGGGTGGCTTGACCCTGCTGGACGAGAAGGGCAGGGCGCTTCATCTCAAGCGTTTTCCAGCGCGTGTCTATGCCGATTTCGATGACGCGCCCCCGGTGCTGCGTAATGCGCTGTTATTCATTGAGAACCGCGAGCTGCTGACAGAGAAATTTCCCAGCAAGAATCCTGCTGTGGAGTGGGACAGGCTGGCGCAGGCGGTGCTCGACAAGTTTTATTCGCTGATCAACCCGGCGCATAACGTGCCGGGCGGCAGCACGCTGCCGACCCAGATCGAAAAGTACAGGCATTCACCAGACGGCATCACATTGTCGATGACGGACAAACTCAGGCAGATGGGCTCGGCAAGCTTGCGCGCTTACCTGGATGGCGAGAATACTCTGCCGACACGCAAACGCATCGTCAGGGATTATCTGAACACGGTACCGCTTTCAGCGGCGCCGGGCTTTGGCGAAGTCAATGGCGTGGGCGATGGCCTGTGGGCTTGGTATGGGCTGGATTTCAAGGAAGCCAATGCGGCATTGTGGCGGCTGGAAAAGTCGCCAACCGACATGGAAGGCGTTCGCGCGTTGAAGCATGCGCTCAGCCTGCTGGTATCCGAACGCAAGCCTTCCTACTATTTATCCAAAAACCGCGCTGCGCTGGAACGTTACACCAACGTCCATCTTGACCTGTTGGTGGACGCGGGGCTGATTTCTCCCGCGACCCGCGATGCCGCGTTGAAAGTGCCCTTGCGTAGCCCAAAACAGCGTATTGATCCGCCGCTGCCGCAATTTGCCATGCAGAAGGCCACCAACAGTCTGCGTACACGGCTTGCAGGCCTGTTGGGCGAACAGAGATTGTACGATCTTGACCGGCTTGATCTGGTGGCGGAAAGCACGCTCAACAAGGAAGCGCAGGAGCAGGTCACGGCTTTCCTGCTCGGCTTGACTGATCCCGCAAAGGCCAGTGCGATTGGCTTGTATGGCAAGTATTTGATGGGCCCCTCCACAGACCTCGGCAAAGTCATCTACAGCTTCACGCTTTACGAAAAAAGCCCCCAGGGGATGCTGCTGCGTGTCCAGGCGGATAATCTCAACCAGCCTTTTGACATCAATCAACAGACAAAACTCGACTTGGGTTCCACGGCCAAGCTGCGGACGCTGGTGACTTATCTCGAAATCATTGCCCGCCTGCATGCCGACTATGTCAAGCTCGATCCCGCCAGGCTGAAAATCGAGGCACAACCCAGACGCGATGCGCTGGCGCAATGGGCGGCCGGCTATTTGCTAACCTCGGCTGACAGAAGCCTGCGCCCAATGCTGGAAGCCGCCATGGCACGGCGTTATTCGGCTGCGCCGCAGGTTTTCTATACAGGCGGGGGTGAGCATGTCTTTGCAAATTTCAACAAGGATGACAATGGCAGGATCATGGATGTGTGGGAAGCCACGCGCAATTCGGTGAACCTGGTATTCATCCGAATCATGCGCGATATTTCCCAGCACTACATCGAGCGATCGCCAGGGGCGGCCGCCAAGGTACTGGATGATGCAGCCAATCCAGTGCGTCAGTCCTATCTGTTGCGGTTTGTCGACCAGGAGGCCGGCGTGTTCCTGCGACGCTTCCATCAGCGACATGGCAAGCAGGATGCAGCTGCCATGGCGGAGGATTTGTATCAACGTGCCAGCCAGAATCCGCGCCGATTCACTTCGCTATATCGTTATCTTGAGCCGCGTGCGGAGTTCGCGGCGTATCTGTCTGCCCTGCGCGCACGCATTCCCGCAACGGCAGGCATGAGCCAGGATGCGCTGATAAGGATGTACGAGCAGCACGATCCGGCTGCATACAACCTTGCAGATCGCGGCTATGTCACTCAAATTCATCCGCTGGAAATCTGGCTGGTGTCGTACTTGCGCGGCCACCCAGGCGCAAGCTATGAGGAAATTTTCGCGGCAAGCGCGAAAGAGCGCGTGCAGGTTTACGACTGGTTGTTCAAAACCAGCCGCAAAAACGCGCAGGACATCCGCATACAGAGTCTGCTGGAAGTGGAGGCATTCGAGGCGTTGCTGAAAGACTGGCGGCGACTCGGTTATCCATTCGACACGCTGACGCCTTCCTATGCGACCGCGATTGGCAGCTCGGGCGACCGGCCAGCCGCGCTGGCGGAGTTGATGGGGATTATCGTCAACGATGGCGTGAGGTTGCCGGCGGTTAATCTCAGAAGTCTTAAATTCGCTGCGAACACGCCTTATGAAACTCATTTCCGTAGGCGCGCGCCTCAACCAGAAGCCTTATTCCCGAAAGAGGTTGCACAGACGCTTAAAAAGGCCTTGGGCCTGGTAGTCAGTGAAGGTACGGCCGCCCGCCTGCACGGCGCGCTGAAGGATGGCAGCGGCAACCCCATTCCGATTGGTGGCAAGACCGGGACGGGAGACCACCGTTATGAGCGGTTTGGCCCGGGCGGCCAATTGCTCGAGTCACGTGTGGTCAACCGCACGGCCACCTTTGTTTTTTACCTGGGAGACCGGCATTTCGGAACGTTTACCGCGCTGGTGCCTGGCCAGGAGGCGGAGAAATACCAGTTTACGAGTTCCCTGACCGCGCAAATCCTCAAGAACCTGCTGCCAAAATTGCAGCCAGTCCTGTTTGCAGAAACGCTGAAAGTTGTCCCCAAACCAGTTCCCGAAGCACCCAAGGCAGAGCCGCTCGCGGTTGAACCGCAGCAGGTGTTGAGAAAATCAGAGGCAGAAGCCAGAGAAGGGACAACACACGAAGCTCACCCCATCAAAAAGGATGAGCCGCCGTCCGGGGGGTTCCCCGAAAACCTCGATCCCGTGCTGAACCCGCCGGTTTCGGCTAATCAGCCATCGTCACTGGCGCCTCCTGTTACACCCGCCCCGGCTTCAGCTACAAATCCGGCGAAATGATCTATACGCTAGAATAAACGCCCAAATATTCAGGCAAATCACTCCATGCAGCTTTTTGCGTTCGGCATCAACCACCATACTGCCCCGGTATCCATCCGGGAGCAGGTGGCGTTTGCCGCAGAGCGCATGGATGACGCTCTGCGTGATCTGGTTGCCTGCCCGCCCATTCGGGAGGCGGCCATATTGTCGACGTGCAACCGCACCGAAGTGTATTGCCATACAACCGATCCGGAGGCGCCTGTCGCGTGGCTCTCCGGGTTTCACAAGCTGCCTCAATCCGAAGTGGAGCCCTATTTATACCGACTACCCCAGGGTGAGGCTGCCCGCCACGCATTCCGGGTGGCCTCGGGGCTGGATTCGATGGTGCTGGGCGAGACGCAAATTCTTGGCCAGATCAAGAACGCCGTAAAAACGGCGGAAAAAGCCGGAACACTCGGCCTTCTACTGCACAAGCTGTTTCAGCGCACATTTTCCGTCGCCAAGGAAGTCCGAACCGCAACGGATATCGGCGCCTCCTCGGTTTCCATGGCGGCAGCCGCAGTACGTCTGGCAGAGCGAATCTTTCCCAGCGTCAGCGAACAGAAGGTGTTGTTCATCGGCGCAGGCGAAATGATTGAGTTGTGCATGGCGCATTTCGCCGCGCGGCATCCCCAGCGCATACTCGTGGCCAATCGCACGGCCGAGCGTGCGCGGCCGCTAGCAGAACGCTTCAATGCCGGCGTGATCGCACTCAACGATTTGCCAGAGCATCTGGCGCTTTACGATATTGTCATTACGTCGACCGCGAGCCCACTTCCGATTCTGGGCAAGGGACTGGTCGAGCGCGCGCTTAAAACCCGCCGTCACAAACCCATGTTCATGGTCGATCTGGCTGTGCCAAGGGACGTGGAAGAAGAAGTGGGCGAACTCGATGACGTGTTTCTATATAGTGTGGATGACCTGGGATCGGTAGTGCGCGAAGGCCAGGACCAGCGCCAGGGCCAGGTGATCCAGGCAGAAGCTATCATCGAAACCAGCGTGCAGGATTTTCTGCACTGGATGGGCGCACGTGAATTCGTGCCGACGATCCGCAGCCTGCGCGATCATGCCGAGCGTCATCGGCGCCACGAGCTCGATCACGCCCGAAAACTGCTGGAAAGAGGAGTCAGTCCAGAAGAAGTGCTCGACCAGATTTCCCGCGCGCTGACCAACAAGCTGCTGCATGCCCCCACCCATGCGCTGCATCACGTTTCCGATGAAGAACGCGAGTCCCTGGCACGGCTGATCAATCGCATCTACGGCCTTCCCAAGGAATAGAACCTGGCCTGGCCCGGGTTTCTTATCCTTGATTGAGTTTTCATGAAAGCAACACTTACCGCAAAACTGTCCCAGCTTGCCGAGCGGCTGGAGGAAATCGGCCAGCTCCTCGCGCGCGAGGATTCAACGAATGACCTTGATAAATACAGAAAGCTATCTCGAGAACATGCGGAACTGACACCTGTCGTCGCGTTGTTTCAGGCTTACAGAAAGGCGGAAGCCGATGCGGCAACGGCGCAAACGCTTCTGTCCGATCCGGACCTGAAGGCTTTCGCCCAGGCCGAAATCGACGACTCCCGCGTGAAAATGACGCATCTGGAAGCAGATCTGCAAAAGGCGTTGTTGCCAAAGGATCCCAACGATGACCGGAATATTTTTCTGGAGATCCGTGCGGGCACCGGTGGCGACGAATCGGCCCTGTTCGCGGGCGACCTGTTTCGCATGTACGCGCGCTACGCCGAACGTCAGGGCTGGAAGGTCGAGGTCATCTCCGCTAATGAATCCGAATTGGGCGGATATCGCGAGATTATTTCGCGCATCGTTGGCGAAGGCGCTTATTCGCGGCTCAAGTTCGAGTCGGGGGGGCATCGCGTGCAGCGTGTGCCTGCCACGGAAACTCAGGGACGCATCCATACCTCAGCGTGTACGGTGGCCGTGCTGCCGGAGGCGGACGAAATTGGCGATGTGGAAATCAATCCGGCCGATATAAGAATCGACACCTTCCGTGCCAGCGGCGCGGGCGGGCAGCATATCAACAAGACCGATTCCGCCGTGCGCATTACACATTTACCCACTGGCATCGTGGTGGAGTGCCAGGACGACCGATCGCAGCATCGCAACAAGGCCCAGGCCATGGCGGTGCTAGCTGCGCGTATCAAGGATGGGCAACTCCGGGAACAACAGGCCGGCATCGCCAGCACACGGAAATCGCTCATCGGCAGCGGCGATCGCTCCGAGCGTATCCGCACCTACAATTTTCCGCAGGGCAGAGTGACGGATCACCGCATTAATCTCACCCTCTACAAGATCGACTTCATCATGCAGGGCGAACTGGACGAATTGCTGGATGCACTGGCGTCCGAGTATCAGGCCGAGCAACTGGCCGAGTTGGGCGAAGCTTGAACTCCCCCCAAGAGCTTCTCCAGCGTGATGCGCCGGAGTTGATGCGGACGTTGGCTCTGGATGCGACAGCGGCCCGTCTGGAAATCCGGATATTGCTCGGTCAAGTGCTAAGTGTGGATCGTACCTGGCTGATTGCCCATGAGCGCGACTCCCTGCAAGCCGAACCCATCGCGCGTTATGAGGAACTGCTGGGCAGGCGGCTGGCAGGCGAGCCCATCGCCTATGTTCTTGGGGAAAAGGAGTTTTACGGCCGTACTTTCAACGTAACACCTGACGTGCTGATTCCACGTCCCGAGACTGAGTTGTTGGTCGATCTTGCCTTGAGCCAATGCCGTGTCATGGAATCTCCCAAAATTCTTGATTTGGGTACTGGCAGTGGGTGCATTGCCATCACGCTGGTGCTGGAGTGTCCTGCAGCTCAAGTCACGGCGGTGGAAGAATCCGATTCAGCCCTTGAAATCGCCCGCCGGAATGCAGCAAAAAACGGAGTTCATGTCGAATTTGTCCAGAGCCGCTGGTTTTCAGCGCTCGGTGACAGGCAATTCGACATCATTGTCGCGAATCCGCCTTATATTGCTCCAGGCGATCCGCATTTGCTTGAAGGGGATGTACGGCATGAACCTGCCGGTGCTCTGGTTTCCGAGGACATGGGGCTGGCGGATATAAGGGAAATCGTGGTTCAGGCCAAATCCCATCTGCGCTCTAAAGGGCTACACTTGCTGGAACATGGTTACAATCAGGCTGAGGCAGTCAGGGATTTATTGATTAAAGTCGGCTTTTCCGAACCTGTAACTAGGCGCGACTTGGCTGGAATAGATAGAGTAACCGGGGCAAAAATGTCGGAATAACTTACAGGATGTGCTAAATCAACGGCCCTGCACTTGGCAAAACTCCATAGAACCAAGTAGTTGTGTAGTGGTATCAGGTTCTGGCTTGAAATTTGCTACCCTGTAAGCTGAATTCTATCCAATGGAAACAAGCAGAGCATAACCATGGAAAATCAAGAACAAAATTTGGAGTATCCGGAAAACCTGAGAGTCAATCCGGAGTCGAGTGGGCAAGACAGTGTTGATCATTCCCGCCGCAAGTTCACGGGTGCAGGACTGGGTGTGTCGGCAATTTTTACACTTGCCAGCCAGCCAGTATTGGCAACGGGCGGGAAGATATGCAAGTCGCAATCAGGTTTTCATAGCTTGGGTTTCGCCAGTCACCATGGCACCCCTGATTACTGTCACGGGAAGCCTCCAAGTGTTTGGTGTCAAAAATCAGACTGGGAATGCCCGGAATTAAAAGTCTGTTATCACGATAAACTCAAACGTGGCAGCCACTGTAACTACGGTACTAAAACCAGTTATTACGGACCAAATGGACCGACGTGCAAGGAAGTCATGATGGGCCAGTTCTGGGCCAATGCAACCGCCAAGCCTGACCCGGTCGGTCGAGAATGTGCCGCGACCTGGTTGAATATCAAGTATGGCTATATTCCCAGTTCGGTTTGTTCGGAAACTAAGCTGATGACCATGTGGAATGAGTTTACCAACACTGGTGTTTATCATCCAATGGCAGGTGTTAACTGGTATGCGGCAGATATTGTTAAATACTGTCAATCACTGCAAGGCTGAATGCCAGGAATAATTGCGTATATCAGTTAAATAGAAACCCGCTTCGTGCGGGTTTTTTATTTTAGGCGTTTCTGTCACGTTCCTTGCTATGCTTCTGCCTGGCAGTTCCTAAGAAATTGATTTTCTCAATGTTGAAATCACCTTTGAAACCCGAAGATTCGCGTTTTCGTGTTGCCGTGTTCGAAGACGAAGCTGTGCTGTTTGATTGTCTTTCTGGTGATACTCACTATCTCAGTCCATTGGCATATGCGAGGCTCCAAGGCATGTCGAGGGTGGATATCTCTTCGCAAATCGAAGGGGTGGGCGAGTCGGGCCTGGAAGAGTCTCTGAACGCCATTGATGCGCAGTTACGCGACTGGGGCCTGGCAGTTTGAAGCTGTCTGATCTGACGCGGGCGGATGTAATGTCCAGGCTATCGCGTAATGGCCTGAGCTTGATGACTGGTCCATTCACAGTGCGAATCCGATCAGATATCCCTTATGTCGCGGAAGGGTTGGCTCAGCTCTATGGCCAGTTTGTATTGTCGGATTTGGAATTCCAGGATTTTTATGTCAGTGTAAAACGCCCGTGTGGATTGCGCCGGTGGATCGCGCCGAAGGCTAATTTCATCTATGACGGGTTTCGGCCATTTCAGCCCTTGCCGGCGGATCAGGCGTTTCCCATGCTGGAATGGGGGATGAACTGGTGTGTGTCTTCCCATGCGCATCACTTTCTCATCATTCATGCCGCGGTAGTCGAGAAAAACGGGTTTGCGGTGATTCTTCCTGCCCCGCCCGGTTCTGGTAAAAGCACGCTTTGCGCAGGACTGGTTTTGTCAGGATGGCGTTTGCTATCCGATGAGTTGACACTGATTGATCCGGCAACCGGATTGATTCACCCACTGCCGCGTCCCATCAGCCTCAAGAACCAGTCCATAAAAATCATTCAGGATTTTTCGAGGGATGCCTTTCTTAATAGGCCTTCACACGATACTGCCAAGGGCACTGTCACTCACCTTCGGCCGCCAGATGATAGCGTCCACCGCCAGCAAGAACCGGTCAAACCCGGCTGGGTGATTTTTCCAAAATGGCAGGCTGAAGTTGAAGCGGCGCTCACGCCAAGATCTCAGGCGCAGACTTTTATTTACCTGGCACAGAACGCTTTCAATTACAGCCAGTTGGGGGAACGTGCATTTGATGCGGGAACGGAATTGATCCGGCAGTGCGACTGCTACGATTTCACTTATCACGCGCTACCGGATGCCATCCGGATGTTTGACGCGCTTGCTGAAGGCAAGAAAAGCATTAAATGAAGCTGCCGCTGATCAGTGAGGTGTTGAGTAATCCTGCGCTAGTTTCAGATTTGAATCTGGCTGACTGGGATGTGCTGGTCCGGCAGGCCCGGCGCACCGGCCTGCTCGCCCGCCTGGCGGAAACCCTCAAAGGCTCGAAGTGGGAAGCAAGTGTGCCCCGGCAGGTACGCTGGCACCTTGAGGCCGATCACGTTTTGGCTGAACGCCAGAAGATCGCGGTGAGATGGGAGGTCAGCCAGATCAGGGATGCGCTTATGGGGTTGGAAGCGCCCGTCATTTTGCTGAAAGGTGCCGCTTACGTGATGGCAGGCATGCCAGCCGCGCGTGGGCGCCTTTTCAGCGACGTAGATATCCTGGTGCCGCTTGAAAAAATCAATCAGGCCGAAGCGGCGCTGATGCTGGCGGGCTGGCATGCACAGGCGGAAGACGCTTACGACGAACGCTACTATCGACTATGGATGCACGAGATTCCACCCATGCAGCATATCAGGCGTGGCAGCGTAGTGGACATGCACCACGCCATTTTGCCGCGTACCGCCCGCTATCATCCTGATCCGCTAAAGTTGCGGGCTGCCGCTGTACCTATAGATAGCGTGCCAGGGCTTTTTGTGTTGCAGCCAGTCGACATGGTGCTGCATGCCGCCTGCCATTTATTTCATGATGGCGAACTGCCGCACGGGCTTAGGGATTTGTCCGACATGGATTTGCTGCTCCGATATTTCGGAGCTGACCGAAATTTCTGGACGGAGTTACCGAAGCGTGCTGCTGAGCTTGAGCTAGAGCGTCCGCTATTTTATGCACTTCGTTACGCCCGGTACTTTTTCAAAACACCGGTACCTATAGCAGTTGACGTAGCCCTTAACAAAGCTGCGCCATCGTTGCCGTACATGATGGATGCCATGTTTCATCGCGCCTTGGGACCCGAGCATGACAGTTACCGCGATAGTTTCTCCAGACTGGCACGGTTTGCCGCCTACATTCGCGCGCACTGGCTGCGTATGCCTCCGCTCATGCTGGCTCGGCATTTACTGCACAAGGCATTGATCTCGCGCAAGGAAGCCCCGACTTGACGAATATTAGTGAAGCCTTATAATACCTGAGTAAATTACTCAAGATATTCAGGAGCAATGCCATGAGCGCACAAGAAACAATCCGTGAGCAGGTTACCAACAACAAGGTCGTGCTTTACATGAAAGGCACGCCGCAATTTCCCCAATGCGGTTTCTCGGCTAACGCGGCCGGTATTCTCAAAGCCTGCGGAGTAGGCAATTTTCTGGCGGTCAACGTGCTGGCCGATCCCGAAATCCGCCAGGGCATCAAGGAGTTTTCCAACTGGCCGACCATTCCACAGTTGTATATCAATGGCCAGTTTGTTGGCGGGTCCGACATCATGACCGAGATGTACCAGAAGGGTGAGCTGCAGAAATTGCTGACTTCCTGATTAACCGCTAAGACTGTCCCAATTAAAAACCCCGCCGCCTGTTTCAGACAGCGGGGTTTAATTGCTGCTTGGCGGTCCGCCAATAGCTATTTCTGGGTGACAGCGGCGATCACGAGGATTTTATGTCCCTGACATTCGACCGTTTGTTGAGCACGAATTTTCGCGGTCTTGCGGGCCTCGGGCAGGCCGTCAACCATCACTTCGCCGTTGGCAATCAGCAGCTTTCCCTGTCCGCCGCTGTCAGCGATGCCGGTCAGCTTGAGCAGGTCACAGAGTGCAACATGCTCGCTGCGCAGTTCAAATGGCATCGTGATTCTGGTTTTGTCTTCTTGCGGCATTATTTATCCTGACTGGCGAGATAGTCTTCGTAATTGCCGTGGAAATCGACAATGCCCTCGGCGCGAATTTCCAGAATGCGTGTTGCCAGCGAACTGACGAACTCGCGATCGTGGCTGACGAAAAACAATGTGCCCTTGTATTTCTCCAGCGCGTTGTTGAGTGACTCGATGGACTCCATGTCCATGTGATTGGTGGGTTCATCCATCAGCAGCACATTGTGTCGGCCCAGCATCAGCTTGCCGAACAGCATGCGGCCTTGCTCGCCGCCGGACAATACTTTTACCGATTTGCTGATTTCATCACCGGAAAACAGAAGACGACCCAACGTGCCACGCATCACCTGGTCGTCGTCGCTGGGTCGACCCCATTGCTGCATCCAGTCGAACAAGGTTTGATCCCTGGCAAAATCGGCGGCATGGTCCTGCGCGAAATAGCCCGGCGTCGCTTTCTCTGCCCATTTGATCTTGCCATGCTGTGGTGTCAAATCGCCAGCCAGGCAACGCAGAAACGTAGTTTTGCCGATGCCGTTTTCGCCGATGATGGCAACGCGCTCGCCTGCTTCCACGCGCATGGAAAAATCCTTGAAAAGGGGCTGGTCATAGCCATGGCTTAAGTGCTCCACCTCCAGCGCCTGCCGGTGCAGTTTCTCGCGCTCGTCGTACTCAAAGCGAATGAAGGGATACTGGCGGCTGGATGGCTTGATGTCCTCTACCTTGATTTTTTCGATCTGACGTGCGCGGCTGGTGGCTTGCCGCGCCTTGGAAGCGTTGGCTGAGAAACGCCGTACGAATTCCTGCAAATCGGCAATCTGCTGCTTGGCCTTGGCGTTGTCGCGCGATTGCTGCGCTCGCGCCATCGTCGAGGCTTCCATGTAATCGTCATAATTGCCGGGATACACGGTGAGCTTGCCATAGTCCATGTCCGCCATGTGGGTGCAGACCTGATTCAAAAAGTGGCGATCATGCGAAATGATGATCATCGTGCTGTTCTGCGCGTTCAGTACATCCTCCAGCCAGCGAATGGTGTTGATGTCCAGGTTGTTGGTGGGTTCATCAAGCAGCAGTATGTCGGGACTGGCAAACAGTGCCTGCGCCAGCAACACCCTCAGTTTCCAGCCGGGCGCTACCGCGCTCATCGGGCCGTTGTGAAGCGCCGTGGCGATTCCCACGCCAAGCAGCAGCTCGCCCGCGCGCGATTCGGCGGTGTAGCCGTCATATTCCGCGAACTGGCTTTCCAGCTCGGCGGCGCGCATATAGTCTGCCTCGCTCGCCTCCGGGTTCATGTAAATCGCGTTCTTTTCCGCGCTGGCGCGCCACATGTCCTCGTGCCCCATCATCACCACATCCAGCACGCGCTGGTCTTCGTAGGCAAATTGATCCTGCCGCAACCAGGCCATGCGCTCGTGCCTGTCCAGGCTGATGTTGCCCGCGGTGGGTTCCAGCACGCCCGCGAGAATTTTCATGAAAGTGGATTTTCCACAGCCATTCGCACCGATCAGGCCATATCGATTTCCATCGCCGAATTTGACCGACACGTTTTCGAACAGCGGCTTCGCGCCAAACTGCATGGTGATGTTATTGCTGATCAGCACATGAAGAACCCGGAGAAATGAAGCAAGCCGCGCATTTTACCCGCAATAAGCGCTTATTCTGTTTCAACGGTCCGTATTTGATCAGGGCGGAAAGTGATGGCCGGGTGAGGGAGCACCTGGACCGCTGTCAATATGCCACGACCATTGGGTCCAGGCTGCGCCACAGATACCAGGTTGCCACCGTGCGCCAGGGCTGCCAGCGCTCACCCTGTGCTTTCGCGCTGCTCGGGGTGACTTTCCCCCCATTTTCGTAATGCAGGCTGACGGCTTTCAGCAGGCCCAGATCATCCACCGGCCAGACATTGGGGCGCAAGAGGTGGAAAATAAGAAACATTTCGGCTGTCCAGCGACCAATTCCTCGAACGTCAACCAGTTCCGCGATGATTTCTTCATCCGCCATTCGGGCCCAGCGGCGCGGACGGATACGGCCTTCAGCGAAGTGCGCCGCCAGATCGATGGCATATTCCGCTTTCATGCGCGAAAGGCCGCAGGTGCGCAGGGCGTCAACGGACAGAGTCGAAATTATCTCTGGCTTGATGGGAGTGGCGGCGCAAACCCTTGCCCACACGGCATCGGCTGCTTTCACGGAAATCTGCTGGCCGACGATGGCACGCAGCAGGGTTTCGAATGCATTGCCTCGGCTCTTCAAGGACGATCCGGGATGGGCGCGGATCAACTTTGCCATGACCGGGTCGCCACGCGAGAGCGCACGGCAGGCGGCAGCCCAGTAATCCGGCGATTTCACGTTTTTCCGTTCAGCTTGTTCAACAGGCTGGTGGTCTTTTCTGCATCGGTGTTTTTGAGCAGCGGAATGGCAAGGTCGGTCACCTCATCGATCATGCTGCCCAGAATCTGGTGTTTGACAGCCAGAATGCTGGCGGGCTGCATGGAAAAATGCCGCAGCCCCAGTCCAAGCAATAATCGCGTCAGCTGCGAATCTCCTGCCATTTCGCCGCAGACTGAAACGGGTTTGCCGGCCTTTTGGCCACTGCGAATGGTGTGCTGGATGAGACTTAACACGGCCGGGTGAAGGGGATCATAGAGATGCGCGACTGCATCATCCGCGCGATCGATGGCGAGCGTGTACTGGATGAGGTCGTTGGTGCCGATGGAAAGAAAATCCAGCTGTTTGGCAAATTGCTCGGCGAGCAGCGCGGCGGCGGGTACTTCGATCATACCGCCTACCGGAATGCGTTCATCAAACCTTATTCCTTCCGCGCGCAAATTTTCCTTGGTTGCCGCGATCAGTTGCAGAGTGGCTCTCAATTCCCCGAAATTGCCCAGCATGGGGATCAGGATGCGCACCTTGCCGAATACTGAAGCGCGCAGGATGGCGCGCAACTGGGTTTCAAACAACCTTGGTTCGGCCAAGCACAGTCTTATGGCGCGCAGCCCCAGTGCCGGGTTGTCGGCCACCGTATGTCCCCAGGGCGCCTGCTTGTCCGCACCAAGGTCCAGCGTACGGACCGTGACGGGCTTTCCTTCCATGGTCTCGGCCACGATTTTGTATGCTTCGAACTGCTCATCCTCGGTAGGCAGATCGTCGCGGTTAAGGAAAAGAAATTCGCTGCGGAACAAGCCGATTCCCTGCGCACCGGATTCCAGCACGGCGGGCATGTCCTGTGGCAGTTCAATATTTGCGAACAACTCGACATTGGTTCCATCGAGCGTCTTGGCGCGGCTGGTTTTGAGTTTCTTGAGTTTCTCGGTGGCCTTGATCCAGGCCGCCTGACGGTGGCGATATTCTTCGAGTATCTTTTCGTCAGGGTCGACGATGACAACGCCTTCTCGGCCATCGACGATGATCCATTCGTGATCCTTAATCAGGCTTCTGGCCTGATGCAGCGCCATGACCGAGGGTATGCCCAGGCTTCTGGCCATGATGGCGGTATGCGAGGTGGCGCCGCCCAGATCAGTGATGAAAGCGGCAAAGCGCGTGCTCTTGAACTGGATCATGTCCGCCGGCGTCAACTCATGCGAGACCAGCACGCATTCCTCGCCGTCCGTCCCGGCCGGAAGCTGGCCGGGATGTCCCACCAGCACCTTGATAACGCGCTGCACGACTTGCACGACGTCTTCCTGACGCGAGCGCAGATACGGGTCTTCAATTTCCTCGAAGCGGGCGACCAGCGCTTCCATCTGCTGCGTAAGCGCCCATTCCGCATTGCAACGCTGTTCGCGGATCAGGCGTTTGGGTTCCTCGTCGATCATGTTGTCATCGAGGATCAGCAGATGCATGTCGAGGAATGCAGGCAACTCGGCCGGCGCGCTGGCAGGAATCTGTGAGCGCACGGTACGCAATTCCGTTCGGGTTTGCTCGACGGCATCATCGAACCGCTTGAGCTCGGAATCGATCTTATTTTCGGGCAGGGAATAATGCGCTACTTCAACACGCGACGGCGAGGCAAGATGCGCCCGTCCGATGGCGATGCCACTGGAGGCCCCAATGCCGTGCAGCGTAAAGCTCATGTGCTGAAGCCTTGGTTCACTCGTCCTCCCCGAATTTGTCGGCGAACAATGCGGAGATGGCGGAAATCGCCTGATGTTCATCCGGGCCGCTGGTTTCCAGCGTGACTGTCGCGCCCTTGGCAGCCGCCAGCATCATGACACCCATGATGCTCTTGGCATTGACACGGCGGCCATTCCGGGAGAGGAATACCTCGCTTTCGAAGCTTGAGGCAAGCTGGGTAAGCTTGGCCGAAGCCCGTGCATGCAGGCCCAGCTTGTTGATGACTTCAATGTCCTGTTGCGGCATCGCACATGTCCTGGGAAATAATGGAAATGCCCTCCTGCCCGCCCGCAGCCGCCATGGCGGCCAGTTGTCCGAGCGGAAGCTTGCGATAGGTCATTACCTTCAGCAGCATGGGCAGGTTGACGCCCGTGACACCCGCCGCATGGCCGGGTGCTAGTGCGCGGCAGACACAATTGCTTGGCGTGGCACCATAGATATCGGTCAGCACCAGCACGCCCTTGCCCGTATCAAGCGCCTGCATGCGCCGGGTAATGGCGGTCTGAATGTCTCCAGGCTCCGCGCGCGAAGAAACGTCCAGCGCTTCGATGGATTTTGGTTTCGAGCCAAGCACGTGTGCGAGGGCATCGATCAGGTCATCGCCCAATGGGCCATGCGTAACGATTAATATGCCAATCATTTTTAAAGGCAGTTGTTTGAAGTTGAAATCTTATCTTACAGCTTGCGGGCCAAAAACGTGATGGGCCTGCCCAGGTTCGCGCCATTGCAGGCGCTTCAGCATGCCCGTCGAAACCAGCACGCTTCCATTTGAATCCACAGCCATGACCTGACTGAGATTAAAGCGGCGCATCATTTCGAGGATGTTCGTGTTGCCAACAAACAAGGGTTTGGTCAGCACATCCGATTTCACACCAGCGCTGTCGCCCGAAACCAGGATGGTGACGGACTGCATGCCATTTGCGGGCCAGCCCGTGCGCGGGTCGAGCAAGTGGCTATATCGCTTGCCGGCAGCTTCAAAATAACGCTGATAATCGCCTGAAGTGCCGATAGCCTCACCATCATGCAGATCCAGCGTAGCGATGACTCCCGCCTTTCTTGGATGCTGGATGCCGACTTTCCAGGGACGATCACCTGGTTTGCCCAGCGCGATAACATTGCCGCCAATATTGACAAGCGCATTGCGGATACCGTGTTGTCTGAGAATTGAAACAGCCTCGTCCAGCGCAAGACCTTTGGCATAGCCACCCAGGTCGATGCGCACCGCAGGGTTGTCGCTCCATGTCTGGTTGTTCTCGATATGAAGATTTTGCATCGACGGGGCGGCAGTAACCATCTGATCAATGGCAGCTTTGCTTGGGAGCTCAGTGGGCGGGCCATCGTCATGAAAGCCCCAAAGCCGGATGAGATTGCCGATGGCGGGGTTGAACAGTCCATCGCTTTGCAGAGAAAACGCTTTTGCGTCTTCCAGTATCCGTGCCAACTCAGGGTCGATCTGGGACTTCCCGGAACCGGAAGCAAAAGCCGTATTGAGTCTGTCTAGATCGGACGGCTGCCACGCATGCAGCTTCCTGTGCAATTCATCAAAACGCTGCAGCACACTTTGTGCGGCTTTTGCAGCTTTGATCTTGCCCTCGCCCTGGATGCTGATTTCGATACGGGTGCCAAAGACAAAGCTCTCCTGGCGGAAGATGGATTCCTTTTGCGCGCAGCCAGCAAAGAAAACAACAAACAGTGCTGGTAGCCAGACAAGAAAACTGAATCTATGCAACCGAGTTTTCCAGCGCTGCAATGAAACTGTCCGCCACATCAAATCCGCTTTGCGCAGCAATTTCGACGAATCCGGTTGGGCTGGTGACGTTGACCTCGGTCAGGTAGTCGCCAATGACATCCAGCCCGGCCAGAAATATACCGGCCTCACGCACGACGCGTCCGACCGTGCGTGCGATTTCCTCATCGCGTTCGGTCAGCGGCTGGGTGCGTCCAGTTCCGCCCGCTGCAAGATTGCCGCGGGTTTCACCCGGTGCCGGGGTGCGTGCCAGCGCATGGGGAACCGGCTCGCCATCGATCAGGATAATCCGCTTGTCGCCCGCCGAGATTTCCGGCAGGTAGCGCTGCGCCATGATGGCGTGTTCGCCATGCCGGGTCAGGGTGTCCAGAATGGCGATGCGATTGGGGTCCTCGGGACGCAAGCGGAAGACGCCTTCTCCGCCCATGGCATGCAGCGGCTTGACGATGATGTCGCCGTGTTCATCCAGAAATCCGTTGATCAGATCCTTGCTGGCGCTGACCAGAGTCGGCGCGACAAACTGCGGGAAATGGAATATGGTCAGCTTCTCGTTGTAGTCGCGCAGTGCAGAGGGCCGATTGAAAATTCTCGCGCCATGCTCTTCGGTAAGACTGAGCAGATGCGTCGTGGCCAGGTAGTCCTGGTCAACCGGCGGGTCCTTGCGCATCAGCACAGCCGAGAAATCCGCAAGCAGGCGGGTGCGTGAGTCGGATTCGATACGCCAGGCGGGACCAGATTGAATGTCCACCTGGGTCGCCAGCACGACTACCCTGCCTTCCCAAAGGTGCAGGTCGTGCATCTGGCAAATCCAGACCGCATGCCCGCGCGCATGCGCGGCGCGCATCATGGCAATGGACGAATCCTTGTATTCCTTGAGTGATCCGGGCAGGTCGATGATAAAAAGCATTTCCATCTCAGGAGGCCTCGCTCTGTTCGTTTAACGCATTGTCCAGTTCCACGCTGGCTGCCAGCATGGCCAGCCGGGCGATGACGCCATAGGCATAGAAACGGTTTGGTGTTGCATCAGGGTTGAGCCGGTGGTCGGGCAACTGGCAGGCGGAATCAAACGCCAGCGGCACGAAGTGCATGCCGGGCGAATTGAGATTTTCGTCTGTGCCGCGGCCAGTGTGAACACGGTAAAAGCCGCCGACGACAAAATGATCGACCATGTACACCACCGGCTCGGCCACTGCATCGTTGATGCTTTCAAACGTATAAACACCTTCCTGAATCAGTACTTCGGTCACCGACTGGCCTTCCTTGATGACGGACATCTTGTTGCGCGCCTTGCGGTTCAGGTCTTTGACATCATCCGGGCTTTTTACTGTCATGATGCCCATGCCATAGGTGCCGGCGTCAGCCTTGACGATGACAAAGGGCTCGTGGTGGATGCTGTATTCGCGATATTTTTCACGGATGCGGTCCAGCAGGTCGCTGGTTTTGGAAGCCAGGCACTCTTCACCCTGACGGGCCTGGAAATCGATTTTTCCGCAATGGTCAAACTGCGGGTCGATAAACCAGGGGTCAACGCCAATGAGCCTCGAGAATTCACTGGCCAGATGTTGGTAAGCGGCGAAGTGACGCGATTTCCTGCGGGTGGCCCAGCCAGCGTGCAGTGGCGGCATGATGGTCTGCTCGATATCCTTCAGAACCTCCGGCACGCCTGCGGACAAATCGTTGTTGAGCAGCACCGCGCAGGGATCAAAGTCCTTCAGGCCGACACGGTCGCCATTGCGGATGACCGGCTCCAGCGTGATGCGTCCGCCCCCGGGAAGTTCAAGTGTGGTTGGCTCGGTAACTTCCGGAATCAGGGTGCCGATGCGTACAACCAGCCCGGTTTGCCTGAGTATGCTGGCAAGCACCGACACGTTTTGCAGATAGAAAGTATTGCGCGTGTGATTCTCGGGGATCAGCAACAGCCTTTGTGCGTTCGAACAGATTTTTTCTACTGCCCCCATTGCGGCATGCACGCACAAGGCCATGAAATCGGGATTGAGATTGTTGAACCCGCCTGGAAAAAGATTGGTGTCGACCGGCGCGAGCTTGAAACCGGCATTGCGCAGGTCGACCGAAGTGTAAAAAGGCGCGGCCTGCTCTTGCCATTGCTGGCGGAACCAGAATTCTATGGCCGGTTGCGCGTCGATGATTCGCTTCTCCAGTTCGAGCAGCGGGCCGGTGAGTGCGGTGGTGAGATGAGGAACCATTGATGGGACAGCTTAAGGGCAACTTGCCTGATAATACCAGCATGTTTCATATCGTATTATTTGAGCCGGAAATTCCCGGCAACACCGGCAATATCATCCGGCTGGCAGCCAATACCGGCAGCCGTCTGCACCTGATCAAACCATTGGGGTTCAGCCTGGATGAAAAATCGGTACGCCGGTCCGGACTGGATTATCACGAACTGGCGGAAGTGGTTGTCCATGAAAATTTCAGCGCTGCGCGCGAGACTTTGCCTGCGGCCAACTGGTATGCCTTTACAACCAGGGCAGCGCGGGTTTACAGCCAGGCCGTCTTCAAACCGGGAGATGCGCTGCTGTTCGGGCCGGAAAGCAGGGGGCTGCCAGCCGATATTCTGGAAGCGTTTGATGCGGATCACCGGCTGAAACTGCCCATGCAGGCAGAAAGCCGGAGTTTGAACCTGTCAAATGCAGTCAGCGTGGCGGTATACGAAGCCTGGCGCCAATCCGGGTTTTTACAAATCCCGATGTTTTGAGGTTAATTTCTGCCCTGACTGCCCGTAATATAGGGGTAATCCGTTAAATCAGTACCCGATGGGAATGTGAACCATGTCGATAGAGCCGCAAAAATCCGGACCCGAACAGCGCAGGCAGATGCGATTTACAGTCGCGCAGCCGGCGAGAATGGTTATGGACTCCGGACGCGAGATCATTTGCGATATCGCGGATTTTTGCCTGGGCGGGTTGTTTCTGAAATTCGCCATCCCCGAGAAAGACAGCGATTGGGTCAAAGGTCAGGAAGGCCAGTATGTGCGCGTCACGTTTACGACGCCTGCCGCGCTGGGTGCGCAAACTCATGAAATACGTGCCAAGCTGGTCAGGCGTACCGCCACCGGCGTGGGCATAGCTTTTGATGAAACACCCGTCGAGGCGACACGCGCGCTGAACAAAGTGGCGGCTGCCATGCGCAGCCAGAAAGCCTCCATCAAGCTGTATGGTGGCGTTGATATCGCCGAACTTAAAAGCACCTGCAAGGCCTATCTGAAGCAGGCCATTGATGATGCGTTCAAGCGGTTTGGCGAACACATCAGTGCCAAGCTGGAAGGCGCATCCTTGTCGGCAAAAAGCATTGCCGAACATCAGGAATTTCTTGATGCGCCACGGTTGGTTCAGCACACCCTCGGAGATGCACAATACCGGTGCCTGAACAGTGTATTTGGCGCGCTTGAGTCCCTGGGTGGGGTGGTTGTGGAAGAGAAACCCGAAACCGGCGGACTTTCCATTGTCGAGAAAGACGAATTTGAAGACTGGCTCAGCCTGGCAGCCGAGAGCAACCGGCTTGAAGAGTTGTTCGCCGAAGCATTGATGAACATCGAGCCTCGATTGGAGAAGGTCTACGGCGTTCCAATTACGCCGAAAACCAATCCATTCGGACCTGCTGTCATAGGCGAGGGAATAAAGCATGCCTTCGCCGATATCGCCCTGTCAGCGGCGACGAGGCAGGTTGTTTATGGCGTCCTGCGGGATTCGCTTACCGTGTCGTTGAAGACGCTCTATCAGTCATTGCTGGATGTTCTGCCGGAAGTGGACAAGAAACCTGCTGGCACCTCTGTCGCCACAGGAGGTGGTGGGGTCGATGATCTGTCTCAAACACTGGATGATCTGGCCGCTCTTGAAAGCCAGGCCGCCACCGGTCCGGATTCGATCATGCCGGGCATGCCTTCCGGTTCCGCGGGAACGGGTCAGGGTTCGCCAATGTCCCTGGGACGCATGGCCAGTTCGTTGATGGGCATGTTCCGCCGTAACCAGGCAGCGCGGGTGGCAAGTGGCACCACCCAGCCCGCCGCTGCATCCGGGCAGGGGATGTCACCAACTTTATCAGCGCAGTCTAGTGAACTGGGTGCCCCGCAATCTGGCGAAATGCCGGCACCAGGAGGGGCAGCAGGCGTAACAACAGGTATGGCGACAGGAGGTGGGGCAGGCGCTTTTGGATCAGCGATGGGCATGCCTTTCCATCCCGGATTGTCCGAATCTTCCGTACAGGCTTTTCAGGAGCTGATTACCACTGGCCGCATCCCGGTTGCACGACAGGAAGAAGCTCGAGTATCCGCCGATGTGTTCGGCGCGCTCATCGAGGCGATGAATACCGAAAGGGCGGTACCGACCGAAGTCAAATCCCAGGTCAGGAAACTTGAGGATTCACTGCTCAAGATCGCGGTCATGGACCCGACTTACCTGAATAATCCACGTCATGCCGCCCACCGCACCATCAATGCAGTGGACAGGCTGTCTCTGGTGTCCGGGGACGACGGCAAAATCAATGATGAGCAGATCCTGAAGCATATCAACCGCTGGGTGGAGCGGATACATAACGAAGCCGACAAGAATCCGAATGTGTTTGAAGAGGCGCGCCAGCAGCTGGAGAAAATCCTGTTGCCGCTGATGAAAAAGCGGGCAATTAGAATCGCAAAATTGCAGGCTGCGCTCGAAGGCTGGCAAAAGACAGGCCAGGCCAACCGGATGGTGTTGCAGCAGCTTGACCAGAGGATTGCAGGCAAACAGGTTCCGGCAGTGGTGCTTGATCTGTTCGCGCCGGGCTGGCGGAATTACCTGATTCGCGTCATTCTCAGAAAAGGCGCGGGTTGCGAAGAAGAGACCGAAGCCTGGCGGGTCATCGACAATCTGCTGAAATGGCTGAGTCCTGATGGAAGCGAGAAGCCCGCCTACCAGGAAATCCAGCAACTGCTGCAATTTGTTGATTCGCGCCTGAGGCTGGTCAGCGCGGACAAGGATGGACAGGACCGCCTTGTCGATCGCCTGACCGAGTCCCTGCTCAAGCCGGGACAAATTGAATACAAAACGATTACAACTATCTTGCCGGCTGGCGCAAGCAAGGATGATCAAAGCGAAGGGCAAAATCAGGTGGTCAATCCGCTTGATTCATTCAGGGTGGGTGACTGGGTGAGTTTCCCCAAGGCATCGGTGCCGCTCAATCTGATCTGGGTAGGTGACGACCCCTCGTTGTATGTGTTCTGCAACTACAAGGGTGTGAAAAAACTCGAACTCAAGCGGGAGGAGTTCGCTGAACTGGTCAAATCAGGCGAGGCAACCCATACGGACAATCTGGACTTGCCTCTGATGGACCGTTCCTTCAGTTCCATGATCCAGCACATGCACCGAAATCTGCTGAAGCAGGCAACGGCGGATGAAACGACTGGACTGCTCGAGAGACGTGAATTCATGCGCCAGGCCCGCCGCGCCCTGCTGAATGTGAGCAGGGATGAGGCGGGTGAAGCCAGGACAAGCCATGTCATGGGGGTGCTGGATTTTGAGGATATGCGTTTGATCGAGGCCAGAACCAGTCCCGATGCGCATCCGGCACTGTTGAAGGCACTGGCTGACTATTTGAGGAGCAAGCTGGTCGGCGACCTGGTGACACGCAGTGCGGAGCGTACCTTCGCCTTCATGTTACCCGTGATCGATCGTGACCAGATGCAGGAACTGGCTGAAAACATCATGAATCATGTCAACCAGTTCCAGTTCAAGTGGGGGGGCGTGAATTACACGTTGAATGCCAACCTCGGCTTAGCATGCGCCAATATTTTTTCCGATCCGGAGGAGCTTTATAACCGTGCGGACGAGGCCTGTCTGGAGTCCAAGCATCAGGGACGCAATCAGATCGTGACTTACCGCGATGAAGAGGCTGAAGAGAAGGAGCATGTTGGGCTGGTCTATTGGGCCAGCAGGCTCAGCGAGGTCTTGCATGACGGAAGATTGTTCCTGCGGTGCCAGCCAATTGTTCCCGTCGCAAATGATTCAGAAGCGCCTTCGCATTATGAAATTCTGCTTGGAGCCAATCTGGACACGGAAGAGCCGGTGAATATCGGTGAAATGGTGGCAGCGGTTGAGCGCTTAAGGCGTGTGAATGAAGTGGATCAGTGGGTGGTGAATTCGATATTCCAGTGGATTCGGGACAATCCCGAAAAACTTGAGCGGATCAGCGGATTTTCAATCAATCTTTCCGGCCAGTCAGTGAACAGCAAGGGGTTCCTGAATTTCCTGACGGCACAGCTTGGGCAAGGCGATATTCCAGGGCACAAGCTGATTTTTGAAATCACGGAAAGCGCGGCGATTGACAGCTTCACACATGCGGAACAATTCATCCGCCAGGTGAGACGTTATGGCTGCAAATTTGCGCTGGACGATTTCGGCATTGGCTTCTCGTCCTTCAGCTATTTGAAAAATCTGAAAGTGGACTATCTCAAGATTGACGGTTCGTTTGTCAAGGACATGTCACGCAGCGAAGTCGATGTCGCGCTGGTGTCATCCATGCATGAAACCAGCCGGTTCCTGGGCATCAAGACCGTCGCCGAGGCGGTGGAAGATCAGGGAACCCTGGATATTCTCAAGAATATCGGGGTTGATTATGCACAGGGCTATTTTACCGGCAGGCCAATTCCGATCGATCAACTGGTTGCCTGATCCGGCATGAACTTGTCAGGAGAAATGAAGGGCGTGATGACATTTCTTGCTAGGATGATGATTTTGTTGTGGGGCCTCGCCCTGGCGGGTTCTTCCTATGCCGTGGATCTGGCCGGTGTGGCGATTGAGCCCAGAACCTGGATTGAAGGCCAGGAGCTTGCGCTGAATGGCGCGGGTATCCGCTCGCGATTCATGATCAAGATCTATGTGGCTTCGCTTTATGTTGCCGAGCCCTCCAGCAAGGCGGCTGGCATCCTCGGTCAACCTGGCGCCAAGCGCATGATGCTGACCCTGCTGCGAGATGTGAGCGCGGATACCTTGCTGGACGGCATGCAGGCCGGATTGAAAAAGAATCTGGGTGCTGATGAACTGGCTGCAATCAGCCCGCAGAACGAGCAACTGGCGACAATTTTTCGCGCGGTGGGCGAAGGCAGGAAAGGTGACCGGATCGCACTGGACTGGGTGCCCTCACAAGGCACGATCATTCGCATCAATGGCGCCTTGCGAGGCCAGCCAGTTTCAGGGGAAATGTTTTACCGCAGTCTGTTGAAAATCTGGCTGGGCGATCATCCAGCGCAGGAAGATTTGCGCGACGAACTTTTGGGGCGTCATTGATTTAGCGCCGTCTGAACCACCCGGTTACACTGAGCCGGGGGCGTGTCGCGGGCAGCACTTCATGGTAAAGCCCGGCGCTGATGAAACATGCAAGTGTGCCTCCCCGCGGCAGCACGTCCACGGTATGTTCGTTTTCCGGATATAAACGCAACTGTCCGCCATCTTCCGTCTGCCAATTTTCATTCAGGTAGCAGATCACACTGAGTGTTCGCCTTTCGTCAGCGCGAAACACGTCCAGATGCTTTTTATAAAAAGCGCCAGCCGGGTAACGGGCAAAGTGCGCTTCTAGATCAAACAAGCCCAGTTGCAATTCCCTGTTGATGGCGAGCCGCAGGATTTCCATGCGCTCAAGATAGTCCGTCTGGGCGGGTGTGGCATCTTGAGTATCGAGCCAATAAATGCCATCTCCGCGTATCTCCGAACGAACTTCCCGTTCCGGCCCCTGGCCCGTGCCTGCGGGGCGCAAGCGGCCGGATTGATAACAGGATTCCGCTTCGCTGGCCAGTTGGCTTGAAAGGGTGGCGGGCAGGAAATCAGGCTTGACAGCCCAGGACTGCCTGGCCAATTGCGCGACGATGCTATTTATCACTGCGTGCGGGGATCTTCGGCTTTCTGGTCGCGATGAAGCAGCGCTTCCACGGCTTGTCTGGGAGGAAGGTTTTCGTACAGGATGGCGTAAACGGCACGGGAGATGGGCATGTCCACCTTGTATTGCTCAGCCAGGCGCAGGGTTTCACGAGCCGATGTCACGCCTTCCGCGACATGGCCAATGGTCGACAGAATGGTATTCAGCGTTTCTCCGCGAGCAAGTCGAAGTCCGACTTGCCGGTTTCTTGACAATTCCCCGGTGCAGGTCAGGATCAGGTCGCCCATGCCGGTCAGTCCCATGAAGGTTTCAAGGTGGCCGCCCATGGCTATGCCCAGACGGGTTATTTCTGCCGCGCTTCGAGTGATCAGGGCAGCGCGGGCATTGAACCCAAACCCCAGGCCATCGGAAATCCCGGCGGCAATGGCGATGACGTTTTTGATGGCGCCACCCAGTTCGACGCCAATTACATCCTGGGTGGTATAAACGCGCAAATTGCCGCCATGCAGGCACGGGGCAATGATTCCTGTCAATGAAGCGTCATGTGAGGCAAGCGTGAGCGCGGTCGGCAAGCCCTTGGCGACTTCCAATGCAAAACTTGGCCCTGACAATGCCCCACTGGCAACACCAGGCAGCGTTTCTTCAATAACCTGATGTGGGAGTTTTCCCGTTCCTTCTTCAAATCCCTTGCAGACCCAGATCAGCGGCTTTCCCCATTTCAATGCGGCAAGATTCACCAACAGGGAACGCAGGCCGCTGCTTGGTACGGCAATCAAAAGCAGTTCGGCATGGGAAATCGCGGTTCCCAGTTCGAATTCGATGCTTAGCGGTAATGGCAGCGCAATGCCCGGGAGGTAGCGCGCATTCTGGCGATACTCGCGCATGGCCTCGGCATGGGGCTGGCTTCGGGTCCACAAGGTAACGGGATGGCGGCCAGCGAAATGTGTGGCGAGTGCCGTACCCCAGGCGCCCGCGCCCAGGACGGTGATGGGGAGATTATTGCAATCGCTGTTCATAAACCCCAGGCATCACGGCTGCGCAGGTAACCCTCCTTGCCGCTGGCGTGGCGAACCTTGATCCAGCCGTTTGACCCGCTGCCGCTGCCCAGTATTTCCAGGGTAACGCCCTGGGCGACCCTGAAACCTGTCGACGCATTGTCCTCCGGTTTTTCCAGGATTTGAGCGACTGGTACAGTGATACGCACGGTCTGGCGCTTGCCCAAAGCTGTTTCCTCAATCCACAGCAGGCTGCCTGTTTCATCTCTTACCTTGACCCAGCCTGCGGTGGTGACAATTTTCTCCAGCGGATAATCTGAACTGACTATGGCCACTCTTTCAGCGGCCGTAGAGGGCGCGTCATACAGAATGGCGGGCCGTGCGGTGGAAACGAAATCCAGAGAAAGGGCAGGCTGGGCAAGGGCCAACAGCCCAAGAAGTACACCAGCCTTGGTGGTCATCAGTGTGTGGTGCCTGGAGCCTGGCCTTGAGCGGCGGCTTGTTGCTGACGCATGAACTCCGCCTCGAAGTTGAAAGGGTTCAGCAGCAGTGGCGGGAAGCCTGCGCGAATCACGACATCGGAGACGGTTTCACGCAGATAGGGGAACACGATGTTGGGACAGCCGATCCCCAGCACCAGCGGCAACTGTTCCTGCGGCACGCCGGAGATGCGAAAAATCCCTGCCTGCACGCACTCGACCAGGAACAGGGTTTTGTCACCCACCTTGGCGGTCACGGTGACCTTGATGGTGTTTTCATACACCTCCGGGCTGACGGCATTGCTTTGCGAGCCAAGCTGAACATCAATCTGCGGCGCTTCGCGCTCCAGAAAAACGGCAGGCGCATTGGGAACCTCGACAGACAGGTCCTTGACGTAGATTTTCTCGATGTTGAAACCCATTTGTGGGGCTTGTTGCTGCTCTTCGGCCATGACGGCGCTCCCTGAATATCAATAAAACAGGTGGTATTTTACCCGCTGGAAGCGTTTTCTGTATGGCGTCAGGTATTTTGCGCCAGCCAACGTTTCAGTCCGGCGGCATCCAGCGCTCCCGAGAGACGGACCGCTTCCTTGCCGGCAGTGAAGATCGCAAGCGTCGGGATGCTGCGAATGCCATATTTTGCGGCCAACGTTTGCTCAACCTCGGTATTGACCTTTGCAAAGCGGTAACGGGTATTCAGTTCCGCGGCAACCTGATTGAATACCGGCGCGAACATTTTGCACGGCCCGCACCACGGCGCCCAGAAATCCACGACCACAGGCAATTCCGTGCGGGTAACAAACTTCTCGAAAGCCTGGGCTGTCAGGTCGATTGGCCGGCCAGGCAAAAGGGCCGATCCGCATTTTCCGCATTGGGGCTGGTCAGATAGGCGTTCTACCGGGACACGATTTACCGCACCGCAATTGGGACAGACAAGTTCCATGTGACATCTCCAATAATTAACCTGGAGATGCGGGCGCCAAGGTCTAATTCAAGCGGCTTAATTCAAGGGGCCCAATTCAAAGGAACCGAATCAAGTCGTCAAATGCTTAGCCGCCGTTCAGCAGCGGTATCAGTCCGCCGGCCTTGTCGAGCGCGGACATGTCGTCGAAACCGCCGACATGCGTTTCGCCGATGTAGATTTGCGGGACGGTGCGGCGGCCGGTTTTGGCCATCATTTCCTCGCGCAGATGCGGGTGTTCATCGACGCGGATTTTGTCGATGCTTTCCACCCCTTTCGATTTGAGCAGGCGCTCAGCCGCTACGCAGTAGGGGCAAACGGCCGTGCAGTACATGGTGACTTTGTTCATGAGTTTACTTCGTCGTAATGGGCAGGCTGGCTTTTTCCCAGGCAATGATGCCGCCAGCCAGATTGTGGACACTCTCGAAACCGGATTTTTTCAACATCGCGCAGGCGCGTCCTGAGCGGTGTCCTGAGCGGCAGCTGACGACGATGGGTTTGCTCTTGAATTTTTCCAGCTCACCCAGACGCGATGACAAAGCCCCCAACGGAATGTGCCGGGAATTGGGAATATGCCCGGCGGCCCATTCCTTGTCTTCGCGCACATCGAGTACCAGCGCATCCTCATTGATGAGCCGCGTGGCCTCGAGCGTGCCGAGCTGGCTGATGCCGCTGACGCGGTCGCTCATGTATGACCACAGGAGCATGGCGCCGCTGGCAACCGCGGCAATCACCAGCAACAGGTTGTCTTGAATGAATTCCATTACTTGGGCACCTCGATTATCAAGACTTATTTTAACAGCCTGATACAGGCGCTAAAGACCACACCCGGAGGGAACCCCCATTTTTTTCAGGATCGAATCCATGGGGCAGAAGCGGGTGAGGCCGGACTGGAACAGGTTGGCGCCGACAAAAGCGGTAAACCACAGCCAGGACAACTGGCTCATATCCACTGTGTCGGCGAAATGCGCCAGTGCCAGCGACAGCATGATGAAAAAACCCGCGACGATGCGGACGATGCGTTCAACAGTCATTTCAAGCTCCTTTAGTTTGTGGGGTCATCTTGCGGTAGTTGGCCGCATAGTAAAGAACCGGAATTACCACCAAGGTCAGCAAGGTGGAGACGAAAATACCGAAAATCAAGGACACAGCCAGGCCCGAGAAAATCGGGTCATCCAGAATGAAGAAAGCACCCATCATCGCGGCGACACCCGTGAGGACAATCGGTTTGGCACGTGTTGCGCCTGCCTGGATGACTGCTTCCTCAAAGGCCATGCCTTCGGTAACCTGCTGGTTGATGAAGTCCACCAGCAGAATGGAATTGCGCACGATAATGCCGGCTAGCGCGATCATGCCGATCATGGACGTGGCGGTGAATTGCGCGCCCAGCAGGGCGTGGCCGGGCATGACGCCGATGATGGTGAGTGGAATGGGTGCCATGATGATCAGCGGCGTGATGTAGGAGCCGAACTGCGCCACCACCAGCAGATAGATCAGCACCAGGCCCACGGCATAGGCGATACCCATGTCGCGGAAGGTTTCATAGGTGACCTGCCATTCGCCATCCCATTTGATGCTGAATCCGGCATATGGATCAGCAGGCTGCTTGATGAAGTATTCGGACAGGGTGCCACCTACCTTCAAATCGCGATCATTTAATTCGTCACGCATACCAAACAGTCCATACAACGGCGAATCCAGTTTCCCGCCCATGTCGCCCACCACGAACACGACCGGCAGCAGATCCTTGTGATAGATGGTTTTTTCACGTTCACTCGGTACGACCTCGATAACTTCTGAAAGCGGTACCAGATTCCCGTTGGTGCCGCGAACCGCAAGTTTCAGCAATTCTTCGATGCTGCTTTGACGTTCTGGGGGGAGTGTGATGCGCACCGGGATTTCATATTTGGAAGTCCCGCTATGGATGGGCGTGACATTCTCGCCAGACAGCCCCATCTTCATGGTGGCGACGATGTCCTTTTGTGCCACGCCCGCGACGGCCGCCTTGTTCTGCAACACCCTCAATACGAATCGCTGCGAATCGTCCTCGATGGTGTCGTCGATGGCGACAATGCCTTCGCTATTCTCGAAAACCTTGCGCACTATCTTGGCCACTTTCATCTGCGCGTCATAATCAGGCCCGTAGACTTCTGCGACGATGGGTGACATAACCGGCGGGCCAGGCGGTACTTCCACCACTTTCACATCCGCGCCATGTTTTCTGGCAACGGCTTCAATGGCCGGACGCACGACCTGTGCGATTTCATGGCTTTTGCGGTCACGGTGATGCTTGTCGACCAGGTTGACCTGTATGTCACCCACCTCCGGACCGCTTCGCAGGTAATACTGGCGCACCAGGCCGTTGAAATTGATAGGCGAAGCATTGCCGGTATAGGCCTGGTAGTCAGCCACTTCTTCAACCTCGGCGATCACTTCGGATATTTCGTGCAGCACCTGGCTGGTCTTTTCCAGTGGCGTGCCAACCGGCATGTCTACTACTACCTGAAATTCCGATTTGTTGTCGAAGGGCAGCATTTTCAGAATAACCAGCTTGACGATAGCGAGCGACACGGAGAGCAGAATCGCGATGCCAATACCCAGCCAGAGTTTCTTGCGCATGGCCTTGCCTGCATCCCCACCCAGGAATGGCGTCAGACGGGAACGGAACAACTTCAGGAGCTTGCCGTTTCCCTCTTCATGGTGATGGATGTTTTTCAACAGCTTGAATGCCAGCCAGGGCGTGACTATGAAGGCAATGGCCAGCGAAATCAGCATGCCGATGCTGGCATTGATCGGAATCGGGCTCATGTACGGTCCCATGAGCCCGGTGACGAAGGCCATTGGCAGCAGCGCGGCAATCACGGTAAAGGTGGCGAGGATGGTAGGGCCGCCGACCTCATCCACGGCGCGTGGAATGATGGCCTCCATGCCATCGCTGTCTAGTGCGGTGCGACGGTGAATGTTTTCGACGACGACGATTGCGTCATCCACCAGAATGCCAATGGAGAAAATCAACGCGAACAGGGAAACGCGATTCAGCGTGAAACCCCAGGCCCAGGAAGCGAACAATGTTGCGGCAAGCGTCAGGATGACCGCCGTACCAACGATGACAGCTTCGCGTTTGCCCAACGCCCACAGTACCAGCAGCACAACGGATGCGGTCGCAAAAAACAGTTTTTGAATGAGCTTTTTGGCTTTTTCGTCTGCCGTGGCACCGTAGTTGCGCGTTACGCTCACTTCGATGCCATCCGGAATGACCGCGCCTTTCAGTGATGCCACGCGTTCTATGACCTTGTTGGCGATATCGACCGCGTTTTCACCCGGCTTCTTCGATATGGCAAGCGTAACCGCCGGAAATTCCTGCCCGGTAAGCGTGCTGTGTTCGCCGCCTTTACCCGGGCCAAACCAGACATAGTTGCCAGGCTGGTTAGGGCCGGCGGTGACATGGGCGATGTCACTCAGGTAAACCGGCTTGCCCTGAAATACGCCGACGACGAGTTGCTTTACGTCGGCTGGTCCTGTCAGAAAAGTGCCGGTCTGAACCAGAATTTCCTGGTTGCCGGAGGTGAGAGTGCCGGATGGCTGAGATGCATTGGAGACCTGGAGCGCATCGCGAATGTCGTTGGCGGCAACCTTGAATGCTGCCATGCGCTCGGGATCCATGAGCACACGGACGACATTGCCCGGGCCGCCGATGGTATAGACTTCACGAGTCCCCCTGATGCGCTTGATTTCAACTTCGGCGGCGTGAGCAACCTGTTCGAGCTCGTATGCGCCGCGAGTGTCATCACGGGTCCACAGTGTCAGAGTGACGATCGGCACGTCATCGATGCCGGTCGGTTTGATGATGGGTTCGCCAACGCCCAGGTTGGGTGATACCCAGTCACGGTTGGCCTGGATGGCATCGTATAGTCGGACAAGTGCCTGCGTCCGGTCTTCTCCCACTTTGTACTGGATGGTGAGGATTGCCATGCCGGGTTTGGACACCGAGTACACATGGTCGATGCCCGCGATCTGCGACAGGACTTGCTCGGCCGGTGTGGCAACCAGTTGTTCCACGTCCCTTGCGGATGCGCCCGGGAATGGGATGAACACATTGGCCATGGTGACGTTGATCTGCGGCTCTTCCTCGCGCGGCGTGACTGCGATCGCAAAAATGCCCAGTATCGCGGCCATCAGCGCGATCAGCGGCGTCAGCTGCGAGGTCAAGAAGAATCTGGCGATGCGTCCGGAAATGCCCATGTGTTTGCTCCTGCTGATGCTGGCTTATTTTTTATTGGCCGGGCTTTTGGCGTAGATGCCCGCCTTGACCGGATCGAGGGCAATGATTTCGCCGGGGTTCAGTCCGGAGAGAACTTCCACTACGCCGCGTGCGTTGGGTTCGCCCAGCCGAACCTGTCTTAGCGTAGCGTGGCTTTTTGCGTCGATAACATACACGCCTGTCACTTCGGACCGCTTGATAATGGCGGAAGCGGGAATCACCAGCTTGCGGGTTTCACCGGTGGCGAAATATGCCCGCGCGTAAATGCCGGGAATAACGCCGGACAGGTTCTCCGGCAAATCAATTCGCACTTTTATGGTGTGCGTGGCCGTGTCGGCGGAAGGCAGAACGGTTACGCCTTTCGCTTCGATCCATTTGTTGAGCGAAGGAATTTCCACAGACACCTTGGAAGCTTTCTGCACTTCCGCCAGCTTGTATTGGGGAATGTTCGCCACGACCCGCAAATCCGAAGGATCAAAACCGGTCATCAAGGGCTTGCCGGGCGAGGCCATCTCGCCTACTTCGACATGGCGCGACATCACCACACCCGAGAAAGGCGCGGTCAGGGTGGTGTAAGAGCGGACAGTTGCAGTCTGCCCTGCGCCAGCCCGGGCGGCCTGCGCGGATGCCTGCGCAGCACGGAATTCGGCGGTTGCGCGATCCAGCGCGGCCTGCGAAATGAATTTTTGCTGGAACAACTGCACCTGGCGGTCGTAGTTGGCTTTTGCGTTGGCCAGTTGTGCTTCAGTCTGTGCAACTTGCGCGCGGCTGCCGGCTACTGCCTGGGAGAGTTCTGAAGGGTCGATGCGCACGATGACCTGTCCGGCCTTTACGGCGTCACCCACGTCGAAATTGACTGCGGTGATGCGGCCAGCAACTTGCGCGGAAACCGTGGACTGACGAACCGCTTCGACCGTGGCTTCAGTGGAATAGGATTTATCGGTGTTCTGGTATGCCACCCTGGCGGTCGAAAATGGCAAGGCAGACCAGGCGGGAAGGGAAACCAGCAACAAGATGGGCAGGGCGGAAAAACGCATGATAAGCCTCCTGAATGATTAATTAGAATAAACTAATAGACTATATATTTCAAGTCGTTATGGAGGCTGCGCAATAAAAAAGCCCGGACATTGCCGGGCTTCATTATCGCCATGTATGGAAATTACTTGGCAAATCCGCAAAAAACGTCACGCATCATGCCGATAAGCTTCAAGGTGCGGGTATCGCCGACCCGATAATAAACACGGTTGGCATCCTTGCGGGTTTTCAATACGCCTTTGTCGCGCAAGATAGCGAGGTGCTGGGAAATGTTGCTTTGGGAAGTACCAACGTTGTCAACGATGTCCTGGACGCTGACTTCCTTGTCGCCCAGCACGCAGAGGATTTTGAGCCGCAGGGGGTGCGACATGGCTTTCATCGCGCGCGATGCCTGTTCAATGTGCTCTTCCTTGTCGAGCAGTTCCACTTCATCATCGTTAACTCGCGCCATGTCCTCGCCTCGTGTAAAATTTAGAATAAGTCTAGATTAGAAATATCAGCATATACTAAACCGTGAATATAAAGTTAGCAAAAAAAAAGTAATTGTGAAATGTAATTTTGAATGAAAGTTAATCCCGTACTGCTCATCATTCTTGATGGCTTTGGATGCCGGTCCGAACGCGCGCACAATGCCATTGCCCTGGCAAACAAGCCCAACTGGTCTGAACTCTGGAAACGATATCCCCACACCCTCATCCATGCCTCCGAGACAGAGGTCGGTTTGCCCAAAGGTCAGATGGGCAATTCCGAGGTAGGCCATCTCAATATTGGCGCTGGTCGCGTGGTTTATCAGGAATTCACCCGGGTTGACCATGCGATTGAATCCGGTGCTTTTTTTGCCAACCCCATGCTCAAGGCGACTATCAAGGATGCCAAGGATCATGGCGGTGCCTTGCACATTCTGGGTTTGTTGTCTGATGGCGGCGTACACAGCCATGAAAAGCACATTCATGCGATGCTGAAAATGGCGATCGATGAAGGCCTGAAGAAAATCTATATCCATGCCTTTCTTGATGGCCGTGACACACCGCCCAAAAGCGCGGAGACCAATCTCAAGCGCATGGAAGAGGCAATCCAGGAACTGGGCTGCGGCCGCATTGCCAGCATCATTGGCCGGTACTACGCAATGGATCGCGACCGGCGCTGGCAACGGGTCAAGGAGGCTTACGATTTGCTCACGCAAGGCAAGGCCGATCACGTTGCAACCTCGGCGCTTGAAGGTCTTGAAATGGCCTATGCGCGCGGGGAAACCGATGAGTTCGTCAAGTCGACTGCCATTGTGCCACCCGGAGAAAAGCCGGTTCGCATGGAAGATGGTGATGCCATCATTTTCATGAACTTTCGATCCGACCGCGCTCGCCAATTGTCACGCACGTTTATCGAACCGGATTTCAACGAATTCGACCGCGAAGTTGTCCCCAGACTTTCCACCTACTGCACGCTGACCGGATATAGCGACGAATTTGATGTGCGGGTGGCGTTCCCGCCTGATCGCATTCGCAATGGTTTTGGCGAATACATCGCCAACCTTGGGTTGCATCAGCTTCGCATCGCCGAGACGGAGAAATATCCGCATGTGACGTTTTTCTTCAATGGAGGCGAGGAAGTTTCCTATCCTGGCGAAGACCGCATCCTGGTGCCTTCACCCGATGTGGCGACTTACGATCTCAAGCCGGAAATGAGTGCATTCGAGGTGACGGACAAGCTTGTCGCCGCCATCAAGAGCGCCCAGTACGATGCTATCATTTGTAATTATGCGAATGCCGACATGGTGGGTCACACGGGGGATATAGAAGCCGCTCGCCGCGCCATCGAAGTCATTGATGAATGTCTTGGAAAAGTGGTAGAGGCCCAGTTGGCCAGAGGCGGCGAGGTGCTGATCACCGCCGATCATGGCAATGCCGAGTTCATGATGGATCTGGAAAAAGGCCAGCCGCATACCGCCCACACCATCAATCTGGTGCCGCTGGTTTACATCGGCAAACGCCGTGCTGATTTGGCTGATACGGGCGCGCTTGAAGACGTCAGCCCCACCCTGCTGAAAATGATGGGCTTGCCACAGCCTTCCGAGATGCGCGGTGTGCCGCTGATCAATTTCGAGTGAACAGAACCAGGACCTTCCTGTTTTCTTTACTGGCTTTGCTGGCATTTTCAGCGGCATGGGCCGACAGCAAGCAAGAGCTCAAAACCCTGCGCGATCGTCTGGAGAAGCTTCAGCGCGATTATCAGGCAACACGCGAGTCCCATGCCGATGCAGCAGACTCGCTCAGACAATCCGAGCGTGCAATCAGTGACATCAAACGCAAATTGCAGAAACTGGAAAACGAGCAGCAAAAAACCCGCAGTGAACTCAATACAGTCAAAACGGAACTGGAACAGATTCAAGCCAGCATTGGCGACAGGCAGCAGCAGCTTGGCGAGATGCTGAAGCAGGCTTACATGCGTGGTGGGGGTGATTCGCTCAAATTGCTGCTCAGCGGTAAGGACCCCAATGAGGTTTCGCGCGAACTGGTATATCTCAACTATTTGTCTAATAGCCAGTTGCGGTTAATTGAATCGCTGCGCCAGGAACTGGATCAACTGGCCCGGCTCAAGGAGTCCGCCGCCGAAAAAGACCGCGCGTTGACCGAGATCAAACAATCCAAAATTGCCGAACAGGAAAAACTGCTCAAGGAAAAGCAGGCTAGGCAGACCGTGTTAAGCCGGCTTTCCGGCAAGATCAAGGCGCAGCGGAAGGAAATCAGCACGCTCAAGCAGGACGAAAAGCGTCTGACAGACCTGCTTGCCAAACTGGCCAAGATTGAGCGGCAGCGCAAAGCCAAAGTCGCGAAGAAATCTACGCCAAAGTCGGCCCAGTCAAAATCTTCCGGCCCGGTGGCCGTTAACACAGAAGTACCCGAGGCCATTTACGGAGAAACGGCCTTCTCCCGTCTGAAAGGCTTGCTGAGGCTGCCGGTCCGCGGGGAACTCATGAACCGGTTCGGAGCTCCCAGAGAGGGTGGCGGCTTGAGCTGGAAAGGGTTGTTTATCCGCGCGCAGGAAGGGGCTGAAGTCAAGGCGGTCGCCGCCGGTCGCGTGGTATTCGCTGAATGGCTGAGAGGTTTCGGCAACCTGGTGATTGTGGATCATGGAGAAGGCTTCATGAGTCTATACAGTAACAATGAAAGCCTGTATAAGCAGCCGGGAGAAGGCGTAAAAGGTGGGGATACCATAGCCTCCGCGGGCAACAGCGGCGGCCAGGAAGAACCGGGCGTGTATTTTGAATTGCGGCATCAAGGCCGCCCCATCAATCCGATGGCATGGATCAAGTGAGGAACAGGATGGCAGGGCATTACGGCAAGTTGGCACTGGTCGGATTCGCGGGATTGCTTGCAGGCACCGCGCTTACCCTGAATTATTCCGCCCTGGCGGACAAGGAGTCGCAAGCGCCCCTGCCGGTGGAAGAACTGCGGGCATTTACGGATGTGTTTGCACGCATCAAGAGTGATTATGTCGAGCCCGTGGATGACAAGAAGCTCATCACCGAGGCCATCAATGGGATGCTTTCGGGACTGGATCCTCATTCATCCTATCTGGACGTCGAAGGTTTCAAGGATTTGCAGGTGGGGACGCAGGGCGAGTTTGGCGGACTGGGCATCGAGGTCGGCATGGAAGACGGCTTTGTCAAAGTCGTTTCACCCATTGAAGATACACCCGCCTATCGTGCCGGATTGAAAACCGGCGACCTGATCATCAAGCTGGATGATACGCCCGTTAAAGGCCTGAGCCTGAACGATGCCGTCAAGCGCATGCGGGGCAAACCCGGAAGCCAGATCGGTCTTACTATCCTCCGCAAGGGTGAGCAGAAGCCCATTGTCATCAAGCTGACCCGTGCCGTCATCAAAATCCGCAGCGTCAAGTTCAAGCTGCTGGATCCCGGTTATGGCTATGTACGGGTTACGCAGTTTCAGGAGCACACGGGGGATTTGCTGGTGGAATCCCTGCAAAAGCTTTACAAGGAAAACAAGGAACCTCTGAAAGGCCTGATTCTGGATTTACGCAACGACCCGGGGGGGTTGCTGAATGGTGCCGTTGCAGTCAGTGCGGCTTTCATCAAGCCGGATGCCTTGGTGGTTTATACCGAGGGCCGTACGGAAGACGCCAAAATGCGGCTGACCGCCAGCCGGGAGAATTATCTGCGGCCCATGCAGCCGGACTATTTGAGCAAGCTTCCGGAAGGCGTTAAAACCGTTCCGATGGTCGTGCTGGTCAATGGAGGCTCGGCGTCAGCTTCCGAAATTGTTGCGGGCGCGCTTCAGGATCACAAACGTGCCGTGATCATGGGTACGCAAACCTTCGGCAAGGGATCAGTGCAAACAATTCTGCCGCTGGGTAACAATACCGCGATCAAACTGACGACAGCACGTTATTACACCCCTTCTGGCCGCTCGATTCAGGCCAAGGGCATCGTGCCGGACATCGTGGTGGAGGATCCGCTCAATCCAAGCGATGAGTCCATGAATGTCAGGGAGGCCGACCTGGAGAAACATCTGTCCAATGGACAGGAGCAGGAAGCGCCAGCCAAACCCGAGCCGACAAAAACGCAGGAAAAAGATCAGAAACCTGGCAAGGACGCCAAGCCTGTCGAAAGAAAGCCTCTGGAACCGGGCGAAGTCGTCGCCAAGGATGATTATCAGGTCAACCAGGCGCTGAATTTGCTCAAAGGACTGCACATCATCCAGCGTAACTAGCGCTTGAGGTCGCCGTCGCTTGCGCAACGGCTGTTCAAGCGCGATACTGAAAAGGCCGTTTACGTATAGCCATGTTGCCTTGCGACCTTGAGAAAATCCGGGAAATTGCCTTCCATGCGTTACCGCCTGGACAGGCTGCCCGTGCCCGCGAGTTGCTGCATGGCTTGGACGGTATTGACGCGAGCATGGGGGTATCCGAGACGGTGCTGGTTGTCCGTTACAACGTCATGCATTACACGCTGGATGGGCTTGAAGCTGCCCTGGTCGCGCAAGGATTCCATCTCGATAACAGCCTGATGCAAAAACTCAGGCGCGCCCTGGCGCGTTTCTGTGAAAACGTGCAGCGTGAAAACGTGGCCATCAATGCACCTGAAGTCAAATCGCAAAAAGTTTTTGCCCGCGTATATGAGCAGCACTTGCATGGCGATAAGGACGAGACACCGGAAGAGTGGCGCGCATACAAATAGCATGCGCAATCCCCGGCCGGAATCCCGGCGCAAAATCTGATGAATGACCAGGAGTTGCTCCGCTATAGCAGGCATATCCTGTTGCCGCAAATCGGCATCGAGGGCCAGGAGCAGCTCGAAAAATCCACTGTATTGATTGTCGGCGCGGGCGGTCTGGGCTGCCCGGTAGCGCTTTATCTTGGCGCGGCAGGCGTCGGCAGACTGATTATCGCCGATGCTGATCGGGTCGATCTGACCAATCTGCAACGCCAGATCGGACACCATACGGCCTCAGTCGAGAAGAACAAGGCCGTTTCCCTTCGCGACAGCGTGTTTGCCATCAATCCCGGAGTAAAAGTTCAGGCCATCGAATTCCGGTTGGAGGGCGAGCATCTTCAGGAGGTTGTTGCGCTTTCGGATGTCATCGTCGATTGCTCGGATAATTTTGCAACCCGCCATGCGGTGAATCGTGCGTGTGTAGCTCATACGAGACCACTTGTCAGCGGGGCAGCAATCGGATTCAGCGGGCAGGTCGCGGTGTTTGACCCGCGCAATGCGGCATCGCCCTGTTATCAATGCCTGTTTCCTGAAACACCGGAAGAGAGCTTGAGGTGCAGCGAAGCCGGTGTGTTGTCGCCTCTGGTAGGCGTGGTGGGCAGCCTGCAGGCAGTGGAAGTCATCAAACTGTTGTCTGGGGCAGGCACCCCGGCGGTTGGCCAGCTAACCCTGGTCGATACACTTGACGCATCCTTCCGGCAAATCCGGGTGCCGAAGGATCCGGCATGTGCTGTCTGTGGATCAGGCCAGCGGCACGACGCCTGACACGGCCGGGCGGGCGCCAAGGATATTCCCCAGCTCCCGCCACATCAAGGGCCAGTCGGCCGAAGGGTCCCGCGTAAAGCCGCTTTTTGCGAATTGATGCCAGCGGCCAACAACGAATGCCATGCATAAATTGGCGACGAGTTTGGGGTCTTTGCCGGTATGCCCGGTATCCAGGAAACGCAGGCATTGCCTGATCTGCGCTTCCAGCCGGTCATGCAACTGATTGATCCGCTTTTGCAGGCGAGGGTCTTCGTTGACCAGCACTTCGCCAATCAACACACGCGTCATGCCACGGTTTTTCTTGGCGAAGCTGAGCAACATTGAAATGATTGCCTCGACCTGATTGACGGGTTCGGGTGTATCCGAGGTGATGCGCGCAATCAGGCCGAACAGGGTGTCTTCGATAAAGGCAATCAGGCCTTCATACATTTGTGCCTTGCTGGCGAAATGACGGTAAAGCGCCGCTTCGGAGACGTCAAGGCGTCTGGCAAGCGCGGCCGTGGTAATTTTCTCCGGGCTGGGTTCTTCCAGCATGGCGGCAAGCGTTTGCAGGATAAGCAAGCGCTTTTCTCCGGATTTTCTGGTTTCTCCTCCCATTTTCCCCTCTTCACCTCAGGTTTGTTATGGTGGGCCCGGTCGGACTTGAACCGACGACCAAAGGATTATGAGTCCTCTGCTCTGACCAACTGAGCTACAGGCCCAAGGAGCAGCGGGCTGCTCCGGTAAACACACCGCGCGGAAAACCCTGCGTTGCGCTTAGCTGCCGTTTTCCAGGAAGCTTTTCAGGCGTTCGGAACGGCTTGGGTGCCGCAGCTTGCGCAGTGCTTTGGCTTCTATTTGCCGTATGCGTTCGCGCGTGACATCAAACTGCTTGCCGACCTCTTCCAGCGTATGGTCGGTGTTCATTTCAATGCCGAAGCGCATGCGCAACACTTTGGCCTCGCGCGTGGTCAGCGAGTCCAGGATTTCGCGGGTGGCATCACGAAGATTGCCATAAAGCGCCGATTCGTCGGGCGCCAGCGTGCTTTGGTCCTCGATGAAGTCGCCCAGATGCGAATCCTCGTCATCGCCGATAGGCGTTTCCATGGAAATCGGCTCTTTGGCGATTTTCATGATCTTGCGGATCTTGTCTTCCGGCATTTCCATCTTCTTTGCCAGTGTGGCGGGATCCGGTTCCTGTCCGGTTTCCTGAAGGATCTGGCGCGAAATGCGGTTCATCTTGTTGATGGTTTCGATCATGTGCACCGGGATGCGGATGGTGCGCGCCTGGTCGGCGATGGAACGGGTGATGGCCTGACGGATCCACCAGGTCGCATAGGTCGAGAACTTGTAGCCACGGCGATATTCGAACTTGTCGACCGCTTTCATCAAGCCGATGTTGCCTTCCTGGATCAGGTCGAGGAATTGCAGACCGCGGTTGGTATATTTCTTGGCAATGGAGATCACCAGTCGCAGGTTGGCTTCGATCATCTCGCGCTTGGCGCGCCGCGCCTTGGCTTCACCGGTGGACATCTGCTTGTTGATCGCCTTGAGTTCGGCGATTGTCAGGCCAATGCGGTTTTCAGTCGTTGCCAGGTACTCCTGCATTTCCTTGAGTTCATACTGGAAACGGGAAAGCTGCGAAGAGTAGGCCTTTTTCGCGGTCATTTCCTTGTCAATCCAGGTTGGATTGGTTTCATTGCCTGGAAACGCCTTGATGAAATGAGCGCGGGGCATGCCGGCTTGATTCACGCACAGTTCCATGATCTTGCGTTCGTGGCTGCGAATGTTTTCCACCGTGTAACGGATGGTGTCGCAAAGCGCTTCGACCTGCTTGACCGAGAAACGAATTCCCATCAACAGTTCTGTCACGGCGGCCTGGGCCTGCATATGCTGCTTGCTGCCATGGCCATATTTGGTCCGCTGGGTCTGCACCTTCTTGTAACCTTTGCGGAGGGTCGCGAATCGCTCCAGCGCTTCTTCCCTGAGCTGGGCCAGATTGGCGGCTGCTGCGGCCGCGCCGGCATCATCATCCTCGTCTTCATCGCTGTCGGCCACGGCATCGACTTCTTCGGTCATCTGGCCGCCTACATCCGCGTCGTCGCCGACGAAACCGTCGATGATTTCGTCAACGCGCATATCGCCTTTTTCAATCTGGTCGGCGTAGGTCAGGAGTTGCTCAATCGTGACGGGGCAGGATGAAATGGCCTGCACCATATGCTTGAGGCCTTCTTCGATGCGTTTGGCGATCTCGATCTCGCCTTCCCGCGTCAGCAGATCGACCGTGCCCATTTCACGCATGTACATGCGAACCGGGTCGGTAGTCCGGCCAAACTCGGAATCAACGGTTGAGAGCGCCTGTTCCGCTTCTTCGGCGACATCTTCATCGGCCACGGCGGGTGCAGCCTCGGTCATCAGCAGCGATTCGGCATCCGGCGCTTCGTCATAAACCTGAATGCCCATGCTGTTGATGATGCTGATGATGCCTTCAATCTGTTCGGCATCGGTCAGATCATCCGGCAGATGGTCGTTGACTTCTGCGTAGGTGAGGTAACCGCGCTCCTTGCCAAGGGAAATGAGGTTCTTGAGCTGGGTGCGCCGTGCTTCCGCCTGTTCCTCGGAGAGCTGCACTTTTTCCCGCATGACCTTGTTGAGCGCTGCTTCCGCCTTGCGCGGCATTTTTTTGGCGTCTTTTGACTTTGGGGGCCTGCCTGCCATGATTTTAGGTTCCAGAAACTTCTGCAAAACCGGCAATTATACCTATTTTGTTCCCGTGTAGAGAAGGCAAATTCCGGGCCAACTTAGTTCCTCAAGAGGGATTGAAGTTCCTCGCGTTCATCGGGATTGAGCTGGTCGAGCGGTACACGGGACAGCTCTTCGTGCCGCCTTCGTTTCCAGGCGGCGTTGAGCTGATCCAGGCCGCCGTTGAATTCGGCTTCCGGCTCCCAGCTTTCGCTCAGGTCGATAACCTCACTCAGTAATGCTGCCACAGCCTGCTCAAATTCCATGCCGCGGGCGGCTTCCAGTATTCCGGCGGGTTGCGGCATGTTAGGCAGATGGCCCAGCCAACCTGACAATTGGCCCAGCAGCTGCGCGTTGGCATCGCCAGAGGGAAGTTGCCTTGGGTCAACTTGTTTGGCAAGTTCCGGACGCAACATCAATGCCCGCGCCATGACGCGGCAGATAGAGGGCTGGGTGCGGCCAGGCGAGGTTGGGCGTGATTCATTCTTCTGCCATTTACGCTTTACCGCCGGATTGATCAACGCATTGACTTCATTCGGGCGCATACCGATGGTTTCGCCGAGTTGACGCTGGATGAGCGCGGAAAACAATGGCGCAGCAATTTTCTGCAGCAGGGGCGTGGCTTCCTTGAGCATTCTGGCCTTGCCTTCCTCGGTGGCGAGATTGATGTCGCGCGAGATTTCACGGACCAGAAAAGCCGAAAGCGGTACTGCCTCACGGCGCAGGAAATTCTCGAATGCCTCTTTGCCATTGGCGCGCACCCACGTATCGGGGTCTTCGCCTTCGGGCAGAAACAGGAAGGCGACTTCCTTGCCATCGGTCAACGCTTCAAGGGTATTTTCCAGTGCTCGCCAGGCTGCCTTGCGGCCGGCATTGTCGCCATCAAAACAGTAATAAAGCTTGTCGGTTTGGCGAAGAAGGGTTCGCGCATGGATGGGTGTGGTAGCCGTTCCCAGCGTGGCGACGGCATAGTTGATGTCAAACTGCGAAAGTGCCACTACATCCATATAGCCTTCGACGACCAGCGCCATGCCCGCTTCCCGGATGGACTGCCTGCCTTCGAACAGGCCATAGGTTTCCGAACCCTTGTGAAAAATGGGTGTTTCAGGCGAGTTCAGGTATTTCGGTTCGCCCTGGTCGAGGATGCGGCCGCCAAAGGCAATGACCTGTCCCTTGGTGTTGCGAATCGGGAACATGATGCGGTCGCGGAAACGGTCATAGCGTCCGCGATCACCGTCAATCACCAAACCGGCAGCTGCCAGTTCCGGGGCATCGTAGTTGTCAAAAATTTGCTTAAGCGCAGTGGATTGCGCGGGCGCATAGCCCAAGCCAAAGCGCGCGGCGATCTGGCCGGTGAGGCCGCGTTTTTTCAGGTATTCGATTGCGCGCGGGCTGGACTTGAGCTGTTCCTTGTAGAACACGGCCGCTTTCAGCATGGTTTCCGTCAGATCGGGGCCAGTCTTAGGCTTGTGCTGAAACGATGCGTCTTCCGGCACTTTGAGACCGACTTCGTCCGCCAGACTTTTCACCGCATCAATAAACGGCAGGCCGCCGTATTCCATCAAAAAACCAATGGCGGAACCATGCGCCCCGCAGCCGAAGCAGTGGTAAAACTGCTTGGTGGGGCTGACGGTGAAGGAGGGAGATTTTTCTGAATGAAACGGGCAGCAGGCCTGGTAATTCTGTCCGGCTTTTTTCAGCGGCACCCGGCGATCGATCACGTCGACGATGTCGACGCGTGACAGAAGCTGGTCAATGAAGTCGCGGGGAATCATGAGGGTGCCCAATAAACCTACTGCGCGCGCCAATCACTGTGTTGCGCGGTGCTCGGAATCCTCATGTATACCACATACACTCCGGTTCCTGCGCGCCGCGCATCTTGTGCTTGGCGCTGCTCGCTACGGTTTCTTGAGCACCCCGGCTGAGTTAATTAGTTAATTAATTGTGTCCAGTTAGCCGCCGAGTTTGGCTTTCACTAGTGCGGACACTTTCGCCATGTCTGCCTTGCCGGCCAGTTGGGGTTTCAGTACACCCATCAGCTTGCCCATGTCTTTCGGGCCGGCCGCTCCGGTGCTGGCAATGGCGGCATCGATGGCGGCGGTGATTTCGGCATCGCTCATCTGGGCGGGTAGATAGGCAGCGAGAATATCCAGTTCGTTTTTCTCCGCATCCACCAGATCCTGGCGGCCGGCTTTCTCGAACTGGCTGATGGAATCCTTGCGCTGCTTGATGAGTTTTTCGATGATGGCCAGCACGGCGGCATCGTCCAGTTCCACGCGCTCGTCCACTTCCTTTTGCTTCATGGCCGCGGACAGCAGGCGCAGCGTGGCCAGCCTGAAAGCTTCCTTTGCCTTCATGGCGGATTTGATATCTTCCTGGATTTGGACTTTAAGGCTCATGGCATGAACTCCTGAAACGACAAAGGCGGAGAATGGCTCCGCCTTTGCAAGCAAACGGTCAAGGGTAGAACTTGATCAATACATCTTGGGCGGCAGCGTTTGGCTGCGCAGGCGCTTGTGGGTGCGCTTGACCGCGGCGGCGAGCTTGCGCTTTCTTTCAGCCGTGGGTTTTTCGTAAAACTCTCGGGCCCGCAATTCCGTGAGCAGGCCGGTTTTTTCAACAGCGCGTTTGAAGCGGCGCAGGGCGACGTCAAACGGTTCGTTTTCCTTGACTTTAACGTGGGGCATTTTGAAGATTCTTCCTTGACCGGGAAAAAACGAGAATAATAACAGGCTTTCTCCCTGCTTTCCAGCCCCCGTTATTTGCCCCGCTAAAGGGTTTAAGGGAGCAACTGGCCACAAGTGATCATTCTAGGCATCGAATCCTCCTGCGACGAGACCGGCCTTGCGCTCTTTGATACAGAAAAGGGCTTGCTGGCTCACCGGCTGCATTCCCAGGTGGCGATGCACCGGGATTATGGCGGCGTGGTGCCGGAGCTGGCCTCGCGCGACCATATCCAGCGTGTCATGCCGCTGTTGCGGAATGTACTTGGTGAGTCCTCGCTTACGCTACAAGACTTGGGCGGCATTGCCTACACGGCTGGCCCTGGGTTGGCTGGCGCATTGCTGGTAGGGGCGGGGTTTGCCCGGTCACTGGCCTATGCACTCAATATTCCCGCCGTCGGCGTACACCATCTGGAAGGCCACTTGTTATCCCCGCTGCTGTCCGAGCCGCGTCCGGAGTTCCCTTTCGTGGCCTTGCTGGTTTCGGGCGGACACACCCAACTCATGCATGTCACCGGAGTGGGGGCATACGAAACCCTGGGCGATACGTTGGACGACGCTGCGGGGGAGGCCTTCGACAAAACTGCGCAGTTGCTGGAACTGGGCTATCCCGGCGGCCCGGCGGTGTCGAAACTGGCTGAAACCGGCGACCCCGCGCGTTTCAAATTGCCAAGGCCCATGCTGAATTCCGGCGACCTCAACTTCAGCTTCAGCGGGCTGAAGACTGCCGTGCTGACGCTGCGAAACAAGCATCCCGATGAAACCGCCACGTCGGATATTGCCGCCGCATTTCAGGCCGCCATGGTGGATGTACTGGCGGCCAAGTCCATGCGGGCACTGGAACAGACCGGCAGTCCGCAACTGGTGGTGGCGGGTGGTGTGGGCGCCAACAAGCAACTGCGGCAGCGCCTTGTGGCCGAAACCGGCAAACTGGGCGCGCGGGTGTTCTTCCCGCCGCTGGATTTGTGCACCGACAACGGCGCCATGATCGCGTTTGCCGGCGCCCTGCGCATTCAGCAGGGGCAGACCGGTCCGGCGGCATTCAGCGTCAAACCCCGCTGGGATTTGCAGGAACTACCGCGCGCATGACAGACGAAATCCGGCTTTCCAAACGCTTGGCCGAGCTTGGCCTGTGTTCAAGGCGCGAGGCGGATGAATTCATCGCCAAAGGCTGGGTAAAAGTCAATGGCGTGGTGGTCAACGTGCTCGGCAGCAAGGTGGGGCCAAGCGCAAAAATCACCCTGGATAAACAGGCAAGGGCAAGCCAGCAGCGTTTGGCGACTATCCTGCTCAACAAACCGATAGGCTATGTTTCCGGACAGGCAGAAGATGGCTATCAACCAGCCGTCACGCTCATCCAATCCGCCAGCCACTGGAGTAACGACGCCAGCGGCAAAAAGTTTTCGCCCGCCATGCTCAAGGGCCTGGCGCCGGCCGGACGGCTGGACATCGATTCAACCGGCTTGCTTGTGCTGACTCAGGATGGCCGCATTGCCAGACAACTCATCGGTGAGGATTCCGCCGTCGAAAAGGAATACCTCGTCCGGGTCAGTTTCGGCAAGGTCGCGGCCAACGTAAGCGAGGTTTTCCCGGAAGATCAACTTGCCCGGCTGCGACATGGTTTAAGTCTGGATGGCAAGCCGCTCAAACCCGCGCAGGTCGACTGGCAAAATCCAGAGCAATTGCGTTTTGTTTTGCGCGAAGGGAAAAAACGCCAGATCCGCCGCATGTGCGAACTGGTCGGGCTGAAAGTGACTGCGCTGAAAAGAGTTCGGATGGGCCAGGTCAGGCTGGGCGATCTGCCCATTGGCAAGTGGCGGTTTCTGGCGGAGAACGAAACGTTTTAACGATCAGGCACAATGCACTACGGATATTGCGCTTTACACTCGCTGGTAAGCCTACTCTGATGCTGCTTCAGTTCTAGGATCGGCGAGTATCTCTGGATCGCACAATGCTTGAGCCAGAAGATCGGCACCTCGGGCGAGTTGTTCCACATGTGTTTGAATGGAGATATCTGGCAATGTCTTCTGTATGGTCGTGGCAAGCTCTCCGGCTACCGCTGGATCCAGTTTCTCTGGGTATTTCGCCAAGTACCAGACTTGGAACACCTGTAGCTGAATAGGCGCGCGCTTATTAAGGCGTAGGTAGTCTTCGGTCGCCAAGAAGAGAACGCTCTCAACTTGTGACGTCGGAATCGGCTCAAGTGCCGCCTCGGCGTCGTTTTCCGCGTGCTTGAAGAAGTTCCGATATGGCGAATTGATGTAGCTGCGCTTCAGGTCTTTGCCGTCAGGAACGTTCTGGCGAGTCTGCTCAGACATACTGCTCACCTCGGCGTGTCTGCACAACTCGTCTATGACCTCCCAGGCGTTTGCAGCTAGCGAGTAGATGGACACGATGTCTCGATTCGCAAAGAACAGTTCAATTGCTGTGGTCAATTGACGCCTTGCGACAGACACCTTCGTGAGTGGCACGGTCATTCGTGCGCCCCCCGAGAAAATTTTGAATTGAATTGGGGGCAAACCACAGTTTCCCCTGAACTAACCATCAAGCGTTACATAAAGCCACACTGGTTCATAAGGTGGAGTAACTCCACAGATCAAAGTCTCGCCGCCTTGAAGGTATTGCACTGGTTCGGGTCGCCTGACCTGGCGCCCATCATGAACCAGCGCATTCGCTGTTCCGATGAGCCGTGGGTGAAGGATTCCGGCACGACGTAGCCGCGCGACTGTTTTTGCAGGCGGTCGTCGCCCACGCCGGCGGCGGCGCCCAGCGCTTCTTCGATGTCGCCCGACTCCAGTATCTGCCGGTTCTGGTGCGCGCGGTTGGCCCACACACCGGCAAGACAATCCGCCTGCAATTCGACGCGCACTTGTATCGCGTTGGCTTCCTCTTCGCTGGCACGCGCCTTGGCGGCATGGGTTTGTTCGAGTACGCCCATCAGGTTCTGCACGTGGTGGCCGACTTCATGCGCGATGACATAGGCCTGGGCAAAATCGCCGGGCGCATCGTGCCGGGTGTGCAGGTCGTTGAAGAATGACAAATCCAGATAGAGTTTCTGGTCGTTGGGACAATAGAACGGCCCCATGGCGGCCTGGGCAAAGCCGCAGGCGGAATTGACCGCGCCGCTGAACAGCACCATTTTCGGCAGTTGATACTGGCTGCCGGATTCGCGAAACACCTGATTCCACACATCTTCGGTATCGGCCAGCACCACGGAGGAAAATTCGGCCAGCCGGTTTTCTTCCGGACTGCGCGAGGCCGGATCGGCCTGCTGCGACTCTTCCGCGCCGGGCGGCGCAGCGACCTGATTCAGCACCACTCTTGGGTCCACGCCCAGGAACATGGCGATGAGCACGATGGCAATCGTGCCCAAACCGCCCACCGCCAGGCCTTTGCCGCCGACGCGCATGCCGCGGCGGTCTTCCACGTTGTCGCTACGACGTCCGCCTTCCCAACGCATTATTTCCTTCCTCCAAGAATGCCGCCCAGCACGCCACGCAGAATCTGCCGCCCCAACTGGCTGCCGATGGTACGCACGGCGCTCTTGGCCATGGCTTCGACCATGCCCTGGCGCCGTCCCGTGCCCAGCAGGATGTCCTTGACCATTCCGCCGCCTGCTTCCTGTTTGCCCGCGGTCCTGACTTGTTCCCTGGCCTGAGTTTCGGCCTGTGCCTGCGCCGCCGCCTGTTCGGTGCGCGCTTTAAGCACTTCATACGCCGATTCGCGATCAATGGTTTTTTCGTAAACGCCAGCTACAAGCGACTGGCTGGTCAACTGCTGACGCTGTTGCGGCGTGATGGGCCCGATCTGCCCGGTGGGCGGCACAATGAAGGCGCGCTCCACGATTTGCGGGCGGCCTTTTTCATCGAGAAAAGACACCAGTGCCTCGCCCACGCCCAGTTCGGTGATGGCGGCTTCTTCATCCAGCATGTCGTTGTCGCGCATGGTTTCTGCCGCGGCTTTCACGGCCTTCTGGTCGCGCGGGGAGAAGGCGCGCAGGGCGTGCTGTACGCGGTTGCCAAGCTGCGACAGCACCTTGTCCGGCACGTCGGCCGGATTCTGCGTGACGAAATACACGCCCACGCCCTTGGAACGAATCAGGCGCACTACCTGCTCGATTTTTTCCACCAGAGCATCGGGCGCATCGGTGAAGAGCAGGTGCGCCTCGTCGAAGAAGAAGGCCAACTTGGGTTTGTCGAGGTCGCCTGCCTCGGGCAGGTTTTCGAACAGCTCCGACAGCAGCCACAACAGCAGCGTGGCATACATCTTGGGCGATTGCATCAGCTTGTCGGCAGACAAAATATTGATGACGCCCTTGCCACGATCAGTCTGCATCAGGTCAGCGATATTGAGCATGGGCTCGCCGAAAATCTTCTCTCCACCCTGCGACTCCAACGCCAATAAACCTCGTTGAATGGCGCCGATGGACGCGGCGGAGACGTTGCCGTAGTCGGTGGTGAATTCCTTGGCGTTTTCGCCCACGAAAGCCAGCATGGAACGCAGATCTTTCAGGTCCAGCAGCAGCAGGCCGTTGTCGTCGGCGACCTTGAAGACGAGATTCAATACGCCCGTCTGGGTTTCATTCAGGTCCAGCATGCGTGAGAGTAACAGCGGCCCCATGTCGGAAACGGTGGCACGAACAGGGTGACCCATTTCGCCGAAGGGGTCCCACAGCGTGACGGGATAGCCGTGGTATTCAAAGCCTTCGAGCTTGAGTTTCTCCACCCGCTCGGCCACCTTGGGATTGCTGCCGCCCGCTTGCGAAATGCCCGACAGATCACCCTTCACGTCCGACATGAAGCAGGGCACGCCAATACTGGAGAAATGTTCGGCCAGGGTTTGCAGTGTGACTGTTTTGCCGGTGCCGGTCGCGCCGGTGATCAGCCCGTGGCGGTTGGCCATTTGCGGCAGGATGTGCAATTCAGCGGTGTCGTTTTTGGCGATCAGAAGCGGCTCGGCCATGCAGGTCTCCTTGTTTTATGCTGAATTATGGTTCAGCCCTTGTTGAAATGTTGTAAATCATTCATTCAACTGTTTTCGTTCCACAACCACGCCGCGCCGCGCACACCGCTGGAATCACCGTGTTTGGGCGGGACAAGCCGCGTGTCAATGCGATCGGAGAACACATAGCGTGGCCACAGTTTCGGCACGTTGTCATACAGCCGCTGGATATTGGACAAGCCGCCACCCAGGACGATGACATCGGGATCGAGAATGTTGATGACGGAAGCCAGTGCGCGGGCCAGCCGTTCTTCATAACGGGCGAGCGTCTTGCTGCACGGGCCGTAGCCTGCGGCGGCGAGCTGGGCGATTTCATGCGCGGGCAGGTCCTCGCCGCCGTACCGGATGTGGTCTGCCGCCAGTGCGGGGCCGGAGAGATAGGCCTCGATGCAGCCTTTCTTGCCACAATAGCATTGCGGGCCATTGCATTCGCGATCGCTGGGCCAGGGGTGGACGATGCTTTCGCCGGTAGCGGGATGACGACCGGTTTCCTCATGGTCAATCTGCGCGTGGCGGAACTGGAAATAGGGCAGGGGATTGTGGCCCCATTCACCCGCAATCGAGTTGATGCCATTGAGGACATGGCCGCGCACGACAATGCCGCCGCCCACGCCAGTGCCGAGAATGACGCCAAAAACCACTTCCGCTCCCGCTGCGGCGCCATCAGTGGCTTCTGAAAGCGCGAAGCAGTTGGCGTCGTTGGTCAGACGGATTTCCCGACCTAGCACGGCTTCAAGGTCGGTCTTGAGCGGGTGACCGATCAGGCAGGTGGAATTGCAGTTTTTCATCAAACCGCTGGCACGCGACAACGCACCCGGCGTGCCAATGCCAACAGAACCTGTTTTACCCAGTTCGAACTCGGTCTGGCGGACCAGATTGGCGACGGCTTCAACCGTGGAGGAATAATCGGTTTGCGGCGTGGGAACACGGTGGCGCAAGAGTTCCTTGCCAGCCTTGTCCAGCGCGATGATTTCGATCTTGGTACCGCCAAGATCAATGCCAAGCCGCAGGGAGGGAGTGTTAAAATCCGGCATTCGTTTTCAGCAGGAAAAGCATCATGGCAGGTCACAGCAAATGGGCCAACATTCAGCACCGCAAGGGGCGTCAGGACGCCAAGCGGGGCAAGATTTTCACCAAGCTTATCAAGGAAATCACCGTTGCGGCCAAAATGGGCGGCGGCGATCCGGCCATGAACCCTCGCCTGCGCCTGGCCATCGACAAGGCCAAGGCCGAATCGATGCCCAAGGACAACATCGACAACGCCATCAAGCGCGGCACCGGACAACTGGAAGGCGTGAACTACGAGGAAATCCGTTATGAAGGCTACGGCATCGGCGGCGCGGCGGTGATGGTCGATTGTCTTACCGACAACAAGACCCGCACCGTGGCGGACGTGCGCCATGCATTTTCCAAACACGGCGGCAACATGGGCACCGACGGCTGCGTGGCCTTCCAGTTCAAGCATTGCGGGCAGATCATCCTGGAGCCCGGTGCTTCCGAAGATGCGGTGATGGAAGCCGCGCTGGAAGCCGGCGCGGAAGATGTTGTCAGCAATGACGACGGTTCAATCGAAGTGGTGACTTCTCCCGACCCGAAGGAATTCGAAACAGTGAAGGAAGCCCTGGAAAAGGCCGGCTTCAAGCCCGCACTGGCCGAGATCACCATGAAGCCGGAAGGCGAGACAGAACTTGCTGGCGATGACGCCGTGAAAATGCAGAAAATCCTCGATGCGCTGGAGTCGCTGGACGACGTGCAAGAGGTTTATACCAACGCGGTGCTGCCAGAATAACCGACCCATTGCGCATCCTCGGCATTGATCCCGGACTGAGACTGACCGGCTTTGGTCTGATCGAGAAGACAGGTCAGAAGCTGTCCTATGTCACCAGCGGCGTGATCAAGAGCGGTGAGGGTGAATTGCCGGCCAGGCTGGGGGTGCTGTTCTCGGGGTTAACCGAACTGATCGAAGCGCATCGCCCGGACATCTGCGCGGTGGAAATCGTCTTCGTAAACGTCAATCCGCAATCCACGCTTTTGCTTGGTCAAGCGCGCGGCGCGGCGGTTTGCGCGGCGGTTTCGAGCAAACTGCCCGTCGCGGAATACACTGCATTGCAGATCAAGCAGTCCGTGGTCGGACACGGCAAGGCCGCCAAGGAGCAGGTGCAGGAGATGGTCAAGCGTTTGCTGAATCTACCCTCCGCGCCACAGGCCGATGCGGCCGATGCGCTGGCCTGCGCCATCTGCCATGCGCACGGCGGCAATCTGGGCGCACTGTCCACTTCCGGGTTTCGTGTGCGGGGAGGCAGACTGGTTTGAATACACCATCGGCCTTGCCGCTTGAACCCACACCGGAGCGCCTGCGAAATCCCTTGTTGAGGTATGTGCTGGCGACTCGGCCGGCCTTTCTCACCATTACGCTGGCGGGATGTCTGCTGGGTTTTGCCACGGCCGGGTACAGCGGTGTCGCGTTCAATGGTTGGATTGCCGCAACGACGCTGACCCTGGCCTTGCTGGCGCATGCCGGGGTGAACGTGTTCAACGATTACTACGATCATCTCAACGGTTCAGACGAAAACAATGCCAATCGCGTGTTTCCGTTTACCGGTGGCTCGCGCTTTATCCAGAATGGCGTGCTGAAGCCAGGGCAAATGCTGGCTTACGGTCTGCTGCTTTTCATGCTGGTTATTGCTGGCGGCTTGTGGCTGATCGCGCAAATCAGCCAGGGTCTGTTCTGGATTGGACTGGCCGGACTGTTCATTGGCTGGTCCTATTCCGCCACGCCATTCAAACTCAACAGCCGGGGCTGGGGCGAACTGTGCGTCGTGGCCGGATTTCTGCTGGTGGTGGCGGGAGCGGATTTTGTGCAGCGGGGAGCATTCAGCGTATTACCCTGGCTGGCAGGATTACCCTACGCATTGCTGACCACCAATATCCTGTTTATCAACCAGTTTCCCGACCGCGACGCGGATCGCCAGGCAGGCAAGCATCATTGGGTGGTGCGGCTCGTGCCCGAGCGCGCTGCGCGTGTGTATGGATGGATAGCGATTGCCGCTGCTGCATGGCTCGTGGGTCTGATGGCGCTGAACATTCTGCCAGTCATAACGCTCGTTTCTCTGGCAGGTTTCGCCCCGGTAATTCCGGCGTGGCAATTGTTGAAAAGACATTGCAGCCAGCCCAAAGAACTTGCACCGGCTATCAAGGCCACCATTCTGGCCGCGCATCTGCATGCGATACTGCTGGCTGTTTCATTGTTCGCGGAGCATTGGTTTTGACTGGACACGCATCATGATTAGGCGCGCTACATGATCGGACGCATTACTGGCACGTTGATAGAAAAACATCCACCGCAAATCGTGGTCGATGTAAACGGCGTGGGCTACGAACTCGACGTGTCCATGGCCACCTTCTTCAACCTGCCCGCTGTGGGTGAGAAAGTTTCGCTGCACACGCATCTTGCCATTCGGGAAGATGCGCACCTGCTGTTCGGCTTTGGCTCGGAAACAGAGCGTCGAGTGTTTCGCGAACTGGTCAAGGTGTCCGGCATTGGCGCCAAGACCGCGCTGTCCGTGCTATCTGGGTTGAGCGTGGAAGACCTCGCCGTCGCGGTTGCCGCCCAGGAAACCGGCCGTCTGGTGAAAACACCCGGCATCGGCAAGAAAACCGCCGAACGCCTGCTGCTCGAACTCAAGGGCAAGCTGGATTTCATTGGCTTCAGCCTGCCTGCTGGCGGCGTCGCGCGCGCTTCGGATGACGTCAGGCAAGCGTTGCTGGCCTTGGGCTACAACGACAAGGAAGCTGATCTTGCCATCAAGCAGTTGCCTGCTGATTTGCCGGTATCAGAGGCTATCCGGCAGGCGCTTAAGTTATTATCAAAAGCATGATCGAAACCGACCGCCTCATTGCTCCGGACCCGGCCAGCCCTCAAGAAGAGCAGTTCGAGCGGGCTTTGCGCCCCAAGCATCTGACCGAGTACATCGGACAGGAAAAGGCGCGCGGGCAGTTGTCGATTTTCATCGAGGCGGCGAGAAAGCGTGCCGAGGCGCTGGATCATGTGCTGCTGTTTGGTCCGCCAGGGCTGGGAAAGACGACGCTGGCGCATATCATCGCGCGAGAGATGGGGGTGGGCCTGCGGCAGACTTCCGGCCCGGTACTGGAACGCGCGGGCGATCTGGCGGCGTTGCTTACCAATCTGGAACCGCACGATGTGCTGTTCATCGACGAGATTCACCGGCTGTCTCCTGTCGTGGAAGAAGTGCTGTATCCGGCGCTGGAAGATTTCCAGATAGACATCATGATCGGCGAAGGGCCGGCGGCGCGCTCGGTCAAACTCGACCTGCCGCCCTTCACGCTTGTAGGCGCCACGACGCGGGCGGGCATGCTGACCAATCCGCTGCGTGACCGCTTCGGCATCGTGGCGCGGCTGGAGTTTTATACGCCGCAGGAGCTCTGCCAGATCGTTTCCCGCTCCGCCAAACTGCTGGAAATGCATGTGGATGAAGCCGGTGCGCTGGAGATTGCCAGGCGTTCTCGCGGCACGCCGCGAATCGCAAACAGGTTGCTGCGTCGGGTGCGCGACTATGCGGATGTGCGGGCGGATGGCAGGGCGACGCGCGAGGTCGCGGATGCAGCGCTGTCCATGCTGGATGTTGACCATGCGGGTTTCGACATGATGGACAGGAAATTATTGCTTGCCGTGATCGAGAAGTTCTCCGGCGGCCCGGTCGGGCTGGACAATCTGGCGGCGGCGATTGGCGAAGAGCGGGATACGATTGAGGACGTGCTGGAGCCGTATCTGATTCAGCAGGGTTTTTTGCAGCGCACTCCCAGAGGAAGAATTGCCACCCCGCATGCCTACCGCCATCTTGGTTTTGCCAGCCCAGCTAGCGCGCCGGACTTGTTTGAAAAGCAATAATCCTAAAAACCTCAGTTGACCGCTTTCCATGACATATACAGCGTTGGTTCCAAACTGCCTTGTCATAGTTTTGACGCTCACCTGCTTGGTGAAAGCGCTACGGGCCGGATTGCACGGTTTTTCGGGTGCATTGCTGCGTTGTTCCTCCTCGCAATGGAGCGACCATTACTCGTCCTCGCGCCTTGCCCTGCACCCGAATAACCGCACACGCCAACCCGTCCAACCGAGGTTTTTAGGATAATGGCCGGCACGTTCACATGGCCAGTCAGGGTGTATTGGGAAGATACCGACGCGGGTGGCGTCGTCTACTATGCCAATTACCTGAAATTTCTTGAACGTGCGCGTTCGGAATGGCTGAGAGCACTGGGTTTCGAACAACCCGAGTTGCTCGGCAGGCATGGCGGCATGTTTGTGGTGAAGCGGGTGGAGGCGGATTATCTGTTGCCCGCGCGTTTCAATGACAGCTTGAATGTCGAGGCTGTGCTGATAGAACAGAACAAGGCCAGCCTTGTGATGGCGCAGCGAATTCTAAGTGAGGATGTCGTTTTGATGACGGCGCGTGTGACGCTGGTCTGGGTGAAGGAAAATTCGTTCAAACCCGCTAGAATCCCTGCTGAAATTCTTGAATTTCTAACCTGAGAAAGAATCGTGGAAGTTTCGCAAAACATGTCCCTGCTGCACCTGGTTCTGCAGGCAAGCATTCCCGTCAAATTCGTGATGGGGATACTGCTTGCTGCTTCCTTCATGTCCTGGTGGTACATCTTCATCAAGCTGTTTGCGCTGAAGCGGGCGGCAAAGGATACCAACCGTTTTGAAGCGGAATTCTGGGGTGGCGCCGATCTTAATGCGGTGTATCACCGGGTCAGCGATCAGCCCGAGAAAGCGGGCGAACTGGAGCGGGTATTCGAGGCGGGGTTCAGCGAATTTCTCAAGCTGCGGCGGCAATCCGGCGCTTCGGTCAATGTCATCATGGATGGTACGCGCCGGGCCATGCGCGCGGCCTACCAGCGTGAAGTCGATACGCTGGAATCGCATCTGGCGTTTCTGGCTACTGTCGGTTCGGTTTCTCCGTATGTCGGATTGTTCGGCACGGTATGGGGCATCATGCTGGCGTTCCAGAGTCTGGCCTCCGTGGCCCAGGCGACGCTGGCACAGGTAGCGCCCGGTATTGCCGAGGCGCTGATCGCCACGGCAATGGGCCTGTTTGCCGCAATTCCTGCCGTGGTGGCCTACAACCGCTACACGCATGACCTCGACCGGCTTTCAAGCCGCATGGAAAGTTTCATGGAAGAGTTCTCAAACATTCTTCAAAGGCAAGTTGCCAAATAAATCATGCCGCGCGTTCGCAAACAGGTTGCCAGCATCAACGTAGTGCCACTTATCGATGTGATGCTGGTGCTGCTGGTGGTATTCATGATCACCGCACCCTTCATCAATCCCGGTCAGGTTGAACTGCCCAGCGTGGGCAAGACAGCGACCGCGCCCAGTCAGCCGTTGGAGGTCATGATCCGCGCCAGCGGTGAAATGGTGCTGCGCAATCGCGCGCAGGATGATGAAGAAATTCCCGTGAATGCATCAAATCTGGCCAAAGAGGTCAAGCGCCTGCTCAAGCAGGACCAGCCGGTTGTCATATCAGCCGATAAAAGCGTGCGGTATGAAGAGGTCATGAACGCCATGTCTGCCCTGCAGGCGGCGCAGGTATCGCGCATCGGCCTGCTTGCCAAACCTGCTCAATGAGTTTTGCCCTGCAACGGAATGATCTGGCCGCTGCTGTACTGGCGGCGGGTGTGCATGGTTTTTTCCTGATGCTGCTGGTAATTGGCGTCTCCTGGCAGATACATGATCCACAGCCCATCATGGCTGAACTATGGCAGGCAATACCGGCACAGGTTAAACCGCTTCCCCCGCCAGAACCTCCGCCACCGGAACCCGAGCCTTTGCCCAAGGCCGTGCCCAAACCCGAGATGAAGGCCGAGCCCAAAGCCATTCCAAAAGCGCAGCCGGAAAGCAAGACGGCTGATATCGCGCTTGAGAAAAAGAAGCAGGAAGAAAAGAAAAAGCAGGAGGAGCTGGCGAAACAAAAGCAGGCGCTGGAGCTTGAAAAAAAGAAACGGCAGGAAATTGAAAAACGCCGCCGCGAGGAAGACAGGCTCATGGAGCTGGAGGCGGAGCAGGAGGCGGCGCGGATCGAAGCCGATAAACTCAAGCGTGAACAGGAAAAGAAACTGGCCGAACAGAAACGGCGTGAAGCCTTGAAGCGCGATGAAGAAGAAATGGAACGCCGCATGATGGAAGAAACACTGGCATTGGAAGCCAGTCAGTCAAAAGCGCGCGAAGCGAAAGCAGCCGCAGACAGGCGCGCGGCGGAAATCGGCAAGATTGTTGATCGTTACAAGGCCATGATCAGCGACAAGGTGCGGGGAAATGCGCGTTTGCCAGAAAATCTTTCTGGCAATCCTGAGGTGGTGTATGAGGTCAACGTGTTGCCTACCGGCGAAATCACCAAAATCAAACTGGTCAAATCGAGTGGCAATGCCGCGTACGATACGGCCATCGAGAAGGCCATCGAGAAATCTTCTCCCTTGCCCATGCCCACCGATCGGGAAGCGGCTGCACATTTCCGGGAACTGGAACTAAAACACAAACCGAAAAACTAACAGGGAGCACATGCGACCGTATGTTAGAATTCGGTCGTTTTTATGAGGTTTCCCTGGGGCCGATGTGACATATCTCCCGCGTTTGATTTCCCCGTTTTTTCTGTTCTGTTTTTTTGTGTTTGCGACCACGCAAGCCAATGCCGCGCTGGAGATCCAGGTCACGGGTGGCGCATCCAACCGGATTCCTGTCGCACTGATTCCCTTCCAGTCTCCATCCGACCGCCCCAGCCCCGCACTGACGGATATCATTGGCCAGGATTTATTGCGTTCGGGCCAGATCAAACTGGTTGAAACCGAAGGTGGCCAGCAGCCCTATGAGCCTGCGCAAATTGATTACCGCGTGTGGCAGGGTAAAGGCGCTGAGGCAATTGTTGTCGGGCAGGTCGTTCGGATATCGGCCAGCCGTTTCGAGATTCGCTTCAGGTTGATGGATGCATCGAAACAAACCCAGCTGGCGGGCCTCAGCATGAACGTGGGTGTGGATCAATGGCGTGCTGCCGCGCACAAGATTGCTGACGTCATTTATGAAACGCTCACGGGTGAGCCCGGCGTATTCAACTCACGTATTGCTTATGTCAATAAACGCGGTAAACAATTTGAGCTGAAGGTGGCGGATGCGGACGGGCAAAATCCGCAAACCGTGGTGCGTTCCAATGAGCCGCTGATTTCTCCGGCTTTCTCGCCAGACGGCGGCCGGCTTGCCTACGTATCGTTTGAGGACAAGAAGCCCGTTGTTTATGTGCAGTCCCTGCGTGACGGCAGCCGCCGCGCTGTTGCTGCCTTCAAGGGTTCCAATTCAGCGCCTGCCTGGTCGCCGGACGGCACGCGCCTGGCGGTGACGCTAACGCGTGACCATGGCTCGCAGATTTACCTCATAAGTGCCGATGGTGGCGGCTTGTCGCGCCTGACCAGTGGCGGCGCAATTGACACCGAGCCGGCATGGTCGCCGGATGGCCAATGGATTTACTTTACTTCGGACCGTGGCGGCAGCCCGCAGATTTATCGCATGCCCGCCACGGGTGGCGATGTCAAACGCGTGACGTTTGATGGAGCCTACAACGTATCGCCGGCAATCAGCCCGGATGGCAAGCTTCTTGCCTATATTCAGAGAGAAGGCGGACGGTTCCGTCTGGTATTGCAGGATTTGGCCAATGGCCAGACACGAGTGCTGACGGATACCGCCCATGACGAATCCCCAAGCTTTGCGCCCAATGGAAGGTTGCTGTTGTATGCAACATTGTCTGGCGGGCGGGGCATACTGGGAACGGTAACCGTGGATGGCCGGACCAAGGCGCGTTTATCCGAATCAGGCAGCGATGCCCGCGAGCCGGTGTGGGGGCCTTGAGATTTCGGCTTGGCCGTGGAAATTTTGACGCCCAAACATGTTTTTTGCATGAACGGCACTATTCACCGGAAGGCTTGAGCCGGGAATAAATGAATGAAATATACGAAGGAGGAGAAGGTGAAACAATCCCTGTTACCCCTGTTACTGATTGTGGCATTGTCCGGGTGCGAAACGCTGGGCTTGAGCGACAAATCCGCATCCATTGAAGACCGGAATGCAAGCGGTGCGCAGCCAGGCGGACCCGCGACCTCTGCATCGAAGGGCAGCGCCGCCGCAACTTCCGGTGTTGCAGGCTCTGGTGTTGAAACAACAGGGCTGGGGGGCAGTTCAGTTGCTGGGCAGCCGCTTGATGCCAAGCCGCTGGAAGGGCCGGTTGACGCGAGCATGAAAGGGGCAGACCCAAGGAAGGATCCTGCCAGCCCGCTTTCAAAGCGCAGCATATTTTTTGATTACGATAGCTATACCGTTAGAGACGAGTACCGTACCGTAATTGAAGCTCACGCCGCTTACCTGATGACCCGCCGGAGTGCGCGTGCCATTTTGCAGGGGAATGCGGACTCTCGCGGCAGCCGCGAATATAACCTTGCCCTGGGCCAGAAGCGCGCCGAAGCAGTTCGCAAGGCGCTGGCGGTTCTGGGTGTTCAGGAAGAGCAAATCGAAGCAGTGAGTTTTGGCGAGGAGAAACCCAGAGCCGTTGGTGAGTCCGAGCAGGATTTCGCAGAGAACCGCCGCGCTGATATTGTTTACGGAGACGAATGAGGAGACCGCTGATGGTTCGCCGGTTTGTCCTGCCACTTGTATTGTTGTCCGCATTGGCTGGTGAAGCCGCAGCGGATACGGCTCGACAGGTTACCGAGCTGCAACTGCAGGTCCAGACGCTTGAAGCAAGACTGAAGAAGCTGGAAGCCATGCTGCAGAATCACGCCGCATTTGATCTCCTGAAGGATGTCGAGGCGATGAAAGCGGAGATGTCTCGCATGCGCGGGCAATCCGAAGTTCAGACGCACCAGATGGAGTCGCTGGGCAAGCGCCAGACCGATCTCTACACAGATCTTGATAAACGTCTGGAGGATCTGAACAAGCAGGTCAAAACGGCTGTGGCCCCTGCTGTAGCGCCTGCCCCGCCGGCTCCTGTTCCGACCGTATCGGCCCAGGCTGCGACGCAAGTTGCCGCAAGCACACCTTCTCCATCGGCACCTACGCCAGGCGCCGCTGCCACTTCAGCGCCTGCCAAGCCCGCCACTGCATCGGCGCCGGCGGCGGAAGATCCGCTGGCCGAATCGAAAACCTATGAGGCGGCATTGAATCAGTTCAAGGCTGCCAACTATGCAGGTTCCATTGCGGGCTTCAAGAATTTCCTCAAGTCTTATCCGGGCAGCAGCCTGGCATCCAATGCACAGTACTGGATTGGCTATTCCTACTACGCGCTCAAGGATTACAAAACGGCGCTGGCGCAGCAACAAAAACTGGTCAGTGCGTATCCACAAAGCGCAAAGGTTCCGGATGCGTTGCTGAATATTGCGAGTAGCCAGTTGGAAACCGATGACACGGACGCCGCCAGGAAAACTCTGGAAGAAATCATCAATAAACATTCGAATTCGAATGCAGCGAAAATCGCAGCCAAGCGGCTGGCTGCGTTGAAGTGAGCAGTGATCCCGTAACGCTCCGTCTCACGGAGATGTTTTTTTCCCTGCAGGGCGAGACCTCGCGCATCGGCTTGCCTACCGTGTTTATTCGGCTGTCGGGATGTCCGCTTCGATGTGTGTGGTGCGACACCCCATACAGTTTTACTGGCGGCGAGACCTGGACGATCGCTGATGTTCTCGACAAAACCGCCAGCTTTGGCACGTCATATGTGACCGTGACTGGCGGTGAGCCGCTCGCACAAAAAAATTGCCTGCCACTCCTGACAGCTCTATGTGACGCAGGATACGAGGTATCACTTGAAACAGGTGGCGCCCACGATGTTTCCTGTGTGGACAGCCGGGTGTCCCGAATCGTCGACATCAAGCCGCCCGGATCGGGCGAGTCCGGGCAGATGCGTTGGGAGAATCTTGGTCTGCTTAACAAGAATGACGAGATCAAGTTTGTGCTGGCTGATCGCGAGGACTACGAATGGGCGCTAGCCGTCATGCGGCGTGATGATTTTCCCCGGGAAGTGCCAGTGCTGTTCTCGCCGGTTCATGGAAAACTGGAAGGCAAATCCCTTGCGGAATGGATACTGGAAGACCGTGTTCCCGCCCGCATGCAAATTCAGCTGCATAAAATGCTCTGGGGCGAGGAACGAGCAAGATGAATTGTGGCGGTGAGGAAGGGTTCTGGTGAAACGCGCGGTGATATTGCTTTCGGGCGGCCTGGATTCTGCAACCACGCTCGCCATCGCATCTCAGCAGGGATACCAGTGTTACGCCTTGTCTTTTGATTACGGGCAGCGCCATATCGCTGAACTGGGTGCGGCGCAGGCTGTTGCCCGGCATCAGGGGGTTAAGGAGCATCGAACAGTCAGGCTGGACCTTGGCGCGCTGGGCGGGTCTGCCCTGACGGACAAAGCCATAGCTGTACCGGAAATGCCTACCGAAGGAATTCCAGTAACGTATGTTCCGGCGCGCAATACGGTCATGCTTGCTTACGCGTTGGCCTGGTCGGAAGTGCTTGGCGCACGCGACATTTTTATCGGGGTGAATGCCGTTGATTATTCCGGGTATCCGGATTGCCGGCCAGAATTTATCAAGGCTTTCGAGAAGCTTGCCAATCTGGCGACCAAGGCTGGAGTCGAGCAGGGCGGATTAAAGGTGCATGCACCTTTGATAGACCTGTCCAAGGCAGAAATTATTAAACAGGGCCTGGCGCTGGGAGTGGACTACGGCCTGACGGTATCCTGCTATCAGGCAAGCCCCGACGGAAAAGCTTGCGGCCGCTGTGATTCCTGCCGTTTACGCAAAGCCGGGTTCGAGCAGGCAGGGGAAAAAGACCCGACCCGTTACAATTAATACCTGCATAAAATAATACGTCGTAAATCATCGGGAAAACCTATTGTGCGAGTAGGGCTGTCTGTGTCATAAAGTCACAATAATCAGGATCAGGGGAGAGCTATGGAGTGGTTTCAAGGGATAGCGGTTGAGCGCCAGGTTGCACTGCTTGGTTTTATTCTGGCGATGATTTTTGGCTATGTCGGAAACAAGACTCATTTTTGCACCATGGGCGCGGTTTCGGACATCGTTAACATCGGCGATTGGGGCCGCATGCGAGCCTGGCTGCTGGCGATTGCCGTAGCCATCATTGGAACCAACATCCTGGTCTACATGGGCCATCTTGATATCGAGAAAACGCTCTACACCACCCCAAATTTTTACTGGCTTGCAGCCATTGTAGGTGGCGCCACCTTCGGCATAGGCATGACCCTGGCGGGTGGGTGCGGCCAACGTACCCTGGTGAGGGTGGGCGGCGGCAATCTCAAATCAATTGTTGTCTTCATTTATCTGGGTTATGCGGCCCTGGTAACGTTGAGGGGGATTCTGGGCGCTTTCAGGGTAAATTTTCTCCAAGCGCCTGCTGTAACCGTGCAACTGGACGGCAATCAAACGCTGCCTACATTGTTGAATCTTGACCCCGGCGCTGCATTGGGCCTGGCGCTGGCTATCGCAGCCGTCATGTTGGTCTTTATTTTTGCCAATGGCGATTTCCGCAAGAATTCGGATGGCATTCTGAGCGGCATCGTCATCGGTCTTATCGTCGTGGCAGGCTGGTATGTTACCGGCAAGCTTGGTTTTGGCGAGGATCCGGAAACGCTGGAAATGGTTTATATCGGTACCAATTCACATCTGGCCGAATCCATGACCTTTGTCGCGCCGGTAGGCTACACCATGGACTACTGGGCATACTGGACGGACAGCGCCACGATTATCACTTTTGGCATTGCCACTGTGTTTGGTGTTGGCGTGGGCTCTTTCATCTATGCTGTTACCCATAAAACCTTCAGATGGGAGTTTTTTACTTCTCCCCAGGATCTGGCTCGTCACCTGATAGGCGCGACTCTGATGGGCTTTGGCGGTGTCACGGCGTTGGGATGCACCATCGGACAGGGCGTGACGGGGGTTTCTACTCTTTCCATCATGTCCTTTCTGGTGCTGGCGAGCATCATTACAGGCGCGGCAGTCACCATGAAGGTCCAGTACGCCCTGATGATGAGAAGCGCCTAAATTTTTACCAAGCAGGGCCGATGCAGCAAATACGGGGTAAATGATTTAATACACACACCCAGAACGAATTGGGAAAAAGTAGTCTTAAATTACCTTGACCATGTGGAATTACATTGGTACGGTTAGGAAGCGGTTCGCCGAGGAGATGATTTGAAAACATTACGTACATTCCTGCTGCTGGTGGCAATGGCATTCTCAAGCCAGCAAGCATGGGCCGGAAAGGCGATCAACTTCGTGTTGAACGACAGCAACGGCAAGGTACACCGGCTTTCCGATTATTCCGGCAAATGGGTGTTAATCAACTTCTGGGCGCCCTGGTGCCCGCGCTGCTGGATGGAATTTCCCCTTCTGAACGACTTGGACAGCCGCAAGGACTTTGTGGTGCTGGGCGTTGCCATGGATTATGGTGGCGATGAGACTTCCGCTCATTCCTACGCCAGACGTTACAACCTGCGTTATCCGCAAGTCATGGCAGGTAATCGGCGCGATCCTAACAGCCCATCCCACCAGGTTGGCCCAGTGGACTTCTATCCGACTTCCTATCTGTATGCCCCGGATGGTGAACTGGTCATGTTCATCCCCGGCATTGTCAGCAAGAACAAACTGGCCAGTTTCATGGATCAATATGCCAGGGAGAATCCCACAGCATTCGCGGAGGCGCCTGCGCAACCTGTTGCAGCCACTGCTGCAGCAGCTACCGCAGCAGCTGCGGTAGCGGGCAAAAGTGCGGAAACCTCAAAGCCTGTCCCGGCTGCGGTTAAACCGGCTGAATACAAAAAGGCTCCAGCTTCCAACGCAAAAAAAAAAGTAAGAAGCTGAGTTAATTCGTAGAGGTCGTGTAAAAAGCGGGAGGATCCTCCCGCTTTTTTATTTCTGCCGGGTAACTACTCAGTTTCGGGTATTCATTTAAGAGCGTTTGGGCTTTTCACGGCGAGCTTCATTACGGTATAATTTTGCGCTTTGCCGGGTCAGTCTCTGGTCTCTAGATCAGTCTGTTCAGGTAAAGGAATGGGTCGGTAGCTCAGCCGGTAGAGCAGCGGACTTTTAATCCGTTGGTCGCGAGTTCGAATCTCGCCCGACCCACCAAATTCAGAAGCCACGCACTGCGTGGCTTTTGTTTTTTAACATGCCAAGGGATGGCCTGACAAAAATTGTCACCACTGGTCGAATTGGGGCAGTTATGCGTTCCTCAAAATCCCGATAATCAATTGAATGAATGACGCAGCAAATCTTAATGATCTTTGCAACTTATTGAAATAAAGGGTATTTGTTACCCAGTTCCACCGATTGGCACTGCATTGGCTAAAGCTGGCATGGCCGATGCTCTTAGTCTGTCAGACACGAATGTTCGTGCTCTTTACGCTCAACCCTTTAGGAGAATTTAAATGAAAAAAGTGCAACAAGGTTTTACCCTGATCGAACTGATGATCGTGGTTGCCATTATTGGTATTCTGGCAGCGATCGCTGTGCCCCAATACCAAAACTACACGAACCGTTCCAAGATCAGGGCGTGTTTGTCCGAGGCTACAGGCATTGCACGTGGTGCCGTAGCCGCTACTGCTGATAATAACGTCGCCATGATGCCGGCTGACGTTTGGAGTTCCTGCTCTGCGGATACATATGATGCTACGGCTGTGCTGCCTGCAGGCGGTACTTTTACGGCGACCGCTCGCGACACTGCTGCAACTACTATTACTTGTACTAACAACACTGGTGTTTGTACCCACCCGTAATTTTGGGTTGTATTACGGCTGAACAAGCCCCGCTTCGGCGGGGTTTTTTACTGGATGATACCTAATCATCCTTCGTAACAATTTGTCTGATTGTTTCACTTGCAAACCCACGGCCTTGCATGAATCGAAATTGTCGGGCTTTCTCATTTTGATTGGCTGGCTGAACGCCAAATTTCTTTCGCCAAACATCACGAGCCCGTTCCAGTTCTGTTTCATTTGCCTCCTCAAGCGTTTTTTGGACGACTGATTCCTCCACACCCTTCTGGCGAAGTTCGTATGCCAGTTTTTGATTGCCAAACCGCGCCTGCTTTTGCGTAACGTAATTCTCCGCGAAGCGCTGGCTGGATAACCAGCCGCGCTGGCTGAGCTCATCCAGGGCGGGTTTTATCTCTTCTTCGGTATAGCCAGCATGCAGAAGCTTGCGGGTGAGTTCAAGATGTGTGTGATCGCGCCGGGCCAAGTAGGCCAAGGCCCGGTCGCGAATGGGTGGAAGGGGTTTGTCGTTTTGCATAGTTTTCTACGCTCTCAAAAATCCCCCGGCGCTTCGCGCCACCCCCTTTATCAAGGGGGTGAAAGGCGGGCGGTCAGGCTTCAAGCTCGACTTCGGCGGGCGCAGTATTCTTGATGCCTAGTGCGGCACGAATCCTGGTCTCGATTTCCTGGGCGATGGCGGGATTCTCTTTCAGGAACTCGCGGGCGTTGTCCTTGCCCTGGCCGATCTTCTCGCCGCCGTAGGCGTACCAGGCGCCGGATTTATCGACGATCTTGTGGGCGACGCCCAGCTCGATGATTTCGCCTTCGCGCGAGATGCCTTCGCCGTAGAGGATGTCGAAGAAGGCTTCCTTGAACGGTGGCGAGACCTTGTTCTTGACGACCTTGACCTTGGTTTCGTTGCCGACGACTTCGTCACCCTTCTTGATGGCGCCGATGCGGCGGATGTCGAGGCGCACGCTGGCGTAGAACTTGAGCGCGTTGCCGCCGGTGGTGGTTTCGGGATTGCCGAACATGACGCCGATTTTCATGCGGATCTGGTTGATGAAGATGACCAGTGTATTGGTGCGCTTGATGTTGGCGGTGAGCTTGCGCAGTGCCTGGCTCATCAGCCGGGCTTGCAGGCCCATGTGCGAATCGCCCATTTCGCCTTCGATTTCAGCCTTGGGCGTCAGTGCGGCAACCGAGTCGACGACGACTACATCGACCGAGCCGGAACGCACCAGCATGTCGGCGATTTCCAGCGCCTGTTCGCCGGTATCGGGTTGCGAGATCAGCAGATTGTCCACGTCCACGCCGAGTTTTTTGGCGTAAACGGGGTCGAGTGCATGTTCGGCGTCGATGAACGCCGCAGTGCCGCCGGCTTTCTGCATTTCGGCGATGACCTGCAAGGTCAGCGTGGTTTTGCCGGAAGATTCCGGTCCGTAGATTTCCACCACCCGGCCGCGTGGCAGTCCGCCGATGCCCAACGCAATGTCCAGACCCAGCGAACCGGTGGAGATGGCCTGAATGTCGCGCGCGACATCGTGGTCACCCAGCCGCATGACCGATCCCTTGCCGAACTGTTTCTCAATCTGTGAAAGGGCGGCGGAAAGGGCCTTCATTTTGTCTTCTGCGATAGCGGCGGTTGCCATGGTGGTCTCCTGTTTCATTGAATGGTGATCGAACTTTAGGCGATATTTTTATCCATGTCAATATAAAATATCATATGTATAAAAAATACAAACTAGATATGTTTTATGTTGCATGAGTATCTATAATGGCTGGACGGAGAAGCCTGATGATTACAAAAGACAAAATGCGCCTGGACCTGAAGTGGGCCGCCTTGCAGCGGCTGAAGTTCATCGAGATCATGAGCTGGTATGCCGGGGTGGTGACCCGAAGCGATCTGGCTAGAGCGTTTGGCATGTCTGATCCGGCGGCAACCAAGGACATCAAGCTGTACAACGAGCTGGCGCCAGGCAATCTGGGATATAGCCAGGCCGTGTTCGGTTTTGTGCCGACCGAGCGTTTCAGTCCCATGTTCGCCAATCTGGAACCGGCCGCCGTCCTGCCGGTTTTTGCGGCCAATGAGGCCACGATGGGCGGGCCGTACGGCGACACGCTGATTTACGGCCTGGCTGTTGAATCGCTGCCCTTGCCGGCGCGGCTGCCAGACAGGCATGTTCTGGCGCAAATAACCCGCGCCATGCGTGGGTGCAGGAAGCTGAAAGTAAGCTACCGCTCACTTTCGGGCCGTGAAGGTTCTAACCAGCGCATTCTGGAACCGCATAACCTGGTCAATACCGGCACGCGTTGGCATGTGCGTGCGTATAGCGAGGAAACCTACGATTTCCGGGATTTTGTGCTGTCGCGCTTTGCCGGGGCGGAATGCCAGATCGAACCGGCGGAATCCAGTGTGCTATACGATGAGGACTGGGTGGAAACCCTGCTACTGAAACTGGGACCGCATCGCATGCTTGATCCTCAAAAGCGTGAAAGCCTGCTGGTTGATTATGGCGCGGTTGATGGGGTGATCGAGATCGAGGTCAGGCGAGCATTGCTTGGCTATGTGCTGCAACGTCTCAATGTCGATACGTCGCTGGAAGGTACAATGAATCCTGCCGCTTATCCGCTGATGCTGCTGAACCGGGACGATATCGAGCCATTCGCGGCGTGGGTGTTTGATCAGGAATAGGTACTCAGGACAACAACTCAATCAATCCACGCAACGCAGAAGCCACCGCGCGGGAACGGATTTCCTCGCGGTCGCCGGAGAGGCGGCAAGTGGTCGAAACGGGCGCCATGCCTTCAATGCACCAGCCAATGCAAACCATGCCAACGGGTTTTTTTGGGGTGCCTCCGCCAGGCCCGGCAATGCCGGAAATGGACAGCGATGCTTGCGCCCGGCTGTTTTTCAGTGCGCCCGCCGCCATCTCCAGCACGGTTTCCTCGGAGACGGCGCCAAATTGCTCAAGTACCACGGCGGAAACACCCAGCATGTCCTGCTTGGACTGGTTGGTATAGGTGACAAAGCCGCGGTCGAACCAGGCTGACGAACCAGGAACTGCCGTGATGCGTTCCGCGGTCCAGCCGCCAGTACACGATTCCGCCGTGGCCAGCATCATGCTTTTGGCTTTCAGCAACCTGCCAACCTGTTCGGCAAGTTGATAGAGTTCGTTGTCGCTTACGCGAGCCATTGCAGTCCCTTGAAAATCGCCAGTGCATAAACAGCGGCCAGCACATCGTCCAGCATGACGCCGAATCCGTTTTTGAGGCGAGCATCGAGTTGCCGGATAGGCCAAGGCTTGAGGATATCGAAAAAACGGAACAAGACAAAAGCTATCAGCCATTCCAGCCTGCCAGTTGGAATGAGGGCAAGTATCAGCCACATGGCAACGATTTCATCCCATACGATGCCGCCATGATCGGCTACCCCCAGATTCCTTCCGGTGACGGCACAGGCCCACATGCCGATCATGAAACTGATACCAATGATTGCGATGAGTGAAACTGCGTTAAGTCCGGTTTGCGCGATCAACCAGAACAACGGCAGCGCAGCCAGCGTTCCAAATGTACCCGGCGCCTTGGGTGCCAGCCCTGAGCCGAAGCCCAGCGCGATGAAATGGGCCGGATGGGAAAGCAGAAACTTAAAATCCGGCTTCATGTTCCAAAATGATCGAAGCCGGTATGGGTAAGCGACATGGGTTGACCATGGTGCAGAATGCGCAGCCCCAATTCAGCCGTAATGCGCCCTACATGTGTCAGTCGCAGATTCAAGTCCTTGCCGAGAGCTTGCAGCGAATCGCGAATATCAGCAGGTGCGGTAAAGATGAGCTCGTAGTCATCGCCTCCGGCCAGCACGCAGTCCTGCACATCAGAATTTTCACGCATTGGTTCCAGAGCGTTGGAGAGCGGCAGGTTTTCGAACTGTATTTCTGCTCCCACATTAGAACGTTCAAGAATGTGCCCCAGGTCGGCCGCGAAACCATCTGACACATCAATGCAGGCATGCGCGATGCTTCGTAGCGCCAGCCCCAGTTCGATGCGCGGTGATGGCACGAACAGGCGAGGGAAGCATTGCACGGCCTGTTCGGTTTCCAGCAGCAGCCGCCCTTGGTGATGTGCCAGCGCAGCCGCAGCATCGCCCAGCGTACCGGAAACCCAGATTTCATCACCTGGTTGTGCGGCATCGCGTCTCAGCGCCTGCCCTGGCGGTACCTCGCCGATAACGGTCACATTGATTGTCAGCAGTCCGCCGCGCGTGGTGTCGCCGCCAATGACTTCCACCCCATATTTTTGCGCCAGCCCGAAAAATCCGCCCGCGAATCCTTTCAGAAATGATCCATCCGCATTCGGAAGCGCAATGGAAATCAGAGCGTAGCGTGGTTTGGCGCCCATCGCGGCAAGGTCTGACAAGTTGACCGCCATGGATTTGTGTCCAATCGTGCCGGGTCCGTCAGACGGCATGAAATGCCGGCCCGCGATCAACATGTCGGTGGAGATCGCCAGCTCCATGCCAGAAGATGGTTTTATCAGCGCACAGTCATCGCCCACACCCAGCACTGCGGTAGCGGTGGGGCGGGTAAAGTATTTTGCGATGAGGTCAAATTCGCCGGGCATCAGCAGAAACCTTTAACCACGAAGTACGCCAAGGGCACCAAGTTAAACCCCTCATGAACTTTGTGTCCTTCGCATACTTTGTGGTTGGAGATTATTTCCTGGAGGTGTTAGCCGTCATTTCATCAGGCCGCATGATTTTGGCCAGCTTGTCGAGTACGCCGTTCACGTATTTGTGGCCATCGGTGCCACCGTATTTTTTTGCAAGTTCCACGGCTTCGTTGATTGCCACGCGGTAGGGCACATCGGGACAGTTCACGATTTCGTGCGCGCCAATGAGGAGTATGCCGCGCTCGATGGGGGACAGCTCGGCGAAACTTCGGTCGAGATGGGGCGAGAGCTTCATTTCCAGATCTGAAGTTTCCTTCAGCACGGCATGGAACAGGGATTCGAAGTAGGCGGCATTGGCTTTCGGGAAACCTTCGTCCTCACGCACATGGGCCGCGACATCGACTTCGTCCTGCCCGCTTAAATGATGGGCATACAAGGCGCGCAGGGTAAACTCGCGTGACAGGCTGCGCGAGCCAGTCTTGTGTGAACCAGCCGTGGGGGCGGGTTTCATAAGCGTTTTATCAGGTTGGCCATTTCTACCGCGACGCGGGCGGCATCGGTACCCTTTTCCATCATGCGCTCATAACCCTGATCGTCGTTTTCCAGGGTAAGCACGGCATTGGCGACTGGCACGCCGGTTTGAAGCTGCACATCGGTAATGCCGCGCGCCGATTCGTTGGAAACCACTTCAAAGTGATAGGTTTCGCCGCGTACGATGGCACCGATGGCGATAAGGGAGTCGAATTGTCCGCTCTGTGCCATTTTTTGCAGGGCAACGGGGTGCTCCAGCGCGCCAGGAATATTCACCAGCAGGATGTTTTCCTGCGCCACGCCAAGCTTCAGCAACTCACGCTCGCAGGCGGATAGCAGACCCTCGCAAATGTCCTTGTTGAACCGGCTCATGACGATGCCGATTTTGAGACCCTGGCCATTCAGTGCCGGATCAAGTTCGGAGAAATTGGAAGTGTTTGTACCCATGGGGATTCCTTTCAGCAGTTTTCCAGATAGCCCGTGACTTCAAGATCGAAGCCGTCCATCGCGGGCATTTTGCGCGGACTGGCAAGCAGCTTCATTTTGCCTACGCCAATATCGCGCAGTATTTGCGCACCGATGCCATAGTCACGCAAATCAACCTTGTGCGGTGTTGACGGTTGTGACGGTGGGTTGATCCGATTGAACAACGCGTCAGCGGTTTCCGGGCGGTGCAGCAGCACGATGACGCCAGACTGCGATTCGGCGATGCGCTCCATTGCACCCATGATGGGCCACGAATGACCGCTGCCGGTTACGTCGAGAAAGTCCATCACACTCAAGGGTTCATGCACGCGCACCAGGGTTTCGCGGTCGGCATGGATTTCGCCCTTGACCAGCGCAAGATGGGTTTCACGGTTGGTGTTGTCGCGATAAGCGATCAGCCTGAAGGCGCCATATACCGTCTGGACAAGACGGTCAGCCACACGCTCGACCAGGCTTTCGGTCTGGTTGCGATAATGAATCAGGTCGGCGATGGCGCCGATCTTCAGGCCATGTTCCTGCGCGAAAGGAATCAGGTCCGGCAGTCGCGCCATGGTCCCGTCGTCCTTGAGGATTTCGCAGATGACTGATGCCGGTTGCAGTCCGGCAAGTTGCGCCAGGTCGCAACCCGCTTCGGTGTGGCCCGCGCGCACCAGCACGCCGCCCGGCTGGGCGCGCAGGGGGAAAATATGGCCGGGCTGGATGATGTCAGTGGATTTGGCATCTCTGGCCACGGCAGCCTGAATGGTGACCGCGCGATCCTGCGCCGAAATGCCCGTGGTCACGCCTTCCGCCGCCTCAATCGAAACGGTGAATGCAGTGCCGTGCGGAGTCTGGTTGTCGCTCACCATCTGCTTCAAGCCCAACTGGCGGCAGCGCGCATCGGTGAGCGTCAGGCAGATCAGCCCGCGACCGTATTTGGCCATGAAGTTGATGGCTTCCGGCGTGACGTGCTCGGCCGCCATCACCAGATCGCCCTCGTTTTCGCGGTCTTCTTCATCCACCAGCACGACTATGCGGCCGGCTTTCAATTCAGAGATGATTTCAATAATGGGGGCAAGCATGACTAGTCTTTATCCGATGTATTCATGAATTGGGTTAAACGTTCAACATAGCGCGCGACCATGTCGATTTCCAGATTGACGCGGCTGCCAGGCTTGAGGTGTTTCAGCGTGGTCTTGGCCAGGGTATGGGGAATCAGGTTGATGCTGAAACGCACGCCTTCAACCGTATTCACCGTGAGGGACACCCCTTGCACGGTAATTGAACCCTTGGCGGCAATGTAGCGGGCGAGGTTGGCAGGTGCGTCAACTTCCAGCAGGTAGGATTCGCCAACCTGCTGAAAATGCGCCACGGTGCCAACACCGTCGACATGGCCGGATACGATATGCCCGCCCAGCCGGTCGATGGGACGCATGGCTTTTTCCAGATTGACTTCGGCGCCGGGTGCGAAACCTTCAGTGCAGCGCAGGGTTTCAGCGGAAACGTCGACGGTGAAAGTGGAAGGCGTCAGCGCAACGGCCGTCAGACATACGCCATTGACGGCGATGGAATCCCCCACGCCCACATCAGAGAAATCCAGCCCGCCGCCCTCGATCACCATGCGGGCATCGCTGCCGCGTGATTCGTATTCGTGAATTCTTCCGACTGACTGAATGATTCCGGTGAACATGGGTTAAAGAGCAGTAAAAGCGTAATGGCCTCTATTTTAGCAGGCCGGCACACACAAAAAGCGGCCATTTCAGCAGCAGCGGCTGGTTTGGTTCTTGCCAGTGTCGGGCCAGACTGGATTCAAGGCTGGGCAGAGGGCCGTGCCCGTTGTCGGCTTCGTAGCGCTTGACGGCCGACCAGGTAGAAAGATAGGCCAGCAGGCGGGGCAGATTCCATTCCACCTCAATGAAGAATTCAGGTGCACGGATTTCCTCGAAGGGAAAATCCAGGTCGCGATACCCGTCGTCAATCAGCTTTCGCTCGGGCGGCCAGTAAGTCCCAAGTATGCCGCTGTAAAAATGCTCGAAGGGCTCGTCCAGTTTGCCCGGCAAAACCAGACGGCCGTAGCCCCACAAGGCAATCAGGCCTTTGGGCTTCAGCACGCGGCGAACCTCCGCGTAAAAAGCTGGCAAATCAAACCAGTGCGCTGCCTGCGCCACGGTGATCAGGTCGATGCTTCGATTTGCCAGTCCACTGGACTCGGCCGGTGCTACGCGAAAGACAATATTTTCCGGCCCGCTGGCATGGGCAATCTGTTCCGCGCTGGCGTCGGTGGCGATGACCTGCCTGAAGTGCCGCGCCAAGCCTGTTGCGGCCTGACCGCTGCCGGTGGCGCAATCCCACGCCACCTCGTGATCCCGGCATTGGCCAGCCAGCCAGTCAAACAGCGCATCGGGATAGCTTGGGCGGAAGGCGGCGTAGTCGCCGGATGCGCTCGAAAAATGATCCTTGAAACTCATTTCCGCCAAACAAGGCGAAGGTCCGCGCCGATCATGCGCTGATCGATCAGTTTCCAGTTCAGGCGGTCTTGCATCGTGGCGGGCTCGGGCAAATCGAACAGTGGCCGCGCGTTCGACCCGAGCAGGCAGGGCGCCAGATACTGCACCCATTCATCTACGAGCCCGGCGGCGAGCAAGGCGCCATTCAGTCCCGGCCCGGCCTCGGTCATGACTTCGTTGATGCCTTTTTGCGCAAGGCGCGAGAGCAGGGCGTGCAGGTTGACCATGCCATCCGCGCCGGGCAGGCAAAGGATTTCCGCGCCGGCTGCTTCCAGCGCGGCGGTTTTCTGCGAGTCCGGAAAAGCGCACGCGACCAGCGTTTTCGCGCCTTGCAGAATCCGCGCATCCGGTGGGGTTCTCAAGTGCGAATCAACAATGACCTTGATTGGCTGGCGCGTGGTTACGCTGTTTTCATCCGGACGCGTCGCGTCTATGTCACGCACGTTCAGTTGCGGATTGTCCGCCAGCACGGTGTTGATGCCGGTCAGGATCGCGCAGGAACGCGCGCGCAGCCGATGCACATCGGCGCGTGCGGCCTCGCCGGTAATCCATTTCGATTCGCCGGAAGACAATGCAGTTTTACCGTCCAGCGAGGAGGCGGTCTTGATGCGGACGTAAGGATGGCCCAGCACCATGCGCTTGACGAAGCCGGCATTCAAATCATGCGCCTGCGCAGCCAGCAGACCATGCTCGACAGTGATGCCCGCTGCCTTCAGTCGCGCCAGTCCCTGGCCGGACACATTGGGGTTGGGGTCCTGTATGGCCGCAATGACCTTCGTCACGCCCGCACCGATCAGCGCGTCCGCGCAGGGGGGGGTGCGGCCATGGTGCGAACAGGGCTCCAGCGTCACGTAAACGGTTGCACCCAGGGAGGCGGGACCCGCCTGCATCAGGGCATTGATTTCCGCGTGCGGTGCGCCGGCTTTCTGGTGCCAGCCTTCACCGATGATTTGACCATTCTTGACGATGACGCAACCGACGCGCGGATTGGGCGTGGTCGAGTATAGTCCCCGCTCAGCCAGATGCAGGGCGCGGGCCATATACAAATGATCTTCAGCGGCAAATTGATTCATGGAAAAAACTTAACCACAGAGACACGGAGGTAATGAAGCGTGGCATTTCTCTGTGCCTCCGTGTCTCTGTGGTGAATTGCTTTTACTTGAACAAATCATCCACGCCAGGTGGTGGAGATTTTTCCAGATCCTTCAACACATCACGGAAGTCATCCGCATCCTGGAAGCTTTTGTAGACGGAAGCAAAACGGATGTAGGCAACCTTGTCCAGTCGCTTCAATTCCTGCATGACCAGTTCGCCCAGCTGGCGCGAGGGAATCTCGCGTTCGCCCAGGCTCAGAAGTTTCTGCCGGATGCGCTGAATTGCTTCGTCCACCAGTTCGGTGGAAACCGGGCGCTTGTGCAGCGCGCGACCGAAGCCCTCGCGCAGCTTGTCCTCGGAAAACTCTTCGCGAAAGCCGCTGTTCTTGACGATTTGAGGCAGGCGGATGTCAGCTGTTTCAAAAGTCGTGAATCGCTTTTCGCAGTTCGGGCAACGGCGCCGGCGACGGATCGTATCGCCGTTTTCGTTGACGCGAGAATCAACGACCTGGGTGTCGGCGTGACCGCAGAATGGACATTTCATATTTATTGAGTAGAGAGTGGAGGGCTGAGAGTCGAGAGACTGCTCTCTCTACTCTCGTCTCTCGACTATTTCCCATACACCGGAAACTTCGCCGTCAGTTTAGCGACTTCGGCCCTGACGCGATTGGAAACGTTTTCGTCATTCGGTGCGTCGAGCACGTCGGCGATGAGGTTGGACAGCAGTTCGGCTTCGATTTCCTTGAATCCGCGCGTTGTCATGGCAGGCGTGCCGATGCGGATGCCGCTGGTGACGAAAGGTTTCTGCGGGTCATTGGGAATGGCGTTCTTGTTCACTGTGATGTGCGCCCGGCCCAGCGCCGCTTCGGCGTCCTTGCCGGTCAGATTCTTGGGTTGCAGGTCAACCAGGAACACATGCGACTCGGTGCGTCCGGAAACAATGCGCAGCCCGCGTTCCTGCAACACCTTGCACATCACCAGCGCATTAGCGGCAACCTGTTCCTGGTAATGCTTGAATTCCTTGCTGGCCGCTTCCTTGAATGCGACCGCTTTGCCGGCGATGACATGTTCCAGCGGGCCGCCCTGAAGGCCGGGGAAGATGGCGCTGTTAATAGCCTTCTCGTGTTCTGATTTCATCAACACGATTCCGCCGCGCGGGCCGCGCAGGGTCTTGTGCGTGGTCGAGGTGACGACATCGGCGTGCGGTACGGGGCTGGGATAAACGCCGGCGGCGATCAGGCCCGCATAGTGCGCCATGTCCACCATGAAAATGGCGCCGATGTCCTTCGCCACCTTGGCGAAGCGCGCGAAGTCGATGCGCAGCGCATAGGCTGACGCGCCAGCGATGATGAGCTTGGGCTTGTGCTCGTGCGCCTTTTTCTCCATCGCGTCGTAGTCGATTTCTTCCTTGGCATTCAGGCCATAAGCCACGACGTTGAACCACTTGCCGCTCATGTTGAGCGCCATGCCGTGGGTGAGGTGGCCGCCTTCGGCCAGGCTCATGCCCATGATGGTGTCGCCGGGCTTCAGGAAAGCCATGAACACTGCCTGGTTGGCCTGCGAACCGGAGTTCGCTTGCACATTGGCGGCTTCTGCGCCGAACAGGGCTTTCACCCGGTCAATGGCCAGTTGTTCGACCACATCAACGTTCTCGCAGCCGCCGTAATAACGCTTGCCGGGGTAACCCTCGGCATATTTGTTGGTGAGCTGCGAACCCTGGGCCTCCATGACTGCCGGGCTGGTGTAATTTTCGGACGCGATCAGTTCGATATGTTCTTCCTGACGGCGGTTTTCTGACTGGATGGCGGCCCACAGTTCGGGGTCGACGGTGGCAAGGGTGTGCTGGCGGGAAAACATGGGAGGACCTGAAGGATGTGCGAAAGCTGCAATTCTACCAGCCAAGCCGACCGTCCAAGAATGGTTCAGCCGGGCAACCCGAATGGATTAATCCTCCAGAAGTACTTGACTAATTTGATCAAGAATATATATTAGCCATTAATGAAATGCTTATGACTTAATAAGTATTTCTTATCCTGAATTTTTCTCGAAAGGAGCATGAACATGAGCGGACTTATTCCCGGTTTCAATGTCGACGGCGTGGTTACCATTAACCGCGTCATTCTCAAACCAGAGTACAGCGTTGACGACCTGCAGGAGCGCGTGGCCTACCTGTGCGAAAACGTCAAAACCTACCATTCCGATACCGGCTTTGTCGGCGGTTTCGTCGCGCTGAATTCCGGCGCAGTTTCCAACGAAGGTTCAACCGTCGGCCAGGCGGTGGGCAGCCCACTGGCTGGCAAAGAGGCGCTGATCGTCACCTTCTGGCAATCCTTTGATGACCACGAAAAATCGCACAAGAGCGAAACCTTCCAGCCCCTGTTCAAACAGGTTCTGGAACTGTGCGAAAACGGCAACGAGGAAATTGCCTACAGCATGCTCTGGAGCGGCAAGGCATACAGCGCCGAGGAGGCAGCCGAGGCGAGGGCCGTGAAAGAGAAATATTCGAAAGCTGCGTAAGCCGTTTGGGGGAGGCTAACCTGGCCGCAAGGCCGGGTTAAGCGTAGCGGCCGACACCAAAACGACCCAATTGCCTATCTTGGTGGCAAGGCATACAGCGCCGAAGAAGCGGCGGAAGCACGAGCGGTGAAGGAAAAATACTCAAAGGCGGCGTAATTCAGCATGAAAAAACGGCGCATCAGGCGCCGTTTTTTTCTGAATCTGATTCAGCGCCCTGCCAGTAGCCGCCACACTTGCTTGTCAGCTGCGCCATCATCTCGCGCAACTCAACCATCTCCTGACGGAGAATCTTGATTTCCTGGTGCATCTCGCGCCGTATCAATTTTTCCTCCTTGCCGATGAAGAAGGCGGCGATGGAGGCGGTGACCAGCGACATGACGCCGTAGGTCAGCACAATCACTGCGCCGGCAAACAGCCGGGCAGGGCCGGTGGTGGGCACCAGATCGCCATAGCCCACAGTCAGGCCGCTGATGAAAGCTAGCCAGACGCCATCCCAGTAGGAGTGAATGGTGGGCTCCAGCCAGTAAAATCCGCCACCGGCCATGAGCATGAGTCCAAATCCGATCAACAGGATGTAGGGAGTGGAGCCTGGGGTTAGCGCGCGAAGAGAATGTGCCAGCCGGGTAATCAAGAGGCCGACGACGGCCAGCCGCAAGAGCCTCAACAATGCAGAAAGATCCGTGGGCAGATGCGGCATCAGGACTGATGTGGCTGTCACAAAGACAATGGTTACCGAAAGCCAGTTGTACGCGAGATACCGCTTCTTCTGTCTGCACACCGATAACATGATGATGAGTTCGACCATAAAGGTCAGCATCACGACTGCATCCATGATCCAGCCGATGCGGTTGAGAGGAGGTTCTTCAGACAGTACGGTAAGGTAAAACGCCGGGATCGCCAGCAGCGTGGCGATCATCACCGGCCAATGGAGCCGCTTTTCCCATTCATAGGCCTGTGGCGTATCGTGCGGCGGTACGCCCGCCAATCCCAAAGCGAGCCGGGTATTCAGTGACATGGCATTAGCTTTTGCAGTAAACCTTATAATTCTAGACCGCTGTTTCCTTCTTACCTATAACCGGAGCCACTCATGAGCGTTAACCGCCGGGATTTTCTCAAGGGCGCGGGCGCAACCGGCGCACTAACGCTGGCTGGCGGCGCGCAGGCGGCCGACCTGCCGGCCATCAACTGGCGGCTGGCGTCCAGCTTTCCCAAAAGTCTGGACACGATTTTCGGCGCGGGCGAAGTCATGGCCAAACGCGTCGCCCAGATCACCGGCGGCAAATTCAACATCCGCGTCTTCCCGGCGGGAGAACTGGTGCCCGGCCTGCAGGTGCTGGATGCGGTTCAGGCCGGTACTGTCGAAGCGGGTCACTCGGCGGGCTATTACTACGTCGGCAAGAACATGGCCTTTGCCTTCGATACCGCGCTGCCGTTTGGCCTCACCGCGCGCCAGCAAAATGCCTGGATGTACGCGGGCGGTGGCATGGCCTTGCTGCGCGACTTCTACAAGGGTTACAACGTCGTGCAGTTTCCCGGCGGCAACACCGGCGTTCAGATGGGTGGCTGGTTCCGGCGCGAGATCAAGTCGCTGTCTGACCTGCGCGGCCTGAAAATGCGCATCCCCGGCATCGGCGGAAAAATCATCGCCAAACTGGGCGGCGTGCCGCAAACCCTGCCGGGCTCGGACATCTATCCCGCGCTGGAGCGCGGCGCGCTCGATGCCGCCGAGTGGGTGGGGCCGTATGACGACGAAAAGCTGGGGTTCCAGCGCATTGCCAAACACTACTACTACCCCGGCTGGTGGGAAGGCGGGCCGCAGCTTTCCTTCTACGTCAACCTGCAAAAATGGAATGCGCTGCCCGAGCCCTACAAGGCCGCGCTGGAAGCGGCTGCCGCCGAGGCCAACGTGCGCATGCTGGCGGAATACGATGCCAAAAACCCGCCTGCATTGATGCGGCTGGTGCAGCAGGGCGTCAAGCTGCATGCCTATCCCAAGGACGTCATGCTCGCCGCGCGCCGCACCGCGTTTGAAATCTACGAAGAAGAAGCCGGAAAGAATCCGGCATTCAAGACCTTGTACGACAACTGGAAAAAATTCCGCGATGCCGAAATCCAGTGGTTCAAGATCGCCGAAGCGCCGTATCAGAATTTTCTGTACTACGTTAAATAATTAACCTTATCCCCTCTCGCTTTGTGGGAGAGGGTGATACTTTCAAGGAAAAATCATGCTGAAAAAAATTGCGTTGTCCGCGTTGTTCGTCTCCGGCGTCGCCGCCGCCTTCCCCTGGTATTCCGGCGGCGGGTTTCGCGGCGCGGAACTCATGAACCCGCAGGAGCAGAAAGACCACGTCGCCAGACTGCAATCCATGAAATCCCTCAACGAATGCCATGCCTACATGAATGCGCATGAAGTGGAATTGCAGAAACGTGCCACGGCCGCCCATGCAAACCTCCCCCCGGTCAAGGGCGATCCCTGCCAGGTCATGCTGCAGATGGGCCGGATCAAAAACCAGTAAGCCTGCCCAAGGTTTTACTCCCCTCTCCCTTGAGGGGGCGAGACGGGGAATTCGCGGAGCATGCTCCGCGCCCGTCGAGCGGCTCTGGCATGCAGGCCAGAGCGCGCCCTGCAAGGGAGGGGTGGGGGAGAGGGTGAATCTCAAGCAAGAGGAGGATTGCATGCATACCACTTTGGTCCACATCCACGTCAAACCCGAATACCTCAACCCATTCATCGAAGCCTGCCGCCTCAATCGCGAAGCCTCCATTCAGGAACCGGGCAACCTGCGCTTTGATTTACTGCAAGACCCCGCCGATCCCACGCGCTTCATCTTCTACGAAGCCTATCGAACAGAAGAAGATGCCGCCGCCCACAAGCAGACCGCGCATTACGCGGCCTGGCGGGATGCGGTGGCGGAAATGATGGCGGAGCCGAGGCGGGGTGAAAAGATGTTAGGGTTGTTGCCGTGTGGGTGACTATACCAAGCAACTTCCTCGTCACAGAATAAATGACGCTTGGCTTTTTATTGTTAGCCCACTTCAATACGCACGATCTCAATGCATGCGGGTATCTTAGCGAAGGGCAAGGGGTTCGAAGCGTAGATATTCTCGAAGATCTTTACTTCTGCACCAGTAGCAACGCGTCTCAGATGACCCACGCCACTGAATGAAGTGTTCGCATCGTTTCGCAGTTTTGCATTGCGGCCGTGGAACGACTCACGTACTTGGCCATTGGCTATGCGCACCGTCAATTCACCGTACATCGCACAGAGAAAGTCGTGTGTCTCTGTTCCGAACATCTGCAATGGATCGACTGTGTTGTGGATAAGCAGAATTGCAGGTAAACCGACCTTGGCGGCTGCTTGCAATTGCCCGCGCGCTTCTGAAATCTTGTGTCGAACATGAGAGCCAACGGTCCTAGTGTGGACGCCGCCAGGATTGAAGCCACGCTGGCTTTCAATTTGCTCGATTTCAACATGAACCACCTCATTTACAAATCGCAATTCATAGTCGGGAGTCTTTCCTGAGCCTCTTGGAATCGGCTTCCAATCGAGGTGATGCTGGGCGCAGAAATCTTCGAAAAGTGCCTCGGATTCAGTCTGTTGTGTCATCGTTGCGCATCTGTGTTTTGTGCTGCATAACGTCCAAATTCAGTAGGCGGCAGAAAGCGTAGCTTTTTGATGGACCACCAGAATGACTGGTAGGACCTATTCGCCGGTACGGGCAATGTACACTTCCTTACCAGTGAGTGAATTGAGGTAAACATCTAGGCCCTTTTCATGTCTGAGAAATTTCATCCCCTTTTCGACATGCTCCGATGGGACAAAACCATATGTTGAACTCAATGAACCCTCGAACACCCACCCCGGTGGGGTTGCGATCTCCGTTTCTTTGCTGCCAGTTAAGCGACATGCTGCAACGCGCATACCTGCGGCGCCCATGTTTACATGACCGAATTCAAGCCAACTGCATTGGGATGTAAGGCCGCTCATTTGATCGGCAACAGCAATATCAATTGCCTCATCAACGCGCAAAAACTCTAAGCCATTGCTTTGAAGTCTTCTTACGAACGACTCCACATCTTGTGGGGACATGAATCCAACACGAACTATCTCGTTATCAGCGCAAAGTGTTTGGTTTGGCACGATGTGCTTGAAGCCTTCCCAGCCTCCTGGAAACTTGTTCCGTATTGCATCCGCACGGATGACTACCGAAATGGCTTCAATAAGCACTGCCATTAGCTAACTCCTTTCGAAGCTCAACTTCCAATTTACATTTGTACAGGTACACATTTAATTTGTCTAAAGGTGCATAACATCTGACGATGTTTCCTGCTCACTTACTTCATTACCGCCACTCCTTCGGCAGGAAATAATCCCCGTAGCCATCCGACTCCATCGGGATGTCGATGACGCCGCTGGATACAGCCTGCGCGTGATGGCCGACGAGTTCCGGGAAGCCAATGACCAGTCCCACGACGACCAGTTGGATGACCAGAAAAGGCACGGCGCCCCAGTAGATGTCGGTGGTTTTGATTTCCGGGGGGGCGACGCTTTTGAGATAGAACAATGCAAATCCGAACGGCGGGTGCATGAACGAGGTCTGCATGTTGACGGCGAGCATGACGCCGAACCAGATCGGGTCGATGCCGAGCTTGAGTGCCACAGGCAGCAGCAGCGGCACGATGATGAAGGCGATCTCGAAAAAATCGAGGAAGAAGGCCAGCAGGAAGACCATGATGTTCACCGCGATGAGGAAGCCGATGATGCCGCCGGGCAGGTGATTGAACAGGCCTTCCACCCACAGGTCGCCGCTGAGTCCGCGGAAGGTGAGCGAGAACACGGTGGAGCCGATGAGAATGAAGATGACGAAGCTGGTGAGCCTGAGCGTGGTGTCCATCGACTGGTTGAGGATGTTCAGCTTGAGCCGGCCCTTGATGGCGGCTAGTGCCAGCGCGCCCGTGGCGCCGAGCGCGCCGCCTTCGGTTGGTGTGGCGATGCCGAGGAAAATGGTGCCCAGCACCAGAAAGATCAGTACCAGCGGCGGCAGCAGCGAGGTGAAGATTTTGGTGGTGAGTTGCGAGGAAGTGAGTGTGCGCGCGGACGGGGGCAGGGGAGGCGTCGCTTCGGGTTTGTACAGCGAGACGACGAAAATCAGCAGCATGAACAGCCCGACCAGGATCAGGCCGGGCAGCAGCGCGCCGGTGTACATGTCTCCCACCGACGCACCGAGCTGGTCGGCGAGCACGATCAGGACCAGACTGGGTGGAATGATCTGCGCCAGAGTGCCGGACGCGGCGATGACGCCGGAGGCAAGGCGTTTATCGTAACCGTAGCGCAGCATGATGGGCAGCGAAATCAGGCCCATCGCAATCACCGAAGCCGCCACGACGCCTGTGGTGGCAGCCAGCAGCGCGCCGACCAGAACCACCGAATAGGCCAGCCCGCCGCGCACGCGGCCGAACAACTGCCCCAGCGTGTCGAGCAAATCCTCGGCCATGCCGGAGCGTTCCAGGATCAATCCCATGAAGGTAAAGAAAGGAATCGCAAGTAAAGTCTGATTGCTGGCAATGCCGTACACGCGTTCCGGCAATGCCTGCAAAAACGAAAAGTCGAACAGGCCAAGATAGATGCTGAGCGTGGCGAACACGAGTCCGTTTGCAGCCAGCGAAAACGCGACGGGGTAACCCAACAGTAAAAATACCACCAATGACAGGAACATCACGGGCGCAAGGAATTCCATCACACTTCCTCCGCCGGTTTTTCGTTGATGGGAGGAATATCACCCGTCAGCACGCCAATTCGCTTGATGATTTCGGAGAAGCCCTGCAACAGCAGCAAGCCAAATCCCAGCGGCAGCAACAGCTTGATCGGCCAGCGGGCGAGACCCCCGGCGTCGGGCGACATTTCGTTGATGCGCAAGGATTCGACAAGCAAGGGCCACGACAACCAGGTGAGCAGTCCCGCCACCGGCAGCAGAAACAGTACGCCACCCAGCAGGTCGATCCACGCCTGGCCTTTGGGTGAAAGCCGCTGATAGAGAATGTCGATGCGCACATGGCCGTTGTGCCGCAGTGTGTAGCCCGCACCAAGCAGGAACATCGCGCCAAATCCATACCATTGCGCTTCCAGCCAGGCGTTTGAGCCCTCGCCCAGCAGGTATTTGGCCAGCGCGTTGCCGGTGGCGATGAGCGTGGTGACGAGCACCAGCCACATCACCAGTTTCCCCACGCTTTCATTCAGTGAGTCAATCCATTGGCTGAGTTTCAGCAGCATATTCATTGCAAGGCGCCTGTATCTTTCAGTAATTCCGCCAACCGCTCGGCCACAACCCGGTAGCCCTCTGCATTGGCGTGGATGGGATCGGATTTCAGGCTGTTGTCTTTCAACACATCATTGAAGATTTCGCCTTCGTAGGGCAGGCTGAATTCTTCGGCAAGTTTTTCGTAGAAATCCGGCGCGCCCGAAAACAGTTTTGGCTCAGGCACGCCGATGAGCACGACATTTGCGCCAGTGGACTTGATTGACTGAATCATCTGGCGCAGATTGGATTCTGTTTGCGCCGTGTCCTGCCGCTTCAGCATGTCGTTGCCGCCCAGGCAGAGCAGAACCATTTTTGGTTGATGCTCTTCAAGAATTTCCGGCAGGCGTTCCAGTCCTTCCGCCGTGGTTTCGCCGGGTACGCCGGCATTGACGACCGTGCGCTGGATGAGGCGCGAGAGGGCGGCGGGATATGCCTGATCTTCGGTTGTGCCGGTGCCGTGGGTGAGGCTGTCGCCGAATGCGACGATGGTGTCGCCATCATTCAATCGCGGAAGCTGCGGAGGGCGGTCGCAGGCTGCGAGCAGAGTTAGGAATACACCTGCGAGCGCGAGCAAGGTTGTTCTGTGTAGCCCTCTGATCACTGATCCCTGGCCTCTGATTCCTGATCCCTAGTTGCCCGCCACTGTCATCCGGTTAACCAGAATCGAACCCGTCTGCTTGCTGCCGCGCCGGTCGACGTCCTTGCCGATGGCGAGGATGCCCTTGTACATGTCCTTGAGGTTACCGGCGATGGTGATTTCTTCCACCGGGTATTGAATCTCGCCGTTTTCCACCCAGAAGCCCGCCGCGCCGCGCGAGTAATCTCCGGTGACCATGTTGGCCCCCTGGCCCAGCATTTCGGTCACCAGCAGGCCCGTGCCCATTTTTCTCAGCAGGCTGGGCAGATCGAGCTCGCCGGGCTGCAATAAAAGATTGTGGCTGCCGCCGGCGTTGCCGGTGCTTTGCATGCCCAGCTTGCGCGCGGAGTAGGTGGAAAGAAAGTAGCCCTGCACCACGCCGTTTTTCACCACGTCGCGTGCGGCAACTTTCACGCCTTCGTTGTCGAACGGACAGGAGCCCAGGCCCTTGGTAATGAAGGGGTCTTCGCGCAGCGTGACAATGGGAGAAAAAATGGTTTGTCCCAGACTGTCGAGCAGGAAGGAGGACTTGCGGTACAGACTGCCGCCCGACACGGCGCCGACAAAGCTGTTCAACAAGCTGATGGCCACCGGCGCTTCGAACACAACGGGGCAGGTGCGCGTATCCAGCTTTCGGCCATTCAAGCGCCGCACGGTGCGTTCGCCCGCCACCCGGCCAATGTGTTCCGCCGATTGCAAATCGTTTGCATCGCGTGCGCTGCTGTACCAGTAGTCGCGCTGCATGGCGCCATTTTCGGCGGCAATCACCGCGGCGGAAATGCTGTGGCGCGAGCCGGCATAGCCGCCCATGAAGCCGAGCGAGTTGGCGTAGATGAAGTGCGAAGCCTGGGTCGAGACGCTGGCGCCTTCGGAGTTTTCAATGCGTTTGTCGACGGCAAATGCAGCCGCCTCGCAGACTTTGGCCATTTCCGCGGCTTGTTCCACGCTGATGTCCCAGGGATGGAACAGGTCCAGCTCCGGCCGCTCCGTGGCCAGCCAGTCCTGATTCGGCAAACCGGCCGCTTCGTCTTCCGCGGTGTGGCGAGCGATGGTGGCGGCTTTTTCCACTGTCGCTTTCAATGCGGCGTCCGACAAGTCCGACGTGCTGGCGTGGCCCTTGCGGTTGCCCATGTATACGGTAACGCCCACGCCCTTGTCCTTGTTGTACTCGACGGTTTCGATTTCGCTTTTGCGGACCGTTACGGTCTGGCCGAAGCCTTCGGAAACTTCGGTATCGACGGCGGACGCGCCTGCGGCCTTTGCATGGTCAAGCACAAACCGGGCAATGCGCTGGAAATCATCTTGCGAATAGGAAAAACGGGCGTCAGACATGGGCAAGTCAACGTAAAATAAACGCCTATTCTACGTCCCTATTTCTGATTCACGACACCAGGCCCGTCATGCGCGATCAAGATCAAGAAGCTCCCGGCGAGGAACAGCCGGAGCCGCCATCCAAAACCAAAATCAAGCAGGCCATGCTGGCCTTGCAGGATTTGGGCGGCGAACTGGTCAAGCTGCCGCAAGCCAAGCTGGAAAAGCTGCCGCTGCCGGATGAACTGCGTCGTGCGGTTGAAGACTACCGGCGGTTTACCAAGAACGGCGCGATCAGGCGGCAGATGCAATATATCGGCCGCCTGATGCGCGGCATCGACCCGGAACCCATCGCGCGTCAGTTGTCAGCATGGAAAGGCGATTCCGACGAAGAGAAAGCTTTGCTGCACCGAATCGAGCGCTGGCGCGACCGGCTGATCGAACACGACGACGCGTTGACGGATTTTCTGCGGGATTATCCCGATGCGGATGCCACCCAGTTCAGGCAGCTCATCCGCAATGCCCGCCAGGAGGCTGCGCAGAGCAAGCCGCCAAAATCCAGCCGTGCGCTGTTCAGGCTGATCCGGGAGTCGCTGGAACCCGCCCCCGGCCCGGATGAAAATTAACAAAAAGTGAATTTCCTCGGCCGCCATTACAGGCTAAGCTGAAGCTTGATGTTTTACGGCGATGTAACAATAAAAAGGGGGCTGTCGTGCTCGCGCGTCTGACAAAAATTCTGTTGAGCCTGCCGTTTCTGATTGCGGCGGGCATCTTTGGCGCTTATCTCGTATTCGGGTTTTTTCTGGTTGATCCGGTGGCGAAGAAGTTGCTGCCGTGGATAGGCGAGAAGAAACTTGCTAGCCAGCTCGGTGTGCAGAAAGTCGAGTTCAATCCGCTGACGCTGGAATCAACGGTACAAGGCCTGAAGCTCGCCGAGAAATCCGGCAAGCCGCTGGCAGGCTTCGACCGGCTGTATGTGAATCTGGACATCACCGGCCTGTTCCGCTTCGCCTGGCGCATTCAGGATGTTCAGATTACCGGGCCGCGCGCAAATTTTGTCGTGCAGCCGGGCGGCAAACTCAACTGGCAGGCGTTGATCAACAAACTCAATGAGGACAAGGAACCGCCCAAGGACACGATGCCGCGCGTATTGATCGATCACATCAAGATCGAAAAGGGCGACATCGATTACACCGACGCCAATCGAACGGGTGAGCCCTTCAAGGTCAGCCTGACACCGCTGGGCATCGAACTGGACGGGCTTTCCACGCTGCCGGAAGATCGCGGCAATTATCTGATCGCAGCCAAACTGCCCGAGCAGGGCGGCACGCTCAAATGGAAGGGCGACGTGTCGCTCAATCCGGTCAAGTCGGATGGCGAAGTGGCGCTGGAGGGCGTGAGCCTGCCCAATCTGCTGCGCGTCATCAAGACGCCACGGAATTTCGAATTGCCATCCGGCACGCTGGCGGCGGGTACGCGCTACCGCTTTGCGCTCGTGAAGGATAAAAGCGGCCCGGACAAATCCGGCAAACCCAAACCCGATCAGCCCTGGGTGCAGATCAACGGCGCGAACCTCATCATGCAGAATCTGGCGCTGGCACCACGCGGTGGTGGCGAGCGGGTGTTCGAACTTGCAGAAGCCAAAATCGAAAACGCCAACCTCGATCTGTTCAAGCGCAGCATCAGTGTGGCAGCCGTTTCTCTGACCGGCGGGAAACTTGCAGCAACACGCGAAGTCAACGGCAAGCTGGACTGGCAAAGCCTGTTCGCCATTGCAGAAGACGCGCCGCCGCCACCCGCCAAACCAGAAACCAAACCGAAGTCGGACACGGCGTCCGTTCAGCCCTGGAAAATTGGCGTGCAGAGTATTCAGCTTGGCGACTGGTCCGCGCGTTTTACCGACAAGGGATTTTCCACACCGCTGCGTGTCGAGGCATCCGGATTCGAACTCAACGCTAAACTTGAAGGCGAGGTTGGAGAGAAACCCGTCATCGTCGTGGGCCCGGTCAATGCAGGCCTTGGTCTGGTGAAAGTGTTTTCCGGCGCGGAGAATGTCGCGCAACTCGACCAGTCACGGCTGATCAATGCGAATTTCGCCCTGGCCGAGAAAAAACTGGGCATCGATGCGGTTGAATTATCCGGCGCAAAAACTGCCGTGATGCTGGACAAGAACAGGCAAATCAACTGGAACGCCATTCTGGCGAAGCATCCCAATGCGCCTGCCGCCCAGCCAGCTTCCGTTGCTGCCAGCCCGGCTTCGCCGGGGCTGGACATGCATCTCGGAAAACTGGGCATCGATGACGTGCAAGTCGCGGTGACGGATGATTCCACGCCCACGCCGGTCAAGCTCGATATCGTCAATGGTCGCGCGCAGCTGCGTGACCTGAGCCTGGATTTGAACAAGCCCGTGCCGGTCGAGGCGGGCCTGTCCATCAAACAGGGAGGATCGTTCAAGGCCAGCGGCAGCGTCATACCCGGCAAGGCCAGCGGCAAGCTCAATCTCAAACTGGCGGACCTGGCGTTCAAGCCATTCGCGCCCTACGTCAATCAGGTGGCGCGCCTGAAGCTGCAAACGGGTTCACTGTCTTCCAGCGGCAAACTGGGTTTCGCCAAGGGCAAGGACACGATGAAGCTGAATTACGACGGCGGCTTTGCCGTGAACACGCTGGCCATTACCGAGGAAGATACCGATGAAGCCTTTCTGGGCTGGGAGAAACTTTCCTCCGACAGCCTTGAATTCAATCTTGGGCCCAACAGCCTGCACATGAGCGAGCTGGTGGCGGTCAAACCCTTTGGCAAGGTCATCATTTTTGAAGACAGGACGATCAACCTGAAGCGCATTTTGCGGTCCAGCGAACCAGCGAAGCCAGTTGAAGCCACGGAAGAAGGCAAGCCGGCGGAAGAAGCGGAAACGGCTGCAGCAGAAGTCACACCGGCGCCCGCTTCAACGGCAGTTGCATCGGACAGCGACAAGAAAGCTGATTTTCCGCTGGCCATTGAACGCCTGCGCATCGATGAAGCCAAGGCCGAGTTTGCAGACCTTTCGCTGACGCCTCAATTCGGCACACGCATGCATTCTCTGAGCGGAGTCGTGACGGGGCTGTCGACCGATCCCGCAACCTTCGCGCAAGTGGAGCTGGACGGCAAGGTAGATGAATACGGCTCGGCGCGAGTGCGCGGCTCGATTCAGCCTTTCAAGGCTACTGAATTCACCGACCTGAAACTCTCCTTCCATAATCTGGAGATGACCAATCTCACGCCTTATTCGGGCAAGTTCGCGGGAAGGAGAATAGATTCCGGCAAGCTGTCGGTCGACCTCGAGTACAAGATCAAAAACCGCCAGTTGGCGGGCGAGAACAAGTTCGTTATCAACAAGCTGAAACTGGGCGAACGGGTCGACAGCAAGGACGCAATGAAACTGCCACTCGATCTGGCCATAGCCTTGCTGGAAGACAGCAACGGTGTCATCGACCTTGACCTGCCGATTTCCGGCAGTCTCGACGACCCAAAATTCAGTTACGGCAAGATCATCTGGAAAGCCATTGTCAATGTGCTGACCAAACTGGTGACCGCGCCTTTCCGCGCGCTGGGCAAACTGCTTGGCGTGAGCTCTGAAAAGCTGGAAGGCGTAACATTCGATCCCGGCAGCAGCAAGCTCCTGCCGCCGGAGCAGGAGAAACTGAAAATGCTTGCCGAGGCCATGGCAAAACGTCCCGCGCTGACGCTAACTCTCGAGCCGGGCTTCGATCCGGTTCTTGATCGCCGCGCCCTGCAGGAACAAGCCATGCGCCGTGAAGCCGCGGCTGTGGCGGGACTCAAGCTCGCGGCTAACGAGGCGCCAGGGCCCGTCGATGTGAACCTGTACAAAATACAGACCTGGCTGGAGGATCGCTATATTGATCGCGCTGGCAAGGAAGATTACAAAAAACTGCGCGCCAGTTTCCAGGACAAGAATGCCAGCGCTGCCGCGCGCATGATGGAAAGCGAGGCGGTCGAGCGCATGGCCCGCCGGTTCAAGACCCGCGACCCCGGCCCGGCCTCAGCCTTCCATGCGGAATTGCTGGAGAGGCTGACGCAAAAAACCGCCATCGACGATAGTGAATTGAACAAGCTGGCACAAGCGCGCGGTCAGGCCATGCGCGAAGAACTCGTCAAGCGTGGTCTGGATGCGGGGCGGGTCAGCAGCGGGAATCCGGTCAAGCAGGAGGCCAAGGACAAACAAGTGGGCAGCAAGATGAACCTTGGTGTCGGCAAGAAAGCGGCGGCGGAACCACAAGGACCAGATTTGCCGGCCGTGCCTTCTGCTCCCGCGGTTCCGGTCTCACGCTGACTTTTTTCATTTCGTTCGAGGCCTGTCCAGCTGATTCAAGCCTGACAGCGTCGTGCCGATAACTTCAAACCTTTATCATCTGGCGCACTCATGTCCTTCCGTCGAATCCGTATTCTTGTTCTGTTCGGCCTGCTTGCAATGGTGGCGCTGGTTCATTTTGGCGAACAGTTCCTGGTGCGCAGCTGGCGCGCGCCGCTGCAGGTGGCCATCGTGCCGATCAATGGCGATGACAGCGAGGCCGTGGCTGACTATATCCGCCAGTTGAACGAAGAAAAATTTGCCGAGATCAATACGTTTCTGGAGAAGCAGGCCGGCCGCTATGGCTTGAAGCTGAACAATGCGCTGGACATGAAGCTGGCGCCTGAAGCGCACGAGATTCCGCCGGCCCCGCCCTATGGCGGTAATGGCCTGCAGGTTGCCTGGTGGAGCCTGAAGCTCAGAATCTGGGCCTGGCGCCAGGAAAAAACCGGCTTTCTGCCGCATCCGGCAAAGGTGAGAATTTTCCTGATCTATCACGATGTTGCAACGGACAAGGCGCTGGACCATTCACTGGGCCTGCAAAAAGGGTTGGTCGGCGTGGTGCATGTTTTTGCCAGCGAAGCGCAGCGTCAACAGAACAACGTAGTGATCGCACACGAACTGCTGCATACCCTGGGCGCAACAGACAAGTACGATCCGGCAACCAGTCTGCCCATCCATCCCATTGGCTACGCGGAACCCGACAAGCAGCCCCTGCACCCGCAATACGAGGCGGAAATCATGGCCGGGCGGACAGCCAAAACGGCGGAGTATGCGGAGATGCCAAAAAGTCTGGACAAGTGTGTGATTGGCCCGGACACGGCGCACGAGATCAACTTCAGCGGCGCTTTTACCAGCCAGTTCCTGCGCTGAGGCAACCGCGCGGCTTAAAGGCTTATTGTCCCGCGCGCGGACGGATGGCCGACTTGGGACGAAAGGCTTCCACCCGTCCAGGATGGGTTTCGATATATGGGCCGCCGATCAGGTCGATGCAATACGGTACAGCAGCAAACACGCCATCCAGCGTTTCGCCAATGGCCTTGGGCTGGCCGGGCAGATTAAGGATCAGGCAACTGCCGCGCACCACGCCCACTTGCCTTGAAAGAATCGCAGTCGGCACAAATTTGAGCGATACCGCGCGCATGGCTTCGCCGAAACCTGGCAGTTCGCGATCCGCAACGGCAAGCGTTGCCTCCGGTGTCACGTCGCGGGGCGCGGGGCCGGTGCCGCCCGTGGTCAGAATCAGCGCGCATTGCGCCTTGTCGGCCAGCTCTTTAAGCGTGGATTCAATCAATGGCTGTTCGTCAGGAATCAGGCGTTCGACTATCGTCATGGGGTTGGCAATTATGCGGCCAAGCCATTCTTTCAGGGCGGGCAGGCCCTTGTCTTCGTATTCTCCGCTGGAGGCCCGGTCGGAAATGGAGATCAGACCAATCGTAATCGTATCGTAGTCACGCATGAATAAAGCGTCTGGTGTTGTGCAGGCTGGAATGTATCAGATAAGAAATTTGTGTGGGTTGACTGAGTGATGAAAATCGCAGCAGTTTTTCAAGCCTGTCAGATCCAGCCACGATTTCGCAATCGCCTGTAAAGCCAGATGGCACCCACTGCGGTGCCTGCCACGACAACCGGATAAGCCCAGGGCCAGTGCAGCTCGGGCATGATGTCAAAGTTCATGCCGTAGAGTGAAAATATCACCGTGGGGATGGCAAGTATTGCGCCCCAGCCCGCCAGTTTCTGCACGGATTCGCTTTGCTGCAGGGTCAGCGAAGCCAGATGAAACTGCATGGCATCCGATGCGGACACACGAAGCACATCGATGGCCGTAGTCACGCGCGTGGCGTGATCAAGCACATCCCGGTAATACGCTTTCAATTCCTTGGTGACTAATTGAGGGTGAAGACGAATCAGGTCCTGCAAAATCGCCTGCATGGGTTCGGCTGCATCGCGCAGCAGGCTGAGTTCGCGCTTGACCCGGTAAAGTTTCTCCAGATCGGTGCGATCCAGCACATCGTTGAGCAGCACGTTTTCCAGCGATCGAAAACGGTCGTGCAGCGCATTGACGACGGATTGGTAATGGTCGGTGATCTGGTCAAGCACGGCATACAGGCCAAATGGCGCGCTTGGCGGAATGCCGTCAGGCCTGGCAAGCCGGTCTCGCACTTTGGCGAATGACAATCCGCCGCCATGCCGGATCGAAGTGACGAAGTTACGGCCGGCAAAGAAATGCGCCTCCCCCATCTGCAGATGACCATCCCACAGTTCCGCTGTTCGGGTGCTGATGAAAAGATGGTCGCCGTATTCCTCCAGCTTCGGGCGCTGGTGCGTCGTGACGGCATCTTCCAGCGCCAGCTCATGCAGGCCAAGCTCTTCGCCCAATTGCTCCAGCTGGGCGTAATCCGGGTCGCGCAGTTCTATCCAGATGAAAACCGACGCGTCGTTGATGAAATCGCTGACATCCCGCAAGGGAATTTCCCTCGGCGGCTTGCCTTGGTGATGAATGATGCAGGTTGAGTTGCTCATGTGCGTACTGACTTGAAGGGTGGCATGGTTGGTAACCAGAACCGGTGCTGATCAGGTTTTTGTCTGGTTCAGGAAGGCCGGTATTTTATCGGCATCGATAGGCTGGCTGAAATGGAAGCCCTGCGCCTGATGGCAGCGCATGGTTTTAAGTTTCTGGAGGATTTCCACGCTTTCCACGCCTTCTGCCACAACCTGCAAACCAAGATTCTCGCCTAATTGAATGGTGGAATGCACGATCGCGCTCAATCTTGGATCGCGGATCATTTTCTGTACAAAGCTTTTGTCGATTTTAAGTGTGTCGATCGGCATGCGGCTAAGGTGGGTGAGAGAAGAAAACCCCACGCCAAAGTCATCCAGTCCGAAGTTGATGCCGTGCTGCGCAAGTTCTTCCATGGTTGCCAGCGCCCGCTCGGGATCGTGAATGAATGCCGTTTCAGTGACTTCAAGCTCCAATCTGTCAGGTGGCATGCCGCAGGTAACCAGCTGAGAGAGAAGCGCCTCGGCCCAGCCCTGACTCATCAACATCTGCGGAGACAGGTTGATGGCGATATGCAGATCGTGACCCGCGTTCTTCCATTCCTGCCATTGCGCGCAGACAACCCGGAGCATGTGCAGGGTCAGCGGCCGGATCAGATCGGATAGTTCGGCAAGCGGAATGAACTCTTCCGGATCAATGGGACCAAATTCCGGGTGATTCCAGCGGGCGAGCGCTTCCACGCCAATGACGCTATTGTTGTCGATCTCCAGTTTTGGCTGATAGGCGACAGTTACTTCACCCTGCTCCACCGCGCGAACCAGATCGTGCATCAGGGTCAATCGCCGTGGCGTGTGGCGGTCCTTGGATGGATCATAAAGACGGTAATGGCTGTCCGATTTGGCGTGATACAGGGCCACATCCGCGCGGCGCATCAGGGTTGAAACATCCGCGCCATGTTCCGGAAACAAACTGGCGCCAAGGCTGCCCTGTACCGCCAGGCGGACACCGCGACAGACCACCGGCCGCGCCAGCGCCTGACGGAATGTCGCGGCGTAACCAGCCAGTTGTTCGGGTGAGCCGGGGTTTTCTATCAGCAGGCCAAACTCATCACCACCCAGCCGGGCCAGCGCGCTGCCGATGGGCAGCAGTTCGGTCAAACGCTGACCCAGTTCCACCAGCAACTGGTCACCAAGCTCGTGTCCCAGGGTGTCATTGATTTCCTTGAACTGGTCGAGGTCAGCAAGAATCAGCGCAAAAGGCCTGGGCGACTGGCGGATGCGATCCTCGATCATGTTGCGGAACCAGAGCCGGTTGGGCAGACCGGTCAAACGATCGTGCATGGCCTGGTACTCGATATGCTTGAGCAGCTTCTCGCGTTCATGGCCTTCCAGGATCAGCGTCACCACATCCGCCACGGACGCGGCGAAATGCTGTTCATCCAGCGTCCAGGTTCGAGAAGGCCCCACCTGCTCGTGGCAGACCACGCCTATGGTTTCGCCCTTGCGGCGGATTGAAGCTTCCAGCATGGATGAGATGCCGAGGAACTTCAGGTATTTTTCGTTCAGTTCCTGCGTGCGATGGTCGGTCGGCGCATAGGAAACCGCGAGTGCTCGGCTTTTGGAGAGCGCGTCAAAATATCTCGGGTACTCGTCCGCACGCAGAACGATGCATTGCGCATGATCGTTCCGGCTTTTCAGGTAAAGGTCATGGCATTGCAGGGTGCGCTTGTCGTCGCTGAACAGCCAGATGCTGACGCGCTCCACATCCAGCGTCTGCGCGGCTTTTTCGGTAATGCGCTGGAAGGCGTCATCTAGGGGCAGCGAGTCAATCCGGTCCTCGGCCAGCAGATCGAACAGCGCGGATTGCTGCGAGCGCATGCGCCGCTCGGATACAACCACTGGCGGCACCTCCTGCGCCATGCCGATGACGGCAACGGGATTGTTGTCCGCGTCACGCTGCAATTCTCCACGAATGGCGAACCATCGAGTTTGCCCCGACGTGCCGTTAATGCGGACTTCGGTCTCGATCAGGGTTTGATCCGGTGGCGCCGATTTGACCGAGGCCAGAACCTGATCCCGGTCATGCGGATTCAGGATATCCAGCAGGCTGTCGATGCGTCCGTCAAATCGGCCGGGGGGAAATCCAAGCAGCGCTTCCAGGTTGGGCGAAAGCGTAATGGTCCGCGCCTGCACGCGCCACTCGAACACGCCGGCATGCGTGGCCGTAAGCGCGGCATTGAGAAAGGCATTGTCCTGGGAAAGGGTTGGCATGGCGCCTAATTTAACACCGGATGGAATATCAAGTGTGACGGCCTGTCGGAATCGGACAAGCAGATTACTTGCTCAAGTCCGGCAAAGGCTGGTATCCAGTTCAGCCAAAAAGCAGCTCAGGAGATATGGTAGTGCTTTCGTATCGGCTCGATGATGTGCCACATGCAGCGCAGGTCCGACCCAAACGTGACCAGGTCGCCCGCCTGGATTTCCATGGGCGGGCCGCCCTCAGGCGTCACCACCGCCTTGCCCTCAAGGATATAACTGATTTCCTCTTCGTAATAAACCCACGGGAACGTGGAAGATTCCTTCTCCCAGATGGGCCAGCCAAAAACGCCCATCGCATCAAGTTTTTCCTTGGCTGGCTTGTGCTCGACCTGGATATCCATGGTTGTCTCCCCTGTTCAGGTGGTGTTTTATGTTTTCCATCTTAGGACAGAAAAGGAGAGGATTCGAGGCCGTTCTCGACCGGCGGCATCAATAATCCTAGAAACCGCAGTTGACCGCTTGCATCTGACTGAAGAAGCCCATGATCATTAAGTTTCCCGACTCTATTCACGATCACCGATTGGGTGAGAACGCTACGCACCCGCTGGCACATCCAGCCAAGCGGCTGCCTGTGTCGCTCCTCCTTGCAGGCATGAGCCTGCCGCGTCATCGCTTCGTGGCATCCACTCGTCTGAACGCGCCATCGGGCGCGTCCAACTGCGGTTTCAAGGATAATTCGAGAAGCCGGGCCGGATCGGCTGTTTTCTTACAATCAGAACGGCAGTGTCAGCCCGCTTGCCTGTTCCTGCAACACCCGCCTGAAATCATCCTGGATACGCTTGATGGCAGCCTCGCTATCTGCCTCGAAGCGCAGCACGATCACCGGCGTGGTGTTGGAGGGGCGGGCGAGGCCAAAGCCGTCGGCGTATTCGACGCGCAGGCCATCCAGGGTGATGACTTCCTTCGCATCGGGAAACTTCGCGGTCTTTTGCAGCTTTTCCATCAGGGCATAATGCTCGCCTTCGGCCATCTTGATTTGCAGCTCGGGCGTGTTGACGGTGTCGGGCAGGCTTTTCAGTGTGGCATTGGGGTCGGCCTGCTTGCTCAGGTATTCCAGCATGCGCGCGCCGGCATACAGCCCGTCGTCGAAGCCGTACCAGCGTTCCTTGAAGAAGATGTGGCCGGACATTTCGCCCGCCAGCAGCGCCCCGCTTTCTTTCATCTTGGCCTTGATGAAACTGTGGCCGGTTTTCCACAGCGTGGGCCTGCCGCCGCGCGCGCGTATCCAGTCGAACAGATTGCGCGTGGATTTCACGTCGAAAATGATTTCCGCACCGGGATTGCGCGACAGCACGTCATCGGCGAACAGCATTAATTGCCGGTCGGGGAAGATGATGGTGCCATCCTTGGTGACCACGCCCAGGCGGTCGCCGTCGCCATCGAAAGCGAAACCCAGTTCGGCATCGGAAGTCTTCAGGCGCGCGATCAGGTCCTTCAGATTGTGCGGCACGGAAGGATCAGGATGGTGATTGGGGAAGGTGCCATCCACGTCGCAATACATTTCCTCCACCGTGCAGCCCAGGCGTCGATAGAGCTCGGGCGCGAAGGCGCCGGGCACGCCGTTGCCGCAGTCGACGATGATCTTCATCGGCCGCGCGAGCTTGATGTCGCCTGCAATGCGGCTCAGATACGAAGGCGCGATGTCGTGGGTTTTGTAGCTGCCATTGCCACTCGTCAGATTGTTCTGTTCGAGGCGGATGCGCAGTTGCTGGATGGTGTCGCCCGACAGCGTCTCGCCGCCCAGCACCATTTTCAGGCCGTTGTAATCCGGCGGGTTGTGCGAGCCGGTGACCATAACGGCGGAATTTGTTTTTAACTCGTACGCCGCGAAGTAGGTCATGGGCGTGGCGACCATGCCCAGGTCGATGACGTCGATGCCTGCTTTCTGAATGCCTCGCGCCAGTGCTTGCGAAAGCTCCGGGCCGGACAGCCGTCCGTCGCGGCCGATGCAAATGGCCGTCTGCTTGCGCGCAGCCGCTTCCGAACCAATGGCCTGGCCGATGGCCTCGACAATTTCAGGCGTGAGCGTTTTGCCGACGATGCCGCGAATGTCGTAGGCCTTGAAGATTTCCTTGGGTAAATTCATTTTTTGCTCGATCAATCATGTGACGGCCTGATTATATCGGCGTTTATTCAATGTTGACCGAATCAAAAAATTCCAGAATGCGTCCGGGCAGCCAGTCGATGTTGCCGGGGAAGGGTCCGCCGGGAAACGCGACATGGCCGCCTTCGTCAGGCTGTTCCAGCGTGACGCTAGACGAAACCTCGCCCTGCGCGGGCAGGGCGGAAGCTGGCAGGAAGGGATCGTTTTTCGCGTTGATCACCAGCGTGGGAAGGGCGATGTTTTTCAGCCCGGGCTTGCTGGAGGTGCGCGTCCAGTAATCCTCCGCATCCTTGTAGCCATGCAGTTTCGCGGTTACCAGCGTGTCATATTCCTGAAAGGTGGTGCTGGCTTCGATGGCCGCCGAATCGAGCAGGCCGGGAAAGCGTCCAGCCTTGTCCAGCGCCTTCTTCTTCAGGGTGTGGAGAAAGCGCGCCGTATAGGTGGCGCGGTTGAAGCCGCTATCCAGCGCATGGCCTGCGGCATTCATGTCCAGCGGCGCGGAAACGCCTGCCGCTGCCCTGACCAGCATTTTGGCATCTGTTCCGGCATCGCCCAGCCACTTGAGCAGGGCATTGCCGCCGAGCGACACGCCCACGGTATAAACCGGCGCATCCGGGAAAGCGGATTTGACGCGGCGCAGCATGGCCTCGATTTCCGCCGCGTCGCCGGCGAAATAGGCGCGCGGCAGTCGGTTGGGCTCGCCCGAGCAGCCGCGAAAGTGCGGCACCACGCCACGCCATCCGCGCTTCTTGAGCGCGCTCATCAGATCGCGCGCGTAAAAACTTTGCGAACTGCCTTCCAGCCCGTGGAAAAGCACTACGACAGGCGCGCCGGGCCTTTCGGCATCGAGCCAGTCGGCATCGACAAAATCGCCATCCGGCCATTCCCAGCGCTCGCGACGATACGTGATGTCCGGCCCGCGCAGAAACGCGGCGGTATACAGCGTTTGCAGATTGCCGCCCGGCAGCCAGGGTGGCGCGGCGTAGGGTTCAACAGCCGAGGCAGACATGGCCCAGAGCATGAACGGGAACAGCCATCCCTTGCAAGCGTGCAGGCTCATGGCCGGGTGGACTGCTCAGACGCCCCGCGAATGAACAGCAGGCAGCCTTTCTCGCTAGTCACCCAGCCATGCGGCTTGCCCTTCGGCGCCATGTGGTAATCGCCGGCCAGGCACAGCACGCCGTTGATGGTGGCATCGCCTTCCAGCACCAGCGATTCTTCTTCCAGCGCATGTTCGTGCGGCGGCAGCTTGCTGCCGGGTTTCATGCGGATCAGGAACGAACGGCTGGCATCGTCCTGGCGCAGCAGCTTGAGTTCGACCCCGCGCAACAGCGTGACCCATTCGCCCTGATGGCTGTGCACGAACAGATAATCCGGCGCGGGCGCATGCACGCGCTGGAACAGTTTCTCGCGCATGCGCGCCGCAACCTGGGCATCCGGCGTGGTGGCCGCTGATGCCGATGCGAGTGCTTCCAGCAGTTCGGCATCAAGCGGAGAGGGTGGATTTTTTTCGTTCATGGTGGCGTCCTCATGCCTGATAAAGCGCGCGTCGCAAATGTTCCTGCGCGCGCTTGAGATGCGATTTCACCGTACCCAGCGGCAAGCCGGTCTGTTCGCTGATTTCCTGGTGCGACAAATCCCGGTAAAACGCCAGCGCCAGCATCTGGCGCTGCACGGGGGTCAAGCCGGTCAGCGCATGGTTCAACGCGCTGGATTGTTCAAGCGCCAGCAATTGTTCGAGCGGCGTGCCTTCGGGGCAGGCTTCACCTTCGATCAGCACTTCGGGGGCGGGCGAGTAGGCAAGCGGTTCGAGTCTGCGCAGCGCGTCCAGCGCGCGGCTTCGCGTCATCATCATCAGCCAGGCAAGCGGCTGGCCGCGCCGGTCATCGTAGCGCACGGCTTCGCGCCAGCATTGCCAGAATGTTTCCACGCACACTTCCTCGGTCAGGTCGCGGCGCCCGGTAATCCGCAGCGCCAGCCCGTAAACGCGAGACAGGGTCATGTCGTAAAAGCGGCCCAGCGCGGCTTCGTCGCCCGATGCCATGCGCTGGATCAGGCTGGTCAAAAGTACGCTCTGCGAGTCCTGCGGCTCGGCGGCATCCCTGTTCATGGCGCCGAGTATAACGTCCCGGTCAGACAGATTCAGAGGTGGGTTCATCGCGGTTCCTTGTCACCATGTATTCGCTATACGCACACATGGCCAAACTGGATGCATGCATCCAGATGACGGCCAGCCCGCGTAAAGGAAGCGGGAATGATCCCTGTCCAATTCAAGGAGCTCAACATGAATACCAATGTCCTGCGCGGATTGTCGATCCTGTCGTTCGCGGCCCTGCTGACCGCCTGTTCCGGCATGCAGAGCGCGCCCGCGCAAAAATCCCTGTACGACCGGCTGGGCGGCAAGCCCGCCATCCAGGCCGTGGTCGATGATTTCATCGGCAACGTGGCAGCCGACAAGCGCATCAACGGATTTTTTGCCAGCACCAACATCCCGCGTCTGAATTCCATGCTGGTCAACCAGATTTGCGAAGCCACCGGTGGGCCGTGCAAATACACCGGCCGCGACATGAAGTCCGCGCACACCGGCATGGGCGTGACCGATGCGCACTTCAACGCGCTGGTCGAAGACCTGGTGAAGTCGCTCAACAAATTCAATGTGCCCGAAAAGGAAAAGGGCGAATTGCTGACCGCACTGGCATCGATGAAGGGCGACATTGTCGGACGTTGAGGAACGCGGCATGAAATTCCAGCTCGTCAGCGAATGGCATCTGGCCGCGCCGCCCGAGGCGGTGTGGGCGGTGCTTGAAGCGCCCGAGGAATGGCCGCGCTGGTGGCCGGAAATCCGCCGCGTGCAACTGCTGCAGGCGGGCGGCAATGATGACGAAGGCGCCGTGCGCCGCACCTGGTGGACCAGCCGTCTGCCCTACGGATTCGTCATCGACTTCACCACGCGCGCGTCTGAAAAGCCACGCATGCTGGCGGTCGAGGCGGACGGAGATTTGCACGGCATGGGCCGCTGGGAACTCGAAGCCATTCCGGTCGGCACGCGAGTGCGCTACACCTGGCAGGTCACGCCGCTCAAGGCCTGGATGCGCTGGCTGGCGCCGCTCCTGTCACCGCTGTTCGCCTGGAACCATCACGCGGTGATGAAGGACGGCGCAGCGGGCATGGCGGGCAGGCTGTCGGTGGAACTGATCGATTACCGTCGTTTGAAAGGAAACCAGACATGGACATGAAACGCATCGTCAACGCGTATTTCAAAGCGTTCGAACGCAAGGATGGCGACGCCTGGGTGTCGCTGTTCGCCCCCGACGCCAGCCTTGGCGGGCCGGCGCATACGCCGCCTGTAACAGGGCATGCCGCGCTGGTCGAGTTGTTTGCCGGCATTGCCGCGCTGTTTGAATCCGTCAAATTCGACATCATGGCCGTGCATGTTCACGGCCCCTTTGCCGTGGCGGAGTTTCGCCTGCACACCCGCGCGCGCAACGGCAGTACGCCTTCCACCAAGGGCATGGTGGCCTTCGCGGCCGATGCTTCCGGCCGGCTCAAACAAGTGGCCGGGTTCTGGGACCCGGCGCCGGTTTTTTCGCAGGCAATGGCTGCCTGAGGCGGACAAGCGTTCCGCATTTTTCAAGGAGATGGAAATGAACAGAGTATTGATTTCACTATTGATTGGCATCAGCGCCGCCGGCATTACGCTGGCTGGCCCTTACGACATTGAAGCGCGCCCCTCGGCTGCGCCGGCCATGCGGGACGGCGATTTGAAACTGCCTGCGGATTACAAAAGCTGGCCGGTGTACCTGCTGGATGTTCAGCGGCCGGAGCTCAAGCAAATCCGCGACATCTACATCAACCCGCAGGGGCTCAAATCGAGCCGGCCGTTTGCCTACGGCACGACGATGGTGATGGAACTGCATTCGGTCAAAACCAGTGCAGACGGCAAACCCGAACCCGATGCCTACGGAAAATTGCAGAAACAGGGTCTTTCGAAAGTGTTTGTCATGGGCAAAGGCGCGGGCTGGGGGCAGGATGTTCCACCCGAACAGCGCACCGGTGAATGGGTATTCGCGGCTTATGACGCAAGCGGCAACTCGCTTGGCAAGGACATGAGCGCCTGCCGGGGCTGCCATGTGCCGCTGAAGGACACGGATTTCGTGGCGAAAGTGCCCGAGTTTGAAGCGGCCAGGGCGAATGTCCGCTAGCGCATTCCCATTTACAGGAATTGGTTTATTTGTGCCATCCGGCGGGCAGTCCACTGGACAATGCCCGCCGGATTGAATAGGATGAAAACGTCCATTTAGCCCGCCGTGTAGATCATGCATCCTGACCACGCCCTGCTCGTCAAATACAGCAAACCGGGGCCGCGTTATACCTCTTATCCGCCCGCGCCGCATTTTGCGGAAGATTTCGGCATTGGCCAGTGGCGGCAGGAAATCATCGAAAGCCAGGATGCCAGCCGGCCGATTTCGCTTTATGTCCACATCCCGTTTTGCGACACGCTGTGTTTCTATTGCGGCTGCAACATGGTCGCCACGCAAAAATACGAGAAGGCGCAGGAATACCTGAAATATCTCAAGCGCGAAATCGACGCCGTCGCGGCGCTGACGAGTTCCTCGCGCCGCGTGGTGCAGCTTCACTGGGGCGGCGGCACGCCAACCTTCCTCAAGGCTGCCGAGATCAGGGATCTGGCCAGCCATATCCGCTCGCGTTTCAATTTCGATCCACAGGCCGAAGTCTCCGTCGAGGTCGACCCCAGAGGCTTGTTGAGGGAGCAGGTCGATGCGCTGCGCGAATCCGGTTTCAACCGCGCCAGCATCGGCGTGCAGGATTTGAACGAGCAGGTGCAGAAGGCCGTCAACCGCATCCAGCCCCTGTCGCTCATCCAGGAAGTGTACGGCTGGTTCCGCCAGTCAAATTTCCAGAGCATCAACATGGACCTGATGGTCGGCCTGCCGCACCAGACGCTGGAAACCTACAAGGCCACGCTCAAGGAAATCACCGCCATGGCGCCCGACAGGCTGGCCGTTTTCGGCTACGCCCATGTGCCGTGGATGAAAAAGCACCAGAAACTCATCGTGCAGTCCGACCTGCCCAATTTCGAAACCCGCATGGCCCTGCAGGAATACATCCTGGAAACGCTGGAAGGCAAAGGCTACGTGCATGTTGGCATGGACCACTTTGCCACGCCGGAAGATGAAATCGTCAAGGCCCAGCGCAGCAAAACCCTGTGGCGGAATTTCCAGGGCTACACCACCCACCGCAACGCCGACATCTATGGCTTTGGCGCCTCGTCCATCAGCCAGACCAACGACGTCTATGCGCAGAATGAAAAGCGCCCCACCGGCTACCAGCAGATGATCGGCGAAAAGGAACTGGCCACCGTCAAGGGCTACCGCATGACCACCGACGACAAACTGCGGCGCGACGTCATCATCGAATTGATGTGCGATCTGGTGGTCAATAAGCAGGGCATCGGCACGCGCTGGAAAATCGACTTCGACGACTACTTCGCCAAAAGCCTGGAACTACTGAAACCGCTGGTGGCCGACGGCCTGGTCGAAGCCGATGCAAACGAAATCCGCGTCACCACACTCGGCCGCCTGTTCCTGCGCAACATCGCCATGTGCTTCGACGCCTACCTCAATGCCGAAAAACCGAAGACAGCCGGACAGGAAACGCCGCGATATTCGATGACGGCTTGATGGAAGGATGACTACAAAAAGCCGCGCGATGCGCGGCTTTTTGTATGGGCTTTGGAAATCAATGTTGGTCAGTCTGCTATTCGGCCTTTGCAGCCGATCAGGCTGATTGCTTCATGTGACTGGTCTTCGCTACTTACCGGTCAAAGCACTATTCAACGTTTAGCTTGAGGGGCGCGGAAACAGGCGGCGGAGCCGGCTGTTGGAGCGTCCCTCTCGAA
>JADFDC010000008.1 GCA_018263115.1 Thiobacillus sp.
CGATTGTCGAGTCGGTGTAATGTGACAGGGCATTGACTTCCTTCAGGGACATCATCGGGCCTTCAAAGGTGGACATGCCATAAAAGGACAGCGCCACGATCAGGAAACGCATGATCGGATCGGTGCGCAGTTTGTCCCAGGCACCCGAGAGCGTCATGATGCCGTTGATCATGCCGCCCCATGACGGCATCAACAGCAGGATGGAAAAAGTCGCGGCAAGCGTGGACGTCCAGTCAGGCAGCGCGGTCCAGTGCAGGTGATGCGCGCCCACCCACATGTACATGAAGCCCAGCGCCCAGAAGTGCACGATGGACAGGCGGTAGGAGTAAATCGGACGGCCTGCCTGCTTGGGCACGAAGTAATACATCATGCCGAGGAAGGCAGCCGTGAGGAAGAATCCCACGGCGTTATGGCCATACCACCACTGCGTCATGGCATCCTGTGTGCCGGCGAACAGACTGTAGGAATGCAGTGAAAAGAGATCAACCGGCACCGCCAGGTTGTTGAAGGTGTGCAGCAGCGCGGTGGCGAGAATAAACGCCAGATAGAACCAGTTGGCGACATAAATATGGGGCTGTCTGCGGCGCATGATGGTGCCGACAAACAGGATCAGATAAACCACCCACACCACTTCGATCAGGATATCGATCGGCCAGACCATTTCGGCATATTCACGGCCCTGCGTATACCCCATGACATAGGTGACCGCCGCCAGCACGATCACGGTTTGCCAGCCCCAGAACGTGAAGCTGGCCATGCCATCGGATATCAGCCGCGTCTGACAGGTACGCTGAACAACATAGTAGGAAGTCGCAAAGAGCGCAGAACCGCCAAAACCGAAAATCACCGCGCTTGTGTGCACTGGACGCAAACGCCCAAAGCTGAAATAGGGACTGTCAAAGTTCAAGAAAGGCCAGGCCAGCTCCGACGCAATATAGACACCGGCAAACATGCCCACCACTGCCCAAACCAGGGCCATGATGGAAAACTTTTTGACGATTTCAAAATTGTACTGCTCGGCGCTCGAAAAAGTCGTGATCGCCATGGCACCCCCCGCTCAGCAAATTATTTCAGAAAACCCAAATATGCTTATTTAGGTAAAGCGCGGCATTTTAGCGGATACCGCCCATGCCCATCAAGCAGGACATGCTCCATCAGGAGCTTGTTGACAGCAGGGTTTTCAAATCCTGCGCGATATCCCTGGGTCCTGCCCCGTATGGGATCAACAAACGCAACCGGCCCGCCGTGTCATACACATAAGTTCCGGCGCTATGGTCGATCAGATAGTTTTTCGATCCACTGGTGGTGTTCTTTTGATAGATCACCTTGAAATCTTTTGCCAGCGCTGCCAGTGAATCCGGATCAGTATAAAGTCCCAAGAATCCGGGATTGAACGATGGCACATACCTGGCCAGCAACTCGGGCGTATCACGCTCGGGATCAACCGTTACAAACAGTACCTGGACGCGTTTGCCGTCTTCACCCATCTCCCGCATCGCCAGCGCAAAATCCGAAAGCGTGGTCGGGCATACATCCGGACAGTGGGTGTAGCCGAAGAAGATCGCCACGAGCTTGCCACGGAAATCTGCCAGCGCCCTTGTCTGGCCATTATGGTCGGTCAGTCTGAAATCCTTCCCCCAAGGCGCGCCGGTAATATCGGTCGCCCTGAATACTGCGGCCGGGGAAGCGGGCGGCTGCGGGCGATCGCAGCCTAGCAGGGAAGTAAGCAAAACTGCTGACAGCAATAACCCTAATAACCCTCTCATCGGGTTATTGCGGGCCAAACATGGAACCGGGCAAATCTGTCAGCCGGTATTTTCCTGACTGGACAGCCTTGGCCAGTTTGTCCAGCGTGGTTTCTCTCAGCAGGCCAATGATTTTTTCCTTCACCGGTATCCAGCGGGTATGAACGGGACAGGCGGTCTCGTCGGAACATTTTTTCAAGCCCAGCAGGCAGCTTTGGGTAAACGCCGGGCCTTCTGTCAGCAAAAGAATATCCATCAGCGTCATTTTGGTACCGTCTTCCCGCAGGCAGAATCCACCCAGGCGGCCACGAAAGGAATACAGCAGGCTGCCCTTGGCCAGATTTTGCAGAATCTTTGCCAGGTACGGCGCGGGCACATTGAGCTTGGCGGCAATATCCTTGTTCAATACGGGCGTATCCGCCGGCTGGGTGGCCATATAGATTAGCGCCTGGACGGCATACTGGCTGGTGCGAGACAGGATCATTTGTGCGCTCCCGTAGAGTCGGAACGCGCGAATTATAACAAATTGGTCTGAATATCCCCAGGCCCGAATTGGCGCCTGCTGTCAGCCAACAGGGAAATAGAAATAGTGATCCACCAGCATGCCCGCGAACAGCAGGCTCAAGTACCAGATGGAATAGCGGAAGGTGCGTTTGGCAAGCGCGTCGGAATAGCTGCGCCACAAGCCCCAGCCGTAAGCAATGAAAACTGCCCCCAACACCAATGCAGTCAGCAGATATATCCAGCCGCTCATGCCTGTTGTGACGGGCAGCACACTGACTGCAAGCAGAATGAAGGTATAAAACAGCACATGCAGCCGGGTGAATTTTTCGCCATGCGTCACCGGCAGCATGGGCAGACCGGCACGGGCGTACTCATCCTTTCGGTAAAGTGCCAGTGCCCAGAAATGCGGTGGCGTCCATGCAAAAATGATCAGGAACAGCAGCAAAGCATCGTGACTGACTTCACCCCTTACAGCCGCCCAGCCCAACACAGGCGGCATGGCGCCAGATGCGCCGCCAATGACGATATTCTGCGGCGTGGCAGGTTTGAGGATGACGGTATAAATCACGGCATATCCAACAAAGGTTGCCAAAGTCAGCCACATGGTCAGTGGATTGACGAAAACATACAGCAGATACATGCCCGCGCCGCCCAGCAAACTTGAGAAAAGCAGCGCCTGGCTGTTGCTGAGCTTGCCCAATGGAAGCGGGCGCGCGCGTGTGCGAGCCATGACCGCGTCGATCTTTTGCTCGACCAAGCAATTGAATGCAGCAGCAGCAGCAGCCACCAGCCCGATACCCAGCGTGCCGGCAACCAGAATCTGGCCGGGCACCATGCCAGGCACGGCCAGAAACATGCCAATGACTGCCGTGAATACGATCAGCGATACCACTCGCAACTTGCACAGCGCCAGATATTCCTGGCAGCGGCAGGCGGCGTTATTCAACATTAAACTGGTCGCCATGACTTATCTCATCCGGAACAGCCTGAAGTTTATCACCACCAAAACCAGCAGCAGAAACGCCGCGCCGGCGTTATGCATTACCGCCACCAGCAAGGGCAAACCCAGCCAGACATTCGCCATGCCCAGACAAATCTGAACCAGCAGCATCAGACCTAGCAAACCGCCCAGCCCCGACAGGCCAGGTTGCCTGACCAGCCTGAAAGCTGCATAACCCACGAAAACCAGGACAACCACCGCCCATGCACGGTGCATCCAGTGAATAGCCGTCAAGGCGTTAAGCGTCAGCAGATTTCCACTGGCATCCATGCCAAGCTCGCGATGCAAGGTAAAAGCCGGCGCAAACGCCATTTCCGGCACCCATTCCCCATGACATGTGGGGAAATCCAGGCAGGCAAGTGCCGCATAGTTTGTGCTGACCCAGCCCCCCAAAACAATCTGAAACGCCACGACCACCAGTGCCAGTCCACCCCAAAGCCTCAAGTGCCGCACATTGGCCATGCCATACAGCGAGGGGCCGCATTCACGCTGCCACAGCCATGCAAGCAGGGCCAGCGTGCTCATGCCGCCAATCAAGTGGCTCGTCACAATAAAAGGCTTCAGCAGTTCCGTTACCGTCCACATGCCCAGCAAGGCCTGAAAAACTATCAGCGCCAACAAGGCAGCGGGCAAAGCAGGGGAACCCACTGCATCCCTACGGTTTTTCCAGGCCAGTGCAAAAATGCCCAGCACCAACAAGCCCAGGGTGCCGGCAAAGTAACGGTGAACCATTTCCTTCCAGGCCTTGGCATGGGAAACGGGACCACCCGGCTGAACGGACTCCGCCCTGGAAATTTCATCCGCAGCATGCTTCGGGGTGAGCTTGCCATAACACCCGGGCCAGTCCGGGCAGCCCAGCCCCGCATCCGACAGCCGGACATACGCGCCCAGCACCACGACCCCAAAAGTAAGCACCAACGCCGCGACAATTAAATTCCTGTACAAATTCATCCACTATCCGATCTGGGAAGCTTTCAGTAAATGCTTGATGTCTTTGATCATGCGGCGCGGATCCGGATCTTGCGGCCAGCGCATCATCAAATGCCCAAGCGGATCAACCATGTAGAGGTACTCGCCCTTCCCGCCGCCAGCAAACAATTTTTCTGTTGGCTGGGGGCTGCGCAAATATCGCAAGCCCGCGTGAGCCTGTTGCAGACTGGCGGCCGGAACAAGCTCATCTGTCAGCACCCAAAGCCGCTCGATTCGATCCATCTCCTTGCCTTGGGCCGTGCGGGTCTGGCGCATGAAATAAAGCAAATCTTGACACATTTTAGGGCAAGCACCGCTTCCAACATACACCATCACCCATTTGCCATTGAGCGTAGAGAAGTCCCATTCCTGCCCATTCAGCGCGTGCCCCTTGAGCTTGATATCCACCTGCCTGACAAGTTCGCCGTAATTCTTGCGTCCGGACGGCTGCCAGATGTAATAAGCCAGATACGAGGCAGCCACAGGCAAAACGAATAGCCCGAACAAGAGCAGCAATTTAACGCGGTTCAATCTTCCTCCTTCTCGCGCTTCACATTCAGCACCAGCCAAAGCACTACAATCGCGCCGGCAAGGCCAAACCATTGAATCGCATAACTGATATGAGTGGATACGCCAGCATCCTGCCGTGGCCAGTCACGGACCAGTCCGTCACCCATATCTCCCGTTTGCTGTATCAAGACCGGCTGCAATGGTTTACCCAGCCAAGCCTGATACTGCTCAAAATTCAGGTTTTGCCACAGTCTGCCCTGCGGCATCGCCCCCTTGAATTCGAAATAGCGGCTTTGCGGATCGACCGCGATGCCGCGCAGCAGAAACTCCCCCGTCAGAGGCTTGATTTCAGGCAATTCATCCCGTCGTCCTTTCACCACCGCGACCCAGCCCCGGTTGACCAGCACATGCCGGTCCGTGCCTTCAATACGAAAGGGTGCCAGCACGTGATATCCGGCTATGGTCTTGTACACCCGGTTATCAATCAGGATTTCCCTGCCCGGCATAAACTCGCCCCGCAGTTCCACGCTGCGAAACAGCAGGCCTTCCTTTTCGACCAGCGAAGCGCCGATTCTAACCACCCCATCCAGTTGCATGCGGTCATAACGGTTTTGCAAACCCTGCTTGTACTCCGCTCGCGAAAGCTGCCAGTTGCCCAGCCACATTGTCAGGACAAAGAAAAACAGACCCGCGAGCGTTGGCCACAGGCCAGGACGAAAAGCATAGGAGCCCACTCGCAAGCGCATCATTTGCGATAGACTGGGCGCTTTGCCGGCTTTGGAATCACCATGCGCATCATTGTCCTGCTGTTCATCCTGTTCATCCTAATCAGCCTTGGGAGCGCGCTATATTACCTGGTCAAGGACAAGGGCCAGTCGGAGCGAACCGTCAAGGCGTTGACTGTTCGCATTACGCTTTCCATCGTTTTATTCGTGATGTTGATGGCCAGTTATTATTTTGGCTGGATTCCGCAAACGGGAATAAAAGGCTAGACAAGGCAGTCAAACAAAAAGGCCGCGCTGTGCGCGGCCTTTTTAATTTAAGCCGCCTGCTTACACGAGCCAGTAGACGAAAATGAACAGGCCCAGCCAGACGACATCAACAAAGTGCCAGTACCAGGCCACGCCTTCGAAACCAAAATGATGTTCTGCGGTGAAATGGCCCTTGATGGAACGTCCCAGAATCACGATCAGCATCAGTGTTCCCACCGTTACATGGAAGCCATGGAAGCCCGTCAGCATAAAGAAGGTGGCGCCATACGCCCCCGCACCCAGCGTCAGACCGAGCTCGGAATAGGCATGCATGTACTCATACACTTGCAACGACAGGAAGGCCAGGCCCAGCGCAACAGTCAGGAACAGCCCCAATACGAGCTGGCTGCGGTTGCCTTTCTTCAATCCCCAATGCGCCCAGGTAACGGTCGCACCGGACGTCAACAGCAGCAGGGTATTGATCGCCGGGATTCCCCAGGCGCCCATCGGCGTAAACTTGTACCCGTCGGCTTCCAGTCCCGGGCCCGCTGTCGGCCAGGTTGCGTTGAATCCACTCCAGAGCTGTTCCAGCGTATCGCCAGACCCCAGCCATGGCACCGACAGCACCCGCATGTAAAACAGCGCGCCGAAGAAGGCCGCAAAGAACATCACCTCGGAAAAAATGAACCAGCTCATGGCCCAGCGGAATGACAGGTCTACCTGCTTGTTGTGCTTGCCGCCTTCGCTTTCGCGAATGACCGTACCGAACCAGCCAAACAGCATGACGGTAAGAATGGCCAGACCAACCCAGAGCAGCCAGCCGCCGCCAACGCCGTTGATCATGAAGGTACCGCCCAGCGCCATCAACAACAGCGCGACCGATCCCACGATCGGCCAATGCGATGGGGCGGGCAAATAGTAACCGCCGGTTTGTGAAGCCATGGTGTTGCCTCCTCTCCTAGATTTATTTATTAACGCGTAACCAACATCACGATGCCAAGCACGGTGAAAATGAAAATCACCGCACCAGCCAATCCAATTACGATGACCTGAGCTGGTGTGAGATGTACCGCATCCTGCTCATAGTCGGTTTTTCTTCTGACTCCAAAAAAACTCCAGAACACCGCTTTGGCCGCCTGCCAATGGCTGCCCCGGCGATCAGCCACGCCTGTCAACCTTGCCTGCAGAGGCAGAAGCGGCCTTGTCCGAACCCGGCTTTACAAAGAACGTGTAGGACAAGGTCACCGTATTCACGTCCCTGGGCAGCGACGGATCCATTACCAGCATCACGGGCATCTGACGCTTCTCATGTGCCTTCAACGTCTGTCCGGTAAAGCAGAAACACTCGATTTTTTTGACATACTGCGATGCCAGTTGCGGGCCGTAACTGGGAATAGCCTGCCCGGTAATATCATGCCCGGTCTTGTTTTCAACTTCATACAGCACCTGCACCATCTCGCCCGGATGCATTTCGATACTCCTCTGCACCGGTGTGAATTTCCACGGCAGATTCGCATCGACATTGGCATCGAACTCCAGGGTGATTTTCCGGCTGGTGTCGACCTGGGTATTTTTTGCCAGCACCTGCGTATCACCCGAATTGATGCCGGTCACCTCGCAAATCTTCTGGTAAAACGGCACCATGGCAAAGCCAAAGCCAAACATTCCCAGCGCCACGATCCAGAGCTTTTTCAGCAGGATCGGATTATCGTTCCTCATCCGCCCGGCTGCGCTTTCATCAGCGTGTACAGAAAGATTCCAATGGCGATGGCCGCAAGAATCAAACCGGTAACTATGTTTCGTTTGCTTTGCATGTCATTTTGAAACGGGCGGATTTCGCCCGTTTCATTTCCTCACTTCACCACAGGGGCTGTTTCAAAGGTGTGATAAGGCGCTGGAGAAGGCACTGTCCACTCCAACCCTTCCGCGCCTTCCCAAACCTGGTCAGTCGCCTTGTTGCCGCCCCGGATCGCCTTCAGGATTACCCACAGGAAGATCAGCTGGCTGGCGCCGAAGATGAATGCGCCAACCGACGCGATCGCATTGAATTCGGCAAACTGCAAAGCGTAATCCGCATAGCGGCGCGGCATGCCGGCCAGCCCCAGGAAATGCATGGGGAAGAAAGTGATGTTCATGGAAATCGTGGACAGCCAGAAATGCCACTTGCCCAGCTTCTCGTCGTACATGTGACCGGTCCACTTGGGCAGCCAGTAGTACACGCCGGCGATGATGGCAAACAGCGCACCAGACACCAGCACATAATGGAAATGCGCCACCACGTAGTAGGTGTCATGAATCTGGATATCGACTGGCGTCATCGCGCATACCAGGCCTGAGAAGCCACCGATGGTGAACAGGCAGACAAAGGCCACCGAGAACAGCATCGGCGTCTCGAAAGTCATCGATCCCTTCCACATGGTTGCCACCCAGTTGAACACCTTCACGCCGGTTGGCACGGCAATCAGCATAGTGGAATACATGAAGAACAACTGCGCTGCCGCCGGCATGCCCACCGTAAACATGTGGTGCGCCCACACGATGAAGGACAGGATGGCGATGGAAGCCGTCGCATAAACCATCGATGCGTAACCGAACAACGGCTTGCGCGCGAAGGTCGGGATGATCTGCGACACCACACCAAACGCGGGCAGGATCAGAATGTATACCTCGGGATGGCCAAAGAACCAGAAGATGTGCTGGAACATGACCGGATCACCGCCGCCTGCCGCATTGAAGAAATGGGTGTCGAAGTTGCGGTCGGTCAGCAGCATGGTCACCGCACCCGCCAGCACCGGCACGGTGGCGATCAGCAGATAGGCTGTGATTAGCCAGGTCCACACGAACAGCGGCATCTTCATCAGTGTCATGCCAGGCGCACGCATGTTGAGGATGGTAGTGATGATGTTGATCGAACCCATGATCGATGAAGCGCCCAGAATGTGCACCGCGAAAATGGTCATGTCATAACTGATGCCGCCCTGGATGAACAGCGGAGGGTACATGGTCCAGCCGCCGGCAACGCCGCCGCCCGGCATGAACAGCGAAATGATCAGTAACGCACCTGCCACCGGCAGCACCCAGAAGCCCCAGTTATTCATGCGCGGGAAGGCCATGTCAGGCGCGCCGATCATCAGCGGAATCTGCCAGTTGGCGAAGCCCGCCCAAGCCGGCATGATCACGCCAAACACCATGATCAGGCCATGCAGCGTGGTCATCTGGTTGAAAAAGTCAGGATTCACAACCTGCAGGCCAGGCTGGAACAATTCGGCCCGAATGATGAGCGCCATGGAACCTGCCACCAGGAACATGATGCCGGCAAACCACAGATACAGTGAGCCGATGTCCTTGTGGTTGGTGGTGGTCAGCCACCGCATGATGCCGGTGGGGTGGCCATGATGTCCGCCGTGATCTCCGGCATCGTGGGCGTGAGCTGCGTCGTGCGCCATAGTTAGTGTCTCCTCTTGTCCCTTATCCGTTAATTACCTGCCGGAGCAGCCGCTTCCGCGCCACCCTTCAAACCCGCCACCTGCGATGGCTGCGCCATGTCGCCCACGCTGTTGCCCAGGCCATTGCGCTGAAAGGTGACCACCGCCGCGACATCCGCCTCGGAGAGCTGGCCGCCAAAGGCCGCCATTGCCGTGCCGGGTTTGCCATTCAGCACCAGCTTGATGTGTGCGTCGATTGGCCCAGTTGCTACCTTCGACCCGCTGATTGCCGGGAATGCACCGGGAACACCCATGCCATTGGCCTGATGGCAGGCCGCGCAGTTGGTGTTGTATACCTGCTCCCCTTTGGCCATCAACTCATCCTGCGTGAAGGTCTTCGTATTTTCGGCCGCCGCTGTTGCCGCACCCTGCTTTTTGGATGCCAGCCACGCGTCAAATTCTTCCTGCGTCACAACCTTCACCACGATGGGCATGAATGCGTGGTCCTTGCCGCACAATTCCACGCACTGCCCGCGGAAAGTGCCGGTTGTTTCGGATTTGAACCATGCATCACGGATAAACCCGGGAATCGCATCCTGCTTGACTGCAAGCTCCGGCACCCACCAGGCATGAATGACATCGCCCGCCGTCAGCAGTACGCGGACTTTCTTGTTGACCGGCACCACCAGTTCATTGTCAACCTCCAGCAAATAGTGCTCACCCTTGGCCTGCTGGTTTTCGATCTGCTCACGCGGTGTTTTCAGCGTGCTCATGAACTTGACGCCATCCTTCAGGTAATCGTATTCCCATTTCCACTGGTAGCCAGTGACCTTGATGGTCATATCGGGGTTGGACGTGTCCTTCATTTCCAGCACAGACTTGGTTGCCGGATAGGCCATGCCGATGAGAATGAAAAACGGGATGATGGTCCAGATGATTTCCACGGTCGTACTTTCGTGGAAATGTGCTGCCTTGTGCCCAACAGACTTGCGATGCTTCCAGATCGAATAGAACATCGCGCCAAACACAACGATGAAGATGACCAGGCAAACCAGATTGATCATGGTGTGCAGATCATAGACATCCCTGGCCAGCGCTGACTGCGGTTCACGAAGATTGAGCTGATAATCCGCCCAGACCGCGCCCGAGACAAGCATCCCTGAAGTTGCCGCCAGCATTGAGCTGATCGTGCTTTTTTTCATAGTCTCCCCCATCCTCCTCAAAAGTTTTTATCGCATCCGGTTAGTTTTATCGCCCTGGCTTAAGCCAGGACTGCAATTTGACGCCAAGCTCCGAGCGGGCTTCGTCCGTCAGAAACAATCCCAATTCGGTTTCCTTGCCGTAAGAACGCAAGGCCACCCTGACCTGACCGCCCGCCTGTTTTTTGACTTGAATCAGGCTTACCCACTGGCGATTGAGCTTGAAGTGCTCCTGGTGATCACCACGCTTGCGCTCGACCCGCACTTCATCTTCCTCAATCGTCAGCGTTTCAAAATCTCCGCTCTGTCTGCCCAGGGTTTCAAACGCCCAGGCCAGCACACCAATTTCCAGTCCCGCGAAAGGCAATGTCAGCCAATAGCCCAAAGCGGCAAAAACTGTGGCAATCAACAGCGTTACCGCTGCAATAGTCCAGAAAACCGCCTTACGTCCACGCGCTGACAATGAACAATTCGGACGTGAGGTAAAGCGGAATCCTGCTTCCTGCTTAGCGGAAAAATCATCCAGAACAAGCGGCATCAGCTATCAGGCCTGCGACAAATTGCCACAGACTGTACACTGGTTCCAGCAAGGGACGCAAGACGAAACTTGGAGATAAGCGATTGATTTATAAGAAGTAAATCATTATTTTTGCGTATTATGATTTACTAATTCATCAATCGAGAGAAGCATCGAGACAGGTGAGCGCCCATCCTGATTGCCCAACCAAGGGATCACCCCGAGACATGGCCCATCAAGTCGCGACTTTAACGTTTCAAGATTTTCATCAAACGCCGCCATAGCTGGATCGATATGGTTTGCCACCCATCCCGCCAGCACCAACCCGCGTGCGCGAATGGCTTCGGCAGTCAGCAAGGCATGGTTCAGACACCCCAGGCGCATCCCGACAACCAAAACAACTGGCAGCTTTAGAAAGACTGGAATGTCATCCATGCCCTGGTTTTCATTCAAGGGCACCATGAACCCGCCAGCACCTTCGACGACCACCCAATCAGATTGACGGGCAAGCAGCGAGTACGCATCCGCAATGACATCGATTTGCATCCTCACCCCAGCCGTACTCGCCGCAATATGCGGCGCAGCAAACACTTGAAAACGATAAGGTGAAACCAGATCAATCGGCGCAGAGACATTGGCGGCTTGCTGAATATGCGCGACATCCTCATTCTCGCCCTTGTCGTCCAGCCCCGCCGCCACGGGCTTCATGCCCGCCACGTGAAACCCTTCCCGCTTCAATGCCTCGATCAGGGCAACCGTAACAAGCGTCTTGCCCACGCCCGTATCGGTACCGGTGACGAAACAACCCTTCATTTAACAGTTGCCATTAATTCGGAGAGAGCTGCTGACGGTCTATCTCTGAAATGGCCGCCATCCTGTCTGGTCAGGTCAAGCTGTCGCTCAACATTTTCAGGTGTCAGCACAACTCCAAATGAAATATCACCCTTACCTGACAAACGCTTAAGGACTTCACTACCCAATTCCTTTTTAAAATGCCCTGCTTCCCAATACCATTTAACAGTCGTCTTGCGGTCCGATGGTGCAGGTACCGCTTCTCGCGCATACGCGTGGTACCCGCTGAAATCCCAAAGAACCGCATGATCGCGCCCATCCGCTTCGACCCGATGAACCAGTTCTCTCTTCCAGTCTTCAAACAGTTCCCAAAACCCGGCAAGTCGGAAAATTTCCAGAAGATGCGCATGGTAGGGATAGATGACCACCTGAACCTGAATTCCACGTTCTCGCGCCCCACGCAATATTCTGGAAATATCATCAAAAGCCGGGGATGAAGCCGTCCCTTTCAAGTATAGATTTTTCGGCCTTCGCAGATATGCGCGCAGGTTTTCAACATCTCGCTGTCGAAAGAGGTTGTAATAGCCTTCGCTCCGCGCAATACGCTCATAGTCATACATGGGGTTGAAACCCTCCGGCGTCAGATGCGCGATATTGGTTCCACCTTTTTGCCTGACTGTATCCATGCTGTGCAACAAGGCGTCCAACGATGCAAGCGTGACCGTGCCATCCTGTAATACATGCAGCCATCTCATGTTGTTGGGCTTCCCTTCTGCCGTCACCAACAAACGTCCTGATAAACCCGGATCAGGAATAACCGCGTCTGCACGCATCAGGAAGTCCATGAAATCCACGCCCAGCAAAACAGTCTCAATCCGGTGTTTGGCAATCACATGCTCAAACAAAAGCCTTTCAACCCGAGCACCCGTACCCGGCAGAGCCAGGTTGTAAACTGGCAAAAGCTGTTTAGGCCATGATTCATCCTTGGGATCAAAACCAACCTCCGCTCTGGAATTTCCCAATATCAATGTCCTGGGCGATTGCTTCAGAACTTGATAGGGTTTGACCAGTGCACCTTGAGTTGCCGCATGAGGTTTCCAGTCATTGGCACCATAAGCCCGATAAAGCCCATAAGGGTCAACCAGCCAGTTGATCCCCAGAGCTACCGCCATCAAACCCAGCACGGCGACCGACAGATATCTGAGATAGCCCGTCATGTCAGAACTGGTAATAGAGAAACTCAGTCGCGCCGGAAAGCGAAAGCAATCCAGCCGAAGTCATGAAAGCCAGCAGCATGCCCCAAATCAGATTGGGTCGCCATTCAAAAGCAGGTTTACCTGCTACCGGATCAAAATCGAGTCCGGGCCTATAATTGCGCATGAATTCCTGCGTATTGGGTAAAAAAAGCGCAATGGCGATCAAAGGTAATGTCCACGCCCAGGTAAATACAAAGCTGCTTCCACCGCCAAGCGTGAAATCAAGACCCAGCGATTGAAGAATCTCTCCCACACCTCCCAGAACGGGTGCAAATGCGGCAGGAAGACTCACCCCATTCATTCCAGCCATACCCGAAAGCATATTCAATGCGCCTTCCATGGTCACCGCCCTGAAGAAGACCCAACCCACCACCACGGCTATAAAGGTCAGACACCAGCCCGCCAATTTTTCTATCGTTCCGCGAGTATGTGCTGTGGGAAATAACTGTTTCCTCAAAGCACCCCAGGCATGATTGATTACCAGATAGAGTCCATGCAGCCCGCCCCAGAATACGAAGTTCCAGGAAGCGCCATGCCACAACCCGCCCAACAGCATTGTCGCCATCAAATTTCCATATCGACGAACACGACCCTTATGGCTGCCGCCTAGCGGGATATAGAGGTAATCACGCAGGAATCTTGACAGCGTCATATGCCAGCGGCGCCAAAACTCAACAATACTGGTGGCTTTGTAAGGCGAATTGAAATTCAAAGGCAGCACAATACCGAACAGCCGCGAAAGACCAATGGCCATATCGGAATAACCTGAAAAATCAAAATACAGTTGGGCGGTATATGCCAAAGCCCCACCCCATGCAGCGAAGAAATCCATTTGCTCGCCCGCATCCGCTGCTGCAAATGCACTGTTGGCATATGGTGAGATTCCATCTGCCAATACGACCTTCTTGAATAGGCCTATCGCAAAAATTGTCGTGCCGATGGTGACGTTATCCCAGGACAACCGGTAGGTCTCAGCTTTGGCAAACTGGGGCATCATCTCCTTGTGATGAAGCACAGGCCCCGCGATGAGATGCGGGAAGTAAGTCACGAACAATAGGTAATGAGTAAAACTGTATTCCCTTGCTTTACCGGCCCAGGCATCCACCAGAAAGGCGATTTGAGTAAACGTGAAAAATGAAATGCCTAGCGGCAGCAGAACTTCCTGAAACGACAAACCGGTATCAAACATCTGATTGGCCGTATCAATGAAGAAATTTGCATACTTGTAGTACCCAAGCAAACCCAAATCGACAGCCACGCCAAATGCAAGAATGGCACTTCTTCGATGCAGGCGACCAGAATCAGTTTCCCATGCCAGCGCAACGCCAACACCGTAGTTAAAGAAAATGGAGGCCAGCAGCAGCCCAACATAAGCTGGGTTCCAATACCCGTAGAAAAAAAGAGACGCCGCGCCGAGCCACGCTGCTGCCAAACGATGGCTGTATCCCCCCAGGCGAAAAAACACAAACGCCGTTATGGGCAAATAAAGCAACAAGAAAGTGTATGAGTTAAATAACATGAGGGGCGAATAGTATCTGACGAGATGCCGAGTTTCGAACTAGCTGCCACGTCGATTGGCTATTTTCATCTGGATGATCTGTCTGCCATCCGCGAGCCGCGTTTTATCTCCTGCCCAGGCATGGCCGTAGATCACCTCGTAACTTGAAGGCAGTCTGCCGTCCTTTCTGAAGCCCTCGTAAGCGGCCTCCAGCTTATGCCAGGCCGACTTGCCCATCATGCCGCGCGATCTTGAAGTGGCTGCATTGTGCGCACCAACCCCCTTCAGATCCTGCATCAACGATTTGAGATCGCCGTAGGTCAGCGTCAGCATTTCCATTTCCATCACCGGATGCTGGAATCCGGCATGCACCAGCATATCGCCGATGTCGTGCATGTCGGTAAAGCGGCTGACATGCGCACCCCCATCCACTTGCGCAAATGCCTGCCTCAGTTCCTTCAGGGTATCCGGTCCAAACGTGGCGAACACCAGCAGTCCGTTTGGCGCGAGCACGCGGTGCCATTCACGCAGGCAGCTTTCCGCGTCATTCGCCCACTGCAATGCCAGGCTGGACCACAGCATGGGCAGACTGGAAGTCTTGAGCGGCAGGTGTTCCATGTCCGCGCAAATATGTTGTGTACGGCATGAAGCATGAGGCATGAGGCGCTGACGCAATCTCCCAAGCCAATTTTCGGGTCCGTCATTTCCCTCGTTTTTTGAGCGGACGATCTCAAGCATGGGCAGCGCAAGATCCAGCGCAATCAGCTCGGCATCGGGGTAAGCAGCCTTGAGCAGCGACAGGCCATGCCCGGTCCCACAGCCCGCGTCCAGAATGCGGGCGGGCGATAGCTTGAACAGTCCCAGCCGCTCGGCCAGACGCGAAGTGACCTCGCGTTGCAGAACCGCATGCGCATCGTACTGTTCCGCCGCCCGGCCAAACGCCCGCGCGATTTCGTGCTTGTCCAGAAGTGAGGGGCTATCCATTTGCGATGATCTCCGCCACTTCCCCCGCATGCGAAAGAAAGGGCGCATGCCCTGCTCCCTTTATTTCATGCAGACTCGAATCCGGGATTGATTGCGCCAGCCAGCGGGCTGCACTGACCGGCGCCAATTTATCGCCAGCGCCATGGATCAGGGTTACCGGCTGGGAGAGCCACGCCACGTCTTTTCGCATGTCTGTGCCACGCAGAATTTGCAAACCCGTCTCCAGCGCGCCTGCCACAGGCCTTGGCTGTGACAGCAGCCGGGTACGCAGTTCGGCCAGTACCGTCCGCACGGCATCGGAACCCTGTGCCTGCAAAGACAGAAAACGCCTGATCGTGCCCGCGTAATCCTCGGCCAGATTTCTGGAAAACTGCTCGAATACTTCGTCCGCTACGCCATGCAGCCAATCCTCTCGATTGACGAAACAGGGCGTTGCGCCGATCAGCACCAGCCGGAAAATTTTCTTCGGATAAGCCAGCGCAATACGCATGGCCAATTGCGCGCCAAGTGACCAGCCGATCAACACCGCTTCTGCCTGAATTTGCCCGGCAATACGGTCTGCCATGTCATCCAGTGTTTCTGTCGAAGCCGTGCCGGCATAACCCGGCAACGGAAGCGCATGCGATTTGGGGAAGTGTCTCCGCAGCGGCTCCCAGATCACGGGATGCGTGCCCCAGCCGTGCAGAAAAATCATGGGGTGCCCCTTCATGTTCCAGCAATTTCGCCGAGTGCGGCAATCAGCCGGGCAATGTCGTCGTCACCGTGTGCAGAAGACAGCGTGATTCGCAATCGCGCAGTCCCTTTCGGCACGGTCGGTGTTCGGATGGCCGGCACCAGCAATCCGCGTTCAAGCAGTTTCTTCGACACGCTCACCGCATCCGCATTGCTGCCGATGACAAGGGGCTGTATCGGCGTGCCTGATGGCATAAGCTGCCAGCCAGGCAAATTTACCAGCCCCTGACGCAAGGCCATGACATGTTCCCGCAATACATCGCGCCGATTGTCACCATGCTTGATCAACTTCAAGCTTTCCAGCAGTGCGCCTGCAAGCATAGGCGGCATGGCTGTTGTATAGACATAGGGCCGCGCCCTCTGCACCAGCCACTGGATGACAGTTTCATGCGCCGTCACTACCGCGCCAAACACACCCGCTGCCTTGCCAAGCGTCGCCAGGTAAATCACGCGGTCACTGTTTCTTGCAGCTTCGGTCATTCCGCCACGGCCTTCATTCAGCACACCAAAGCCATGCGCATCGTCGAGATACAGCCAGGCGTCATGACGTTCAGAGAGTGACAGCAGCTTTTCCACATCTGCAATGTCGCCATCCATACTAAACACCAGGTCTGACACGATAAGCTTGTCGCGCGCCGTGCTGCGTGCAAGCTGTCCTTCCAGCTGGTCCAGAGCGCCATGCGCATATCTGGAAAATTTCGCGCCGCACAACCGTGCGGCATCATTCAGCGAAGCGTGGTTCAGCTTGTCTGCGAACACCTCGCCATGACGATCCAGCAACGCCGTCATCACACCCAGGTTGGCCATGTAGCCGGTGGAAAACAGCAGCGCGGCCGGTTTGCCGATAAAACTGGCGAAGGCAGTTTCGAAAGCTTCGTGTAATTGATGATGGCCGGTGATGAGATGCGAGGCGCCCGCGCCCACACCGCATTGCTCAAGCGCTTCTCTCGTTGCCGCGATCAATGCGGGATCGTTCGCCAGCCCGAGATAATCGTTGCTGCAGAATGAAACGACATCGCGGCCGTTGACTCGAACGTGCACACCCTGGTGCGATTCAAGCAGCGAGCGATTCCGCAAAAGGTCGTCCGCCTCGAGCTGCGCGAGCCCCTGCTGCAAGCGTGATAGCGAAGATGATTTTCCCGTTGATGGGGAAGGCGGGATCGGGGGCATTCTCACCCCCACCCCAGCCCTCCCCGCTCAAGGGGGAGGGAGGAGAGTTTCATACAGGCGATAGTCCAAGCTTCCCGAACAACGCCTGATCCCGTTCCCACTCCGGATTGCCGGTGGTCAGCAGCTTGTCGCCGTAGAAAATGGAATTCGCCCCCGCAAGAAAACACATCGCCTGCACCGCATCGCTCATCTGTTGGCGACCGGCGGAAAGCCGCACGTAAGAGGACGGCATGAGCAGGCGCGCCACGGCAATGGTGCGCACGAATTCGATCGGATCGAGGGCCTCGGTACCGGCAAGCGGCGTGCCTTCCACCTGCACCAGCAGATTGATCGGCACGGATTCTGGCGGCGGATCGAGGCTGGCGAGTTGCGCCAGCAGTCCGGCGCGCTGGGTCCGGGATTCGCCCATGCCGACAATGCCGCCCGCGCAGACGTTGATGCCCGCGCCGCGCACCTTGTTCAGCGTATCCAGCCGGTCGTCAAAATCGCGGGTGGAAATGATCTCGCCGTAAAACTCCGGCGCGGTATCCAGATTGTGGTTGTAGTAATCCAGCCCCGCCTCCTTCAACTGTTCGGCCTGGCCTTCGCGCAGCATGCCCAGCGTAGTACAGGTTTCCATGCCCAGCGCTTTCACCTCGCGCACCATCTCGAGCACGGGGTCCAGGTCTTTCTGCTTCGGCCCGCGCCAGGCCGCTCCCATGCAGAAGCGGGTAGCGCCCGCGTCCTTCGCGGCGCGCGCCGCCGTCAGCACGGCTTCAACATCGAGCATGGGTTCATCCTCCACCGCGCCTGGATGACGCTTTGATTGCGGGCAATAGCCGCAATCTTCAGGACAGCCGCCAGTCTTGATCGACAACAGCGTGGACAGTTGAATTTTGTTGGGGTCAAAGTGCTGGCGATGCACGGTTTGCGCCTCGAACAGCAGATCGCTGAAAGGCTTTTCGAACAAGGCCAGAACCTGTTCCATCGGCACTTTCGTTTCCGCCGGCTTGTGAACGTGGATGGATGCGCAATTGCAGCTACTCATTGATGGCTACCTCGATGGTCATGTCCTGCCAGTCTTCCCTCGCCGCTTTCCAGATGGCATACAGGCCGGGTGGCACGATGATAAAAAACAGCAACGCCCACACCGCCGCCAGCCCGTTCCAGCCACCAAGCAAGCCGTAGATGGGCTGGCCGACCACGACCATGGCGCCGGTCGCGCCATAGAAGCGATACCCCGCCCAGCGGTGATACAGCCGCGTGCGTTCATTGGGATGGTGCGCGATGCTGGCATAAACAAAGATGGACGCCGCCAGCCAGATCATCAGTGGCGGAAACGACAGCACAAAGGGCAGAAAACCAATCTTGTGGCTGGCCAGCAGCTTGCCCAACATCAGCGCCGTTATGCCTGCCGTAATCGCCGCGACGCTGGCAATGTTGAAAAGCTGAGCGGCAAACCGGGAAGATTTTCCTGCGATGACGCGTTTGGCTTTCATGGGCTGGTGGTTGATGAGAACATGCAAATTATCCTTGCCAGGCCGTCTTGCTGTCAAAAAACATCCAAACAACAATTGAACATCAGCACAATAATTGACCAGCTCTTTCCTCGGACCTGCCTGCTGTGCCAGACAGCAGAAGGCCCGCTCTGCGACGCCTGCCGCGCTGACCTGCCCTGGCTGCCCGATCATGCTTGCCCGGTTTGCGCCCAGCCAACTTCAGGTGGAAACACCTGCGGCCACTGCCTGAAGGAAACACCCGCATTCGACCGGACGCACGCCCTTTTCGCCTACGGCTTTCCGGTCGACAAACTGATCCAGCGGTTGAAATATGCGGAAAATCTGGCGCTCGCCCCGCTGCTTGGCGCTCTGCTTGCCGAACACCTCGTCAACAAACCTGACGTCTGGCTGCCCATGCCCTTGCATGCCAACCGCCTCAAGGAACGCGGCTTCAATCAAGCCGTGGAAATCACCCGTGAGCTGTCACAACAAACTGGCATTGCCATGCAAGCCACCTGGGCCTTGCGGGAGCGCGACACGCCACCGCAGGCGGGATTGAAACGGGATGCCCGGCGCAAGAACATGCGCGGTGCATTCAAGTGCAAACCGAATGTCAGTGGACTCCACATCGGCATTGTCGATGACGTGATGACCACCGGCAGCACGCTGGATGCGCTGGCCGAAACCCTCAAACAGGCTGGCGCGAAAGAAGTGTCGTGTCTGGTGGTGGCGCGGGCATAGAACAACAGCCAGTCGAGTGTTCATGACGAAGCCAGTACAAGCCTTGCTCTTTGAAATTGCAAATCCCCCCAGCCCCCCTTTGACAAGGGGGCGTCTACTACCCCCTTGATAAAGGGGGTGGCGAGCCATGCGAGCCGGGGGATTTTCTCATGGCCGCCACATGCAACTCTGGCGGTTGCAAGTTCACAAGCAGCAAAACCTACACCGTAATCTCGTCTATCCCGAACAATCGCCGATACTCCCGCATGGCATAGCGATCAGTCATGCCCGCGATGTAATCGGCAATCGCCCTCGCGCCATCGCGCTGGACATGTTCCTGATGCTCCGGCGACAGCAGCCTGGGCTCGGCGATGAAGGCATCGAACAAGCTCTGTATGATGCGCGCCGCCTTGCTGGTCATGCGCATGACTTTGTAGTGCTGATAGAGATGCTGGCGCAGGTAACGCTTGAGTTCGCGCTGCTGTTCCAGCATGTCCGCCGAAAAACCTGCCAGCGGCGCGGCATTTCGAACCTCTTCCAGCGACCTGACACCGGCCTGTTCAAGATTGGCGCGGGTTGTTGCAACCAGATCGAGAATCAGCGTATTGATCATGCGGCGCACGATTTCATGCACCACCCGCCGTCCGTTGAGTTCGGGATATTTCGCCCGCACCTCGTCGTAATGACGAGAAAATAGCCGTGTTTCGCGCAGCCCCTCTTCGTCGATCAGACCTGAACGCAGCCCGTCATCCACGTCGTGATTGTTGTAGGCGATTTCATCCGCCAGGTTGGCGACCTGCGCTTCCAGCGAAGGCTGCTTCTTGTCCAGAAAGCGTTGCCCCAAATCACCCAGCTCGCGGGCATTGGCAAGTGAACAATGTTTCAGAATTCCCTCGCGGGTCTCGTAACACAGATTCAGGCCATCAAATTCGGCGTAACGCTGTTCCAGCCTGTCCACCACGCGCAGGGATTGCAGGTTGTGCTCGAAACCGCCGTGGTCCTTCATGCAGGCGTTAAGCGCATCCTGCCCGGCATGGCCAAATGGCGTGTGCCCAAGATCATGCGCCAGCGACACCGCCTCGGTCAGCTCCTCGTTCAGCTTCAGCAAACGAGCAATGGTGCGGCCGATCTGCGCCACTTCCAGGCTGTGTGTCAGCCGTGTGCGGAAATGATCGCCTTCGTGATTCACGAACACCTGGGTCTTGTATTCCAGCCGGCGGAAAGCGGTGGAATGCACAATGCGGTCGCGGTCGCGCTGGAATTCGCCTCTTGGAAAAGCAGACGGCTCGGGGTGAACGCGGCCCCTGGTTTGCGCGTCGAGGGCGGCGTAAGGAGCGAGTTCAGATCGCGTGGACATGGCCAGTCAGTGTCGCGTCAAGATCCGCTCGAGACAAGTCGGCAGTAATCACCGCCTCGCCAATTTTTTTCAGCAGCACGAAGCGGATTTTCCCGGCCTCGACTTTCTTGTCGTGGCCCATGAAATCCAGGTATTTCTCGATGCCCAGATCGGGCGCGGTATCCGGCAGGCCGGCACGATGGATAAGCGCCCGCGCGCGTTCGACATCGGCTTCAGTCAGCCAGCCCTTGCGCTTCGACGCATCAGCCGCCAGCACCATGCCTGCTGCCACCGCCTCGCCATGGAGCCAGTTGCCATAGCCCATGCCGGACTCGATGGCGTGGCCAAAGGTATGGCCCAAATTGAGAATGGCGCGAATGCCGCCTTCGCGCTCGTCCTGCGCCACCACCTGCGCCTTGATCTCGCAGGAACGGTAAATGGCATGGCTGATCGCGTCCGCATCCAGCGCGCGCAGCTTCTCCATGTTCGCTTCCAGCCACTTAAAAAAGTCCGCATCCCAGATCAGGCCATATTTGATGACTTCCGCCAGTCCCGCAGACAACTCTCGCGGCGGCAAGGTCTTGAGTGTATCCGTATCCGCCAGCACCACTTTCGGCTGATAAAACGCGCCGATCATGTTTTTGCCCAGCGGATGGTTGATTCCGGTCTTGCCACCCACCGAGGAATCCACCTGGGAGAGCAGCGTTGTCGGCACCTGTATGAAAGGCACGCCGCGCTGGTAACAGGCCGCGGCAAAGCCGGTCATGTCGCCGATCACCCCGCCGCCCAGCGCAACCAATGTCGTCTTGCGCTCGGCACGGCTTTTCAGCAGATCGTCAAAAATAAGGTTCAGCGACTGCCAGTCCTTGTAGGCCTCGCCGTCCGGCAGCACGATGTGCGTCACCGCCACACCGGCGCCGGTAAAGGTTTTTGTCAGTCGGTCCAGATACAACGGCCCCACCGTGGTGTTGGTCACGATGGCCACCCGCTTCTGCGCCAGATGCGTCGTAATCAGGCCCGCCTGATCCAGCAGGCCGGGGCCGATATGAATGGGATAACTACGGTCGCCGAGATCGACGGTCAGGGTCTGCATGGATAAACGCCGTGATAATCAAGCCAAAATCTGTCAATGCCCATTATTGTAACCAAAGCTGGCAATACTGCCGTTTACCGCCTCTGGCACAAGCCTTGCAACTCAGCAAGGCTACAATACCGGAATTGCTCCGCTTCCTTTTCTAAATGGCATCCACTCCATCCGTACTCGTTGTTGGCGGCGCCGGTTACATCGGCTCGCACATGGTCAAATACCTTCTTCGTCAGGGTTGCGATGTTGTCACTTACGACAACCTCTCGACAGGCTACCGCGATGCGGTACTCGGCGGCGAATTCGTGCTGGGCGACCTGGCCGACAAGGCTGCGCTCGAAGACCTGTTCAGCACCCATAGCTTCGACGGCGTGGTGCACTTCGCCTCATTCATCCAGGTGGGCGAATCGGTCAAGGAGCCCGCAAAATATTACGAAAACAACGTCACCAACACGCTAAACCTGCTTAATGCCATGGTGAAGCATGAGGTTAAGCGGTTTATTTTCTCCTCTACTGCCGCCGTCTATGGAGAACCTCAGTATGTGCCCATCGACGAGGCTCACCCCAAGCAGCCCATCAACCCCTATGGCAAAACAAAATGGATGGTGGAGCAGATTCTGCAGGATTACGATAATGCCTACGGACTCAAGTCCATTGCCCTGCGCTATTTCAACGCAGCTGGCGCCGATCCGGAAGGCGAACTGGGTGAACGGCACGAACCCGAAACCCATCTGATCCCGCTTGTGCTGCAGGCAGCTTCCGGCAGACGACCCCACATATCGGTATTTGGCCGCGACTACGACACGCCAGACGGCACCTGCATCCGTGACTACATCCATGTTGCCGACCTGGCTGACGCGCACTGGCTGGCGTTGCAAAAATTGCTGGGCGGCTCGGACTCCGCCGCCTACAACCTCGGCAACGGCAACGGCTTTTCAGTGCAGGCCGTCATCAACGCCGCACGAGAAGTGACGGGAAGAGATATCGCCGTCGAGGATAGTCCGCGCCGCGATGGCGATCCAGCAAGGCTTGTCGCCAATAGCCTGGCGGCAAGAAACGCACTGAACTGGCTGCCTGTCCGGCATGATCTGGACACAATCATCCAGGATGCGTGGCGTTTCGAAAGCAGCCGATAGCATGCCTCATTTCGCAAACCCGTTATATCGATTTCTCGCTGGCAAGCTATCCCCGTCAGGCGTCAGCGCCCGCCTCAGCATCCTCATTTATCACCGGGTATTGCCCCAGACCGATCCACTTTTTCCAGGCGAGGCAACCATCGATACATTCAATGCGCAAATGGCGCTGCTCAAATCGATGTTCAACATACTGCCACTACACGAAGCTGCCGCCCGGCTGAAAGCCGGCACACTCCCCGCGCGTTCAGCCTGCATTACTTTTGATGATGGCTACGCCGACAATGTCACAAATGCACTACCCATCCTGCAAAAGCATGGGTTACACGCCACTTTTTTCATCGCCACTTCGTATTTGAATGGCGGACGCATGTTCAACGACACGGTCATAGAATCTGTCCGCTGCTCAAATCAGGAAACGCTGGATTTGCGAGACATGAACCTGGGCAACCACAGGCTTTCATCCAATGCGGAAAGAGCCGCAGCCATCGAAGACATACTGCCCAAAGTGAAATATTTGCCACTGGAAATACGCCAGGAGACGGTTGCCAATATTGCCCGGCGCGCAGGTGCCGGCAACCTGCCTGACGACTTGATGATGACGACTGCCCAGTTGAAAACGCTGCATGCGGCGGGCATGGAAATCGGCGGGCATACCCACCGGCATCCCATACTTGCCAACCTGAACGATGCCGATGCGCGTAACGAGATCGCCGTCGGCAAAACCTGGCTTGAAGACACACTGGGCAGCCGCATCCGGCTGTTTGCCTATCCAAACGGAAAGCCAGGAACCGATTACCTGCCGGATCAGGCAAAAATTGTTCGTGAACTGGGTTTTGATGCCGCGGTTTCCACGCACCCGGGCATTTCCATAAAGAGTAGCGATCCTTTCCAGCTTTCAAGGTTCACCCCCTGGTCGAATTCCAGATACAGCTTTGCTGCGCAACTGATCAAGAACATTCATGGCGCCGCCACGATTAACGAATCCACCAGAAGGCATTAATCTCATGGAATCCGGCATGCCTGATTTGTGGAACAACAAAACCTGTCCACTCCGATTTCAATTCGGGGATAAAACCCTGTTTTCCGCAAACTTGAATCTCTTGACCCGTGGTTTTGGCATCAGCGAATCCATTGCCGCGCATGCAACAACTTCCGCTCCAGCTGAGCCGTTGCCTGCCAATTGTGATGGCTTTCTGATTCGTTCCCTTCAAGTCCAGACCGAACTTCCCACCATCAGCCGCGAGTCTGGCTACATACGCTATATACCAGCGCTGTACCCCCGATATTTCATTGACATGACCCAGCCTTTCAGTGAGTACACCGGGAAATTTTCATCAAAAACCCGCTCAACCATCAATCGGAAGCTGAAAAAATTCACAGAACATTCAGGCGGCGAACTCATCTGGAAATCCTACAAAAGCGTTGACGAAGTTCGCGAGTTCCACAGGCTTGCCCGCAGCCTTTCAAGCAAAACCTACCAGGAGGCATTACTGGATGCCGGCCTGCCAGAAAGCGAAGAATTCCTGCAGGAAATGATCAGCAAGGCATCAGCCGGCTCTGTGCGCGCATATCTGCTATTCCACGCCGGCAGGCCCGTTGCCTACCTCTACTGCCCCGTTGAACAGGGTGTACTGCTTTACGAATACCTTGGATATGATCCCGAATATCGAGAATGGTCGGTAGGCACCATCCTGCAATGGCTGGCGCTTGAGGATTTATTCAGGGAAGGCGTCTTTAGCTACTTTGACTTCACCGAGGGCGAGTCCGAACACAAGCGTCTGTTCAGCACAAATAAAATTCGGTGTGCCAACGTTTTTTTCCTTCGAAGCACCTTGCGCAACAATTTCCTCGTCAGGGCGCAGCATCTGACCAACCGGTTCTCGACCTTGCTTGGCAACATTCTGGAACACTATGGCCTCAAGGCCCGGATCAAGCGTCTGATCCGCTTTGGTTATCGCGGCAAGCCACTCGCTCAGTAATGTTAAAAAGCCTGGTCAAACACACTGCAAGGTTTTTTCTTGGCGAGTACCAGATATACCGCATCTACACACGTGCGAACACGGATAACCGCAAACAGACAGAATCGCCATTGCAGGAATTTGAATTTGCAGAAATCGATCAGTGCCTGATCGAAAGCAGCGATGACGAAGCAATCAAGTCCCGCGCCTGGTATCTGGGCAAAGACTCAAACGCCTTTGGCTGTCTCAAGGACGGCAGGGTAGTCGGGCTGTGCTTTTACTGGCACGGGGAGAGATACCGCACTGAACGGAACTTCTGGCCGCTTGCCCCGGATGAAGCAAAGCTTGTCGAGATATTCACCTTGCCTGAAATGCGCGGAAAGGGCGCAGGAAAATCATTAATCACCTACGCCGAAAATGAAATGTTCTCCAAGGGCTATCAATCGCTTTATGCCAGAATCTGGCACAGCAACACGCCTTCCGTAAGAGCATTTGAGAATGCCGGCTGGCAACACCTGTCAACTATCCTTGAATTTCACCTGTTCGGAATCGGCAAGCCCATTCGGCTGAAATTCAGGCCGGTCTGATTCAATCCGGCTGGAATATTGGCGCTACTTTCAGCCTTGCCTGAATTCAGCCCATTTCTGTGCAACCCGCCTGTATCCCTGTTCCGCATTCCTTTTCAGATTGGCAGAAAAAGTAGTTGAAGGCAGGGCCAAGCCAGGTGACTCATCAGTCATTTCTCCATTCCCAAAACCGGTCGTGGGATATTTCTCCTGATGCTTCCCAAGAAATTCACACAGCCGGGTGAATCGTTTTACCACCACCCAGTCTGGCAGACTTGTTCCTGGTACAAGCATTTCAAAGTTATGTGACAGCACATTAAAGTAGCGCCATCCACTTGCATGCGCGGACTGAATGGACTGCACCATCTCTTCATAAGAACAAGCGCCGATCTGCATATGCCTTAACGAGCCCTGCCGCCCGCGCGACACCGACAAAGGCAATTCCAGCGTACTGTCTATCCAGTGGCTTCCGGTGCGGCGCGCTTCCGCGGGCAAGCCAGTGCCGGAATGGTCCATCGTGATGTTGAGGCTGCTGTCATGGCGGATACCATTGCGCTTCAAGGCGGTGAACGTATCCTCATTGCATGCGAAACTGCCCGCCCTGAAAGCAGAGATTTCCCCGACACCCGCCTCATTTAACAGGCGCAGCCCATGACCAATCAGCGCAGTCTGTTCATCAACGTCATACATGAACAGGTGCTGACGCTTGGCAGCATGGTTTTCAATGATGGGAACCAGTGATTCGTCCTGCCACTCAGGATGCAAATGTAGCTGGACCTCCTGCCCCGCGTCACGGATCAAGCCTACAATCTCGGCAAGAGGCTCCGGGCCAAAATGCGCGGCAAACAGGGGCTCAACAAAGAAAACACCCTTCAGCCCATGCGCGTTGAGTATCTCAAGCGTTTTTGGCAAAGCGTAATTGCCCGCCTGGCTTGCGCCATGGATATACCGTCTAAAAGCCTGAGGAAAACGGCCATCGATGTCGTCCCAGCCGCTACACCATATTTCCACATCAAAAGTAAGCAGGACGTTGAGAGGATGTCCGCCTGGGTTTGTCAAACCAGCACCTCCACGGGCACCGGGTGTCCCAGAAACGCAGTCGGGCTGGCTGTCAACCCGTAGGCGCCAGACTGGAACACGACAATCAGGTCGCCTACTTGCGCATGCCCGAGATTCATCCTGTCGCCCAGCAGGTCGAGCGGTGTACACAGTGGGCCGACAGCCGAGGCGGACAGCACCTCTCCATCAGGCTCGACCCGATTGCCGACCACTACCGGATAGTTCTTGCGGACCACCTGGCCAAAATTTCCCGAGGCTGCCAGATGGTGATGCAGGCCGCCATCGGTAACCAGGAAGACCTGCCCTCTGGATTCCTTTTGATCCACAACTCGGCTGACGTATACCCCGGCTTCGCCAACCAGATAGCGGCCCAGCTCGATAACAAATTCCGCCTGCGGAAAATCGCGTCGCGCATCAGGCATGAGCCCGGCCAGGTGCTCTCCAACCTCAGCAAGATCCAATGGCTGTTCGCCCGGAAAATACGGGATGCCGAAGCCGCCGCCGAGATTGAGCAGCCGCACCGGAGCCGGCGCATGCTCCGCTAGCCGGCGGGCCAGATCCAGCGTATTCCGCTGCGCTTCCATGATCGCCTCTGCCTTCAGGTTCTGCGATCCGGAAAAGATATGAAATCCGTAAAACTCGACCGGCAGGGCTCTCATGTGCGCTAGCACATCCGGTACGCGCTCGGCATCGATGCCAAACTGCTTGGGGCCACCGCCCATTTTCATGCCCGAGCTTTTCAGTTCGAAATCCGGATTGACCCGCACCGCAACTTGCGGTCTTGTTCCCGTTGCCGATGCAATCGCCGCGATCCGCTCCAGTTCGCGCGGTGACTCAATATTGATGACTATGCCCGCGGCAATCGCCTGCCGAAGTTCGCGTTCGCTTTTACCCGGTCCGGCAAAACTGATCTGTCCCGGCGACATGACCGTGTCCAGAACGGTTTTCAATTCGCCTCCCGATGCCACATCGAAGCCATCCACCAGCCCCGCCAGATGCTGCACCACCGCGGGCATGGGGTTGGCCTTGATGGCGTAGTGCAAATGGATTTCCTTCGGCAGCGCGGCGCGCAGCCTTGCCACCCGCTCCGAAATCAATCGCCGGTCATAGGCATAAAACGGCGTGCCGCCGACTCGTTCGGCCAAACGGCTGAGCGGCATGCCGCCGACCTGGAGTTCGTTTTCCACAACGGGGAAGAAATCATTAGGGGCATGGCGGACTGGCGTGTTCACGCAGGATTCTCCTCAAACAAGCCTTCAAGTTCCGCCGCCAGCTTCTTGCGGTCTATCTTGCCATTCGGGTTGCGCGGCAACGGCTCGCGATATGCCACGATCCTTGCCGGCACCATGAAGCCTGGCAGATGCTGCTTGCATTCGTTCAACAGCATGTCGTTTGTTTCCGTCGAATTGTCCGGCGCATAGGTCACCACCACCACCGCCTGTCCCAAAACCGGGTGTTCGATGCCGACAGCGGCCGCTTCGGTCACCCGATTGGCGGCATAGATCACCTCTTCCACCTCGGTCGGGCTGACGCGGTAACCGGAAGTCTTGATCATCTCATCGCGGCGTCCCACGAAATAGAGATACCCTTCTTCGTCCATTTTCACCGTGTCGCCGGACCACACCGCCAGTTCGGGGATGACCAGGCCGGGCAACTGACCCGGAGCCGGCTTGTAACGCTCGGCTGTCTTTTCCGCATCGTTCCAGTAGCCAAGCGCCACATGAATGCCGCGATGCACCAGTTCTCCCGGTTCCCCTGGTGCACAGGGCGTACCATCTTCCCGCACCACCAGAATTTCCGCATTCGGTATCGCCTTGCCTATCGAATCCGGGCGCCTGTCCACTTCTTCAGGCGGCAGATAGGTGGAACGAAAAGCCTCGGTCAGGCCATACATCAAATAGGGGCTGGTTCGGGGAAGCTTCGCACGCAGCGCGTCCAGGGTTGGCCTTGGCATATGCCCGCCCGAGTTGGTGATGTAGCGCAAATGTTGCGATACAGTTTCCGGCCATTCCAGTTGAGCCAGTTGTATCCACAAAGGCGGCACCGCTGCCAGCCCGGTTATTTTTTCCTTTTCAACCGCACGGATCACATCGCGTGGCAGAAGATAATTCATCAGAAATGCGCTGGCGCCGACATGAAACGCCGTGGTCAACTGCGACAGGCCATAGTCAAACGACAGGGGCAAAACCGAAAGAATGCGGTCTTCCGCCGTATTTTGCAGATACCGCGACACGCTGACCGCGCCACCCACCAGGTTCCGGTGCGACAGCACTACGCCCTTTGGCTTTCCCGTGCTGCCCGAGGTATACAGAATCGCCGCCATATCCCCGTCGATGATGCGATGAGGAACACACGCTCCTGCGCTCTGGCGCGCTTCCCACGAAACCACGCACACGCCGGTCATGCCTGGCTCACCGCCTGATTTCCCGGTCAGGACAATCGCCCTCAAATCATGGCAACCCGGCAGTACTTCCGAAAGCAGTGCCAGACGCTCCGGACTGGTTACCAGCACCCTGACATTGCAATCCTTGAGGATATGCGCCGCCTGCTCGGGTTTGAGCAGGGGATTGACCGGCACAAACACGCCGCCCGCGGCCGCCGCGCCGAAAAGCGCCGCCACGGTTTCAAGCCGCTTGTCCAGCCAGACCGCCACGCGCTCAGACTTGCCCAGACCAAGCTGTCCGTATAGCGCGGCCGCCTGGCAGACTTCTTGCTGAAGTTGCGCGTACGCCAGCGAACCGCTTTTGTCGCCCAATGCAAAAGTTTGCGGCGCGCGCTCCGCGCTTTTAGCAATCAATTCATGAATTAAATCGGACACGTGAAAATCCCTGGTCTGTTTTGGACTTACAATCGCATGGCTTTGACAGGCGGTTTTCAGTCGGCAAGGGTGAATTGTAATAGCCTGGTTTTATTCAGGTTCATGGGTTTCGGGTCAATAACTAGCAAAATCAAAGCCAGCCATATTATCGTGTACAAGCCTGCGAGTCCGTCCAAACACCATTATCCACCGGCCGCATATTCCACCGCATTGAAAGCCCATCCCGTGACCCCTCGACCACCCGGCAGCCCCCGCAGATCAAGGAATTACGCCAGTGGCTGACAGTCCAGCACCTTCGATCAAAAACAAGGTTATCGCCGGCGCCGCCTGGATGGTGGCCATCAAATGGTCCTTCCGCTTGCTGGGGCTCGTCAGCACCATGGTGCTGGCCCGACTGCTGACGCCGGTCGATTACGGCATTATCGCCATTGCCATGGCACTTACCGGCATTCTGGACGCGTTCTTTGATTTCGGTTTCGACCTTGCGCTGATCAAGAACCAGAAGGCAACCCGCGAAGACTACGATGCCACCTGGACGCTTCGCCTGGGCAAAATGGCGCTGTTCGGCCTGTGCGTGGCGCTGCTGTCACCGCTGGTGGCGGACTACGCCAACGCGCCCGAGGCCATAGGCGTCTGCCTGATCGTCGCCTTGTCCATCTTCCTGCGCGGCTTTGAAAACATCGGCACGGTCGATTTCCAGAAGGACCTCGATTTCTCGCGCGTATTCAAGTTGCAGGTCATTTCCAAAATGCTGGCAACGCTCACTACCATCCTGCTCGCCATCGTGCTTCGTTCCTACTGGGCCATCGCCATCGGCTTCGTGACCAGCGCCATCTATTCCGTTTTCTTCAGCTACCTGATGAGCCCCTTCCGTCCGCGCTTGCGCATCGCGGGCATCAGCAGAATCTGGGGATTTTCGAAATGGGTCCTGCTGGTCAACATGGCGCGGCAACTCTTCAACTCGCTCGACAAGCTCCTGCTCTCCAGCCTGGTCAGCAAGGCCCAACTGGGTTTTTATAATGTCTCCGGCAGCCTCGCCAGCATCGTCACCGTTGAATTGCTCAGCCCCATCGGTTCGGCGCTGATGCCCGGCTTTGCCAAACTCCAGGAGGACCGTCCGCGATTGCGGGCAGCCTTCATGCAATCCCTTGCCGTGCTAATGGCCGTCATTCTTCCCGCCGGCGCGGGCGTATGGCTGGTGGCGCCAGAACTCGTGCGCGTCATCCTTGGCAGCCAGTGGGATGGGGCAGCAGGGCTGGTGGCACTGTTCGGACTGTTTTCCGTTTTCTTTTCCCTGAGCGAAACCATTTCCAACTTCATGGCCATGACCGGGCTCATCGCGAAATCCGCCTGGATCGGCCTCACCCGGACGTTCCTTTTTCTGGGCGGAATTTACTTTGTCTTCCAGTCGCACGGGCTGGAAGGCGTGATTGTGTTCAAGGCACTGCTGGCGCTGGTCGAAATGGCCGTCCTGTTCCTGATCTCCGCCAGTTTTCTCGGCCTGCCCGCTTCAAGCTTCCTGAAAATCACCTGGCGACCGGTATTGGCCGTTGCCGCCATGGGCCTTGTCCTGCACGGCATGGCGCCCTGGTTCAGCGGCAATGTATACATCGATCTTTTCGCCAAGGCGTTAACCGGCGGACTCGTTTATGCCGCCACATCGCTTCTGCTCTGGCGCATTGCCGGCAAGCCCGGCGGCCTGGAAAGCCTTGTGCTGGAGCTGATTTCCGGCAGGCTTGGCGCACGTTCGCGCGCGCCTTCCTCCTGACTCGGGGCCGCGACTCTACCCATGCAAGGTTCGAAAAAAGTCCTCGTGCTCGACGCCGATCTGGCCCCCGCGCTGGCGGTGGTCCGGTCACTTGCGCGACATGGGCTGGAGATCGATGTCGCAAGTCATGCCGAAAATCCGCTGGCCGGATATTCCCGCCATGCCCGTTCCCGGCTGCGCTATCCCGACCCCATGCAGGCGCCACTGCCTTTCATCGACTGGCTGAACAGCCACGCATCCGGCAGCGCCTATGACCTGATCATCCCGGTTACAGAACGAACCGCCGTCCCGCTTTTCAGGCATCGCGACCAAGCCGGCAATCTGCCGGTCGCGCTTCCCGACAACGAAAGCCTGGACATCGCGCTGGACAAGGCAAAAACCGTCAACCTCGCCAGCCAGCTTGGCGTCCCGGTACCGCAAAGCTGGCTGATCGAACAACTCGAATCACTCGACCCACTCAAGCAAACACTGGCCTACCCGGTTGTCATCAAGCCCGCGCGCTCCATGGGCTCCGCCGACCAGGGCATTGTTCAGCTCGGCGTGGATTACGCCTTCAGCGAATCCGAGCTCGTCGCAAAAGTCACCCATGCGTTGCGCTTTGGCCAGGTAATCCTGCAGGAATATTTCCGCGGGCAGGGTGTTGGCATTGAACTGATCGCCAATCACGGAAAAATCGAATACGCCTTCCAGCACCTGAGGCTGCACGAATTGCCGCTCACGGGCGGCGGCAGCAGCCTGCGGAAAAGCGTCGCCGTCGAGCCCGAACTGCTCGATGCATCACAAAAACTCATGGCCGCGCTCAACTGGCACGGCGTCGCCATGGTCGAATTCAAGTGGAACCCGGACACCCGCCAGTTCCGTCTGATGGAAATCAACGGCCGCTTCTGGGGATCGCTGCCGCTCGCCGTTTCCGCCGGGGCGGATTTCCCGGCAATGCTCCATGAACTGCTGACACAGGGGCGCATATCACCACGCCCGCCCGCGCGTCTGAACATGATCGGGCGCAAGCTGGGCAGCGATATTTTCTGGTACGAACAGGTGTTGCGCCGCAACGCACCAGAGAAACTTGTAACCCTGCCCACGCACAGCCAACTGGTAAAGGAAGCCCTGCTGATTCTGTCGCCCAGACACCGCTTCGATATCCAGCAATGGCGAGACCCAATGCCCGGACTGATCGACCTGGCGGAAATCGCTTCTGGTTACGCAAGCCGGATTGCCCAGATATTTGGCACGCGCGTGTTTTTCTGGCGCCAGAAACGCGCCTGGTCTGGCGGCGAAATCACCCGGCGGCTGAAACCCGCCCGGCAAATTCTTTTTGTCTGCTACGGCAACATCAACCGCAGCGCGCTGGCGGGCCGCTATTTCGCCAAACAAACGGCGGGTATGCCAATTGCATCCCTTTCAGCTGGATTTCATGCACAATCCGGCCGTCCAGCCGACCCCAACATGGTGGAAATCGCCAGGTCGAAGGGTGTGGATCTTGAAAGTTCGCGCTCAAGGCGCATCGACCATGACCTGGTCAATGAATCAGACCTTATATTTGTGATGGAAAAACAGCATTACGACCGGATTGCCAAAGAGTATCCCGCCGCCGCGAGCAAGACCTTCCTGCTCAATCCGCGTGGAGAAATCGACGATCCTTACGGAAAATCGACAGCCCTCTATCAAAAATGCCATCAGGAAGTCACGGCCAGCATCGACAATCTTGCCGCGCTTCTGACCCAAGCGAAAAAACAATAACCATGGACTTCACCGTCATCATCCCCTCTCGCAACCGCCCGGTTCTGCTGCGCAAGGCAATCGATTCCGTCCTGATGCAGACCCATCCCAGCGTCGAAGTGCTGGTTGTCAACGACGGGTCGGATGGCGAGAACGAGCAGGCGTACGCACGTCTCGCAGCGGAACTCTCCGGCAGGGTACGATTCCTCAACCTCGAAAAGGCCAAAAATGGTCACGGGTCCAGCTATGCTGTTAATAGAGGTGCCGAAACAGCTTCAGGAAAGTATCTGTGCTTTCTGGACGACGACGATTTCTGGACCGATGCCGATCATCTCAAGCGCGCATTCCTGAGCATGGAAAATGCAAAGGCTGAAATCTATTTTGCAAATCAGAACGCAGTTCTGGATGGCATCCCGGTTGTCGGCCTGCTCTGGCTGAATTCGCTAAAGGATAAACTTCCTGCTAATGCCATATCCGACACCTACGGTTGCTACCCCATAAAAATAGATGACCTAATGTCTTATTCAGGATTCTCCCATGTAAACACCACCATTTTGCGTCTCTCATTATTCGAGAACCTAACCGGATTCGACGAAACCATAAGATATGAAAACGATCTGGATTTCTATCTGCGCATCATCGATGCGGCTGACGGTATCCGGTATTTTCCCGGTGTGGTGTCGCTACACAATGCCCCCGACCCGTCCAAGGCACTGAACATGTCCACCGCCGTGAGCTATCTCCAGAAGATGCTGTTCCGGACCTATGTATGGGACAAGGCTCTGCTGTTCGCAAAATCTCCGCTAATCCGGAAATCCGCCGCCTCATACAAATCGGATACGCTCAAGAAGATGGCTCTGTCCCTGGCAAAGGACGGCAAGTTCAGGCAAGCCCGGCACTATGCCGGGCAAGCCCTGCCAATCGGTTTTTCCCTGAAATGGCTTGCTTATTTCATTTACCTCGGCTTCAAGTCGCTCACTTCCAGGTCTTCATAATGCTTGCTTCGTTAATAAAAATTAACCACCTACTCAAAGATGCAGAGGTAGCATCATGATCGTCATAGGCTTGGGCTCCGGCCGTACCGGCACCGCATCCATGTCGCACCTGTTCAACAGCCAGCAAAACGCGATCTGCTTTCACGAACTCAACCCGACCGGCGCGGTATTCGAAGGCAACCCTCAACCCATCCTGAACACCATCAACGAATTCCAGCGCATCATCGATGGCGGCCCAAAGCACCTTCTGGCGCTTGATTATTCAAGAGAGGCTTCCGTCAGGCGCCATGCGGACCTGAAGCAGATGGAAAAGGTCAACCTGATCGGCGACATCGCGTATTACTACCTGAAATACGTGGACGACATTCTGGCGATCAACCAGAACGTGCGCTTCGTCTGCATCAAACGTGACAAAACCATGACTGTCGACAGCTGGATGTCAAAGTCCGCCCTGCACCGCTGGCGGTCGCTGTGGCTGGCCGACCGGCTCAAGTCGCTTATTACTCGCACCCCGTTCCATACCGCCAAAAACTTCTGGCAGGAACATGACGGCAGCGAGTACCAGCCCGACCCGGTCTGGGACAAGACCTTTCCCAAGTTCGAAGCGGCCAGCAAACGCGAGGCGATCGAAAAATACTGGGACTATTACTATGCCGAAGCCGAGGTCGTAGAAAAAAGACACCCGTCGCATTTCCGCATTTTCGATATCGCCAAACTCAGCAACCCTGAAGGTCAGCGCGAAATCCTTGAATTTGTCGGTGTGGATGCGCAACACATGGTGCTGAAAGACAAGTTTCACATGCACAAGAGCAGCGGCGATTGAATGGCTGCCACAAGAAATTAATGCACAGCAATCCAGGGGAAACATGGATCCTTTTGAAGTCACCATCGAAATATTGCGCAGCAACCTGCAACTGGGAACGCGCGCAGATCAATTCAGCAGGGATACCGCCCTGATGGGCGCATTGCCGGAGTTCAATTCACTCACCGTGGTATCGCTGATCACCGCCGTTGAGGAACAAACCGGCAGCCCGGTGGCGGATGATGAAATCAGTGCCGACATCTTTGAAACCGTTGGCGCCTTTTCAGACTTTGTCGCAAACAAGATGGCATAATCCATGCCTGTAGCAAGGCAAAGGTGTTGGGATGGATGCACTTCAACTGGCGAAGGATATTCTTCGCGCCAATCTTCAATTGGGTGACAAGGCAGACAGCCTCAAGCGCGAAACACCGCTAATGGGCAGTTTTCCCGAATTCAACTCTCTTACCGTTGTCGGCATCGTCACTGCCATTGAAGAACAGACCGGCTGTTCCGTGAGCGACACGGAAATCACCGCCGAACTGTTCGAGACCGTCGGCACCCTTGTCGCCTTCATCGAAAGCAAGCTCGGTTAAATTTCCGCATGGCTGGCGTAACCCCCCTTTTCATTCCTGGCACCGCCGGCAGGGTATTCACGCTTTACTTTCCCGCAACGGGGAAGGCGCATGGCGCGCTGCTCTACCTGCCGCCGCTTACCGAAGAAATGAACCGCTGCCGCGCGCTGGTCAGCGCGCAGGCACGCGCCCTGTCGAAGCTGGGCTACGCGGTATTGCTGCTGGATTATTACGGCACGGGGGACAGCGAAGGCGAACTCAAGAACGCCACCTGGGAAATCTGGCATCAGGATGTCGGGGCCGCCGCAATATGGCTGGAACAGCAGACAAACCTGCCCGTCATCTTGTGGGGATGCCGCCTCGGCGCGCTGCTGGCGGCGCAAGCCGCGAGCCTTGCGCCGGAGCGCTTCAAACACCTGCTGCTGTGGCAGCCCGTCATCGACGGCAAGCTGTTTCTCACCCAATTCCTGAGACTGCGTGTCGCCGCGCTGATGGACCAGGGGCTGCCGCCCGAGACTACCGACCAGATGCGTGCGCAGTTTGCATCCGGCGGCAGTGTGGCCATATCCGGCTATGAACTGCCCGCCGCACTGGCCAATGCCATCGACATCACGCGCTTTTCCGATCTGAGCCTGGCCCACGCACGCATCGACTGGCTGGAAAACGTAGCCGAACCCGGCAAGCCCATCACGCCCGGCAGCCAGAAAACCGTCAGCGCCTTGCAAAGCCAGGGCGCTCAAGTAAATGTCCGCCCCTTCACCGCCCCACCCATCTGGCAACTGCACGAACGCGACGAAGCGCCGGGCCTGATTGCCGAAACCTGCGCGCTGTTTATTGATCCGAAACGAATGAACTAGAATTGAGCGACAGGCCGTGCATATCCCTAATTCGTTGTCAGCCTCGCCAGGTTTCGGATCAATAAAAATTAAGTCTCGGCGGGTTATTGAGGGGAAATTCAAGTTCTTGAGTTTCCCCTCAATAACGCACACCCATGAACACTGAAGAAATCCCCCTCGCCTTTGACTGCGATGGCAGCACGCTGATCGGCATTGTCCACCGGCCAGAGTCGCCTTCCTCGCGCGGCGTGCTTTCCCTGGTGGCAGGCGGCCCGCAATACCGGGGCGGCTGCTGCCGCCAGCTGGTTTACATGGCCCGCGATTTCGCCTCGCACGGCATCCCCGTCATGCGGTTCGACCATCGCGGTCTGGGCGATGGCGATGGCGCGTTCCTGGATTTCGAACACGTCGAAAATGACCTCGCCGCCGCCATCTCGGCATTCAAGCGCACCGTGCCGGAATTGCGTGAAGTGGTTTTATGGGGCGGCTGCAATGCCGCCTCGGGCATCATGATCAACGCTTACCGCCACCCTGAAGTCACCGGCATGATCATCAGCAACCCTTTCGCGCACTCCGAGGCAACCCAGGCCGTTGTCGTGCGCAAGCATTACATGCGGCGTTTGCGCGACCCGGCTTTCTGGGCCAAGGTATTCAAGCTGCGCTTCAACCCCTTGCCTTATGTGCAATCCGGATTACAGACCCTGCTCAAGCGGCTGACACCCGCCAGGCCAGATGCCTCGCAAACCCACCAGAATCAGACCCGCCCTTTCACCGAACGCATGCTTGCCGGTTTCAGACAATTCCACGGACAAATCCTGCTTATCATGAGCGGGCAAAGCCTTACCTCGGAAGAGTTCGATGTGCTGGTGGCGAATTCGCCAGAATGGCAAAAGGCCTATCAGGCCGCATCGCTCACACGCGTGGATATCGCCCGGGCAGATCAAGCGTTTTCGACCATTGAAGCACGCAATGATTTGATCGAAGCCGCGCGGATGTGGTTACTGGACAGTTCCAAACCTCATCGCAGCTAGCTGGACAACGTCAGCGCATTCGCGTCATCACGGACAAAACCGGCAATACGGATTGCTCTCCGGTTTTTTTGATGGCTCCACCGAAGGTGGCAGAACAGTATCCTTGGCAACACTTTCAACTTGCGGCCTGTTCTCTGGCACCGGTGGCATGTCGGGGGGCGCAGCCTCGACTACCGGCTTTTCCGCCTTGGCAGGCGCCGCCTCCACGGTAGCTGTCTCTTTCTCGTAAGGCTCGGGGTAGGGCATTTTCCCGCCCATGTCCTTGTAACGCCTCTTTAACGGCTTTGATTCCGGTGCGTACTTCAACCCCTCGGCGGCAATTTCCAGCGCCTTGTCGCGCTTGTTCGCGCCTGCATAGGCATCGGCAATAATCAGATAAACCGGAACATACCCCTTGTCCAGCGCCAGCGCCTTCTCGCCCTCGGTGATGGCCTTGGCATAGTTCTTTTCAAACAAATAGGACTCGGCGATTTCCTTGTGGATGACCGGCATGTAATGCCACTTGATACCGCGCTCGCCCGTCCAGTCGACAATGAACTTCATTTCATTGCGCCAATTCAGGATCGCGCGACCTCTCTGATCGGCCGATCTGGCCGAGTACGATCTGAGTTTGGAAAGCTTGCCCCAGCAATAGTGGTGAAACCAGCCCGCGCCTTTTGCCATGGCATTTTCGGGCTTGTCCAGAATCGGGCTGTTACCAAGTGCCTCGGCCCAGAATCTGCCATCCACCTCGCCCATGCCAATCGCCTGGCAGGCGGGCTCCATGGCCTGGAATTCCTGCGGGCTGGTTTGCGGCCTGCTTGCCCATGCCTGCGTCAAGGGCAGCAACGCCACGCATGCAATCAACAGTTTTTCAAGTTTCATAACGCATTGCTCTCGACTAGTGTTTTACACAGACACGCAACATCCGCGCCAGTTCATCCCCCCGGCGCACGGCAAGCTAAACCAGCTTTCTCAACTCATCCGCCAGATGCGGCAGGTTGATACTGGGCGCTGGCTGGTTTAACGCGGCCTCCACCAACGGGCCCACATCCTTCACCTCCCGGCTCCAGGGAAAGCCAACGCCTTGTGCCAATCTGGATAAGAACGCGGTTTGATGGTCGCCCGCCAGCACGGTGTTGGCAATTGCCACAAACCTTTTCTTCTTCTGCAACAACGACATCACCGTTGCGCCGCCATGGCATATCACCAGGTCGGCCTGCTCAAACCAGTCATCAATCGAAGGCTGGAAACGGAAATGCTCCGCATGCTTTGGAATATATTCGCCCGCGCCGATCTGGCAAACGACCTTGTCCTTGATCTTTCCAGTATTGACCAGATCGTCAATTTCCTGGATAAGCGGATCGAAGTGGGTCGTGCCCACGGTTACAAAAATCACAATACCGTTCCCTTGTAGCGCGCCTGAGGATGCAGCTTTTCCTGTTCTGGCCACTGTACATAAAAATGGTCAACCAGATGCAGTCGAAGCAGCAGCCTGCCAGTGGAAGAGAGCGAATCTGTCCGCGTAATGCTTTCAATAAAAACCACGGGGATTCCGCGCAGGCGACAAACCATTGCAATGGGGATGGAACTGGATGAGCCCAGGCAAACAGCCACATCGGGCCGCTGCCGGCCAACCGCACCCCATAGCAAGCGCATGGCACGCCAAAGGTTGCGCGCTATGTGCAACAAATTGCTATTGGCTCTCGACGAAAACTCCGGAATGGCCAGGTAAGTGCTGCCTTCCAGACGCTTGCTCAAGACCGAGCCGGGATACAACCCGACCTCGCCCACCACATAATGGCACGCCCAGTCTTCCTTGAGCTGATCCGCCAGCGTGAGCGACTCCCACTGGAACCCCCCGCCGGCAACAAGAAACAGTACGTTTTTCATTACATTTTATTTGATCAACTGTCCCGCTCAAGCTCGAAGACAATCTCAAAACATGGAAACAGCCACGTAAATCTTGATTCATAAATGTATGCAGCCAGTTCCCAGCGATTGACTATTGACTCAACAATTCCGCCAATGATTGGCCATTGCTTGAAAACAAGAGTCTTGCTGATGATTTTCAAATTCAGGTTTGGATTGTAATGCGGCGGCGGTCCGTATCTGGCCGGCGCTTTGGCAAAGTAGTTGAACGTGAAGTACCCAAAAAACCGCCTGTGCGTGTAATCGGAATATCCCAAGGGATTGGAAAAGTGAGGCACAACAATGTGGAGCCTTCCCTCTGGCTTCAATACACGAAGAAACTCGCCCAAGGTACGCTCCAGATCATCAACATGCTCCAGAAAATGCGAGCTGTAAATTGAATCCACCGTACCACTATCGAATGGCAGCCCCTGATTGACATCGCACACCACATCAACACCCGGGCAACGCCTGCTGTCAACACCAACCAGATCGGGTCTTCGCTTGTTGCTGCCACACCCTACATCAAGCTCTAGCATTATTCAGTTACCAGTTTTCAGAGCATCAATTGAATAGATTCTTAAGTTTTCTGCTGTTCATTTTTGCCATGAAGCCGAAAACAGCCGCGCTAACAAAGTCCTTAAATGGCAGCTTCTTGAGAAATCCGAATTTACTACTCAATACCCCTCTTACAGTTCCTTTGTCACGCAAATCTACAGCACCGGAGCTCTCTCCATTATTTGATGTTGGCTTGCATTCAAAACACTTGGTTGAATCGATTTTGAAAGCAACTATCGACTCATAGAAACTTACGGAAAACACTTTCTTTCCATAAGCATTCTTGACGTCATTTACGGATGGAAATCTTGAATTGATTGAATCAACCACTCTTTTTGCAAAGTTGATGAATGAATACTTTGAAGGATTGCCAAAATCCCTGAAGTAACTTGTATGCACATCCTCAACTATCAACAGTCCGCCATTGTTTATATGCTCAATCGCAGCAATAGTAGTTAGGATCTGCTGGGGGTTGGTATGCCCGCCATCATCAAGCAGAATGTCCACAGGGCCGACTTGTCGAAAAAAATCATCCCAGAATTCAGGGTCGGACTGACTTCCGATAAATATTTCAAACCCGTCCTTCTCCCATTTTTTTGCGAGCGGATTCAGATCAACCCCAATAATTCTGGCCTCTGCGCCAAAAAAATCTCTCCACATAAACAGAGACCCGCCATTCAGAACTCCAACCTCAACAAATGTTATTGGCTTGCCAACATATTTTTCCAGCAATTCTTCATAAACCAGAAAGTACGAGTCATACTTGATCGAAAGATATTTCGACTTGTTGTAGCTGCTCCAGATTTTAAGCTTTTCCAGCGCAGGATTTGCTTGATGATGTGGCGTGTCAATCATGATTGCCATTGGTTAATGATTTAGAGTGTCAATAAGCTGATTTATTGAAAAACGTCTTCCAGATTACCCAGATTCACTGTCAGCGTGTAAGCAACGGAGCTCCCTGTCTGTCCCTGCTTCTGGACCGATAAGCGCCTCCAATTTTCTTCATGCTATCAAAATAGTCTTTCCATATTTGCGACCATTCCGAGAAGGATTTCTCATACTTGGCATGATCCATCAGAAAGCGGACTAAGGTCAGGCCTACGCTGATGATGAAAGGGCGTGAAGGCTTTTTCAGGATCATCAGATAATTTGCGCGGCGGACATTGGACCGCCTGAATGCGTCCAGGCCTCGCTGGGAGGCATGCCAATGGTAGCCATGCGCCCGCGTGGCGACCGTGGGGGGAAAGCCGAACAAATAACTTCTGCGGCAATAATCATTGTCTTCGCCATAAAAGAAGAAGAGCTCGTCAAATTTACCGACATGGTCGATCAGGTTGCGCGACAGCAGCATGATCGAGCCGTTGATGTACTCCATTTGATAGATGCGCTTGAACACGCCGTCGGATGGCACTTGCCTGGGAAACTCTGGGCTGAGCTGCATGAACCACAGGCAGCCGGATTCGATTCTTGGCTCGTCCCTGGAAATATGTATTGCAGTAATGGGGCCACAGCGCGGATATGCGCGTTCCACCAAAACCATTTCCGCCAGTGCGCCGGGCAAGAGTTCGACATCCGGGTTGAGGATCAGTATGTAGTCGCAGCCATTATTGATGCCATGATCCATCCCCGCATTGCAGGCCACGGCGTAGCCGCGGTTTGAACCCAGGCGAATGATATCCAGTTTCAACTGTTCGCATCCCGCGATAAAAGCTTCGACGCAGCCGTCCTGCGAACCGTTGTCCACCACCGCCACGCGCAAATCGACTTCGGATTGCGCCTTGAGCCCGCGCAGGGCGCTTTCAACCCATTTCAGGCTGTTGTAGGTAATGACCACCGCCATGATGCTGACGGATTTGAGGCTGGCCAGTTCTTCCTTGCTGGGGTTGAATTTCTGGCGCTCGCCGATCAGCGCGGCTTCAAGTTGATGGCTTTGGCTCAATTTATGCTGTCCTTCCCTGATGCTGGTTGCTTGCATTGTATCGTTTAACGTTTTGGATGCCGTGCATGGCGGGTTCTTTGCGACTTGAGGCATCGTGATTCATTTGGGTAACGAGTCTTAACAGGTAGCAATAATCAGGCCTGTCCGGGCCGGTTTTGATCTGACAAGCCGTGCCGAACAGGCTAACATTCGAAAAATTTGAACAACATCAGGGAGTACCTTAGATGACCGGTTTTGTCGGCTGGGCTGGACTCAAGGCTTTTTCTGGCCCGGTATCCGAAACGCTGGCCAGCATGGGTGCGGCGGCCGGGCTGGCCGGCACAACGCTGGCAGCCCAGGGGGCAGGCTACGCGATAGCGGTGTCCACCGGGGTTTATCCGATCAGCCATTTCGCCTGGGATGGCTGTTGCGCGGTCATCATGGGCCGGCCGCGCTGGCTGGATTCGGGTTTGGCGGAAAAGGCCCGACAGGAAAGCGATGCCGCCGCCCTCGCCGCCGCCTGGCGCGAATCCGGAATTGGCCTACTCCAGAAGCTTGAGGGCAATTTCAGCCTGGTTGTTGTCAGCGGTGGGAAGGTGCTGGCGGCGGTTGACCGTTTTGGCATACACGCGCTGAGTTTTGCAGCTGTCGAGGGCGGGCTGGTGTTTTCCAGCCATACCGGGGCGGTTGCCGCACACCCTGCCGTTGGCAGCGAGCTTGATCCGCAGGCATTGTTCAATTATTTCCATTTCCATGCCATTCCTTCGCCGCGCACCATTTACAGGCGCGTCAGCAAGCTGCAGCCCGCCCAGGCGCTCCAGATCGAATCTTCCAGCCTCAAAACGGATTTCTATTTTCATCATCAATACGCCGAAGAAAACACCTCGCCGTTCGAGGCAAAGCAGCAGAGCATGACGCGCTTGCTCGAGCAGTCCGTTGGCCGGCATTTGAATGGCCAGCGATCGGCGGCCTTTCTGTCTGGCGGACTGGACAGTTCAACCGTTGCGGGTTATCTGGCGAAGCTGCAGAACAATACCGCCGAAACTTATTCCATCGGTTTCGAGCAGCAGGGCTTTGACGAGATGGAATACGTGCGCATCGCGGCAAAGCAGTTCAACCTGAACTCGCACGAGTACTACCTGCAGCCGCAGGATATCGTGGAGGCCATCCCCGTCATTGCCCGGGCGTATGACGAGCCCTTTGCCAACAATTCCGCCGTGCCGACTTATTTCTGCGCGCGCAAGGCGCACGAGGACGGATTTTCGCGGATGTTTGCCGGCGATGGCGGCGACGAAATATTTGGCGGCAATGCGCGATACGCCAAGCAGATGCTGTTTGAGCGTTATTTCGCGGTGCCGGTGTGGGCGCGCAAGGGCATGATCGAGCCCCTGGCATTCAACATTCCCTTCGCGGAAAAACTGATGCCGCTGCGCAAGCTGCAAAGCTACATCCGGCAGGCCAATGTGCCGCTGCCGGACCGCCTGGAAACCTACAACTTTTTGCATCGCCAGCCGCTGAGCGATCTGTTCGAGCCGGATTTTCTGGCGCGAATCGATCCTGATGCGCCGGTCGCCGCGCTGCGCGACACCTATCTTGATACGGACAGTTCGCACCCCATCAATCGCATGCTGCACCTGGACATGAAGTTCACGCTGGCCGACAACGACCTGCGCAAGGTGACGCGCATGGCGGAAGCAGCGGGCGTGGAGGTGGTGTTCCCCATGCTTGACGATGATCTGGTCAGGTTTTCGTGCGGGCTGCCGCCTTCGGACAAGGTGCGCGGCCAGCAGCTACGATGGTTTTACAAGAAATCGCTGGAAGGCTTCTTGCCGGACGCCATCATCAACAAGAGCAAGCATGGCTTTGGCCTGCCTTTCGGCCCCTGGGCGCTGAGCCATCCACCGCTCAGGGAATGGACCCATGCACGGCTGGACGCCTTCTCGCAACGGGGTTGGGTCCGCGCCTCGTACATCCAGTCGCTTAGGAAACTGCACGCGGAAGTACACCCGGTTTATTACGGCTCCATGGTGTGGCTGCTGGCCATTCTTGAAGAGTGGCTGCAGGCAAGAAAATTGTAATCAGCCATCCCACCGGCTGGAAGGATGGGGCAACTGCTCCGGAGTTTCAGGCGGACTGGCCGCCGCCACAGTCGAATAGTCCGTTCCCTTGACCGCGAAGTCGTAGGCCAGCACCGCCATGATGATGATGTGGTAGTAAAGGTCGAAGTACGCCAGCCCCAGGAATGCGCCACCGGTTGCATAGCCGACCATGCTGACCTGGAGCATGGACGACAAATCGGCCGCCCATTTCTGCGACGGATTGTTTTTGCAGGCGCGGATCACTCTGCCGGCCTTGATCCAGGTCAGCGCGCCCAGCAGCAGCCAGAGGCCCAGCCCGATGAACCCGTGTTCGCCCAGCACTTCAAAATAAACGCTGTGCACATCGTGCACCTGCAAGGGGTTGGGCGCGTACTGGCTGAATATCGCCGGTTCGAACGTTTCGAATCCGCCGCCCGTAATCCGCGCCTTCGCCAGATTGAATGCGGTATGCCAGGCGTTGATGCGGCCCATGGCCGAGCCGTCTTCTTCGTAATTCTGGATGGTGCCCATCCGTTCATACCATTCGGCCGGCATGAACAGCCCCACAAAGGCAATGATGATGACGGCGAAAAATCCCGTGACCACTTTCTGGCGGCTCTTGAGCCACAGGAACAGGCCCATGGACATGATGGCCAGGAAGGCCCCGCGAGACTGGGAGCCAATGGCCGCCACCGCGCAAAGCAGCATGGCCGCCGCCAGACCACGCCTGATCCAGGGCCGGGTTTCCTGAAGATGCAGATAGCGAATCAGCGGGATCATCATGATCAGTGCCAGTGCCAGTTCGTTGTTGCCCTCGATGAAGGTTCCGGATGGCCCCCATACGATGAACGCGCCCCCGGTCATGATGGTGAATATCCCACCCTTGACGCCGTAATAGCCCAGCGACAGCACGATGACCCAGATCAGCCCGTTGAGGCGCTGGCGATTGGTGATCATCATCATGGTGAGGAAGGTCATTAGCTGGATCTTCCAGACCTTGTCCCACTGCGCCCAGGCCTGATTTGGGTAAAACGCAAAAAAGGTAGTGAACAGCATCCAGCCGATGAATGCCAGCAGCACCACAATTTCAGGTGACCAGATGAAGCGCTTGGGCTCCTTCGAAAGAAAGTAGGCAACAATGGTGACAACCGCTGCCAACAAGGCAAACGGCATGTTGTAGGCAAAGCCCCAGGCCTGCTTGTGCGGATTCATGTAGGCCAGCCACGACCACAGGTAAATGCCGTAGTGCGGATGCTTGAAGATCATCAGCAGGAAAATTGCGATGACGGCGGTCAGGACGATGTCTCTCATCTCGAAATGCCTCCCGGCGATTTAAGCTGCACAGGCGGAATCACCGTGTTGGTCATGTCCATCATCAGCGCGTCGGCGAAATATTTCGCCGACAGCGCGGGAAACGCGAATCTCGAGCAGGCGCCCCACACGGGCGCCGTGGCGGGCACGGCGCCTTTCAGGGTGGCGTCCTGGTCTTCGGCCCGCTGGGTCCGCTTGACGTAGGCGATGGCCTTCCAGGCAGCATCGCGATAATTCCTTTCGCCCGAAATCTGCCACATGCGCAGCCAGTTGATGGCCATTTGTGACAGACCTGTGACACAAGCCTGTGTGGAAACCGGTGCCCAGCCATCGTCGTAGGCGCCGGACAGCCAGCCATCCTGTCGCTGCGCGGCCATCAGCGGACGCAGGGCGCTGTCGGCCCGTTGGCGCAAGCTGGCGTTATTCGACAGAACCGAAATTTCCAGACAGGCCCGCAAGCTGGACGCCACGTCATGCAGGTAGGGAATACGGTTGTTGGCGAACAGTCGTTTCTCGTTGCCGGAAGGTTGCAGCCAGCCGGAAGGGGTTTGCTGGCTGAGCATTGCATGAAGTTTCGTTTCAACGGCTTCGAGCAGATGTGAATCTCCCGCAAGCTGACCCGTCCGCGTCATGGGCCAGAGGCTGGCGGCGGCATGCAGTCCCCATTGATCCGCGCGGTTGCTCAGTTGTTGCGCCATTTTTAACGACAGGGCATGGGCGGCATCCAGGCATGCGGCCTGCCCAAGCTGGGTGTGGCCTGCAAGCAGCCCTTGCAGCACGGCACCCGCGTCGGCCAGTTCAAAATCTTCCCTGCGCGCGGCGTCCACCAGTCCGTCGGCCAGACGCGCGGCCTCCTGCTTCAGTTCAGGCTGATCCAGATAGCGGGCGGCGGCGATCAGCGTTTCGATGACCATGCCGGTCGATGCGGCACTGGTTTCCTGCCATCCCGCCGCGAATGTCCAGCCTGAAGAAAGTCCATCTCGCTTGAGCGATTCCCTGTTGCAAAGCCAGTCGATCGCCGCCTTCAAATGCGTCCGGTGATCGTGCTCGGGCTGCCGCGCTACACCTTTCAGATCGTGCGCCATGATCCGCAGGTGACGCGGCTGCCAGGGCCGGTGGCGGAAGGTGTCGTGTATGAGAGTTTTCATCATGGTCAGCAAATCATTATTCCGTCAGGCCACCGCCTGGCGCAACTCACCTTCCAGCGGCACATGGCTGACAACGTAGCGATACTTGCCGGATGCCTCGGCGGGAATGTCCTCCACCAGATGAATGTCCACGCGCAGGCTGTTTCCCATGCGCGCGCGCAGGCCTTCGATGACTTTCTGTTTCGACAGGTCGTTCCAGCGTGAATCGGGAACCACCCTGACTTCGAGATCAACCGGCGTGTGCTGGATGCATTTGAACCGGGCCACGCCCTCGGTCGCGCGCAGGACGTAGATCAGCGACAGGGCATGCATGAGCGTGCCGTCTTCCCTGACCACGAAGTCCGTCTGCCGGCCAAGCACTTCTTCCAGCACATGCAGGCCCCGCCCGTTTCCATCCTGCGACATGCCGGCGCGTGCCTGGTCGCCGGTGCGGTAGCGGATGAAGGGCTGCGCCGCCGTGGCCAGGTTGGTAATGACGACTTCGCCCGCTTCGCCTGGCGCAACCGGCTCGCCAGCCGGGTTGAGTATTTCGATGATGACGGTTTCGCTCATTTGCAGCAGACGGCCATCCTGAACCTGGTGCGCCAGATAGCCGCCGTCGCGGCAGCCGTATTCGACCGCGGCGGGCGCGCCATAAACCTGCTCGATCAGTTCGCGCTGATGCGGATAGAGCGGTTCGCCCGTTGCGAAGACCGCTTTCAGCCCCGGCAGCCTGAAGCGGAATTTGCGCGCCTTCGCGTGAGCGGCAAGCAGCGCCAGGGAGGAAGCGTAGCCGAACAGGCAGGCGGGCTGCCAATGTTCGATGAAGCGGCAGTACTCGTCCATGCGGATGGGCGACATTTCAAATGCGTTGAGCAGGTGCTGGTTGAGCAGGTGGTCGCGAAGCCTTTTGACGCGATCGGATTTATTGAGTTCAACCGGCGCGCCCCACAGGTACAACTCCCTTTCGCCTGGTTCCACTCCCCACCAGCGGTGCGCCCGCATGCGGTTGGCGGCGTCGGCGGCCTGGCGCTCGCGGCCAAAATAAAAAATCAGCGGCTCGCCCGAAGATCCGCCCGTGGTGTATTTGTACACACCGCCCGGCGCATCGAGCCAGACGATGTCATCGACATTCTCTCGCGCGTCCCGCTTGTTCATGAGCGGAATGCGCCGCAAATCTTCCAGCGTCGCGTCGCCAAGTCGTATGGCCTGTTCCAGACAGGCCTCGCGCAGGCGCTGCGCATGCCAGGGCGAATGGTCGAGCGCGGTTTTAAGCAAGCCGTTGAGCCGGCGAGTTTGCAGCGCTTCCAGTTCGCCTCGCGACAGCCACTGGCTTAGCTCGAGGTCATGCCACTGCTCGAAAGTCGGCCGCTTGAGCAACCGCTCCTGCGCCTGGTACAGCCGCCGCGCAATGGACGCGTTCACTGGAATGCTCCGCTCATCTTTTCGCCAAGCGCGTCACGATACACCTGAAACAGGGTTTCCCTGACACTTGGCCAGGCACAGGATTCGGCGGTCTTGCGCCCTTCAGCAGTCAGCCGCTCCGCAAGGCTCTCATCCCGGAAGACGCGCAGCAGGGCATTGGCCATGGCAACTTCGTCGCCGGGCGGAACCAGCAAGGCGTTCTTTTCGTGTTCGACAATGAACGGCACGCCGCCGACATTGGTGCTGACAACCGGAATCCCCGCCGCGAGGGCTTCGAGAACCGAGTTGGGCATGTTGTCGACCCGGCTTGGATTGAGCGCGATACCTGCGCGAGCATACAAGGCGGGCATGTCTTCAGTGGGGACACGGCCAGCGAACTCGACCGATGACTGGAGCTTCATATCTTCCGCGAGCTTTTTCAGGTTTTCCGCTTCCGGCCCGGAGCCGGCAATCAACAGTCTGGCTTCAGGCATGTCCTGCTTTAGCTGCTTTAACGCGCGTATGGCTGTTGCATTGTCGTAGATGGGTTCGAGGTTTCTTGAAACCAGAATCACGGGCGGTCTGCCGCCCATGCTTGCCGCAGGCCTGAATCGCTCGACATCCACGATGTTTGGAACCACGCGCGATGGCAGGCCGAATTCGTCGAATACCTGATGCAGAAATCGCGATGGCACGACAAGACTGGCCGCGCGCTTCATGCTCAGCGCAACAACGCCTGACTGCTTTTGCAGGAACTCACGCGCATAGCCGCCCCGGTAATTGACGACCAGTGGGATGCCGCGAACGCGGGCCAGCCAGATTGCCGGCGCGGAAAACAGATGCCACGACCAGCCGGAATTTGCCATCAGATGCACGATGTCGGCCCTGCCGAAGGCTCGCCACAAATTGGCGAGATAGGGAACCAGCCGGAATAATGCCCGGATGCCGCGAACCTGGCCTATCCAGGCGGGCGAGTAGGGAGCGTTGACCTGCACGGTTTCCACGTCGATGTTTTCCTGCGACAGCAAGCGCGAGAGTTGCAGCGTCTGGTTGGCCATGCCGCCGGAGGGCGGAGGAAGTGGGCCGACCAGCGCGATGCGCATCATGCCGCCCTGCGCTGGCCGTTCAGCAGGCGGCCATAAACGTCCTGATAGCGGGCAACACTGGCTTTCCAGTTGCGCTCGGTTTCCACAAACCGGCGCCCATTGATTTTGAACTGCTGCCAGTCCTGCGGATGGTCCAGCATGCCCAGTACCGCTGTCGAGAGCGCTTGAGCATCCCCGGCCTTGAACAGCATGCCAGTCTCGCCATGCCTGATCAGTTCCTTGTGGCCGCCGACATCCGAGGCCACGAAAACCCGGCCCTGTGCCATGGCTTCAAGCGGCTTCAAGGGCGTGACGAGTTCGGTCAGGCGCATGGAATGGCGGGCATAGACCAGCACGTCGATCAGGTCATAGTAGCGGTTGACTTCCTGGTGGGGAACACGGCCGGTAAAGATGACCTTGTCTGTGATCCCAAGCTGCCGCGCCTGCTCTTTCAGCGCCAACTCCTGCGGCCCGCCGCCAACCAGCAGCACTTTCACGTCCTTGCGTTCCAGGATCGCGGGCAAGGCTGTCAGGAGCAGGTCGAGGCCTTCGTAGGCATAAAAGGAGCCAATGAAGCCAAGCACGATCACGCCTTCAAGACCCAGCTGTTTCCTGAGCACAGGGTCTGCGTCTCCGCCCAATGGGAATTTTTCTATATCGACGGCATTGGGAATGACAGTGATTTTTCCGGCGGGCACGCCGCGCTGCGCAAGATCATTCCGCAACCCTTCGCAAATTGTCGTGATGGCATCGGCCTCCTTGACGACCCAGGTTTCCTGGCTGCGGGTAAGCTTGTAGCGCAGGCTGTTTTCTGTGGTAGTGCCGTGATCAACCGCGGCATCTTCCCAGAAGGCGCGAATTTCATATACGACGGGAATTCCCAGCGCCTTGCCAGCGCGCACGGCGGGCATGCCGTTCAATGCGGGCGAATGAGCATGGATGATGTCCGGCCTGATTTTTTCAGCCAGCTCGATCAGGCGCTTTTCGGTTGCCCGCATCTGGGCAATGTGACCGAGAACCGGCAGTCGCGAAACCACGCCGCGAGGCGCGTCGGTGCGATAAAAATGCAGGCCATCGACCGTTTCTTCCGGCACATTGCAATTGATCTGCTTGGGGCTGCTGAGATGATAGGTCTCCCACCCCAGTGCGCGCTGCTCGCGCAGAATGGCGGCGCTGCGAAAGGTATAGCCGGAGTGCAGCGGGAGGGTGTGGTCAAAAACGTGGAGGATTTTCATGATCAGGATTTCAGGCAGCCTTTTGCTGAGACGCTCCCATACCCAGCACCTGCCCCAGGAAAGCATCAAACATCATTAGCGTCCACAAGGCCGTGGAATTGTCGCGGCGGCCTGACTGGTGCTGTTCGACCAGCTCACGCATATAAGCCGTGTTGAACATCCCGGTGGCGGCAAGCCGCTCGCCCAGTACCGCGTCGCGAATGGTCTGTGCCAGCGGGCCCCGGAACCAGGCGGCAAGCGGGACAGCAAAGCCCATTTTCTTGCGATACAGCACGTCGTGCGGCAGATAGGGTTCCATGGCTTTCTTGAAAAGGTACTTGCCTTCCGTGCCATGCAGCTTGAGATCCGTGGGCAAGCCTGAGACCCAGCCCATCAGGTCATGGTCGAGCAGCGGTTCGCGCACCTCGAGCGCATGCGCCATGCTGGCGCGATCGACCTTGGTGAGAATATCGCCGACCAGATACGTCTTCATGTCGAGGTATTGCACAAGCGACAGCGGATCATCCGTTGGCGCGACGGCGGCATGGCGGCGCAGCACTTCCACCGCCTGGTAGCCCTGCAGTTCACGTTTGAATTCATCGGAAAACAGCGCCTTGCGCTGGGCGTCGGAAAGCAGTGATACACCATGGAAGTAGCCCGCCACGGTGTCGCGCGCCAGGGCCTCGAACGTGGTCTTCGCGCGAAATACTTTTGGCGCCCAGTCGGCCTTGGGATAAACCCGGCCCATCAGACCGAACATGGGTTTGCGCAGCGCAAAGGGCAGCATGGCGCGCATACGCTCTTCGTACCGGAACCAGCGATAGCGGCGGTAACCGGCGAAATGCTCGTCGCCGCCATCGCCGGACAAGGCTACTTTCACGTGCTTCCTGGCCAGTTCGCAAACACGATAGGTCGGCAGGGCTGAGGAATCCGCATAGGGTTCGTCATACACATTGGCCAGTGTGTTGACGAGCGAGAAATCGTCGCTTTCCACTGTTTCGACAAAATGGCGTGTGTGGTAACGGTCCGCCACCGTTTTCGCGAATTCTGCTTCGTTGAAACTCGGGTCGGTAAAGGCGATGGAGCAGGTGTTGACCGGCGAAGAAGATTGCGCCGCCATCATTGCCACCACCGCGGACGAATCCACCCCGCCGGAAAGAAACGCACCCAGCGGCACGTCCGCGATCATGCGCAGGCGGATGGATTCCTTGAGGCGCGCGACCAGTTCATCCTCGGCTTCCTCAATGGAGCTCACTTTGACCGGCGTAAACGGCATATCCCAGTATTGCCGGGGCATCGCACGGGTGTCGCCCCGCTTCTGGACAAGGGTGAAACCGGGCGGAAGCTTGTGAACCCGCTTGAAGATGGTGCGCGGTTCGGGCACGTAGCCGTAGGCGAAATATTCTTCGACCGCGAACGGATCCATATCGCGCGGCAGTCCGGGATGCTGCATGAGCGACTTGAGCTCGGAGCCGAAAACCAGCGTACCGTCTTCCAGCCAGGCGTAATACAAAGGCTTGACGCCAAAGCGGTCGCGCACGAGGAAAAAAGTCTGTCGATTGCGGTCCCACAAGGCGAAGGCGAACATGCCGCGAAACCGGTCCACGCATTTTTCGCCCCACGCCTCCCACGCATGCACGATGACTTCTGTATCGGAATGCGTGCGGAACACGTGGCCAAGCGCCTGCAACTCAGGCACCAGCTCCTGGAAATTGTAGATTTCGCCATTGAACACGACCACCACGCTGTGATCTTCGTTGAACAGCGGCTGCTGTCCGGTGGAAAGGTCGATGATGGACAGGCGGCGATGCCCCAGACCCACGCCCGGTTCCAGATGCAAGCCGCCTTCATCCGGCCCGCGATGAAACTGGCTTTCGTTCATGCGATGCAAAAGTTCGCGGGAAATTTCCCGCGTCCCCGTCGTATCAAATATGCCTGTTATGCCGCACATGATCGCTAATTAATGTTGGATATCGAATGGAATAGCTAGATTGCAGGCCCATACTGATAAATAAGTTCAATTGAGTGTAGGTACATAGCAAGCCGCATGCCAAAAGAACTAAAGTCATTGGGTGACTTGTACTTTTTTCTTTCTTAAAGCCTGTTGATAAACGGCTTGATAATTCGACGTCATAGACTCCAAACTAAATTGGGTAAGCGCCAAGGTTCTTGCATTCCTTCCTTGAATTTTTCGGAGAGCCAAATCATTCACATACGCCCTTAGAATCCCGCTCAACTCATTTATTTTCCCAGGTGTGAAAAACTTTCCCGTTTGATTCTCGACAACAAGTTCCAGATTTCCCCCTACACCAGTTGCAATAACGGGCAACCCTGAGGCCATGGCTTCAAGAACAGTATTAGAGATGCCCTCCATCAAAGAGGGCAATACAAATATATCCATGGCGCGCAAAATGCTGGGGATGTTCTCACTCGTCCCTGGCATCCAGCATAACTCCGCGACTCCTAACTCAACTGAGAGTTGGCGTAATTTTTGTAGAAGCGGTCCATCACCAACCAATACCAGCCTTAATCGATTTCTGAAATCCAGGGTTTCATTCGCCAACTCAGCGAATGCACGCAATAGCGTTTCTTGATCCTTAACAGCCTGCACACGACCTACTGAACCAATTACTACCGAATCATCAGAAGCAAATCCTGCAGGAAAAACCGCTTCGACAAGATCATGCCTTGGGAAAAACTTGCCTGTATCCACTCCGTTATAAATTTGCAAAATGCGCGATGGTTTAATACCAACTTTATCAATCAAATAATTTTTTAAATGAACAGACACTGTGACGTAATCATCAATAAAGAGCGAGTGAATTTTGCGAAGCAAAATGGGACGCAACTTATTCCCTCCCAGATCACCGACATCCCAGCCATGCTCCCCATGAAGACAATATTTCACGCCCGCAAGGCGAGCTGGGAAAACAGCATCCAAGCCAGACAAGTTTCTTGTGTGAAGGATAGATGGCTCTAAGTCACGGCAAATTTTGAATATTTCTCTTCTCAACGCCCATGTGCCAATTTTCGAGCGATTCAACGCCATCACTTGAACATTCTTGTTCGTCAGTCTATAGCGGAAATCCGAGTAATCTTCCACGCAAATGATAGCGTGCCTGAATAAATCGGGCGGCATTCTGTTAATTATATTAACCAGCCCATTCTCCATCCCTCCTACTACTAGGTGGTGAATAACATGGAGTACAAGAGGCGGTTGTTTGGCGATCATTAGATCCCCAAACACTCATACAACATTGCGTAATCGGAGAATTCCCAGTGAATTCCTCTACGGAGAACATTGTAAGGGTCTACTTTCCGAACATTGACACCGCCATAAGCTGACAGGCAACCAACATAACCCGCATTTTTCACCAGATTCAAACGTTCTGGTGTCATATGTTCCCGTCCTCCATATGGATAGGCAAAAAGAACTTTCTCCACACCAAGCTCCTCTTGCAGTTTTTTTCGTGATTCAACCAGCTCTTCCCACACCACATGCTCGGATTCCGCAGCACAATCTATATGATTCACTGTATGGGAGCCAATCAGGAATCCGTGCCTGTGCATTTCCCTCAATTGTTCCCATTCCATTACTGGTATGTAGGCATTCTTTCTACGAATATCGTGTGGAAAGAAGCGTTCCTTGGCACCGATTATTCCAGTCGACACAAAGAAAGATGCAGGAATGTCATGCCTGATCAGGATCTTCGCTGCATTAGTGTAGTTATCCAGGTACCCGTCATCAAAAGTGATGCAAACAATTGGCTTTCTGGTTTTTTTTACGGGATATCCTGAGATTAAATCTTCGATACTGACTGGAGTGCAGTATTTCTTGATCAGTCGCATATGCCTGTCAAATTGCTCAACACCAACCGTTAGGTTATCCCGAGTACTGTCGCTGACCCTGTGATATAAAAGCACGACAACCCTAGGTGAAGCCAAGCGATAGAGCCCAAAGCGCCATAATGTTAAGGTGAACAGGAAAATTCCATCCTTGAGCAGAATCTTGAATGAGATAGGCCTGCGCTCAATTCTGCTTTTCAACTTTGCCATCTCTTTCAGTGTTGGCTTGCGGTATGTTCTTCCCCCTTCAGCCTGTTTTTTAGAGCAGCTTGCACCTCGAAGTATTGAATCAACAGCTTCGCGCATGATGTCGACCCCAACCTCGTCCAAGGTAAGTTGAAGGCCCTTTAGGGTGGAAAATTTCTCACGCGGAATAGTCGCCTCAACCACGATATTGCCCGCATCAAGTTTTTCATCTACCCAGTGAACTGTGCATCCTATGTTGGATTCGCTATTCCACAACTCCCAGAATGCAGGGGGCATCCCTCTATATTCAGGCACTTTCCCCTTATGAAGATTAATGGTTCCCAGATCAGGAATGGAAAACAATTCCTTTTTTAATATTGGTGCCGCCAGGGAAATGCCCAGTTTTGGATTAAACCTTGATACTTCCTTTATCGTGTCTTGGCCATGGATATCATCAACTTTCAGAATCTTGATATTGTCTTTCGATTCGAATCCCATTGCTAAGTAGCTATTAACACCTGACGTACTGAATTTCGATGTCACTATTCGACTGAAGACTCGCGTCACCAAATCCGCGAATTGGTAGGGTATCCACCCCCACCCATTTCTTTTCAGATTTCGCCACTGGCTTTTTACGACTTTGGCAAGACTCTTCTTGGGAGAGTGCAGCACAACCATCCAGTTCACATCTGGAATAGCCCGATTGATTTCTGCAATACCCCTTTTTACTGAGTATGTAAGATCGCCAGTAAATACCACAATGTTTATTGGCATATTCTCAGACTCGCTATTCCAACAAGTGCCATTTTTCCCGACCAATGTGGGTACAAATTCCAGAAGTGATTAAACCTGCCTGCATCCATTTGGTTGAAAAGGTTGACCATGCCGTTTTCCATGCCGCCGGTATCAAACCGGTGCACGACATGCACCACCCGCCACGGATTCACTTGGCGGAAACCTGTGCCAGCGCCTGCATAACGGCGGCTTCATTTTCCCGGACAAATCGCTCAAGCACGGCGGACGCTTCGGTCTGGCTGACCTCATAGGGCGCTGCCACGATGATTGAAGCGCCATCATCGCGGGCCAATCTGACGCGCGCCAGCGCCAGCACCAGTTTTGCAAAATGGTCGCTGCTGGCTTGTTTGCCATCGATCACGTTCCACTGCCATACCAGCAGACGTCTGGGCTGGGTATCCCGGGTTTTGAGCAGCACTTGCCTGACCTGACGCGGCTGACCGGCGATTACCACGGCCACCTGGCTTTCTCCAACGTTGAGCCAGTGTTCATATTTGGTCTGGCTAACCATGTAATTCTGCGAGTTGATCAGTTCTGAATCCTGGCGTTGCGAAACATAGTAATCAAGCGCGATCTGTACCTTGTCGCTTTCTTTTGCGAAGCTGGCACGAAGCTGACGGTCCGCGCCCACCCAGTGAGGCACCCAGTCAGTAACTGGATCAACGGTTTGCCAACCCTGCGCAGGCGTGATCGCGAGCGTGGGCAATTCAGGCAGGCTGCGCTGATCCAGGAAGAAGGCATAGGCAGGCCAGACGCTTGCAACGATCAAAATGGCGGGCAGCGGTTTCTTGCTGCTGAATGCGAGGCTTGAACCCAAAGGATGAATATTGCCGGCTGGTACCGCGTCCGTTTGCAGCGGGGTTTCTTCATCTTCCCGCCAGTAGCTGCCAATCCAGAACAGCAGCAGCATGACTACGCCAAAAAATACCCAGCCGTAAATAAGGTGATCCACGCCCACCGCGTACTTCATGCCCGAGAGGTGGCCGATCATGACGATCATGTAGGCGCGCAGGCCATTGGCAAGCAGCGGAACGATGACGGACAGGACGGCAAAAACGAGCCGGCGCTTCCAAGACCGGTAGGTGAGATAGGCATACAGGCTGCCCAGCGTTATGGAAGCGATGAGATAGCGCAGGCCAGAACAAGCTTCGATGACCGACCAGTCACCACTGGGAATGCTGAAGTAATTACCCTCGCGATAAACCGGGATGCCGGTAAGTTGCAAGGCAGTAACCGTGAAATCCGCCGTGAATTCCATCAGCGGCGGGATGAGAAACTCGCCCACCGGAACGGCGAAGAACAGGAACATCAGCGGAAAGAACAATGCCCGTACGACTTGCAGCCCCAGCATGCTCCAGACGGCGGCGATGAGTATCGCGATGAAGGCGTATTGAGCCACCACACGCACACCGCCGGCATCGGCAAGCAACCAGGCTATTCCTGCCATGGCCAACAGGGTCAGGCCGCGCCAGTCAGCCGCTGGTTCGATACGTGCAAGGTGATGCCGACGACCCCAGATCAGCCAGGCGCTGATGGGGAATATCAGGAAGCCGTGGGTGAAAGTTTCCGAACGCTCCCAGATTTCCACCATGGAATAGAACGTTGGCCAGTACAGGGCAAAAATGATCAGCAGAACGAGGCCTGCAAGCATGGCGGCCCTGGTCCAGGGAAAAGTTGTGGTCGCCGGAACTGTGTTGTTCATGACAGACATGACGAGCTTTCATACGCCGGGCTGGAACGGCTGGCTTCCAGATGCGGCAGGATTCGTGACAGGTTGGTTTGCCAGTCATAGGCTAGCAATATTCTGGCCCGAGCCTGTGCGCCCATGTCGGGATACAGGTCCTTGCAGACTGCCGTCACCTGGGCGGCAAAATCTGCGATGTTTTCCGCGATCATGAAGTCATCTCCGGCCTGGGCCGAAATGCCTTCCGCGGCCTGCGGGCTGGCAACGACTGGTCGGGCCATGGCCATGGCTTCCAGCACCTTGTTCTGCACCCCGCGCGCCAGGCGAAGTGGTGCAACGGCGCATGCGGCGTGCTGGACGTAGGGACGCACATCGTCCACCCTGCCGGTTACCCAGATGCCGGGCTGTGCGCCAAGGGCTTTTACCGCATCCGATGGGTTGCTGCCAACTATGGCAAACATGGCATTGGGAATGGCATCGCGCACTTTAGGAAAGATTTCACGGGCAAACCAGTCAACCGCATCGATGTTGGGCCAGTAATCCATGGCGCCCGTGAAGACGATGGGGATGGCGCCATCCGGATAGGGCGAAGACATCCCCGGATCCGGCTGAAAATAGGCAGCATCCACCCCGTTTTCAAACCAGTCGATATTGCCCGCGGCATCTGTCGCCATGCGTTTCAGATGCGCTGCCTCGACGCTGGAGACAAGGAAGCTGGCATCAAAATCCCGCGCGATGCGGGATTCCCATTCGCCTAGCTTGTGTGCCTCGCGCCGATAAAGCCAGGACAGGGGCCAGGGCTTGGTCGGCGCGTACTGCGCCCACTTGTCCGAATCCACGTCCACCATGTCCATGAGCTTTGTTCGCATGCCCTGCGGGACATATTGGGCCATGGCGGATGAGAAGGCCAGGGCCATGTCGATAGTGTTGCTTGAGACCGTGTCCCGGACCCAGTCGGATAACAGCGCGCTTCGATAGTACGGCAGCGTCAGTGCTTCACCGGTCAGCAATCCCCTCAGGCTGGCCAGTTTTGCCTGACGCGGATTCAGTTCAACCACTTTCACATCAGTACACCATTGGCGCAATGCATCAACATGAACACGGTCGGCCGGGTCGTCGATGAATGCGCCCAGGTAAACGCGATAGCGCCCGGCGAGAAACCTCAGCAAATGGTAGGAACGTATCTTGTCGCCCTTGTTCGGCGGATATGGCAGCCGGTGGGCAAGAAACAAAAGGTTTTTCACACCCTACCCCAGGTTGCGGACGATGAGGGGTCCGATGAAATTGGCCACGGGCAGAGGCAGTTTCTTCCAGGCGGCGATGAACAGGCGGTATTTCGGATTGAGCGGATTCACGTCCGGAATGCCATCCGCCTTTACCAGTTGATATTCGTAATGCAGCGGTTGTGGCTCGAATCCCCAGTTTTTCTTGAAGCTGTAGGGCCCGGTGCCAACCTTGCTGCGTCCGTAATCAAACAGGGTGTAACCTGCTTCGCATGCCCGCCGCATGAGTTCCCAGTACTTGAAATCGTTGGCGGCCAGGTCACGCGCTTCGGGCATGTCGCCTGCATAGTAGGGCAGGATTTCGTTGCGGAAATAAAAACTCAGCACACTGCTGACAACCTGTCCATCCTTGAGCACGGACATGACTGAACAGTCCGGGCCAAATTCCTCGCGAAGGATTTGGAAATACTTCTTTGGCAATGCTGGCGTGCCATGCCGATGGACATTATCGGAAAAAACGCCAAAGAAGCGTTCGACGCCTTCGTCCACTTCGCTGACCAGCCCGGCCTTGATGCCTTTTCTGACCATGGCGCGCTGCTTGCGCGGAATGGCATTCATGTTCGCCTCCACGTCCGGCAGTATGGCCTTGCGGAAGGTGACATACAAATCGCGTTTGGCGGGCCAGTCAGCATGAGCCTGCTCAAGATTGCGCAGTTCCAGATAATCCACATTCAACTGGCTGGCAAGCGAGACCGCGGCGGTTTCCAGTGACTTGCGCGCTTCGTCATCATCCGCCACGACACCGCCATAGGCACAAAACGGCAGCGAGGACAGACTGTGGCCAAACAATCGGCTGTTGACTTCGGCCAGCGGCAGGACGCCTGTGATATGCCCACCCTGCTCGGCAAACAGGAAATGCGTTTTGTGACCGAATGCTCGCTGGATGACCCGCTGCCAGCCGGCACGATGAAAGAAAGTCGCCTTGGGATGCGTCAGGACATAGGCGTCCCAGCGCGCGGATTCGGATTCCGTCAGTTGCCGGACATGAAGTTCGCCTGTCGGAACGGAAAGAATTTCGGCTTCAAGAACTGCTGACATCACACTCAATAATTGAGGAAGACCCGGTCGACACGGTCCCACTCAAAGTCGTTCAACAAATGCTGGAGTTTGCCTTGCATGTGTTTCAGATTGACGTAATGACGGAAACGCGATTTGAGCCGGGCACCACGCTGGCGCGGCTGATCCGGATCGATCTCCCAGGGATGGAAATAGAACATGCAGGGCGACTGCTCTTTCGTGTTGACCTGATTGATTAGCCAGCGCGAAAGCCCATACGGCATCAAGCGGAACCAGCCGCCGCCCGCCGCGGGCAGATTCCGCCCCATCATCGGCACGGTGGTGGGTGGCAGTTCCCACAAGCCGTCCTTGCCATTGGGCTGCCAGGGGTGGCGAGGCGCGTCGGGCATACCGTAATGATCATGCTTGACCGGGAAAATGCTGGAGCTGTATCGGTGCCCGGTTTCCTCGAGCACATCAATCGCCCAGCGATTTCGGTCACTGATGGAAAAACTGGGTGCGCGATAGCCGCCTACTGTCTGGCCGCTCTGGTCTTCCAGAATTTTTTTTGCCCGATCCACATCCTGGCGAAACTGTTCACGATCCAGATCGCTTGCGCGCTGATGACCATACCCATGGCTGGCCAGCTCGTGGCCATTACTGATGATGTTGCGTACCACACCCGGGTATCGATCCGCGATCCATCCCAGTGTGAAAAAGGTCGCTTTCACGTCAGCTTCATCCAGCATGGACAGGATCACATCCATGTTGCGCTCGATCCGGCAGGGCAGATTATCCCAGTCGCGGCGATCGATACTGCCTTCAAATGCCGAGACCTGGAAATAGTCTTCTACATCAATAGTCATGGCATTGGTGATGTTCATCAGGCGACTTCTCTCTCCATGGAGGCGGGTAGCCAGTCTTTCATTACCTGGGCAATGCGTTCCGCCGCCCGGCCGTCCCAGTACTCCGGAACCCTTCCAGCCTTGCCGCCTGTGGCCAGTATTTCGCTGACCGCTTTTTTCAGCGCATTCGTATCCACCCCGATAAGGGTATTGGTGCCTTCATGCAGCGTAATGGGCCGTTCGGTATTTTCCCGCAGGGTCAGGCAGGGCACGCCCAGGGCGGTAGTTTCTTCCTGAATGCCGCCTGAATCCGTCATCACCAGGCGGGCGGATTTCATCAGACCCAGCATTTCCAGATAACCGGCAGGCGGCAGGACATGAAGGTTTTTCAGCAGGCCGTGGAGACCGAATGATTCGACCTTGGCGCTGGTGCGAGGATGCATGGGAAAGACCACCGGCAGGCTGCGGCTGATCTCATCAACCGCCTCGAGTAAAGACGCCAGCACGGATTTGTCATCCACATTCGAAGGACGATGCAGCGTGAGCAGTGCATATTGATCTGAATTGCCGCCCAAAGTATGCCCGGCAGGCACGGCTCGAACGAGATTGCGATGCAGGCTGTCGATCATGACATTGCCGACAAAATGCACCGAGGATTCGTCGATACCTTCGCGCTTCAGATTCTCCAGCGCGGAGCGTTCGGTTGTGAACAGCAGGCTGGAAATCTGGTCGGTCAACACGCGGTTGATTTCTTCAGGCATGCCACGGTCATAGGATCGCAACCCCGCCTCGACGTGAACGACCGGGACATTGAGCTTGCTGGCCACCAGCGCGCAGGCGATGGTGGAATTGACGTCGCCCACCACCAGAACGGCTGAAGGATTTTCTTCCAGCATCACCGGCTCAAAGCGCTTCATCACCTCGGCAGTCTGGTTGGCATGCGAGCCAGAGCCGACTTCAAGATGGTAATCCGGTGCCCGAATACCCAGATCGCTGAAGAAGCGGTCATTCATCGCCTCGTCGTAATGCTGACCTGTGTGAACCAGTTTGGCGGAAATGCCTGATGTCTGAAACGCCGTCATGATCGGCGCGATTTTCATGAAGTTCGGCCGGGCGCCGACGATGCATAACACTTGCGTCATGACAATGTCGTCGGCTGGGATCAACCCGCGCGTTCGATGGGCGGCTGTTGATCCAGTTCTTCGTTGCCAGCCTGTTTTTCGCTGACCATGAAGAGTATTTTTCGCACGATGGGCAGGATACGGTTGACCGAACGTTCCATCTGTTCGACGCGCTGGGACAGCCTGACAGTTTCTTCGGCCATGCCTGGTGGAGGCAATACGCCCGTTCTTGCCGACATGAGCGTTTGTGAACTTTCCTGATGGGCCACTTCGTGGCGCAAATCCTCGACTACTTCCGATATCTCTTCGTCGCCGAAGTGCGCCTTTTCTTCCAGATATCCGAACAGCATCAGGCGATCACAAAACGTGTTGATGCGGCGAGGAATACCGCCGGTAAACCGGTGGATAGCCTGGAATGCTTCATCACTGAAACTGGGCAAGCCTTTCCAGCCGACAAGGTTCAAGCGGTGTTCAATATAACCCCGCGTTTCATCGGTATCCAGCGGCCCGAGATGATAGGACGCAATCACACGCTGCCGTAGCTGTTGCATATCCACGCTCTGAAGTATGCCGCGAAATTCCGGCTGTCCCAGCAGGAATGTCTGGATCAGTGAGCGATCATCATTCTGGAAATTGGACAGCATGCGCAATTCCTCGACTGCGCGTGGAGTGAGATTCTGGGCTTCGTCGACCACCAACAACACACGCTTGTTCTGGCGGGACGCGGCAGTCAGAAAATCCTGGAGATTTTTCAATAGTGCAGACTTGCTGATGCCTTCATGTTCCAACCCCAATGATGCCGCCACACTGCGGAGAGTGTCATCGGCATCCAGTTGAGTCGAGACGAGTTGGGCCGCAATGATGTTCTCTTCTTCCATCTGCTTGAACAGATTGCGTACCAGGGTCGTTTTTCCAGCGCCCACATCTCCGGTAATCACGATAAAGCCTTCGCCCAGCGACAACCCGTATTCAAGATAGGCCATGGCACGCTTGTGCCCCTTGCTGCCATAGAAAAATTTCGGATCCGGACTGAGCTGGAAAGGCTTGGCGGTGAAGTGGTAATAGGTATCGTACATGGCGTCCTCAGAATCGCATGGTCACGGTCGCCGTCAGGCTGTTTTCAGTGAAATCCGCGATATCCGCACTGGACTCACGCTGCTGATGCCGGAAAACCAGTGAGCCATTGAGCTTGGGCTGGAATTGATGATTGATACCCAAGGATGCAGTGTAAATATCATCATCCCGATCGGTTCCGGGAGTAATCGAACCTGACGGCAGGCCTGCTGGAACCTGGGTGTTATCAAAGCCGAGCGATGCTGTCAGCGTGGAATGCGGTGTCAATTTGTAGCTCGCACTACCTCTGATGCCTCGAGTGTGATCTTCAAGATCGCCCGCAAGTTGCTGATAGTTTCGTCGTGAGTCATGCACATCGAGGCTGGCACCCAACCTGCCCTTTCCCCACGTCACGCCACCGCTCAAACTTTTCAGAACATAGACGCCATTGGCCAAGCCAGTGCTGACACCCAAGCCCGCAAGCGTACACCCGGGCTCAGGCGGTTCGAACGAGTTGACAGTCTGTCTGAGCACCCCTGCGCAATCCCAGAAAATCACGCCCGAAAAATTCAGTATTTGTTCGGCGATATCACTGACGTCCTCACTATATTGAATATTCCACTGTGAATATTGGCTGCGGTGTTTAAACCCGAACAGATAGTTATCCCCATAATATCGTTTGCCAAACGCAGCCTCGACCGAGGTTCGGCGGCTGGGCGACCAGTCGAAACCTGTTGTCCAGTAATCGCCCTCGGTCTTGGTTCCCGCCAGGTGCGGGTAATCATTCTTGTCATAACCAAATGATCCCCTGAGGCGAAACTTCCGCGTCAGTGCGTATCCCAAAGTAGCGCCATACGACTCAAATTCGGTATCTGCGCCATTTTGCGTCGTGGCATTGCGCAAGGAGTAATTCAGGCCCCAGAGCAAATCATTGAACTGAGTGCCACTGTTGAAATCCGCCCGTATCGTATCCGAGGCGATATTGCCTCCAACGTTGTCTTCAAAAATCGCACCTGAACGGCTGTAACGCAGTATTCCATTCCCAAACGTGCCAAAGCGCTTGGTCAGATATGGGCTGAGATTATAAATGCCCACGGTTGTACGGTTGCCCGTATCCAGATTGCTGTCGCCAGGTGCGCCAAGGAGCGACCCCAGGGCCTGTGATATGTTGGCGTTGCCTTCGATGAAAAAAAGGTCTTCCGCCAACTCGGCTTTGCCTGTGGCATTAAGCCGATGGGTCATGTCATCCGAATTGTTCGTGCTGCTGTCGCCTATGCGCTCAATGACGCTCAATCCATAGTCAAGCTGCGCCTGAACCCGGCGGGATCCTTCTGATCTGGCAATGATGCCGGGCGTAACAGAGAGAATCAGGGCGCCGTCGCCATTGCGGCTTTGCGTACCGTTGTCTGTGATTGTTGCCGCCGCGCTGACAGACGGTTCAAATTTCCAGTCCAACGCCATTGCATTGGCCGGCAATAAAACAAATCCCAGCAGAAGCAAGCTCCGGCAGTTCTGAAAGTGACGTATTCCGACTCGCAAGATTTATTTCCCGTAGCTTCCGTAATAGCCGTAATAATAATCCGCCCCGGGTGCCGGTGTCGCCTTATTCAACAACATGCTGACTACTTCGCATGACTGGATGTGGCTGAGCGCTTCACGCACTGCCTCCTGGGAAGTCTTTTCGGCTTCCACGACCATCACGATTTGCCCCATATGTGTCGCCAGCACGCTGGATTCACTGGTCGCCAGCAAAGGAGGCGAATCAAAAATAATTATCCTGTCATGATAACGGTTGCCGATATCTTCAACGAGATCTGTCATCGCGGCGCTCGCCAGCAATTCGGTCGCACGTTTGTAGGTGCGGCCGGCGGGCAGAACAGTCAGTTTCGCAATGTCCGTCTTGATCATTACATCGGACAGTTTCAGTTTTTTATCACGCAGCACATCGAGCAAGCCCAGATCGGTATGCAAGCCAAGGTATTCCGGCACACGAGGACGAGCCACGTCAGCATCCACCAGCAACACCGTGCGATCCATTTCCATGGCCATGGAAATGGCCAGATTGATTGCGCAAAAAGATTTTCCCTCGCCAGGCAGGGAACTGGTCACCATGATCAGGTTGCCATTCTTTACGCGCGGCGCGCCCTGGCCAAAAGCATTGGCTATCAGGGGGCGCTTGATAATGCGGAATTCTTCGGCGATCTGGCTCTTTTCCGCATCCGGGGTAATCATGCCCATGCGATGCATGCGGGACAGGTTGATGGATTGAGCCTGACTGGTCCCTTCAGGTTCTTCCTCAAAATGCACTGACGGTTCTGAACGAACCTCAGGGGTATGTCCGGGCTGAGAAACGACAACTCTTTGCTTGGCAAGCGCGCCCTCTATGAGGCTTTCTTCACGCACGTGCACGTGATCCGCCTGGTCTGTTTGCTGCGGTGGCCTCTGTACAGATGAATCGCCGAGTTTTTTTGCGGCTTTTTCTATGATGCTCATCGCAGACTCCTCATGCCGCTCTGGCTAATACCAGGTGCAGCGTAATCAAAACACCATAGGCACCAACAAGGCTTCCAATCGTGGCTAAAAATGCCATCAGCCGTTTGCGGCGAACTCTTCGCGCCTCCTCGGTCTCGATTTTGGTGACTGCTCCCAGTAAGGGAAGGCCTGTAAGTTCACGCAATGATTTGCGGTCCGCGACGGTACGCCTGATCTGGCTAATCAGAAATGCCGTCGCAAAACCGGCAACAAGTCCGCCCAAGGGCACAAGTGACAGCAGTAACGGCCGATTGGGCCAGGCCGGCGCGAGCGGAACACGAGGCGGATCGATCACACGAAAATCAACTGTATCGGTTTTGCTTTCCACTTCACTGGACATGGCGGCCGATTCGCGCTTGGCGAGCAACTCTGTGTAATTCGATTTGTAAACATCGTAATCCCGCATGAGCTGGGTGAATTCCTGCTCGACCTGGGGAATCATGGAGGACGCGCTACGCAATGCGTTATAGCGGCCCTGAAACTCGCTTACCCTCGCTCGCAGCGAGGCAACCGTTCCATCTGCTTCAGCAATGGCAATGGTTAATTGTTGATAAACAGGGTTCTGAATCTTGGCGCCAGATGGATCCGCCTTGCGTGCGGCGATCTCCTGCTTTTTCTGTTCTTCCAGCTTGGCGATCAGTCGCTTGGTAGACTGAATATCAGGATGCAGATCGGTATATTGCAAGCGCAGGCTATCCATTTGCTTCTCAAGCGCCTGGATGCGACCATCAACCTCTGAACTGGTAGAAACAACTGCGGCGGCGGCAGCCAGTTCCGGTTCTTCGTCCTCCAACTGGCGTTTCAGTTGATCGCGGCGGTTGGTCGCTTCACGCAAATCAAGTTCAGCCTGGCGCAACTGGGTTGCCCCCTGTTCCAGCTTTGCGTAGTAATCTCCTCCCTGCCCCGGCATGACACCCACGTGCTTTTGCTTGAACTCCTTGAGCGCGTTTTCGGCATCCACCAGTTTTTGCTGATACTGCTGTAACTGTTCCTCGATGAATTTCTGTGAAGAAGCAATATCCTGCCGGGTTTTACCCAAGCTGCTTTCGACAAAAATCGTCAGCAAGGCCTGCACTACTTTTTTGGCAAGCTCAGGGTTTTCATCCTGAAAGCTCAATGTATAAAGGTTTTCCCTGCCGGTATCTGCAATGGAAATTTTCTTGGCCAGGTTATCCAGCATTTCTTCCGTGTCTTCCGGCGTCTTGGCGTGGATATCAAGATCGGTCATCCGGGCAACCTTTTCCAGGGTTGGCCGGCTAACCAATGCACGCGTCATCAACTTGATCTGCTGTTCCACTCCCGGGTCCACCGTCAATCCCGACAGCAGCGGCTTGAGCAGTGTCTGGGTATCGACATACACGCGAGCCGATGCCTCATAGCGATCCGGCAATAAATACACGCCCACCCAGCCTGCAATTGAAATCAGCCAAGCCACAATGGCGACATACCACCGGCGATGCCAGATGGCTCGCGCATACGACATCAGTTGCTGAACGACTTGATCCATGGGGACTCCTGGGGAGCGCCCGCCTCAAATGGGGCGGGCATTGCCGTTTTTATTAATTTAGAAAAGGCTTTCCGGAATCACGAGTACGTCGCCAGGCCGCAAATCCACATTGGCTGAATAATCGCCATCCTTCATCAGGCTTTCGAGGCGAACACCCATTTTTTGCTGCTTGTCGCCCTCGGTACGCAGAATATAAGCCTTGTTGCCCGCAGCGAAATCAGTCAGGCCGCCAACAGCGATCATCAGGTCAACCAGGGACATGTTTTCGCGATAATTGAGCGCCTGGGGCTTGGCTGCCTCGCCCACCACGCGAATCTGCTGGCTGAAAGGGCCCACTCCACCCCCCACGATAACAGTCACAATGGGTTCCTGAATGTATTTGGACAGGGACTTTTCAATATCCCGTGCAAGCTGGCTGGGCGTCTTGCCAGAGGCTTGCATGTCCTCGACCAGATTCATGGTCATCTTGCCATCCGGTCGAACCGGGAAATTGCCCGATACCTCTGGATTCCGCCAGACGAACACATTGACGGTATCACCTGGGCCGACCAGATAATTCCAGTCCTGAGCCGCTGATTTGACCGGGGCGGGCGGATAGGTGGGGGTATTAGAACATCCTGCTGCCAATACGGCCGCACTTGCCGCGACGACGCTCAGGAAGACTTTATTCAGGGCAGGCATGATTTCTCCTCAAAAATCGCTTGGAACTGGGCATTATGCCAAAAACCCTTTGTTTCTGGCGGCCAAAACTTGTCCATACTGGTTAGCAACAAGCGCGCCAAGCTTAGCACACCCAGTTTTCCTATTGATTTAAGACCACTGGCAGCGAATTTGCCGACACAAGCTGGCAGGTGCCCGCCAAAAGTGTCAAAACCCTGACGTTCCGGTGAAAACGCATGGCAGTGCCATGCGGTATCATCCACACATGCAGCAGACTTCAGTCGACTCTCTCGATACACTTAAATCGCGGATTCGTGAATTTGTCTTTTCCCGGCAATGGGAGCGTTATCACACCCCCAAGAACCTGGCGATGGCCTTGATTGTCGAAGCGGCCGAACTGGTCGAGCGATTTCAATGGCTGTCGCCCGAAGAAAGCGCGGCGCTGGAGCCGGAACGCCGCGAGCAGGTGCGACAGGAAATCGCCGATGTGCTCATCTACCTGACCCGTCTGGCGGATTTGCTGGATATTGACCTGCTTGAAGCGGCAGCTGACAAGCTCGAAATCAACGCCAGGAAATATCCCGTCGAGCAGGCGCGGGGCAACGCCGCCAAATACAACGAGTTTTAAAGAATGCCGGACAACACCTTTTTCAAATACCACGTGTTCTTCTGTACCAACCAGCGTGAAGATGGCGCCAAGTGCTGCGGCGCATCCGGCGGTCAGCACATGCGCGACTACCTGAAAAAGCAGGTCAAGAAGCTCAACCTGAACGGCCCAGGGAAATGCCGGATCAACTCGGCTGGCTGCATGGATCGATGCGGTGAAGGCCCGTTGCTGGTCGTCTATCCGCAGGGCACCTGGTACACCTATGTCGATGAAGCCGATATTGATGAAATCCTGCGCGAACATCTGCAGAACGGCCGGATTGTCGATCGCCTGAAAATCTGATGGGCATTTCCTTACCTCAAGTCGAAGATGATCTGCGCCTGAAACGGCACAAGCTGCGGATTGAAACGCCCGGCGGCCGCATGGAAACCATCATCGACGACCCTGGCGGCTCCAATGATTCTGCCCGCAAAGGCTTGTTGTTGATCGCCCATCCCCATCCGCTGCAGGGCGGCAGCATGGACAACAAGGTCGTCCATACGCTGGCGCGAGTGGCCACCGACCACGATTACGTCGCTGTTCGCCCCAACTTCCGCGGCGTAGGCATGAGCGAAGGCGAGTACGACCGCGGCGAAGGTGAAACCGAAGACCTGCTCGCCATCATCGAATTCGTCAGTAAAAGCTACCCCGGCCTGCCCTGGCGGCTGGCCGGTTTCTCCTTTGGCGGTTATGTTCAGCATCGGGTAGCCGGCCGAATATCCACAGACTGCGTGATTCTGGTTGCGCCTGCTGTTAATTTGTATCCGTTTGAGACACCTGCGCCAGGCACGGTACTGATACATGGCGACGAAGATGAAGTCGTGCCATTCAGCGCGGCACAAGCCTGGGCCAACCAATATCAGGTGCCGCTTACCGTCGTCCACGGCAGCGGACATTTTTTTCACGGCAAGCTACCAGAGCTTAAAGAAGCGGTTATCAGCCAATGCCGGTGGTAATTGCCCATACACTGCGTAAGCGTTACGGCGAATCAGAAGTGGTTGCAGGACTCAACCTGAGTCTGGCACATGGCACCTGCCATGGTTTGCTTGGGCCGAATGGCGCGGGCAAGACCACCACCCTCAAAATGCTGCTGGGCCTGATCACGCCGGATAGTGGTGATATCCAGGTGCTGGACCTTCCTGTACCTTCACTCGCGCGGCAGGCACGATTGCGGATCGGCGTCGTGCCGCAAGTGGACAATCTCGACCCCGACTTCACGGTCACGGAAAACCTGCTGACCTACGGCCGCTACTTTGGACTAAGTGATGCCGCCATACGCGAGCGAATTCCCGGTCTGCTTGATTTTGCGGGATTGAACAACCGCGCTGCAGCCCGCATCCAGACGCTTTCCGGCGGCATGAAGCGACGACTGACACTCGCCCGCGCACTGGTCAACGACCCGGATGTCATTTTTCTGGACGAGCCCACCACCGGTCTTGACCCCCAGGCGCGGCATGTCATCTGGCAGGGCTTGCGCAGGCTGCTGTCACAAGGCAAGACCATTCTTCTGACCACGCATTTCATGGAAGAAGCCGAGCGGTTATGCGACCGGCTGACGATTATCGACCACGGACACACCATAGCCGAGGGCAGCCCGCGAGACCTGATCTCCACCCACATCGAGCCCGACGTGATGGAAATTTACGGCGAAGAAGCCATTGCCTGGGGGCGTGAAGAGGGATCACGCCATGCGGACAGAATCGAAGAGGCTGGCGAAACCCTGTTCTGCTACACCCGTCAGCCCGGGCCGCTGCTGGATGCGCTCAAGGGCCGGCCGAATCTGAAATACCTTCACCGGCCCGCCAATCTGGAAGACGTGTTCCTGAAACTGACGGGGCGGGAGCTGCGCGACTGATGACAGACCTGCTCCGCTTCCCACAATTGTCTTTGCGCTTTATCCCGGTCTGGCAGCGAAATTTCCTGGTCTGGAAAAAGCTCGCCCTGCCCAGCGTGCTCGGCAACCTCGCCGACCCCATGCTTTACATGCTTGGGCTTGGATTCGGACTGGGCAGCCTGCTGCCGGATGTGGAAGGCATGTCCTACCTGACCTTTTTGGGCGCGGGTACCGTTGCCTACTCCACCATGAACAGCGCCACGTTCGAAACCCTGTACTCGGGCTTTTCGCGCATGCATGTGCAAAAAACCTGGGAAGCCATCCTCAACACGCCGCTGGAACTGGACGATGTGCTCACGGGTGAATGGCTGTGGGCCGCCAGCAAAAGCCTCCTGTCCGGCTTGGCGATTCTTGCGGTGATCTGGGTGCTGGGCCTGCAGGCCGATTGGGCTTTATCGCTCTGGCTGATTCCGCTGGCTTTCCTCATTGGTCTGTGTTTTTCCGGCATGGGTCTGGTCATGACGGCGGTCTCGCCCAGCTACGACTTTTTCATGTACTACTTCACCCTGGTCATCACACCCATGGTATTGCTGTGCGGCGTGTTCTACCCTGTCAGCCAGCTTCCCCCGCTCCTGCAGGAGATTTCCTCCTGGCTACCACTCACTCACGCCATAGAAATCGCCCGCCCGCTGGTACGAGGCCAAATACCAGCGCAACCGCTAACGCATATTGTCGTACTCCTTTCCTGGGGGTTTGTTGGTTTCTGGCTGGCTTTGGGATTGACCCGGCGCCGTTTACTCAAATAACCCCGCCCGATAGTTGACAAATTCACTCAAGTATTTTTAAATAGTACCCGACTAATTTGTTCAACCATTTTCAACGAGGTGAAACCATGGAACTGCCTGCACGCGATGGCGACGGCTATCTGGAAAACATGAACGACTGGACCGAGGAAATCGGCAAGGCAATGGCCGAAGCTGATGGTATCGAACTGACAGACGCAAAGTGGGAACAAATCCTTAAGGCGCGCGAATACTACGACGAATACCAGCAGGTGCCCCCCATTCGCAAATTCGCCAAGTATCTCGACATGGACCAGAAAGAAGTATTCAACATGTGGATGACCGGTCCGATGAAACCCATCACCAAGTACGGCGGTCTCCCCAAGCCAACCGGCTGCGTTTGAAAGTTTTCAGGCAACCTCCAGTGCCAGGCGCCGCAAGGCGCCTTTTTTATTTGACGAGACTTCGCGCCTGCAAATCGGCATGATAACTGGACCGCACCATCGGCCCGCAGGCAGCCTGCCTGAATCCCAATTCATGGGCAGCCGTTTCGAATGCCTTGAACTGTTCGGGCGTGACATAGCGCAGAACGGGCAAATGCGCGCCCGAAGGCTGAAGATACTGGCCAATAGTCAGCATGTCGACGTCATGCGAGCGCAGGTCTCGCATCACATCATGAATCTCCTGATCGGTTTCGCCCAATCCCACCATCAGCCCCGATTTAGTTGGGATGTCTGGATGCCGCGCCTTGAAGTCCCGCAACAATTTGAGTGAATGCGCGTAATCCGCCCCAGGGCGCGCTGCCTTGTACAGGCGCGGCACGGTTTCCAGATTGTGGTTCATCACATCAGGCGGCGCTGAAACCAGTTCATCCAGGGCAATGTCCAGCCGCCCCCGGAAATCCGGCACAAGAATTTCGATTCGGGTACCGGGCGATTTTTCACGCACGGCACGTATGCAGTCCGCGAAATGCCGGGCGCCGCCGTCACGCAAATCATCCCGATCAACGCTGGTAATTACGACATAGTTCAGATTCATTGCGGCGATGGTTTCCGCCAGATGGCAAGACTCATCCGCGTCCGGCGGCAGCGGTTTGCCATGCCCCACATCGCAGAACGGGCAGCGTCGTGTACACAGATCACCCAGAATCATGAACGTGGCAGTACCATGCGCGAAACATTCGCCCAGATTCGGGCAGGAAGCTTCTTCGCATACTGTGTGCAGCTTCTGTTCGCGCAATACCTCCTTCAGCCGGATCACATCCGGATGGCTGGGCGATCTGGCGCGAATCCAGCCTGGCATTTTCAGTCTGGGCTGAGGCACCACCTTGATGGGAATGCGCGAAGTTTTCGCTTCACCCTTGTGCAACTTAGTGTCGGCCACGTCAAGGTCCGCGTGAAAAATCAAAGGCTTATTTTACCGCTATCCAAGCTGCCGCGACTGGTCTATACACAATACACTGCAACCCGATCAGGAGATAACAATGGAATCGCGTATCGCTGACTTTCTGGTGCATGTGGATAAAACCCTGGCGCCCGAGGAACAATGCAAGCTGGAAGACTATGTGAGGCAGCAGCCCTGCGTGGTCGGCGCCGGCATATCCGTTGATCATCCTCACCTGATGGTCGTTGCTTACGATTCAGACTGCGGCCGTGCCAGCGATATTGTGCACAGCATTCAGGATGAAGGTTACCGGGCTGAAGCCATTGGCTTCTAGGCGACAATGCTCTCGGCCAGTCGCTTGGCGAGTAATTTGCCCAGCGAGTCGGGCGTATCCGGCATCCCAAGGTTTCGTGTCTGCGTTACAGCCATGCCGGGATAGCCGCATGGGTTGATGAGCGAAAACGGCGACAAATCCATATCCACATTGAGCGCCAATCCGTGATAACTGCGGCCCTGCTTGATGCGCAATCCCAGCGCGGCAATTTTCGCACCCGCTACATACACACCTGGCGCCCCAGTTCGACGTTCAGCCTGAATTCCCGCTGACGCCAGCAGATCGATCACCGACTGTTCCATGCGATGCACCAGATCCTTGACCCCGTAGCCGCGCCGCTTCAAATCCACCAGTATATAAATCACGACTTGTCCCGGCCCGTGGTAGGTAATCTGCCCGCCACGATCGATGGCAACCACCGGAATATCTGTTGTCTGCAATAGATGTTCGCGCTTGCCCGCCTGACCGAGGGTGAAAACGGGCGGGTGTTCCAGCACCCACAATTCATCTTGTGTGGTTTCAACCCGGGTCGCCGTGAAATCCCGCATGGTGCGCCAGGTGAGCTCGTATTCCTGCTGCCCAAGATGCCTGATGATCAGCCGGTTCAAAGGACAATCTTTACGTAAGGATGTGAAGACAGATCGCGATAAAGATTGTCGAGCTGCTCTTTTGAGACTGCCCGTATCGTGCAGGTCACCGCCAGATAGTTGCCTTTGCCGGAAGCGCGCATGTCCAGCCCGGCCTCGCTGAAATCCGGCGCATGCGCCAGTACAACCTTGACGATTGCCTGCGCAAAATCATCCCGCGCGGCGCCCATGACCTTGACAGGAAAATCGCAGGGGAATTCGAGCAGGGAATCGCTCATCTTCAGAGGGCGTTAAAGTTGAAGCTTGCGCAAGCCTTCCGCGTTCAGCACCTTGATCACACGGCCCGACACTTCAATCAGGCCGGATTCGGTCAACACATGCAACACGCGAGAAAAGGTTTCCGGTGTCAGATTCAACTGGGAAGCCACGATGTGCTTGGCTGCCGGCAATTGCACATCGTATTCCTGAGTGCCGGCTGATGGTGCGGCGTGCTGCAGCATGCAGGCTACCCTCTGCGCGCTGGAGCGCATCGAGCAAGCTTCCAGATTACTGATCAATTCATGCAGCCGGATACTGATGCCCGCCAGCATGCGCTTCGCAAGACGGCAGTCCTTGTCCAGCAGGTTTGTAATCGCCTCTTCCGGAATATCCAGCACCCGGCTGTCAACACCTGCCTGGGAAAAAATCGGGTACGGCTGACCGAGAAACATCAGCGCCTCGCCAAAGGACTCACCTGGCTTGATCACTTCCAGAATCCGCTCGGTACCCTGTTCCGAAGGAAACGCCAGCGTTATCCTTCCTTCCAGCAGGATATAAAACCCATGCGGCTGATCACCCTTCTGGAACAGAATTTCGCCACGCTCAACGTGCAGTTCCCGAACGTGCTCAGCCATCGCCACCACATCATCCGGTTCCACCTTGCTGAAGAGCGGCACTCTCCGAAGTGCCTCCGCAAGATCATTTGATCGTTTTGCCATCATCATTATTTGCTTCTCCTTTTTTATTCTTGACGAGCTTGCGCCTGTTTGCAATCAAAACCTTGATATTCGTCAAGGTTTTTTTTGTTGAACAGGAGCAGGATATCCAACTTAAAAAGGAGGGGGCGTCATGAATTATTCCGGCATCCTGGTCATGGCCAGGCCGCAGAACTTTCCCAATGTCAGCACGGCCCTAAGCGCAATCGACGGTGTTGAAGTCTTTCAGCAAGAACCGGAAACCGGTCGCATCGTTGTAGTGCTGGAAGCGGAAAACATCAAGACCGAAACCGACATGCTTCAAGCCATCAAGGCCCTGCCTGGCGTGGCTGCCGCCGAAATGGTCTACCACTACTTCGAGGATGATCAAGAGGTCATCACTCATATCCCTGAAGAACTTGACAAGCTGCAAGGCATGGGCGCCGTGCCCGCAGTCCTGCAGGAAAACTAAATATCACACTTACCTAGGAGGACATCATGCATCTATCCCGTCGCGAATTCCTGAAATCCGCCGTGGCTGCATCCACGGCTTCCACAATGGGCATGTCCCTGTCAGAACTGGCTGAAGCTGCAGCCAGTGAGTTGGAAAAGGGCTGGAAGTGGGACAAGGCTGTTTGCAGGTTCTGCGGCACGGGTTGCGGCATCATGTGTGCCACCAAGGACGGCCGCATCGTCGCCACCAAGGGCGATCCCAAGGCGCCTGTCAACAAGGGCCTCAACTGCATCAAGGGCTATTTCAACGGCAAGATCTTGTACGGCCAGGATCGCCTGACACAGCCTTTGATGCGCATGACCGACGGCAAGTTCGACAAGAAGGGCAAGTTCGTGCCCGTCACCTGGGAACAGGCATTTGACGAGATGGAAAAGCAGTTCCGCAAGACCTATGCGGAAAAAGGGCCATCCGGCGTGGCCTGCTTTGGGTCCGGCCAGTGGACCATCCATGAAGGCTACGCCATGAACAAGCTGTTCAAGGCAGGCTTCCGTTCCAACAACATCGATCCCAATGCCCGCAACTGCATGGCATCGGCCGTGGCGGCGTTCTATAGCGTGTTCGGTGCCGACGAGCCCGCCGGCAACTATGACGACATCGAGTACACCGACACCATGATCCTGTGGGGCGCCAACATGGCGGAGATGCACCCCATCCTGTGGTCACGCATTTCCGACCGCCGGCTGTCCAACAAGAACGTGCGCATCGTCAACCTGTCGACCTACCGCAACATGAGTTCTGATCTGGCCGACCTGGAAATTCTGTTCAAACCCAACACTGACCTGGCTATCCAGAACTACATCGCGCGCGAAATCATCGCCCGCGATGCGGTCAACAAGGATTTTGTCGAAAAGCACTGCGTATTCGCAACCGGTCCTTACGACATTGGCTACGGCATGCGCAACACTGACAAATTTGCTTACCCGGCCGAAAAAGATACACAGGCCAAGGAACTAAAGGTCAAGCTCGACAAATATGAGGCTGTTGCCCAGCGCAAAGCCGAGGGTGAGGTGGTAGACCAGAAAAACACCGCCGATCCCGCCAAGCACTGGATGATCAGCTTCGACGACTTCAAGAAGGCTGTTGAACCCTACACGCTGGATTTCGTGGCGGAACTGGCTAAAGGAGACGAAGACGAATCGCTGGCCAGTTTCAAGGGCAAGCTCCAGCAACTGGCTGATTTCTACATCGAGAAGGACCGCAAGGTGGTGTCCTTCTGGACCATGGGCTTCAACCAGCACCAGCGCGGTACCTGGGTCAACGAGCAGTGCTACATGAATCATCTATTACTTGGCAAGCAATCCCAGCCGGGCAATGGCGCATTCTCTCTGACCGGGCAGCCCTCCGCCTGCGGAACTGCTCGCGAAGTCGGTACCTTCTGCCATCGCCTGCCTGCCGACACCTTGATTCCAAACCCCAAGCATCGAGCCAATGCCGAAGGCAAGTGGAAGCTGCCTGCAAAAACCATCAACCCCAAGATCGGTTCGTTCTATGCAAAGATTCTGCGCGACCTGGAAGATGGTCAGGTCAAGTGGGCCTGGGTACAGGTTAACAATCCGTGGCACACGCACCCCAATGCCAACCACTGGCTGAAAGCAGCTCGTGAGAACGACAATTTCATCATCGTCTCCGAAGCTTATCCCGGCGTTTCCGCCAAGATTGCCGATCTGATCCTGCCAACGGCCATGATATTCGAGAAATGGGGGGCATTCGGCAACGCCGAGCGCCGTACCCAGCAATGGCGGCAGCAGGTTCCGCCACCCGGGCAAGCTCGCGCCGATGTCTGGCAAACCATCGAGTTCTCGAAGCGCTTCAAGGTGAAAGATTTCTGGGGCGAGCAAAAACTACCCGGCCTCAAGGCGGATGGATACGAAGACAACAAGTTGCCAAGCGTGATGGATGAAGCCGTAAAAATGGGCTATTCCCCGGAAGACAGCCTGTACAAGGTGCTATTCGCAACTCCTGACAACCTCAAGGTGAAATGGCCCGATGCCGTGGCCAAGGGTCATGACAACCACGTCGCCGCCCTGCTGGGCGATGGCTGGTTCCCCGAAAAGGCACTGTGGCAGGAGTATGTGCAATTCGGCCGCGGCAAGGGCAAGGATCTGGCTGATTTCGACATCTATCATGGTGACAACATCCGCGGCATGAAATGGCCGGTCGTCGATGGGAAGGAAGTCGCATGGCGCTTCAACGAGCAATACGATCCCTATGTGAAAAAGGGTGCCGGATTCGAGTTCTACGGCGATCTGTTCAAAGCCATCCCCACCGGAAATCTTGACGGCATCACCGATCCCAAGCCGGTACCGCTGGCAGGCAAGGCCAAGATTTTCTACCGTCCCTATGCCGCCCCGGCCGAACAACCTGACACCAACTATGACCTGTGGCTGTGCACCGGACGTGTTCTGGAACACTGGCACTCCGGCACCATGACCCGTCGTGTGCCCGAACTGCATCGCGCCGTGCCTGCAGCTGTCATGTGGATACATCCGGCTGATGCCAAGAGCCGTGGCCTGCAACGCAATGACCTGGTCTGGATCGAATCGCGTCGCGGCAAGGTCAAGGTACGCGTGGAAACCGGCGGCCGCAACAAGATGGTCAAGGGCTACGTGTACGTGCCCTTCTTCGACGAAGGCGTGCTCATCAACCGCGTCACGCTGGACACGACTTGTCCGATCTCGAAAGAGAGCGATTACAAGAAGTGCGCCGTGAAGGTTTACAAGGCTTGAGAACGCAGGGGGGCAGGATTCAGGGGTCAGGGCATGTGCTTCGCGCTTTCTTGAAGAAAGGAATCGCGGCCCTTGGCCGCACCTCCCCTGACTCCCGGCCTCTGAATCCAGGCCCCAATTAGTCATGGAAAAGAAGCGGCGTGATTTTCTGCTGAAGACTGCGCAGGGCGCTGCCCTCGCGGCCTGCGGCGGGCTGATCTGGACTCACCTGCTGCGGCAGGAAGCCTCGGCGGCTGCGCTCGCGCTCCGTCCGCCAGGCGCATTGCCTGAAAATGATTTCGCCGCGCAATGCATCAAGTGCGGCCAGTGCACCAATGCCTGCCCCTACGACACCCTGAAGATGGCCACAGCAGGCAGCAACATGCCGGTTGGAACCCCCTATTTCGAGCCGCGCAAGGTGCCCTGTTACATGTGCCCGGATATTCCCTGCGTGCCGCCCTGCCCAACCGGCGCCTTGACCAAATCACTCAAGGACATCAACAAAGCGCGAATGGGCCTGGCGGTCATCGACGAGGAAAACTGCCTGTCCTGGCTAGGGCTGCGCTGCGAGGTCTGTTATCGAGTCTGCCCCGTGAAAGGCAAGGCCATCACGGTTGAAAACCATCCGCGCAAGATCAGCAAGCACGCGATGTTTGTGCCGCTGGTGCATGCTGAGCACTGTACGGGCTGCGGATTATGCGAACAGGCTTGTCCGACGCAGGAAGCGGCCATTCGCATCATCAACCCCTCGCTGGTACAGGGCAAGATTGGCGAACACTATCGGCTGGGCTGGACGCGCGAGGATGCAATCACCCAGGATTTCGCCGCCGGCGCCGCCCCCGCACCGGCGCAACCCTCCAGCCCCGATGTCGCGCCGAAAGAAGCGCCGGGAATGGATACCCTCAACAAGGGAATTGAATACTGATGCACGCCCAGGTTCAACCCACGGAAGAAGAAGCCAAACCCGGCCGCGTCGTGCGCCTGTACACGCCGCCCGCCACCCTGTCAGGCCGGCTCTGGAGCTGGCGTTACCTGATTCTGCGTCGCGTCACCCAGCTTGGCATTCTGGCGATGTTCTTTGGTACGGCACGTTATGGCTGGGAAGTGGCGGGACGCCCCTTGCTGACCGGCAATCTCTCCGCTTCCGAATTTCTGGGCGTCATCCCCATGGCCGACCCTTTTGCCGTGCTGCAGCAGCTCCTGACCATGCACGTGCTGGACAAGGAGGTATTAATTGGCGCTGCAATCGTACTGGGATTTTATGCCTTGATTGCCGGCCGTACTTTTTGCGCTTGGGTCTGTCCCGTCAATCTTGTCACGGATGCGGCCGGCTGGCTTCGCGCAAAACTTCGCGTACCGGATTTCTGCAGCCTTTCGCGAAATATTCGCTACTGGCTTCTGGTACTGGCCTTGATCCTGTCCGTATTAACCGGTGTAGCAGCTTTCGAATGGGTCAGCCCGATTTCCATGCTGCATCGCGAAATCGTTTTCGGCATTGGTTTGGGTCTGACCGCCATCGCCGGCATTTTTCTGCTCGACCTGCTGGTCGTCAAGCATGGCTGGTGCGGCCATCTCTGTCCGCTCGGTGCTTTTTACAGTCTCGTGGGACGCATCGCCCAACTACGCGTGCGATTTGATGACAGTTCCTGCACCCGTTGCGCAGAATGTGTGCGCGTATGTCCGGAACCCAAGGTGCTTGATTTCAAACTGGCCGCCGAGAACGGCCTGGTGGCTTCCGGCGAATGCACCAACTGCGCCAGATGCATACCCATCTGCCCGGAAAACAGTTTGAGCTTTAATTTTAGACCTCTTATCAAGCAGCACAATTCAACCGCAACACAACAGGCTAGGAGACCATCATGAAACATAACGCTTTATTCATTGGAATCGTCGCGGTAATTGTTGCCGCCTGCGCCACATCCAAACCTGTGGCGGACAACGAAATCGGGCTGTCAAAAACCAGTGTCTTCGACGACCCCAGTCCTGCGGTGTTCGATTATCCGAAAACAGAGCCTTCAGCAGCTACAGCCCTGCCCCGGTCCTGGAACAGCGCGCCGCCACAAATTCCTCACAAGACCGAGGCCTTTGAACCCATCACCGCCAACAAGAACCTGTGCATTACCTGCCATGACAAGCCCGGCCTGATTGGCAAGAAAACCAAAGGCATCCCGACTTCCATGCCGGAAAGCCATTACGACACTATTGAAGGAAAGATGGTCAGGAACAACGGGCGCCACATCTGCACGCAGTGCCACACACCTCAAGCAAACGTGGCCGATCTGGTTGGAAATACTTTCAAGACTGACCAGTAAGCGTCTGCTTGAAATTCTGATACAGGGTATACATGCGCCGGTAAAACGGTCCCGGCACTCCACTTCCGACAGGCAGGCCATCAAGTTCCACGATGGCTTGCACTTCCCGGCTGGATGAGGTCAGCCATAATTCGTCAGCCGTTCGCGCCTCGCTCTCGGCAATGTCACGAACCACTACCGGGATGTTGTCAGCCCGCGCCAATTCAATCACCAGATCATAAGTAATGCCGGGCAGCATGCGGTGATCTTTCACCGGCGCCAGAATCACATCGTCCTTTACCACGAAAATATTCGAAGCCGCGCCCTCGGTCAGCACGCCTTCACGGAACAGGATGCACTCGACACACCCCGCTTCAACCGCCTTCTGTTTCGCCAGCACATTCGGCAACAGGCCAATCGTCTTCAGATCGCATCGTCCCCAACGCAGGTCTTGCGAGGAAACCACACAAATTCCATTCTCGATCTGAAGGGGATCAGGCGAATTCAACGGATTGCTCATCACCAGCACTGTAGGTGAGACGGTTTTTGGGAAAGCATGATCACGTGGCGCGGCGCCGCGAGTCACCTGCAAATAAACCGACTGGTTATCGGATTCGTGCAAATTGATGACTTGCGTGATGACTTGCCGCCATTCCGAATCCCGCATCGGATTGGGCAATCGTATGCCGTCCAGACTGTGTTGCAGTCGCCGCAAGTGTTCGTTCAGACGAAAAGGAATGCGCCGGTAAACCGGAATCAGTTCGTATACGCCGTCACCCAGCATGAAGCCGCGGTCAAGAATGGAAACCGTGGCTTCTTCCTGAGGCAGAAATTTTCCGTTGAGGTATACGGTCTTGCCGATCATTTCCAAAGCAGCCTCAGACTGTCCCAGAACCGCCCGAACCAGCCAGCGACAGGAATATTCTCAAGCGCCACCAGCGGATATTCGCCAATGGTTTTTCCATCCAGCGTCATGCGCAAAGAACCCATGGTCTGCCCTTTGCTCACGGGTGCAAGGAACGGTTGCCGGGTAATGATCTGCGCCTTGAGCCGGCTGGCTGCTCCCTTCTGCACAGTCAGCGAGAAATCCTGCAGGAAGCCAATACCCAGCTCACTCCGGCTGCCTTTGTATATCGGCAGCGATGCAACTGCCTGCCCGGCCCGGTAAAACCTCACCGAATCGGTTTCAAGAAAGCCGTAATTCAACAACTTCTGCGCATACATCGTGCGATCGGCATCCGAACGCGCGCCCATTACCGTCGCGATCAGCCGCCGCTTGCCACGTTCGGCACTGGCGATCAGGCAGTAACCGGCTTCCTGCGTGTGCCCGGTCTTGATACCGTCAATCTGCGGGTCCAGCCAAAGCAGACGGTTCCTGTTTTGCTGTGCCAGCCCGTTGAAGCTGAACTCGCGCTGCGAAAAATAACGCTGATAGGCATCCGGAAAATGCGCGACCAGCATGCTGGCCAGCTGTGTCATGTCACGCGCGGTACTTCTGTGCTCGGGATGCGAGAACCCCGTAGCATTGCGAAATAGTGTTTGCGTCAGCCCAAGCTTTTGGGCCTGTTCATTCATCCTGCCGACGAACGCCTCTTCGCTGCCAGCCATGCCTTCGGCCAATGCCAGCGCTGCGTCATTGGCCGACTGCACAATCAATGCCGCAATCAGATCACCCACCTTGACGGATTGTCCCGGCTTGGCAAACATGCGCGACCCTTCCACCTTTGCCGCCGCCTCGGAAACCGTGAACGTTTCATCCAGTTTTATCTGCCGGTTCTTCAGGGCATCGAAGGCAAGATAGGCCACCATCAGCTTGGTCAGCGAAGCGGGGGCCAGACGACGGTCTGCATTTTGACCAGCCAGCACCTGGCCACTGGACAGGTCAAGCAATAGATGGGATCGGGCTTCGATCTTGGGCGGTGGCGGGGGCGAGCCCGTGTCCGCCGCAACTGGCAAAACACTCAACAAACACGCAAGAAAGCCAATTATTGTTTTCATCACTAGCGAACAATCGTAATGGTTTCGATGCCGAGTGCCGCGCGGGTTTTTTCAGCCCAGTCATCGGCCTCGGTCTGGTTTGGGAAGGGCCCCAGGTTCACGCGATGAAAATCATCAATCAACGCGACGTGCGTCAGTTCGGTTGACAAGCCCAAAGCTTCACGCGCGCGGGCAAGCAGTTTCTCAGCATTGGCCTGTTTTCCAAAAGCGCCCAGCTGCACATAATGCCCAGGCTTGAGGGGACTGCCGCTGCTGTTGATGCTGGCCGGGTCTATGCTTTCAACAACGACGTGCGCACTCCCCTTGCCGATGTAGCCCAGTTTGTAGGCGGCGGTATAGGACAGATCAATCACGCGATTCTTGTGAAAGGGGCCCCGGTCATTAATCCGAACGACAATGGACTTTCCGGTTTCCGGCAAGGTCACCCGCGCATAACTGGGTATGGGCAGGGTACGATGCGCTGCTGTCATGGCATACATGTCATAGATTTCACCCGATGCGGTTCGCTTGCCATGGAAGCGGCGTCCGTACCAGGATGCCAGGCCTTCTTCCCGATAGGGCTTCAACGTTGTATCGGGAATATAACTTTGGCCCAAGGCCACATACTGGCGATTGGCAAAACGATGCAAGGGCTCCAGCCGCGGAATGGCATCCGCAACGGCATGCAGATTGGCCGGTGGATTGTCTTCCGGCCCGTCATCCAGGTAATAGCCACCTCCCCTGGCGACAGGGGCTGGAGGAGGAGTCGTTGATGAAGGCGTTCGCATTGGCGGCGAGGAACTACAGGCCGCCAGCGCCGCGATCAAAATCAAGACAGGAAGAGTTCGGCTAATCATGTTTTCAACAGCTTGCGGTGTGTCGACAGGCTCATCAGCATGCCAAATCCGATCATCAGGGTCACCAGCGCCGTGCCGCCATAGCTCATGAACGGGAGCGGGACGCCGACCACTGGCAATATTCCGGAAACCATGCCCATGTTGACGAATACGTAGGTAAAAAAGTTCAGGCTGATCGTCCCCGCCATCAGCCTTGCAAACATCGAAGGCGCATGCTCGGCAATTTTCAGTCCCCTGGCCACCACCGCCAGATAAAGCAGCATGAGCACGATATTTCCCAACAGACCGAACTCTTCGCTGTAAACGGCAAAAATGAAATCAGTCGTACGTTCAGGTATGAAATCGAGCTGGTTCTGCGTACCGCTGAGCCAGCCTTTTCCAAACATCCCCCCAGAACCGATGGCAATCATGGACTGAATGATGTGATACCCCGCGCCAAGCGGGTCGGCGCTCGGATCCAGCAGAGTCATTACCCGCTGACGCTGGTAGTCGTGCATCAAGCCCCATGCCAACGGCAACGACACCGCGCCCAGCACACCAAGGCCAGCAATGATCCGCCAGGACAGCCCGGCAAAGAAAAGCACATAAAACCCCGAAGCAGCAATAAGCAGGGAGGTGCCCAGATCAGGCTGTCTCAAAACAAGCAGGAATGGAATCGCCACGATCAATGCGGCAATACCAAAATCGCGGAGCTTCAGCGTTGCTTCACGCTGATGAAAAAACCAGGCCAGCATGAGCGGCAAGGCAATTTTCATGATTTCGGAAGGCTGGATGCTCACAACGCCAAGGGGTAGCCAGCGGCGGGCGCCATTGCGAATTTCACCAAACAGGGCAACCCCTATCAGCAGAACAATCCCAACGGCATAGAGCGGCGGACCAGCCTTGGCAAGTATGTGCGGCGGAATATTGGCAACAACCACCAACACCACAACCGCCAGTGCAATATTGGTCAAATGGCCGCCCAGTCGCACCCCGCTTTGTCCGGATGCGCTGAACACGACAGCGGTACTCAACACCAGCAGCGCTATCAACAAGGCAAGCAGCAAACCATCCAGATGCCGGGTGAGCTGCCTGGCCAATCGGCTAATCACCGGCTGATTCATGTTCCTCCGATACGGGAATTCCCGCGGGTCTTTTCCCCAGCAGATAATAGTCAAAAACCGCGCGGGCAATCGGCGCGGCGGTCGAGCCGCCATGTCCACCGTTTTCAACCAGCACCGCAAGCGCGATCCTCGGCGATTCGGCGGGCGCAAAGGCGACAAACAAGGCATGATCGCGATGCCGCTCGGCCACTCTGCGCTCGTCGTATTTCTGGCCTTGCCTGATGCCCACCACCTGCGCCGTGCCGGTTTTTCCGGCAATCGTATATTGCGCACCAGCGCCAGCCCCTACCGCGGTGCCCCCCGGCTTCAGCACATCGACCATCGCATCTCGCACACGTTTCAGATACTCGGGGTGAAAATCATTTTTCCAGGCCACCTCGGGCGAGATCACGGTTTCCTGTCGTGTTGCGCCATCTTTCATGGATTTGACAAGATGCGGCCGGTAAAACGTACCGCCATTGGCGAGTGTGGCCGTGGCTGCGGCAAGCTGCATGGGCGTGGTCAAATGGTAACCCTGGCCAATACCCGCGATAACCGTTTCTCCCAGATACCATGGCTTGTTCCAGCGCTTTTGCTTCCATTCCCTGGAAGGCAGGAGCCCCGACGATTCACCCTGCATATCCAGGCCGCTTTTGGCACCAAATCCGAATTTCGACAAAAATCCCTGCATGCGGTCGATTCCCATATCGACAGCCAGCCGGTAATAGTAAGTATCACAGGACTGCACGACAGATTTGTGCAGATCCACAATGCCATGTCCGCCCGCCTTCCAGTCACGGTAACGATGCCGGCTATTGGGCAGCGAATAGAATCCCGGGTCCGCGATGGCATCCTGCGGCCTGCGCAAGCCGAGTTCCAGCGCGGCCAGTGCCATGAAAGGCTTGATGGTGGAACCCGGCGGATAAATGCCGCGCAACGGCCGGTTGACCATGGGCTTGTCCAGAGACTCGTTCAATTCTTTCCAGGTTGCGGGATCAATACCGTCGACAAACAGGTTGGGATCAAATCCCGGCTTGCTGACCATGGCCAGAACCCCCCCCGTGTTGGGGTCGATTGCCACCAGACCGCCTCGATAATCGCCAAAGGCATGTTCTGCAACCCGCTGCAACTCCATGTCCAGATGCAACATGAGGTCATTGCCGGCAACAGGGGACACATGCGACAGCACCCTGACCGCGCGGCCGGAGGAATCGGTTTCCATCTGATCAAACCCGGTGCGGCCATGAAGCAGGTTTTCATATGTCTGTTCGATGCCCACCTTGCCGATATGCGTGCTGCCTTTGTAATTCGTGACCCGGCCTTCTTCCTTGAGCTTTTTGAGATCGGCATCATTGATCCGCCCGATATACCCCACCACATGCGAGAGCCCCTCTCCCGCAGGATAATTGCGGAACAGGCGGGCCTTCACTTCAACGCCCGGCAGCCGGTAGCGATTGGCCGCGAGGATGGCCACTTCCTCATCCGTGAGTTTGCTTTTCAGCGGCACAGTCTCGAATTCATGCGACTCATCCAGCAGGCGTTTGAACCGGCGCAAATTTTTGGGAGTAATTTCGATCAGAGTGCTTATCTGATCAAGCAGTGCATCCAGATCACCGGCTTTGGATACAGTGATTTCCAGGGTGTAGGCGGAAAAATTGTCCGCCAGAATCCTGCCGTTGCGGTCAACGATCAACCCGCGGTTGGGAATGGCCGGAAGCAGCGCTATCCGGTTGCTTTCGGCCAGCGACTGATAGTGATCATGCTTGATGAGTTGAAGATAGATCAGGCGTGAAACCAGAATCAGGCCCAGAACCAGCACAAAACCCACTCCAACCTTCAGCCGCGTCAGATATTGAGACAGCTCGATGTGCAGGTTCTTGATTTCAGGAGACGACATTTATTCCTGTGTGGCTCGGGCGGCTGGCATTTTGCCAGCGGCAGCCAGCGCCCACCATAACAAGGTGCCGGTAAATGCCGAAGCAAAAACCCAGCCGCCATGCGGCGTTCGGGTAGACATCCAACCCGCCATCAACGCCACCACTTCGATCAGCAGCAACAATGGAAATATCTGCAACGCCTGTTGCGGCAGGGTGAACATGGCCAGTCTGCGCCTGAAATATTGCACAAGAAACACGCCCACACTGTAGGCAAGCGCATGCTGACCTAGCACCACACCATCCTGTACATCGGCAAACACGCCCAGCAAAAAAGCCAGCCCGAGACTGACACCTTGTTGACGGCGTTGCGCCCAGAATAACAGTACCACCAGCACAAAGTCCGGCCTGATCATCAGCCCGATGCCTTGCCATGGAAATTGCTTGAGCAGAAATGCTGCAAGCAGAGTAAAAACCATCATGCGCCATCCATGCGAGGCATCAAAAGGCTGCCGCGATTCCGGATACCCTCTCATGGCTTCGTCTCCCCAGCCTTGGGTTTCAGCACCATCAGAACACGGCTTTTATCCACGCCGGCAATCGGCTGACAGCTCACACGCGCATAGGGATTGTCCGCGGGTCTGGTCACGCGGACGACCTTCGCCACGGCCAATCCGGCGGGATATACCCGGTCGATACCCGAGGTCTCCAGCACATCGCCCTGTTGGATGTCGGTATGCGTGGGCAAATAGCGTACTTCCATGATGTCCCCGCCGCCAAATACCAGCACTCGCTGGCCTGTGCGCTGAATCTGTACGGGCACCGCCTGGTCGCGGTCGGAAATCAGCGTGACTTCACTGCTGAGTGGGTATACGCGGGTTACCTGTCCAACCAAGCCCTGGCTGTCCACCACGGGCCATCCTGCCTGAATGGACGCATTCTCGCCTTTGTCCAGATAGACGCGGCGCGAGAATGGATCGCGCGCCGTGCTCAACACTTCGGCTGTTTCGGGCAGATATCCCGGCGGGTGCCGCAACCCGGCCAGCTTGCGCAGCTCTTCATTTTCAGACTGCAATGCCTGAAGGCGGGCCAGCAACGCACCATCGCGCCGGCTGGATTCCAGCAATGCCTGGTTTTGGCTTAATAGAATGCGATGCCTGGTAAAGAAGTCAGCTACCTCACCACCGAATTCAAACGGCAGGTGCAAAGTGCGTTGCACCGGATAAAACACCGTCGCCACCCCCGACCTCAGCCAGTCAAGTGTTTGAAACCGGGTATCGACTACGATAAGAACCAGTGAAAGGACAGTCCACAAGGCCAGTTGTGCAACCGGCCCCGGCCGCCTGGTAAACATGGGCTGACCGGGTGTCGCCAATTATTGATCCGAAACCAATGAACTTGAAAAAACTGACATTGCTTGCATTTCTCCCAATTACCTCGAAAGCCATACAGCGTTTCGGATCAAAAACAATTAAACCTCGTCTCGTTATTGATGGGTAACTCAAGTATTTCAGTTACCCTCAACAAGCTTGCTCCGGCAGGGGGACACGATGGCCACTTACTCGTTGGTAAATACCGTGATGTGCTTATCGAATTCTTCCAGTGCCCGACCGGAGCCTCGCACCACGCAGGTCAGGGGATCATCCGCCACGATGACGGGCAGGCCGGTTTCCTCCATCAGGAGCCGGTCAAGATCACGCAGCAGCGCGCCGCCCCCGGTAAGTACCATGCCCTTTTCAGCGATGTCGGCGCCAAGTTCTGGCGGTGTTTGCTCAAGTGCCTGCTTGACCGCGCTGACGATGTTATTGAGCGGGTCAGTCAGCGCTTCAAGGATTTCATTGCTGGATACCGTAAAACTTCGCGGGATGCCTTCGGCCAGGCTTCTTCCCTTCACTTCCATCTCGCGCACTTCCGCGCCCGGGAAAGCCGAACCCATCTGCTTCTTGATCTGCTCGGCGGTGGCTTCGCCGATCAGCATGCCGTAATTTCGGCGGATGTAACTAATGATGGATTCGTCAAACTTGTCGCCGCCTACGCGCACGGAGGAGGCATAAACAATACCGCCCAAGGAAATGACGCCCACTTCAGTGGTGCCGCCGCCAATATCCACAACCATGGATCCAGTAGCTTCCGACACTGGTAATCCGGAACCAATGGCAGCCGCCATCGGCTCCTCGATCAAAAAGACCTGACGCGCGCCAGCGCCCAGCGCCGATTCCCGAATGGCACGGCGCTCCACCTGGGTTGAGCCATATGGCACGCAAATGATGATGCGCGGGCTGGGTTGAAAAAGCTTCGAGTCATGTACCTTTTTAATAAAGTACTTGAGCATCTGTTCGGTAACGGTGAAGTCGGCGATCACGCCGTCCTTCATGGGCCGGATCGCATTCATGCTGCCCGGCGTGCGTCCCAGCATCTGCTTGGCCTCAAGGCCAACTGCCTGGATGGTCTTCTTGCCGCCCGCGTTGGGATCGGTTCGGATCGCCACCACGGAGGGCTCATCCAGCACGATGCCTTTGCCGCGCACGAAAATCAGCGTATTGGCGGTACCCAGGTCAATGGCCAGGTCCGTTGAAAAATATTGAGTCAAAAAACCAAGCATTCGTCTCTCACCGCGCCATAGGCGCAAAAAATAAATAACGCCGAAGCGTACCTTAAGTTACTACAGCGCCCTTGGCGCAAGGATTAAAGCCGTGCCTTCAGACAGCACGAAGGATAAGAAAACCAATCCCGTTATGATACTCTAAGCTGTTGTTTTATTGATACGGTTCAGAGTCTTTCACCATGGCACTCACACACCAGGATGTTCTGCATATTGCCCGGCTGGCGCGCCTGCGCGTTTCCGCCGAGGAAGCCGAAACGGCTCAAACACAGTTGAACAGCATTTTTGGCCTGATTGAACAAATGCAGGCCATCAACACGCAAGACATCGAGCCCATGTCTCACGCCCTGGATGTTGCCCAGCGCCTGCGGGAAGACAAAGTCACGGAGTCCGATCAGCGAAACAAGTTCCAGACAATTGCGCCTGCCGTTGAAAACGGGCTGTATCTGGTACCCAAGGTAATCGAGTGAACCGTGAAATGTAAGACGTGCCCGGCACATCAGACATTTCCAATTCTGTCCCAATAGTCCAGATGATCAACTCCTCATTGAAAGCCCTTTCCGCCATGCTGGCGGACAAGAAAATTTCCGCCGTGGAACTGGCGGCGCAATACCTTGACCGCATCGATGCGTTAAACCCGCGACTTAATGCCTTCATCACGGTTGATCGCGAAAAAACCCTTGCTGAAGCACGGACGGCCGATACTCGCCGCGCAGCGGGCGAAGACAGCAACATGCTGGGCATACCAATCGCTCACAAGGATATTTTTTGTACGGACGGCTGGCTCACTACCTGTGGCTCGAAAATGCTGGGCAATTTTGTAGCGCCCTACGATGCGACCGTCATCAGCAAATTCAAGCAGGCCGGCATGGTCAGCCTGGGCAAGACCAACATGGACGAATTCGCCATGGGCTCGTCCAATGAAACCAGTTATTTCGGTGCGGTGAAAAATCCCTGGGATGAGAAAGCCGTACCTGGCGGATCTTCCGGCGGTTCGGCGGCCGCCGTTGCCGCGCGACTGGCGCCGGCTGCTACTGGCACGGATACCGGCGGTTCCATCCGTCAACCTGCTGCCCTGTGCGGCATTTCCGGCCTCAAGCCGACCTACGGCATCTGCTCGCGCTATGGCATGATCGCTTTCGCTTCTTCGCTCGACCAGGCTGGCCCCATGGCACCTTCATCGGAAGACTGCGCGCTGCTGATGAATGTGATGGCGGGATTTGACGCGCGTGACTCCACCAGCCTGGAGCGCGAAAAAGAGGATTACACCCGCGATCTGGAGAAACCGCTGGCCGGCCTGAAAATCGGACTGCCGAAAGAATTCTTTGCTGAAGGGCTGTCCGCCGAGGTTGCGCAGAAAATCGACGGTGCCATTGCCGAATGCAAGAAACTCGGCGCACAAATGGTTGAGGTGTCCCTGCCCAATATGGGATTGTCGGTGCCTGTTTACTATGTATTGGCGCCGGCTGAGGCCTCTTCCAACCTCTCTCGCTTCGATGGCGTGCGTTACGGCCACCGCACGGCAGAATATCGCGACCTGCTGGACATGTACGAGAAGACCCGCGCCGAAGGCTTTGGCGCCGAGGTCAAGCGCCGCATCATGATCGGCACTTATGTGCTGTCGCATGGTTATTACGACGCCTATTATTTGCAGGCGCAAAAAATCCGCCGGCTGATTGCGGCCGACTTCGCCGCCGCCTTCAAACAGTGCGACGTCATCCTCGGCCCCACTTCACCGACTCCGGCATTCAACGCAGGCGAAAAGGCCAGCGATCCCGTTGCCATGTATCTGTCTGACATTTACACCATCGCCGTCAATCTTGCAGGCCTGCCCGGCATGTCCATCCCCTGCGGGTTCTCGAACGATGGCCGCCCCATTGGAGTGCAGCTCATTGGCGACCTTTTCTCCGAAGCCAGGCTGTTGAATGCCGCTCATCAATATCAGTTGAACACGGACTGGCATACTCGCATTCCGGAGGGCCTGAAATGAAGTGGGAAACCGTCATTGGGCTGGAAGTGCATACCCAGCTCACCACGCACTCCAAGGTTTTCTCTGGCAGCAGCACCGCTTTCGGCGCGGAGCCCAACACGCAGGCCAGCGCGGTGGACATTGCCCTGCCGGGCGTCTTGCCAGTTTTGAACAAGGGCGCGGTGGAACGTGCAATCAAATTCGGCCTGGCGGTCGGCGCGACAATCAACCGGGTCAACATATTCGACCGCAAGAATTATTTTTATCCTGACTTGCCCAAGGGCTACCAGATCAGCCAGTTGGCCAAACCCATCGTTGAGTTTGGGTCGCTAAAAATCAATGTCGATGGCGAAGAAAAAACCATCCGCATCACCCGTGCCCACATGGAAGAAGACGCGGGAAAGTCGCTGCACGAGGATTTCCATGGCATGACCGGGATTGATCTGAACCGTGCGGGAACGCCGCTGCTGGAGATCGTTTCCGAGCCCGACATGCGCTCTTCAGCCGAAGCCGTGGCCTATGCACGTGCGCTGCACAACCTGGTGACGTGGATCGGCATCTGCGACGGCAACATGCAGGAAGGCAGCTTCCGGGTGGATGCGAATGTCTCGGTGCGGCCAGTTGGCCAGGCTGAGTTCGGCACACGGCGCGAAATCAAGAACCTCAATTCCTTCCGCTTTCTGCAGCAGGCAATCGACTACGAAGCGCGCTGGCAGATCGAGACACTTGAAGATGGCGGGCGCGTGCAGCAGGCAACCGTGTTGTTCGACCCTGAAACCGGCGAAACGCGCATGATGCGCAGCAAGGAAGATGCGCACGACTACCGCTATTTCCCCGATCCGGATTTGCTCCCCGTCAAGCTGGATGAATCCTGGATCGAATCTATCCGCGCAGCCATGCCGGAATTGCCACAGGCCATGCGAGAACGTTTCCAGCGAGAGTACGGACTCTCGGTTTACGATGCCACATCGCTTACCAGCCAGCTGGACGCTGCCCGATTCTTTACCGATACCGTATCGCTTGCTGGCGAAGCTCAGGCCAAACTGGTAGCCAACTGGATGCTGGGCGAAGTTTCGGCGAATCTCAACCGGGAAGAGAAAAATATTGTCGACGCGCCAATCACTCCGGGCCTACTGGCGGATCTCATCAAGCGCATTGCAGACGGCACACTTTCCGGCAAACTGGCCAAGCAGGCATTCGAGGGACTGTGGGCAGGCGAAGGTGGAGTCGATGCCATCATCGAGGCACGCGGGCTAAAGCAAATGTCCGACTCCGGCGCGATTGAAAAAATCGTCGACGAAGTTCTTGCCGCCAATCAGAAATCAGTCGAGGAATTTCGTGCCGGCAAGGAGAAGGCCTTTAATGCGCTGGTCGGCCAGGTCATGAAAGCCAGCAAGGGCAAGGCCAATCCGGCGCAAGTGAACGAGATTTTAAAAAAGAAATTAGGCGGTTGATAGCCAGGCCTGGCCGCGTCAAAAACAGTCAGTTTTTGGCGGTCAGTTCGATATAGCGCGTCTTGTCCGCTTCATACCTGGCCCGCACAGTAACCTGCGCTTCCTGATTGACGCGGATGATTTTCTTCAAATCCTCAGCTTCTTTCTGCGTGGCATTCAGCTGATTCTGCAAGTAGGGCGGAACCGGACGGCCTCGCTGCGTGATGGTCTGAATTTTCTCCAGGATTTCCTTGGCTTTGACCGATACCTGCTTTAACCGGGTCTGGGCACCTGTTATCGCCAGACGGTGATGTTCCAGCGCGCGATCCCTCGCCAAATCGATTTCGGATACTCTGGTGTAGGTTCCTAACAGCGCTCTGTCCTTGCGCGCCTGTTCTTCGGCTATTTTTTTCAGTTCTGCCTGTCTCCGCTCTTCCGCTTCGCGGGCACGGCGCTCTTCGACTGATTCGGTGCGCTTCATCGCCTGGCCGGTCTTGCCCAGCTCGGTTACGGCATGTGTCGAGGATTGCGGCGGCGGTGTGTCGGTATAGTGCACACGCCCCTGCGCATCCACCCACTTGTAAAGTTTGGCCTGGGCCGGCAGCGCCGTTACAAGCAGAACAGCCAGCAGTAGATTAAACGCCGTATTGTTCACGATAGTGTGACACCGCCTCCAAACGTTTGCCCCATTCTGTATCCGTTTTCAAATAACCAATCAAATCGTCCAGCGCGGCAACCGCCACGACTGGCAGGCCATATTGTTCGCGCACTTCCTGAACGGCGGATTTTTCACCCTGCCCGCGCTCCATCCGGTCCAGTGCAATCACGACACCCGCAGGTTCCGCGCCACTGGATTTGATCAATTCTACCGATTCCCTCACCGAGGTGCCCGCGGAAATCACATCGTCTACGATCAACACCCGGCCTTTCAGTTCCGCGCCAACCACCGAGCCACCTTCGCCATGATCCTTGGCTTCCTTGCGATTGAACGCAAAAGGAACATTGCGCCCCATCCCAACCAATGCGATGGCAATGCTTGCCGCCAAAGGAATACCCTTGTAGGCCGGCCCGAACAATACATCAAACTCAATTCCGGAATCCACGATGGCTTTGGCGTAAAATTCGCCCAGCCGCTTCAGCTTTTCCCCGTCATTGAAAAGGCCTGCATTGAAAAAATACGGGGACAGCCGCCCAGCCTTGGTCTTGAACTCGCCAAAACACAGCACCTTTGATTCGATGGCAAATTTCAGGAACGCGGACTTGTAATCGGACATTTTTTACGATTCTTAAATAATACGCACCAGTGAGAATTATATCGGCCAATTTGAATGGTATCCGCTCGGCTTCCAGCAAAGGTTTTTTTGAGTGGTTGCCGACACAATGCGCCGATGTCGTCTGTGTACAGGAACTCAAGGCCCAGGCCGCCGATCTGCGCCCCGAATTCATGGTTTGTGATGGGCTTTCAGGCGCCTTCCATTACGCGGAAAAAAAGGGCTACAGCGGTGTCGGCCTTTACACCCGCAAACCGCCGCAAACCATCATCGAAGGCCTTGGGCTGCCAGAATTTGACACCGAAGGCCGCTATATCGAAGCGCAGTACAAAGGACTGGCAGTCATCTCGCTCTACCAGCCCTCTGGCTCAAGCAGCGAGGAGCGCCAGCAGGCCAAGTTCCGTTTCATGGAGCAATTTTTTCCGCATCTGGAAAAACTGATGAAATCCGGCCGCGAGATCATCATCTGCGGCGACTGGAACATCGCCCATCGCGAAATCGATCTCAAGAACTGGAAATCCAACCAAAAGAACTCCGGCTTTCTGCCCGAGGAACGCGCCTGGATGGCCCGGCTGTTCGACGAACTTGGCTGGGTTGATGTCTACCGCAGCCTTTACCCGGAACATACCGGCGAAGCCTACACATGGTGGAGCAACCGTGGCCAGGCCTGGGCAAAGAATGTCGGCTGGCGCATCGACTACCAGATCGCCACGCCGGATATCGCCGCCCGCGCCAAATCAGCCAGCGTCTTCAAGAATCAGCGTTTCTCAGATCATGCGCCGCTGATCATCGATTACGACTACGATTTATGACTTCCGGCCACCCCTGGCTTGCCGCCTTCAAGGTCTATGCCCATCCCCGCGTGATCGGCATGCTGTTCCTCGGTTTTTCCGCCGGGCTGCCGCTGTTGCTGGTGCTGGGCACATTGTCGTTCTGGCTCTCCGAGGCAGGCATCGCGCGCGCCACCATTGGCCACTTGAGCTGGGTGGGGCTGGCGTATGGCTTCAAATTTTTATGGTCACCACTGGTGGACCGGCTGCCTCTGCCTTTGCTGACGGCAAGACTGGGGCGGCGGCGGGCGTGGCTGCTGTTGTCGCAAATCTGCATCTCGCTGGCGCTGCTTGGCATGGCGAACACCGATCCGGTGGTGAATCTCACGCATACGGTATTCTTCGCACTAGCGGTGGCCTTCGCCTCAGCCACGCAGGACATCGCGCTCGACGCCTACCGGATTGAAGCAGTGGAAATCGAAAAGCAGGGCGCGATGGCCGCGACGTATCAGGCCGGCTACCGCATCGCCATGATCACGGCGGGCGCGGGCGCTTTATGGATTGCTGCGGCGGTCGATCCTTCCGAAGCCACCTATGATTTCCGTCCCTGGCAGGTGGCATACACGGCAATGGCGGCATTGATGATTATTGGCATGCTGACCACGCTGATCATCCGCGAGCCGGAAAAGCATGTGTCGCACGCGACTGAAGATCGAGAGCAGCATGCGCGAGAAAAGTTTGCCGGGGCTGGATTGTCCGGCAACCTGCTGACCGCCACTGCCTGGTTTTACAGCGCGGTACTGTCGCCCTTTATCGATTTTGTGCAGCGCTACAAATGGCAGGCATTGCTGATCCTTTCCCTCATCGCCGTATACCGTATTTCCGATGTGGTGATGGGCGTGATGAGCAACCCGTTCTATCAGGAAATGGGCTTCTCCAAGGACGAAGTCGCCACCGTATCCAAGGTCTACGGCGTGATCATGACCATCGCCGGCGCGGCGCTGGGCGGCCTGCTCACGGTTCGAGTCGGCGTCATGCGTACGCTGATGCTGGGTGCGATGCTGTCGGCTGCCACCAATCTGCTGTTCGTGTGGCTGGCCGGACGCGGCCATGACGTTGGCGCGCTGGTGTTCACGGTATCGGCAGACAATCTTTCTGCCGGCATCGCATCAAGCGCCTTCGTGGCATATCTCTCCAGTCTCGTCAATCAAGCATACTCCGCCACGCAGTACGCGCTGTTCACATCGGTGATGCTGTTGTTGCCCAAATTCATCGCCGGATTTTCCGGCGAGTTCGTCGATGCCTATGGTTGGGCAAACTTCTTCACCGGAACAGCGCTAATTGGAATACCGGTTCTGATCCTGATATGGCTCGCAGGGAAATCCCGAATGGAACGCAAAAACGCGGAGACACAGAGAACCCAATAATCTTTTCATGATCTTTCTGTCCCCCAATCTCCTCATCCAATCATGAATCGCACCCTCTCTTTGCTTTCCTCTGCGTCTTTGCGTCCCTGCGTCCATTCAAAATGATTGAGTTCTCACTTTTATCCGCCCTGATCGCCGGCCTGCTCGGCGGCGTGCATTGCGTGGGCATGTGCGGCGGTCTGGTCGCGGCGTTTTCCTTTCGCGCTGACAGCACTGCCCCACCGTTTCGTCTGCATCTCGGCTACAACCTGGGCCGCATTCTTTCCTACTCGCTGTTTGGCGCGCTAGCGGGTGCACTGGGCGCATCAATCAACCTGCTGGAAATCCGGCCGCTGCAAATCTCGCTGTACGTCCTTGCGCAGGGTGTGATGATTCTGCTGGGCCTGTACTTGGCGGGCTGGAATCAGTGGGTGCTGGTGTTTGAAAAAGCCGGCGGCGCCTTGTGGTCTCGCTTGCAGCCGCTGTTCAAAAAACTGCTGCCGGTGAAGAGCGTGCCGGGGGCGCTGGTGGCGGGCTTCTTCTGGGGCTGGTTGCCCTGCGGCCTGGTGTATTCCATTCTGGTGGCGGCACTGGCGGCAGGCAGCGCAACGTCTGGCGCCGCGCTCATGCTGTCGTTCGGGCTAGGCACCTTGCCCAACCTGCTGGGCATGGCGCTGTTTGCCAACCGCCTTCAGCCGCTGTTGCAACAACCCACGATACGCAAGGCTGCCGGGTTGATGGTGGCAGGATTCGGGGTGTGGGGGATAATCAGGCTGACTGTCTGACACGCCTCGCGCCTGACTCCTCACGCCTCACTTACTTATAAAACTTCTGGCTGAACGAGACTTCGTGTTTGGGCTCGCCGTTGGCTTCAACCGATACGGTGAACTTGAGCGTGTCCGGCGGCGCCACGCGAAACTCACCCAGATAATAGATGGCCGTACCTTCCTTGATTTCGCGCATATCGATATTGCCAAGCTGGTTGTTGAGGTTGACCAGGTATGCAGTCAACTTCGCCGGGACTGGCTGGGCAACGCCCACGGCGTTTTTCTTGAGTACCGAGACGGTCACGATACCGCGCGTCTTGCTGCGGTCGATTTTATAAGCCTTGGCGACATCGGGCAGCAGATCGCTGGCAAGCATGGCATTGTAGTGAACTTCAAGCGCGCCAAACTTCTGGGATTGTTCGGCCTGAGCCACGGGCACAAAAACAACTGCAAGCAGGGCTAACCAGCGAATCATGATGTCTCCTTGTTGGGTTTGTTATCGAGTTACCAATATAGACGATCAATTTTTTGAAGAAAGCGTTTTCAGCCAGTCGGTTAATTCATTAAGCGATGCCGACACCGCCTGATTGAAAGCCTGATATGCGCCACCCGCCTCATAACTGGGCGCCGGAACGCTTTGCGTGAATAGTTGACGTGACACCAGTGTGCGTGATTTCAAATCGGTCACTTCAGCGCGCAGCACCAACTTCACCATTCCGGGCTGCTTCACCGCGTTGTGGTAAAGCTCGACGATATCCGTCGTCAGCAGCCAGTCGCCATGAACATTGGTACCCGTCTGCGCAACGGCAGCAAACAGCTTTTCCTGCTCCAGCCGGGTAATCAGCAGATCGGTAAAGCGTTTGCCCGGCCGTTCCGTCCAGCGGGCAAACTGGTAGTAGCCACGCGTGCCCGGCTCCTTGCTGAACGCCATGCCATCGTTGTCGTAAAAAGTGCCGGTCAGCGTGTCAACCAGAATCAGCGTTTTGGGGGAAGGCGTTGCGGCGGGCGCGGGCCGCCCGGCGTCCTCCAGAACATAATAAACAATGGGCGTGCTATTGCTGACGCCAGGCAAATCAAGATTGACACAGCCAGACAACAACACGATTCCAATCGCAGTAAAGCCGCCAAACCTGATCATCGTTTTTCTCCCGGGCCCAGTTGCTGTTTGCCCGGGCCGAGCAGCAGCGCCTTTGGGTTGGAAAGCTTCTGGCCCGCCGTGGTGACAGCATCTGCGCCTGCCCTCACATCACGACTCATCGCGGTCAACTCAAGCGAACCCGTATCAGACAACGCCTGCAATTTCCCGGAAATGGCGATGGTTTCCTTGCGCAGGCTCTCCATGGCAACCGCGGCTTCCTTCAATGCCGTTTGCGCGTTTTGCCCCACGCCTTGAATGCTGGATTCGGCACGTGTTGCTGCTTGCGCAATGCTTGCCCCGGCAAAGCGGAATTCGTCGGAAGCGTCCTTCAGGCCTTGCACCGCCTGTTCAAGCGTCTGCTTGTTGCTGGCCAGATGGTCGGAAAGCTCTTTCAGGTTGGCCAGCGTGGAAGAAATCCGTTCCTGGTTTTCATCGGACAAAAGCGTATTCATCTTTTCGAGTACCTGGGCGCCGTTTTCCGCCATTTGAGATACCGCTACCGCGACTTTGTCCAGGTCGGAACTGCCTTCGGCGATAACCGGGTAACGCTCGCCCTTTGGCGGCTCTTCCAGCAGTGCCTCCTGCCCCTGCGGATTGCTGATCTCGATCGTGGCCAAGCCAGTAACCACATTGCGCTTGACATAGGCTTGCGCACCCTGGCGCACGGGGGTGTTTTCGTCAATCTTGATCAGCACCTGTACGGCTTCAGCAGGTTTGGTAACAAACTCGTACTTGCTGACTGATCCCACCTTGATACCACGCATTTTGACGGCGCTGTCGACATCCAGGCCGTCCATCGATTGGCTGGTGAAATAAATTACATAGTGCCGGTAAGCGATGTCGTCCGCCTTGCCAGCTATCCAGAACGTCCCCAGCACCAGCAAAGCCGTAACCGCCAGCACCATTGCACCCACCAGGGTGTAACGAGCATTGGCTTCCATCAGACAGGCTCCTCTGAATAGCGCGAGGAAAAATAATCCTGCAGCCAGGGATCATCGATTTCTTTCAAATCTTCCACCGAGCCCTGTCCGAGCACTTTTCCATGTGCCAGTACAATAATTTTATCCACCATGGAGAGCAGTGTATCCAAGTCGTGCGTAACCAGAAAGACCGTCAAGCCAAGACTGTCTGACAACAGCCGGATCAACCGGTCAAATGCGCGTGCCGAAATGGGGTCCAGGCCAGAGGTTGGCTCATCCAGAAAAAGCAGTTCGGGATCCAGCGCAAGTGCACGCGCGAGTGCCGCGCGCTTGCGCATGCCGCCAGAAAGCTCACTGGGCATTTTGCTCCCGGCGGAAACCGGCAGCCCGGCCATGGCAATTTTAAGCCTGGCCAGTTCTAGGCATTCCGCAGGAGGAAGCCTGGTGTGCTCACGCAAGGGCAGCGCCACATTCTGTTCAACCGTCAATGAGGAAAAAAGCGCGCCATCCTGGAACAACACGCCAAAGCGCCTGCGCAATGCCATCAGCCTCGCTTCATCCACGGCCCAGACATCTTCGCCAAAAAGCCGTATTTTTCCTGACTGCGGCCTCAGCAACCCAATTATTTCCTTGAGCAGCACCGACTTGCCAGTGCCGCTGCCGCCAATCAGCGCCGTCACCTTGCCCTTCTCAATATTCAGGCTGATGCCGTCATGGACCACCGCGCCAGCCAGGCGGGTGACGATGTTATCGACTTCAATGACGTTTTCGCTCATTGCAGGCAATCCCGTCAAATCGGAACATCCGCGAACACCACGGCGAAAATGGCATTGAGCACGATGACGGCAACGATACTCTGTACAACCGTGGAAGTCGTGTTTACACCGACGCTGCGGGCGTCTCTTGATACCGACAAACCCATGCGGCAGGCGATCAAGCCGATGAATACTGCAAAGACCGGTGCTTTCAACAGTCCCAGCAACAAGGTCTGCATTTTAAGAACGCTATCGAGGCGATCCCAGAACTGTGAAAACTCGATGCCAAGCTGGGATTTGGCAATCAACATTCCGCCAAGCAGCCCAGCAATATCGCCAAGGAATACCAGCAAGGGCATCGCCAGCAACAAGGCCAGAATACGCGGCAACACCAGCACAACGTAGGGTGACAAGCCCAGCACGGACAAGGCATCGATTTCTTCATTGACCTTCATGGTGCCCAGCTGGGCGGTGATGGCAGCGCCCGAGCGACCCGCAACCAGAATGGCCACAATGACCGGCGAAATCTCCCTCAGCACTGCTGCTGAAACACCATCCACCACAAAAATGTTGGCGCCAAATTTCTGCGCCTGCACACCGAGGAGATAGGCAAACACCACCCCCAGCAGAAAAATCATGGCGATGGTGATGGGAATGGCATAAACAAACACCACTTCCAGTTGCGCGGTAAATTCCTTGATCCTGAATGCGGCCGGCTTTCTGAAAAGGCTCAGCCACTCGGTGAATACACGGCCAATAAAGGCAGTCACCCCAAAAAGATGCTGCAATGCTTCTACGGCTCCCAATCCAATCTGATAAAGCAAACCCTGCGGCTTCTCGGATTTCACCCCTTCGGTCAGGCGCTGATGATCCGCCACCAGCGTCCATACCTGTAAAACACTTGGTGACATGGCACGCGTCTGCACGTTTTCCAGTCGGGCGCCAGACTGCCTGAGCATGGACATCAATCGATGCGCGCCACTGGTGTCCAGGCCGGCCAGATTGGAACCATCCACCAGACACGGGCCATCAATGGAATTCAATGTTGGCGCCGAATTCAAATGGGTGAGCGTCCAGTTGCCTGATAAACGCACAATGGTGTGACCGCTTTCGCGAGTAATCTCGAAACCGGGCTCAGCCATGGCCATACAATCCTAATGGGTCGTCCGGATTCACCCCATCCATGAAGGGGCGCTTGCGCTCGCTGTGGGTGACCTGATAGACGCAGCCAATCCAGTTGCCGACCACGGCTTCCGCCGTGTCGTGCCAGGTATTGTCGAGATGCGGCATGAGCAAGGGCTCGGGAAAAGTTTCAGACGTGCCGGCACTTAGCCTTGATGCATATTCCTGCAACAAGGCTTGCGCAAACGCATTGAAATAGTTGTCAGGAAAGGGCAGCGAATGTTGCAGCTTGCCCTGCGCCGCCAGCAACTGGTCGCGCTTGTATTCCTTCAGCAAGGATACTGTGTCGTATTCCGGATGTCCCTGGAAAAACACCGTGCGCAAACCATCCTTGGACACCGCCAGATGCACGCCTGCGGTCTCGCTTTCCGCCAGCACATGCAGTCCCGCCGCCTCGAACTGCTCACGAGAAATGTCATTCCAGCGCGAGTGCGGCACATCGAAGCGCGTATTGACGTCATTCACCAGAGGATGATGTTTGTCAGTCACCCGGTGT
>JADFDC010000009.1 GCA_018263115.1 Thiobacillus sp.
GGACGTGCCTCTGGTGTACCGGTTATGACGCCAGTCGTATCGCCGGGTAGCTAAGCACGGAAGAGATAAACGCTGAAAGCATCTAAGCGTGAAACTCGCCTCAAGATGAGATATCCCTTGTGACTTGATCACAGTGAAGGGTCGTTCGAGACCAGGACGTTGATAGGTCGGGTGTGGAAGCGCAGTAATGCGTTAAGCTAACCGATACTAATTGCCCGTCAGGCTTGATCCTATAATTTTGAGTGAGCGTGAAAACGCTCCAAACAGTAGTTCGGTAACAACAATACCCAACCTTCTTCCAACAGTTAAAGCCACAGACATAACTGAATTGCGTCAGTGGCAGGCAGCAGGAACTGATTCCTGATCCCTGACCCCTGATCCCTGTTACGTCTGACGACCATAGCAAGGTGGCCCCACCCCTTCCCATCCCGAACAGGACCGTGAAACGCCTTCGCGCCAATGATAGTGAGCAACCCGCTTGCGAAAGTAGGTCATCGTCAGACTCCTCCCCCAAAACCCCCGCCCTCAAAGCGGGGGTTTTTTATTGCACACAACACAACAAAAATCGGGGAATTCTTATTGTAAAGATTTGTATTTCTATAACTTTCGACATATATGCCTGATCAGCTTGACTGGATAAGCTTGTTGCGTGGGCTTGACTCACACAACCAAAAAACCAATTCGACTTGAAAGGAAAAATTAATGAAGCGTCTTGCAAAGATTCTTGCATTGATGATGTTGACTGGAAGTGCCTGGGCTGTTGTAGATATCAACACTGCCACGCAATCCGAGTTGGAGAGCATCAAGGGGCTTGGTCCATCGAAGGCCAAGGCAATCATTGCCTATCGCGAAAAGAGTGGGGGATTCAAGACACTGGATGAACTGGACAATGTGAAAGGCTTTGGCAAGTCAACCATTGCAAAATTGCGTGGTGAACTCTCTGTAAATGCTTCGAAGTCACCGGCCAAGTCAGAGGGCACCGGCATCAAGAAATAAACGATCAGAAATTGAAAAGTGTTTGAATGAGAATGGGCTAGCAATTGCTAGCCCATTTAAATTGTGGCGCGCCCGAAGAGATTCGAACTCCTGACCCCCTGGTTCGTAGCCAGGTACTCTATCCAGCTGAGCTACGGGCGCGTTGCGAAGGCAAAATTATACACAAAAAACATCAGTGTTACGCCTCACGGAACAAAGTGATGTTTTGCTTGGGAGCTTTCTAAAAATCTTGGTGATGAGATAGGCCAGTAATTCGGGAGGCAGAAAGAACACAGTATCTTGCCGAAGTAAAAAGCCCCGTAAGGGGCTTTTTTATTGTCTGGCGGAGACGGAGGGATTCGAACCCTCGATACGGGTTTTGTCCGTATGCTCCCTTAGCAGGGGAGTACCTTCAACCTCTCGGCCACGTCTCCGACGCGGCGAATTGTAGCTGAAAGCACGGCCTAAAGCCACCTTGCGGCGATTCAGGCGGCCTTGTCGAGGTTGAATGCCTGATGCAGGATACGTACGGCCAGTTCCATGTACTTGTCTTCCACCACCACGGAAATCTTGATTTCGGAAGTGGAAATCATCTGAATGTTGATGCCTTCCTTGGACAGGGCCTCGAACATGTTTCGGGCGATGCCGACATGAGAACGCATACCGACGCCTACGATGGAAACCTTGGCAATCTTGTCGTCACCTTTTACTTCGCGCGCGCCGATTTCACCGGCAATTTTCTTCACAATATCCATGGCCCTGGAAAAATCATTGCGATGGACAGTGAAGGTGAAGTCTGTGGTGTTTTCATGGCCGACATTCTGAACAATCATGTCGACATCGACATTGGCGTCTGCAATGGGACCCAGTATCTGATAAGCGATACCAGGCTTGTCGGGTACGCCTATGATTGTTATTTTTGCTTCGTCACGGTTGAAGGCAATGCCGGAGATGATGGCCTGTTCCATGTTGTCGTCTTCCTCGAAGGTAATCAGGGTGCCGTCGCCTTCTTCTTCAAAGCTGGACAGCACGCGGAGTTTAACTTTGTATTTGCCGGCGAATTCCACCGAGCGGATTTGCAGTACCTTGGAGCCGAGGCTGGCCATTTCCAGCATTTCCTCGAAGGTGATGGTTTTTAGCCTGCGCGCTTCGGGCACGATACGCGGGTCGGTTGTGTATACGCCATCCACGTCAGTGTAGATCTGGCATTCATCGGCTTTCAATGCAGCAGCCAGTGCCACACCTGTTGTGTCCGAGCCGCCACGGCCCAGCGTGGTGATGTTGTTGTCGCCATCCACGCCCTGGAAGCCAGCGACGACCACGACATGACCGCTGTCAAGATCGGTGCGCATGCTTGCATCGGAAATATCTTCGATGCGCGCCTTGGTAAATGCATTGTCGGTGCGGATGGGAACCTGCCAGCCGGTATAACTCCTGGCTTTCAGTCCCAGATCTTTCAACGCCATGGCAAGCAGCGCGATGGTGACCTGTTCGCCGGTGGAGATCATGACATCCAGTTCACGCGGATCGGGTTGGGGCTGCATTTCCTTGGCCAATGCAATCAGCCGGTTGGTTTCGCCAGACATGGCGGAAACTACCACCACGACCTGATGCCCCTGCGCCTTGTATTTGGCGACACGCTGGGCAACATTGCGGATGCGATCCACGCTGCCGACCGAAGTGCCGCCGTATTTTTGAACAATTAACGCCATATTGCGGTTTGGTTAGGTATAAAACGGCAAATTTTACTGTAATTTGCCGGTTTTCCGAATGAGACTATTTTGCCAAAATGGTTGAAACCTATCCAAGTCTCAATTAGTCTTAACGTCGTTATCGATTTCCACAAGGAGTGAGAATGCAAGCCAATTATCAAACCCTGCCGCAAACAGGTGAACTGGCGCAAGTTCGCAACAAAGTCCTGAAAAATACATATGCCCTTCTGGCCATGACCCTGCTGTTCAGTGCGTTGACAGCGGGCGTGTCGATAGTCATGAACCCACCCCAATTCACCGGGCTGGTAACTTCCATTCTGGCACTGCTGCTTTTGTGGTTTGTGTTGCCAAGAACCGCCAATTCCGCGATGGGGCTGGCAGTTGTATTTGGCGTGACGGGTCTGCTCGGCTTTGGTCTTGGCCCACTGCTCAATGCCTACCTCAATACCGCCAACGGCAGCCAGATCATCATGACCGCCTTGGGGGGAACCGGCATTATTTTCCTGGCTTTGTCAGCTTATGCACTCATGACCAAGCGTGATTTCAGCTTCATGGGCGGCATGCTGATGGTGGGCATGATCGTGGTGGTGATTGCCGCCATCGCCAATATTTTCATGGCCATGCCGGCGCTGTCACTGACCATTTCAGCCATTGTCATTTTGCTGATGAGCGGTTTCATTCTGTATGACACTGGCCGCATTGTGAATGGTGGCGAAACCAATTACATCCTGGCCACGGTTTCGTTGTACCTCAGCATCTACAATATCTTCGTCAGCCTGCTGCAATTGCTGGGCATTTTTGGCGGCGACGACTGATTTTTCATGTTTTGTGTCATTGAAACCCCGGTTCGCCGGGGTTTTTTTCTGCTTGGGAGCGCATCATGGAAATGAGTCTCTGGATGAAGATCGCCTGGGCACTGGCGCTTGGTGCAATGCTGGTATTTCTGTTGCCTCGCGCCAGACACATGCTTAAGAATAGCCCCAAGGCTGGTGCCGGTGACTGGCAGGCAGTGCTGATTCCGCTGGTTTTGGTGATCCTGTTCGTGCTGCTCTTGATCATGGCGGTTTGATTTTATTGCTCTTGGGCTGATCGATGTCCCACTCAACCAACCCTGTTGTCACTCGAATCTGCTTTGTTCGCCACGGCGAAACCGACTGGAACGTGGAAAAGCGCATTCAGGGTCAGATTGACATTCCGCTCAATGAAACCGGGCGAGCCCAGGCGCTGGCCATGGCATTCAATGCCGCTCATGTCAGTTTCAAGGCCATCTACAGCAGCGATCTGGCTCGCGCGATGGAGACAGCAACCGCCCTGGCTCAGCGCGAAGCACTTGAAGTCAAACCGCTGCCACAATTAAGGGAACGCCACTACGGTATTTTCCAGAGTATTACTGCTGCAGAAGGCGCCGAGCGCTATCCTCATGCCTATCGGAACTACATGGCGCGTGACCCCGACTACAATTTTGAAACGGGTGAAAGCATGAGACAGCACGCCGCGCGAGTAGCCGAAGCGGTGGACTGGATGGTCCGGCACCACACCGGGCAGACCATCGCCGCCGTCACCCACGCCGGCGTGCTGGACATCCTCTATCGCAAAACAACCGGACGCCCGCTGCATACGCCGCGCGATTTTGTCATTCCCAACTGCGCGCTCAACTGGTTTCATTTCGACGGACAGGGCTGGCATCTGGAAAGCTGGGGCGATCGTCACCATCTCACCAAAGTCCTGGTTGATGTGCCGGAATGAGTAATATAGATGCCGCATATACTTTGGTTTTGCTTCGTCATGGCCACAGCGAATGGAATCTCACAGATCGCTTTACCGGATGGACCGACATTCCACTTACTGAGGTAGGACTGAGCGAGGCCACCGAGGCAGGCCGGCAACTTGCAGCTGCCGGCCATGGATTCGATGAAGTCCACATTTCCGTCCTGCAACGCACCCGACAGACTGCTGAAAAGGTTTTGGAAGCGATGGGTACGCCAGGTGTGCCGGTTTTTTCCACCTGGCGGCTCAATGAACGCCACTATGGCGCGCTGCAAGGGTTGAACAAGAAGGAAATTTTCGCCACATGGGGCGAACAAGAGTCGAGGAGATGGTGGCGAGGTTACTCCGATCCGCCTCCGCCGCTAGACATCAACGACCCGCGTCATCCACGCTTTAATTCGTTGTTCGCAGAATTGGCTGACGACGAATTGCCTGCCAGCGAAAGCCTGTCTGATTGCCAGCGCCGCATGTTGCCATACTGGAATGAAGTGCTGGCACCCCGGCTGCGTGCCGGCCGCAAGCTACTGGTCATCAGCCACGGCAATACCTTGCGTGGCCTGGTCATGCACCTTGAAAAATTGAGCGCGGAAGAAATGGAAGACGTCGAGATCCCCTCTGGCGTACCGCTGGTTTACCAGTTGTCCAATGAGATGAAGGTCGCTGGCAAGACGTGGCTGCAGTGACATGCCGGCTTACTGTCAACAAATCCTGGGCAGCGGATCATCTTCCAGTTCATCCAGCAGCCGTCTTCCGCCGAGCGCAGTTTCAAGTATGACTTGTGCTTTTCCGGTTTCAATGCGTCCGATTCGCGCAGCATCTTTACCGCCCGGAAGGGTTTTCCAAGTCTGCAAAACGGTTTCTGCGGACTCCGGTTTGACGACCGCGATGATGCGGCCTTCGCAGGCGAGGAAATAGGGGTCGTAGCCCAGCATTTCACAGACGGAAGTGACTTCCCCGCGTACGGGGATGTGCGCCTGGTCCAGCACGACATTGAGTCCGGTGGAGCGTGCAATTTCGTGCGCCACGGTGGCAAGTCCGCCGCGTGTCGGGTCGCGCATGAATTTGAGGCCAGGCTGATTCCAGATTGCACGCGCCAGCGGCAGGACGGAGGTGGAATCGGATTGAAGTTCGCCGGACAGTCCGAACTGTTCGCGCGCCAGCATGACGGCAATGCCATGGTCGCCGATCGGTCCGGAGACCAATACCGCATCGCCCGGCGCGATGTGTTGCATGCCAAGGGGCTGCGTCGCGGCGCGCTGGCCGATACCGGCCACGGACAGATAAAGTCCGCCACCTTCGGAATGCCGCACGACCTTGGTATCGCCTGCTGCGACCTGCAAGCCGCTTTCCTTTGCGGCCTGCGCGAAACTGGCGATGAGCCGGTCGAGCAGGGCGATTTCCAGTCCCTCTTCGATGATAGCGGAAAGCGTGGCATAGCGCGGCTCGGCGCCTGCGACAGCGAGGTCATTGACCACGCCGTGAACGGCCAGCGAGCCGAGGTTGCCGCCGGGAAATTCCAGCGGTTGCACGGTGAAGCCATCAGTCGTCACCATGATGTCGCCAGTGAGATCGGGCAGAAGCACGGCGTCTGCGTCGGTATTCAGCACCGGGTTGGCCAGATGGCGCGCGAAAATTTCCGTGATCAGTTCGCGCATGTAACGGCCGCCATTGCCGTGGGCAAGCAGGATGCGTTGTTCGCTCATGGTGTGTTGTCTGCGTAGAGAAATTCCATTACCTGTCCAAGGCATATCCCGGCATCGTTGACGGGGATTTGTCCGGGAATATGCACCTGAAAATCATTTTGTTCCAGCAGGAATTTCGCCGTTTCGGTCAGCAGCCTGTTCTGGAACACGCCGCCGGTCAAACCAATGTGGTTAAACCCGTTTTGCTCGCGCAGACGCCTGGCCTGATCGAGTAGCGCATGGGCTAGGCTGCTGTGAAAGCAGGCGGCGCGATGGATGGTGGATAGTGTTTGATCGGTCAGCATGGGCAGCAGCGGCGACCAGTCGCTTTGCCAAAGTCCGCTGCTTTTCTGTGCCAGCGGCAGAACGAGTGTGTCTGCTTTCCCGTCATGCATGGCAACCGCTTCAAGCTTCATCGGGGCTTCGCCCTCGAAACTTGCATGGGTGCAGATGCCAGTGAGCGAGGCTGCCGCATCGAACAGGCGGCCAGCCGCATGTGTAACAGGTGAGTTGATGCCCTTGAGCCAGGCGGCATGCAGAAGTTCGGGGGCGAAAGGAGCGGGATAGCCTGTTTCCCATAGTAGTGCGGCAGCCGAGCGCCAAGGTTCACGTCCAGCCTGCTCGCCACCGGGAAGACGGAAAGGACGGAGTGTTGCCGCACGCTGCCACCTTCCGGGTGCGCCCGTGAAAGTTTCCCCGCCCCACAACTCACTATCTTCGCCGAGCCCTACGCCATCCCAGGCAAACACAATCCAGTTTTTAATATCAGCAAACTCCCATGCCATCGCCGAGGCATGCGCAGGGTGATGCCAGATTTCGGAAAGCGGCAGTCCGGATTCGCGTGCGTAACGCCGGTAGCCGTAGCCGGGATGTCTGTCCAGCAGCAGGCGGGTAGCCCGTACCTGATACAGATTCTGCAGGTCATCAGCCACATGGGCCAGGGTTTCCATACTTTTCAGACTGGACAGGTCGCCGACATGCGGGGAGATAACGACACGGTTACCCCAGGCGAGTGCAATAGCATTCTTGGTGTGCGCGCCAAATGCGAGCACGGGTTCCGGCAGTTCGCCCGGCAGTTCGAGTTCAACGGGCGCGATACCCCGGCCGAGACGCAGCGGCCGGGGCTTGCCGGCAATGATTCTATACACGGCATCATCCGCCGGACGCACGATGGGGCGGTTGTGATGCAGAAAGGCATCGGCAATATTTTCCAGCCGGGTTTGGGCTTCTTCATTTGCAGTAATCACGGGTTCGCCGTTGAGATTCCCCGAAGTGGCGACGAGCGGCCCGCCAAATTTTTCCAGTAGCAGGACATGCTTTGGGCTGTAAGGCAGCAGGCAGCCGATTTCGTTGAGGCCCGGTGCGATTTGATGGCTTATAGTGCCGCCCGATTTTTTATGCAACAGCAGAATGGGGCGTTGAGGTGATTGCAGAAAATCGAGCTGGGTTGCATCGCATTCGACACATTCCAGCAAAGCCTTGCCGTCAGCCGGAAACATGACAGCCAGCGGCTTGAACGGGCGCGGCTTTCGCATGCGCAAACGAGCTATGGCTTCGTCATTATTTGCATCGCACATCAGGTGATAACCGCCGATACCCTTGATTGCGACGGCGTGGCCTTCTTTCAGAAAGCGGATCGTGGCGGCGAGCGCGGCTTCATTGTCTGCAATGAGAGGTTCGTCAGGGTTGGAAAAAAACAGTTGTGGACCGCAGACAGGACAGGCAACAGGTTCGGCATGAAAGCGGCGGTCGAGCGGGTTGGCATATTCCTGGCTACATGCCGGGCACATTGCAAACACCTTCATCGAGGTGTTCGGCCGGTCGTAAGGCAGGGACTCGATTAACGTGTAGCGCGGGCCGCATTGCGTGCAGTTGATGAAAGGATAGTGATAACGCCGGTTACCGGGGTCATTCATCTCGCGCAGGCAATCCTCGCAAACGAAATAGTCCGGCGGAACATGGATGTTAGCTTCGCCCAGCATGCTGGCGAGGACGGTAAAGCCGCCGTGAGGGACTGGTTCGACGTCAACAATATTTGTCAGCACTGGCAGGGAAATGGCGGGCGCTTCGCGGATGAGCGCTTCGGAAAATCGCGTGAGATTGTTCTCGCTGCCCTCGGCATGAATTTCCACGCTGCCCGTGACATTGCGTACCCAGCCGTGCAATCTAAACCGGTGAGCCAGCCGGTAAACAAAGGGCCGGTAGCCGACTCCCTGTACCCGGCCGGTAATCAGGTAATGACGTGCACTAACTGGTTCATGTTTTGAAGACACAACGCAATTATTCGGAGACTGTTGCTGTCACGTGTTCACGTACGCCACCTGACCACCAGATGCGGCAGGCGCCTTCGTCGGACACCATGCAGGGGCCAATGGGATGGCGGGGTGTGCAGGCGGAACCAAACAGCCGGCATTGATTGGGATAGATTTTCCCCAGCACGACTTGCGCGCAGTCGCAGCCCGGCGGCATCTGGCCTGCCCGGCGACGGCCAGGGTGATCAGAGTCGGCATGGTTGTGATCCTGGAACTGGAGACGCGCATCGTGCAGGGCAAACTGCGGTTTGAGCGTATAACCCGAGCGCGGGATGATGCCAATGCCACGCCAGTTTGCATCGACGACATCCAGCGTTTCATTCAGCAGCCTGATGGCGGTGAGGTTTCCGCCTGTGTGGACGACTTCGGGATAGCAGTTGTCGAGAAAGCGTTCGCCGCTTTGCAGTTGCCGCAAAACGGAATAAAACGCAGCCAATAGCGATTCGGGGGTGAAACCCGCCACGGCGGCAGGCAGATGATGCCGATCCACCACGAAAAGCCATTCTTCCGGCCCCATGATGGTGGAAACATGGCCAGGCGCGACCAGGGCGTCGAATCCCGGAGTGCCAGAGTCGAGCAGCATGTCGACCGCGGGCCAGGTCAGACGCCCGGACAAAAGGATGAACAGATTATCCGGTATGCCTTCCGCCAACAGCGCGGCGACGGGGGCTGTGGTGGTTTCGAAGCCGGCTGCGAAGAACACCACGTGTCTTTCCGGGTTTTGCTCGGCGATCAGTTTCGCTTCAGTCGGGCTGGCAATGGGACGCACATCGGCGCCGGCGGCCTGGGCTTCAACCAGCGAACGCGGTTCATTTTTAGGGACGTTGACGGGCACGCGCAACATGTCGCCAAATGCCACCAGAATAACCTTGTCCTGCAAGGCCAACTGCATGGCCTGGTAGATGTCTTCCTCGGGACATACACATACCGGGCAGCCAGGACCGGGAATCAGTTCGATGTAGCCGGGCAGCGCGCCACGCAAGCCAGAATGTGTAATGGAACGCTCGTGTCCGCCGCACACATTCATGATGCGCAAGGGTTTTTCAATATTCAGCCCGTGAATTTTTCCAAGCCAGGCGCGCGCGTTATCGGTTGAAGTGTCCGACATGGTTCAGCCGGGCTTTCCGTCCACCCGGGACTGGATGAGGATGGGGGCGTAGATCAACACGAAAATCGCAAATGCCGCCATCCAGAACAAGCCGCTGACGAGAATGGCAGTGGAGTATGAGCCTGGCATCACGATCGGCCAGCAGACACGAATTGCAGCACTCAGGGTGATCAGGCCAAAGGCCAGATGGACGATTTTCGCGGGTTCCAGCATACGCCCGGTATGACCCAGTGAAACGCGGGCCATCATGCCAAGGGTCAGCGTGCCGATAGCCCCTGCGGTAAATGCATGCAGTGCAAGCGAAGGCGCGACGATTTGCAGCGCTGCAAGCGATGTCAGAACGAAACCAGTCACAATCCACCCATATCCAAGATGCAGCACCCACAGCAAGGGCATGCTCCAGTACTTGCGGGTGTACCAGCCAGCAATCCGGATGGCATGAACGGCAGCTGCTACGGCTGCAATCAGCGCAGTGAAAGGCGAAACAGGCAGGACGAGAATGGCGGCGAGCGTGGCCAATGTTGTCACAGGCGCCAGCCATTCCACCGCCTTCCAGCGTTTGGCCTGAGTGCGCAGCTTGCCATCGGTAAAACTGGGGATGACCCGGCCGCCCATGACCACCATCATCAGCACGATCATGTATATGGCAAGCTTGAATCCCGTAGCGGCTGTTTGTGCGTAGCCCAGCCATTGGGCATGCACCAGCATATTGGAAAGTGTAAGTATGGCCAGTATGACGGGGAAGCCAGCATTGCGGATTTGTTTTGCTCGCAAGATTGGGCGGGCAATGGCGATCATGATGGCCGGGAACATGGCAACATCAATCAGGGCATAAATTTCGGAGGGCGAGTCCGGTATAAAGAAAGTCAACCGTCCAGCCAGCCAGAGGAAAAACAGCATGGCAAGCTGCTTGCCGGATGGCGTGCGCACGCCGGTCCAGTTCTGCACCGCGGTCAACAGAAAGCCGGCGATGACGGCACCGGCAAAACCGAAGAGCATTTCATGTGCGTGCCACTGTTCCGCCGGTATGAAAAGCGCAAGCGGCAAGTTGCCTTTATAGAACGCGAGCCAAAGGCCGATTAGCAGAACAGAAAAAATGCCCGCACCCAGAAAAAACGGCCGGAAACCCAGCGCGAACGGGGCATACTTGGGCTGCGGTGACAGCGGCTTTAATTCATCGATGGAAATGAGGGCCATGCGTTTCAGATATTGGAGCTATGCATCCGCGCGCCTTCAGCCTGAATGGCCGGGCGGCGAGTGGTGCCGGAATTTACGCGAGCGCGCTGAGCGGCAAGCTGCTGGCGCAGCCAGTCAAACCATGCTTCCATTCCCGCATCCTTGCGGGCGGAAAGCCGCATGACCGGCGCGGAATTGGCCAGATGGCGTACATGCATTTCAGAACGTACGGGATCAAAGTCATCCAGATAAGGCAGCAGATCGGTTTTCGTGATCAGTACCACATCCGCCGCGCGGAACATCACCGGATACTTGGCCGGCTTGTCGTCGCCTTCGGTGACTGAAAGCAGGGTGACATTGGCGTGCTGCCCCAAGTCGAACGAGGCAGGGCATACCAGGTTGCCGACGTTTTCAATGAACAGAATGTCGATGCCATCCAGATTCATGTGATGCAGCGCATCGTGAACCAGGTGTGCATCCAGATGGCAGGCGGTACCGGTCACAATCTGGTGCGCGGGCACGCCCTGCGCGCGGATGCGCTCGGCATCGTTTTCGGTTTCCAGATCGCCTTCGATCACGGCAATGCCGAATTCACTTTTCAGTGCCCGTATCGTTGCTTCCAGCAAGGCCGTCTTGCCCGAACCAGGAGATGACATCAGATTGACGGCGAGAATGCCGCGCGCATCGAAATGCGCGCGGTTGTGCGCGGCCTGGTCGTCGTTTTTTTTCAGCAGGTTTTGCAGGACGGAAACCGTCGTGGCGCCGGGTTCGACCGGCTTGTAGGCGAATTTCCGGTTGCCGGGTGTGAGGTTGCATCCACAGGTATCACACACTTTCATTTGCCTCTCTCATTTCCAGTTCCACGCTTTCCAGGATCAGTTCATCGCCCGAAATCACCTGAGTATGCCAGTCGCCACAGGCGCCGCATAACAGCCGGTTTGCCGTGGCATCGGATTCCGCGCCGCAGGTCTGGCAGCGGACGCGGACCGGTGCTTGCAGGATGTCCAGCCGGGCATGTTCCGCCAGGCTGCCCGCGGCGGCGAGCGGAAATGCGCTGGCGAGCAATTCAGCCTCTACTCCGGAAAGCGGGCCAATCCTGATACGGATATGGGTTGCGTATTCCGCATGCTGTTCACCGGCGATACGCGCCACCTGTTCCACCAGCGCCTGGGCAATCGACAGTTCATGCATGGTCAGGTCGCGCAGCCAATGTCGCCGGTTTCTTCCAGTATCTGATCATACAGTTCCCAGGCCGAGCGCGCGTCCGCTTCGGTGACTTTCTGTATGGCATAACCGACATGCACCATGACGTAATCGCCGACTTGGGGAAGCTCGTCCTGCATCATGAACAGGCTGACGTCCCGGTATATGCCCTTGGCCTGGCAGCGCGCGGTGAAGCCGGTCACGCTTTCGATCTGCATGGGGATGGCAAGGCACATGAATTGATTCCTGTCATGAAAAATACGGCCACGAATGGAATGGCTCCAAGGGTGTCCCTTTCCATGAAAAATGGTTTGGGAAAATAAGCACTTTATAGCTAAGCGCCATGTTTAATCCACAGGTATCAGTTTTTAAGCCAGAAAAATTGATCTGCGTCATGATTTTTGATTCCTGTCATTGTTATTTCATTGAGCCGTTGTTAACTTAGCCAGATGAAAACACTGGTACTTGGTATCGGCAATACCCTGCTTTCGGATGAGGGGGTGGGTGTCCACGTCACCCAGCACTTGCAAACACTGTTGCCGCCTTCGGACGAGATTGAAATTCTGGATGGCGGGACCCTGAGTTTTACCCTGGCAGTTCCCATAGAAGACGCGGATGCCCTGATTGTGGTGGATGCGGCGCAGCTTAAATCCGCGCCGGGCACCTTGCGAGTGTTCGAGGGAGAGGAGATGGATGCCTTCCTGATGAGCAGCCGCCGATCCAGCGTTCATGAAGTGAGCCTGAATGACCTGATGTCCATAGCCTGTCTTTCCGGCCATTGGCCTGAAAAGCGTGCGCTGGTGGCGATACAGCCGCAAAAACTGGATTGGGGCGATTTCCCAACGCCACAGGTGCAATCCGCGATTCCGGTAGCCTGCGATCGCATCGAGGCGCTGCTCAGGGAATGGTATGCCGTCCATTGATCAGATTCCCATATCCATCGTATCTCCGGATGAGATGCTGACCGGCCAGGCCGATGCTGTTCTGACTGAAATCGCCGGAATGCTGAAGCGCCTGCTGGACGATGGAATTGAAGGTAGTATTGATCTGCGTGGGCTTGCGCTTTCAGGAGCAGATCGAGTTTGGCTGGAAAAACAGTTGGGCCGGGGCGAAGTGGAAATCATGCTGGAGGCAGGCGGTTGGTCTGTTTTGACTGAAACCGCCTACCCCGGGGTGTGGAAAGTGATGCATAGGGATGACCGGGACCGGGTGGTGGCCGAGCTGATCGAAGTGGCGTTTGTGCCTGCCATCATCAGGCCAGACAACGGGGATGTTAAAAAGGGACACGAAAGTCTATTATTGAACCTGAAGGCCAAAACCGCGGGAGTTTAGAAGATGGAACGAAGCGACACGTTGCAGGAAAAAATGGAACAAAACGGGATGTCCCGGCGCACCTTCATCAAATACTGCGCCTCGCTGGCCTCGCTGATGGCTTTGCCGCCCAGTGCGGCTTATGCAATGGCGGAGGCGCTGGGCAAGGCGAAGCGACCATCAGTGATCTGGCTGCCTTTCCAGGAATGCACGGGTTGCACCGAATCCATCACGCGTTCTCATTCGCCCAGTATCGAGGGCATGATTTTCGACATGATCTCGCTCGATTACCAGGAAACCTTGATGGCTGCTGCGGGGCATCAGGCGGAAGAAGCACTGCACGCCGCCATGAAGGAAAACTACGGCAAGTATGTGCTGATCATCGATGGCTCGGTGGCGACCGGGCTTGATGGCGCGTATTCCTGCATCGCCGGGCGCAGCAATCTTGAGAGCCTGAAGGAAGCGGCCAAAGGCGCCGCCGCCATCATTGCGCTGGGGTCCTGCGCTTCATTTGGCGGCATACCAAAAGCCAACCCCAATCCAACCGGGGCGGTTGCCGTTTCCGACATCATCAAGGACAAACCCATTGTCAACATTCCGGGCTGCCCGCCCATTCCTGTCGTCATTACCGGCGTCCTGGCGCAATTCCTTACTTTCGGCACCCTGCCCGAACTCGACAAACTAGGGCGGCCGAAGGCGGTATATGGTGAAACCATTCATGACCGCTGCTATCGCCGTCCTTTCTATGACCAGGGCAAGTTTGCCAAGACCTTTGATGATGAAGGCGCTCGCCAGGGTTGGTGTCTGTTCGAATTGGGGTGCAAGGGGCCTGTTACTTACAATGCCTGCGCGACCACCAAATGGAATGATTCGACATCCTTCCCGATTGAATCCGGCCATGGCTGTATTGGTTGTTCGGAGCCGGATTTCTGGGATGCGGGCGGTTTTTACAAGGCGCTGTCGATGCCGGCCGATCCGCTGAAGATGGCGGCTACCGCTGCGGTGGCGGGCGCTGCGGTTGGCGTGGCAATCAGCTTTGCCAACCGGGCCAAAAAGGGCGCGGCAAAATCGGCGCATGAAACCACAAAGCTGGAGGATCTGGAAAAATGAATGAACTGCAATTCCTGACCTGGGTGCGTGGAACCGGTCTCAATATCGCAGTGGGTATTTTTCTGCTGGGCGTTCTGTGGCGCCTGTTTGAGATCTACTCGCTAGGCCGCAAGCAGGATTTATCCGCGCCACGGCATGCCTCCGGCGCTTCCGGCTTTCACACCATATTCCGTCGTTCATTGCCGCCACCCGGCATGCTCAAGCGTTCACCCGTTAGTTATATCGGCGGCTATGTTTTCCATATTGGTTTGGCCATCGTGGTGTTTCTGTTTGCGCCGCATATCCTTCTTATCAAGAACCTCACCGGCCTGTCGTGGCCGGCGCTGCCTTCCCAGTTCATTGATTTGATGGCAGTCGTGACGATGGCGGCAATGGTGGTGGTGCTGGTTGATCGCATCAACAAGCCGGTCAAGCGTTTTCTCAGCACGTTCGAAGACTGGTTCACCTGGACGGTGACGTTCCTGCCAGTACTCACTGGCTGGATGGCGGTGCAGCATCTGCTGCTGCCCTATACCACCATGCTGGCCTTGCATATCCTGAGCGTGGAACTCCTGCTGGTGGTGCTGCCATTCACCAAGCTGTTCCATGTGTTCACGCTGTTCGGCTCACGCTGGTACAACGGCAAGGTCAATGGACATAAAGGAGTGCCGGTATGAGTGCCTCTCTCGAAAAAGGCGTCCGCGTCCTCAAGGAAGTCATCGACGCGCCGATTGCGAGCTACTTCAACAGTTGCGTGCACTGCGGCCTGTGTGCGGAAGCCTGTCTGTTCTATACGGAAACCGGCGATCCGAAGTACACGCCCATCCACAAGCTTGAACCCCTGCGCCGCATTTACGAGCAGGAATACACCCTGCTTGGGCGACTTAAGAAAATGGCGGGGCTTTCCAAACCGGTGACTGACGCCGAACTGGATGAATGGCAGGAACTGGTTTACAACAGCTGTACCCTGTGTGCCCGCTGCTCGGCCGTTTGCCCGGTGGGTAACGATATTGTTTACATGGTGCGCAAGTTCCGCGAGGGCATGTCGGCTGCCGGACATGCACCCGAGGGTATCAAGGGCGCGGTCAATCGGACTGTCAGCATCGGCAGTCCCATGGGCGTGAAATTGCCTGCCGTGCAGGCGCAAATGAAGCATGTGGAAGCGGATACCGGCCTGACGATCCCGCTCGATGCCGAGGGCGCTGAATACATGGTGATGCTGTCCTCGATGGAAATCATCAACTTTCCCGAGTATCTCGGTGCGATCGCCAGGATCATGCATCAGGCCGGAAAAACCTGGACGCTCTGTTCCACCGCATTCGAGGCGACCAACGCCGGCATCCAGATTGGCAATTCGGACCTGGCCAAGGTCATTGTTTCACGCATCGTCGACGGCGCGGAAAAACTCAAGGTCAAGACCGTAATCAGTCCTGAGTGTGGCCATGCCTATACCGCCCTGCGCTGGGAAGGTGCCAATCTGGTCGGCCGTCCGTTCACGTTCGAAGTCAAGCATATCCTTGAAGTGCTGGCCGAGTTCCAGGAAAAAAATCTGCTGAAGACCGAAGGCTTTGAAACCGACAAGCTGACTTTCCATGATCCCTGCCAACTGGTGCGGCGTGGCGGAGTGGTCCAGCAGCCGCGCAAACTGATCAACCAGATAGCGAAGAATTTTGTCGAGATGCCAGATTCGGGCTTCATGAACTGGTGCTGTGGAGGCGGCGGCGGCGCATCCGCCATCGAGGAAGGCGAGGAATTGCGTCTGGAAGCGTTCAGGAAAAAGAAATCCCAACTGGAAGCAGTCAAGCCAGACCGCCTGGTGACGGCCTGCGCCAACTGCCGCATCGTGCTGGAAGAAGGACTTGAGCACTACCAGATGGATATCCCGGTGGTGGGGCTGACCGAGATGATTGCCGAGCATCTTCCGGAACGGCAAAAACCTGAAGGAAGCTGATGACATGCTGAACAACGACAAGGATTTCAAGGCAAAACTGGATGCACTGCCCATCGCGGACCAGCGCCATGTGGCCGCTCTTTTCGTGATGCGCGTATTTCCCCTCTCCAATGATGCACGTCTGAAAAATGCCATCGAAATGAGTCAACGCAAGGGTGTCATGGAGGCAGAACTGGCAAGTGCCTGTCAGATTGCCAATACTGCGCGGGTTGAAAGCTTCACGAAGTGCGGCAGGGAAACCGACTGGACGGCACAGGCCGGACACTTCGTCGCCAAGGCCGCCGTGGCCTGCGTCCGTCCTGCTGGCGAAGGCGGAAATCTGGCGTGGGATGCAGCCATGTCTGCTCGCATGGCACGTACCTGCGAAACCGTCGCTACCGGTGAAGGCACAGATAACAATGAAGCCGGGGAGCAATACCGCATCCTCGAAGCGTTTTTGAATAATCAAGGAACACGGCCATGACCACAGCACAACGCGTTGTTGTCGACCCCATTACCCGCATCGAAGGACATCTGCGTATCGAGGCAGAAACCGACGCGGGAGGAAAAATTACCAATGCCTATTCCGCCGGAACCATGGTGCGCGGCATCGAGATCATCCTGCGCGGCCGCGATCCTCGAGATGCCTGGGCGTTCGCGCAACGCATCTGCGGCGTATGCACACTTGTGCACGGCATTGCATCGGTGCGTTCGGTGGAAGATGCCATGCACCGCGCCATCCCCGATTACAGCATCCCGAAGAATGCGGAGTTGATCCGGAATCTGATGATCGCAGCGCAGTTTGTGCATGACCATGTGATGCATTTTTATCACCTGCATGCGCTCGACTGGGTCGATGTGGTGTCCGCGTTAAAGGCAGACCCGGCGGCCACCTCGACACTGGCGCAATCGTTGTCGAGTTACCCCAAGTCTTCGCCGGGTTATTTTTCCGATGTGCAGAAAAAGGTGAAAACCTTTGTTGAACAGGGGCAACTCGGCATTTTCGCCAATGCCTACTGGGGCCACCCCGCCTACAAGCTGCCACCGGAAGCCAACCTGATGGCCGTAGCCCATTACCTCGAAGCCTTGGCCTGGCAGCGCGAAGTGGTCAAACTGCACGCCATTTTCGGCGGCAAGAACCCTCATCCAAATTTCGTGGTGGGGGGCGTGCCTTCTGCCATCTCGGTGCATACCACTGGCGGAGGCCAGGATGCCACCGCCCTCAACATGATAGGCCTGCAAACCGTGCAGAATGTCATCCGGCAGATGCGCGATTTTGTCGATCAGGTTTATGTGCCCGACACCCTTGCAATCGCCGGCTTTTACAAGGACTGGAGCGCACAGGGCGAGGGTCTGGGCAACTTCCTGTCATTTGGCGACTTGCCTTCAAAAAATTTTTGGGACACCAGTTCCTATTTCATTCCGCGCGGCGTCATTCTCAACCGCGATCTCTCCACCATTCACTCCATCGATCTTGATGCGGACAGCGAGATCCAGGAATTTGTCAGCCACTCCTGGTACAAATACGGCGCTGGAGATGCCCAAGGCCTGCACCCGTTCAAGGGCGAGACCGAACTCAACTACACGGGCCCCAAGCCACCCTACGAGCATCTGGATGTTGATCAGAAATACTCCTGGCTCAAGTCGCCGCGCTGGAAAGGCAAGGCCATGGAGGTCGGCCCGCTTGCTCGCGTACTGATGCTTTATGCCAGCGGCAATGCCCAGGCCAAGGAGTTGGTGGGCTACACGCTGAAGACCCTTGACGTACCCGTTGAGGCGCTGTTCTCCACACTTGGCCGTACCGCGGCCCGCACCCTGGAGACAAAGATTCTGGCTGATGCCATGCAAGGCTGGTATGACGAGCTTATTGCCAACATCAAGGCGGGTGATGTGCGGACCTTCAACGAAACATACTGGGATCCCTCAACCTGGCCCAAATCAATGAAAGGCGTGGGTCTGATGGAAGCGCCACGTGGGGGGCTGTCTCACTGGATTGTCATCGAGGACGGCAAGATCGCCAATTACCAGGCGGTGGTGCCTTCCACCTGGAATGCCGGCCCGCGCGATGCTTCGGGCCAACCGGGCGCCTATGAAGCCGCGCTTCAGCATAACCATGTGCTGCATGATCCCAAACAGCCTATCGAAATCCTTCGCACCATCCATAGTTTTGATCCCTGCATCGCCTGCGCGGTGCATGTAACCGATCCAAACGGCGAAGAATTGATTAAAGTGAAAGTGAGATAGGAGCGTTTTCTCCTGGCATATTGGAAAGGAGGCGAGCCATGAAACCAGTGCCCAGAACTTACGCATGGGGCGGCTGGAAAATGCCAATCCTTCATCCGAATGACGCCGAATATTGTGAGTTTGGCTGCCCAATCTGCACTCGAGCAAGGAAAGGTGTTCCATGGGCAGTCACGGTGCAACGTGTGGAAGAAACGATCACAGGCGGCGGTTGCTGGTGGGGCCGGGCAAGAAGGCGGAAATATGGCGTGAAGCCGAATCAACCCATCCCTGCGGAATAATTGAGTTTGCAAATCTCCAGAGCCATTTGAAATGGAAAGGAATGAAATGTTGAAAAAAATAATGGTCGCCCTGTTTTTATTGCTGGCTGCCCCTGCTGCACTTGCCCACGGGCAAGGTGCTCATGCACATGGCGCAGGTTTGGTTGCTGGCCTGTCGCATCCATTTGGCGGACTGGATCATCTGCTGGCGATGGTGGCCGTGGGTTTGTGGGCAGCGCAGAAAGGCGGGCGGGCGCTATGGCTGTTGCCGGCCACGTTCGTGAGCATCATGGCGCTGGGTGGCGTCATGGGGGTAAGCGGTGTAGCGCTGCCAGGGATGGAGATGGGAATCGTGTTGTCGGTGATGGCGTTCGGATTGCTGATTGCGCTGCAATCGCGCTGGTCCCTGCATGTTGCCTGTGTAACAGTAGGGTTCTTTGCGTTGTTTCATGGCGTCGCGCATGGTGTGGAAATGCCGCTGGCTGCTTCGCCCTGGGGCTATGGCTTTGGCATGATCGCGGCGACTGCGCTGTTGCATGGCGCTGGCGTGCTTGCCGGGATGAAGTTCCGGCAGGTCATTCTCAGGGTAACCGGGGGCGTGATTTCAATGGCCGGCCTGGGCATGATGCTTCCTTTGCTGGGATAAGGCCGCACCGCATATGGAAGATGTACTCAAGCGTCTGTTGAACGCCGAGAAACAGGCAGAAAGCAGGGTGGAACAGGCCGATGCGGAGCGCAAACGAATGATTCAGGAAGCATTGGATCGCGCAAGGGCCATGCAGCTTGAATTCGACAAACAGGTTGAGGCGCGGCGCAAGCCCTTCCTGGCGACCGCCGAAGATGGCGCGCGCAGGCGCATCGCGGAGCTTGAGGATCTGGCTTCGGCCCGGCAGCGCCAGTTGAGAAATAATGCCGCTGGCAATGAGGAAGCCGCTGTCCAGGGGGCGCTCAAACTGATTCTGGGAGAAGGCTGAGCGTAGACCGAAATTCGCCAGTAAACGCGACAATGGACAACTATCTGAATGCCCGGGTCAGCCTGATGGCTTCGCGATTGCTGCGGGAGGACGAACTTCAGGTTCTGGCCGAAGGCTCGGCTGATGAACGAACCGCTCTACTCGAACGCGCGGGACTGTCCCAGCTTATTGGGGATCTGGAGTCCGGCCGTTATCTGGAACAATCGATTATTCGTGCGCAACTGGCGGATATCCTGATCCTGATGCGCGCAGCGGGTGACGCGCGCAACTTCCTGCAATACTGGGCGCTGCGTTTCGAAATCACCAATCTCAAGGCCATTATCCGGGGGAAACTGTCGAAAGCTCCTGTGGCGATGGTGCGTCAGGAACTCAGCGACATGGGCTTCCTCACCTCGCTGCCTGTCGAAGAGCTGCTTCAAACCGAGGATATTGATGAGCTTTTGAGGCGACTTGAGACCACACCCTATGCGGACATGGTGCGTTTTGCACGGCGGGCATTCGAAGCGCAGCCCCGCCTGTTCGACCTCGACGCCGCGCTGGATCGCCGCTACTACCACGGCCTGGTGGAACGTGCGCGGCCGCTGGAAGACACGCTCGGCACAAGCTTCCGGAAAATCATGGAATTGCATATCGACCGCATCAACCTGACCTGGCTGCTTCGTTTCCGCTTCACTTACAAGCTGCCGCCGGCGCAAGTGTATTACCTGCTGATTCCAAGCCACTATCCTCTGTCGTCAGGCGTGCTCAAGGACCTTTCAGTTCTTGACCGGATGGAGGACATGCTGGAGAGGCTGCCACAGCCCTATCATAACTGGCTGGAAGACGCTCATGGCGTGAATCATGTAGCGGGCATTCTGGAAGCCCGGTTCGCGGAGCGCGCGCATTCCGTGCTGCGTTCATCCACCCCGGCATTCTCGCGTGCCTTTGCTTACTTGATGCTGCGTGACCGCGATCTGCGGCGGGTGCGTGCCGCTCTCAAGGGCTGGAGCCTGGGACTGGATACGCAGATTATCAGGCAGGCTTTGGGGCTGGATGGAACTCTCACTTCCGGTGAACAGACCCTGCTTCAAGGGGCTCTTTGATGTTCAAACCCTTGCGCATGCAACATGCCACGCTCTGGGTGCTGAAAAGCGATGCACCCCAGGCAGCGCTTTTGCTGGCGACTTACGGCATCTTCACGCCGGAAAAAAGCCAGGCATGGGAGCGCGATCTGCCCGAAACGCCTGGCGACCGGTATATGGAGGTCTTTTCGGAAGCGCACGCGCGGCTGAATAAAATTCTGGATCACTTCGGTCCCGCGCCTTTAAGTGAGCGGCACACTGAATATGAGGATATGCGCAACCTGCCGGCTGGCCCCGATGCGCCCACGCTCGATCAACTGACCGAATGGAATGTCTGGCTTGGAGAGTTGTGGAACACCGCCTCGAATTGCGAGGAGGAAAAGCGGCGAATTGCCGAAGCGCTTGAACGAAATACAAACCTGCTCAATTCGGTGGCGCATTTCAAGGTGCTTGATATTGATCTGTCATGGCTGGCGCGACCCAAACGCTTTTTGCAGACCCGTATCGGTACCGTACCCGAAGCCAATCTGGCGCGTCTGAGAGAAGCCCTGGAGCTGTCCGGTTTCCTGCTGGAGATTTTTGACACCCATCAAGGAAGGGCTTATGCCGTGGCAGCCGGCCCGATAGGCAGGAATACGGAAATCCGTGGCGCGCTGGATGCCGCGGGCTGGCAGGAAATCACGCTTGAGCCCGAGCTGCTGGCACACCCGGACATGGCCAGGGAAGGGCTCGAAAAGCAGTCGGATCATCTGCGGCAGGAAGGGTACACCTGCGATGCGCGTCACCGAGCCAAGCTGGGTGATGTCGACGAAAAGTTGCGCGAAATCAGGCGGGGTATGGCGTTGGCCGAGCCTTACGTGCGGATTTCATCCGAAACCCTTCGTGCGCGTGGCGGGCTTGCCCTGATTGCCGGATGGATTCCGTTGCGTGATGTCGACCGCATGCGCAAGGCGCTCGATTCGAGGATGGCGGATCGCTATGTTCTGCAACTGCGGCCGCCATTTCCAGCCGAACGCGACATCGTGCCATCCGCCGTGCGCTATCCGGACTGGCTTGGACCCTTCGCAGATCTTGTCCGTAACTACGGTATTCCCCGCTATGGAGAATTCGACCCTACCTGGCTGTTCGCCGTGTCCTTCGCGCTTATGTTCGGCATGATGTTCGGCGATATCGGCCAGGGGCTGGTGATCGCTCTCGGCGGCTTGCTGCTGCGCGGCAAGGCCCGGCGTTTTCGCAGCCTGTTTGTGATTGCGGGATTGTCCGCAACCACCTTCGGTTTTGCCTACGGCAGCCTGTTTGGATTTGAAACAGTGATCAAGCCGATGTGGGTATCGCCGCTGCACGACCCGGTGCGCATGCTCATGGCTGCGATATTATGGGGCGTTGGCTTCATTTCCGTTACCCAGTTGCTGACCATCTACAACCGCCTGGTTTCAGGCAACCTGCCCAAGGCCTTGTTCGATGCGGGTGGACTGGCGGGACTGGTGCTGTACCTGGGTGCTGCCATCGGCGTTTATCAACTGGCTACGCAAGGCCAGTACGGCCAGGCTGCCGCCTTGGCTTCAATCGCAGGTTTGGGTGCCATCATTATCTGGAACTGGCTGGAGATACAGGGCGGGTTTGCCGAACGCTTGTTGACGGTCATCATCGAAAGTTTTGAATCCGTGATCGGATTCTTTTCCAATACCCTGTCATTCATGCGCGTTGCCGCCTTCTCGATCAATCATGTGGCGCTTGCACTCGCCGTGTTCACTATTGCCGACAGCTTTGGTACGACCGGGCGCACGATCACGATCGTGATTGGCAATCTCGTCATACTCGTGCTGGAAGGTGCGATTGTCGCCATACAGGTTTTGCGTCTGGAATACTATGAGGGATTTTCACGCTTCTTCAGTGGAAGCGGCCGCGCATTCGAGCCGCTGGTGCTGCAAGGAAAAAATGAATCCCAACTGCGCCATAATCAACACAGTAAAACTTGAATGGAGAACAACATGATTTTTATTGCAGGCATCATGACACTGAGCATCGTCAGCCTGATCGCGCTTGGAGTATATCTGGAGCTGTCCCCAGGCAAGCGGGTTGTTTCGCCGCCGCGTGCGCGCGGCTGGCTGATGGGAAATTTTGCCGTTTTCGGACTGGCTTTTGTCGGCCTGCTGGCATTGGGCGCGCAGGAAGTCATGGCGGAAACGACGGCTATTGCAGCCAAGAGCGAAGTAACCCTGGGTATGGGTCTGGCTATAATCGGCATTGGACTGCCAACCGGACTGGCTGCGATTGGCGCTGCACTGGCGCTCGGGCCAGTCGGTTCCGCTGCGCTGGCGGTGGTTGCGGAAAAACCGGAAATGTTCGGCCGCACGCTGATCTATCTTGGTCTGGCAGAAGGCATTGCGATTTACGGCCTGGTGATGTCCATCCTGCTGCTCGGGAAAATCTAGTGGCTTCCTCTGCAACGCGCATCATCGCGGCGGGATCGGCTGCATTGATGGACGGCTTCAGGCTGGCAGGCATCGAAGTCATGTCCAACGCAACTCCAGGCCAACTTGAAACATTGCTCAAGTCGCTGGTCACCGCCAAGGAAAAGGCGCTGGTGCTGGTCGAGGCGGAACTGCTGAACAATCCGGGCACGTGGCTGCATCGCGTGCAATCAGAAGGCGGGCGGGTGGTGGTCATGCAGGTTCCGTCGCTGGCGCGCGCCGGAGATTACCATCCCGAAGTGGACCGCCTGGTTGGCCTGGCCGGACAAAGCGAGGCAGGATGAGCCAGCATACGGAAAAACTCGAAGGTCTGCTCCAGGCGCAAGCCATGGACCTGGCGGAGCGGCATCTGGAAAAGGGACGCCAGACCAGCGAACAAATCATCCGAGACGTGCAGGTCAGATTGCGGCAGCTTGAAGATGGCGAAGAACTGCGTTTCCAGCTGGAAGCGGAACATCTCTGCCGCCAGATCATGCAGACTGCGAGGCTGCGCATTGATGCCGAGATTGACCGCTTGCGCTGGGCGCTGACGCTGGGCGTGCTGGCTGAAGTGCGGACGAGGTTGCAGAAAATCGCGAATGAGCCCGACCGGTATCGCAATGTGCTGGTGCGTTACCTGGCTGAAGCGGCGCGGGCCATTCCCAATGGAAAACTGATAGCGGAATTAAGTCCGCGCGACATTGAGTGGATACGGCCGGACTGGGAGGCATTGGTGAAACAGTCTGTGCCTGGGCGCCAGGTTGAACTGGCGGCTTTGTCCGATCACACCCACGGCGGCATGCGTGTGAGCAATGAAGACGGCAGCCAGCGCTTCGACAATACGTTTGAAGGGCGGCTTGACCGGATGGAAAACGAATTGCTTGGCACGGTCATGGACAAGCTGTTCCCGTCAACACATGAGAATGAATCGGCAGCGACATGAGCAACGCAGGCACCATCCTCGACATACAGGGCCCCATCGTCACAGCGCGCCTGCCTGCCGCGCGCACCGGCGAACAGGTGAAGCTGGGCGCGCTGGGTTTGATGGGCGAGGTCATTGCCCGCGATGAAGACTGTGCCGTGGTGCAGGTGTATGAAAACACCGAAGGCCTGCGGCCGGGCGAACCCGCGGTTGCCATGGGCCAGCCATTGTCGGTTGAACTCGGTCCCGGCCTGCTGGGCGGGATATTTGATGGCCTCCAGCGGCCGCTGGAAGCGATGCTGGCCCTGACCGGTGAGCGCATCGAGCGAGGCCTGATGATTCCCGCGCTGGCGCGCGACAAACGCTGGGCGTTTGCGCCGGCGGAAAACCTGCACATCGGCGAACAGATCAAGGGCGGGGCCATTCTGGGCAGCGTACCGGAAAACCCGAGCATGGCCCACCGTATCCTGATCCCGCCCGGCATCTCAGGAGAACTGATTGATTTGGTGCAGGCTGGCGATTACACCGTGGATGACGTGATTGCACGTGTGCGTGATGCGCAGGGTCAGATTCACAAACTGCGGCTGGCCAGTTATTGGCCCGTACGTAAGCCCAGGCCGTTTCAGGGACGCGACCATGCCATTCAGCCCCTGATTACAGGCCAGCGCATCATGGATACCTTTTTCCCATTGCTGAAGGGCGGGAAGGGCGCGATACCGGGGCCATTTGGCGCGGGCAAGACGGTTTTGCAGCAACAGATTGCACGCTGGTCGGATGCACACATTGTCATCTACGTGGGTTGCGGCGAACGCGGTAACGAATTGACCGACGTGCTGGACAGCTTTCCCAAACTGACCGACCCGCGATCCGGCCGTCCGCTCATGGAACGCACGCTGCTGGTGGCCAATACTTCCAATATGCCGGTGGTGGCGCGCGAAGTGTCGGTGTATGTGGGCATGACCATCGCCGAATATTTCCGCGACCAGGGACTGGACGTGGTCATGGTCGCGGACTCCACCAGCCGATGGGCCGAAGCCTTGCGCGAAGTTGCAGGCCGGCTGGGCCAGATGCCGGTGGAAGAAGGCTACCCGGCTTATCTCGGTTCCACGCTGGCCGCTTTCTATGAGCGCGCCGGACGTGTGGAAACACTGAACGGCGATCATGGTTCCGTCACGCTGATCGGCGCGGTTTCGCCCCCCGGGGGCGATTTTTCCGAACCCGTCACCAGCCATACCAAGGACATCATTCAAACCTTCTGGGCGCTTTCTAAAGACCTGGCCGATGCGCGCCATTACCCGGCGGTGGACTGGCTGGAGAGTTTCTCGCTGTTCGTGGATACGGCTGCGCGCTGGTGGCACGAAAATGTCGACGAAGACTGGCTGCTGCTGCGCAACAGGGCGCTGCGTTTGCTGACCGAAGCGGAAGAACTGAATCGCATCGTCAATCTGGTGGGTGTCGAAGCGTTGTCCGGCCAGCAGCGCTGGACGCTGGAATCCGCCAAACTGATCCGCGAAGGCCTGTTGCAGCAAAGCGCGCTGGAACCCAAGGACAGTTTCTGCTCGCCGCAGAAACAATTCATGTTGCTGAAACTGATGCTCGATATCCATGCGCGCGGCGCGGACATGTTGACCCTCGGCATGCCCGTTCGCGAATTGCTTCGGCTGCCGCTGCTGGCCGAAGCGCGGCGCTGGAAGATCACATTTTCCAGCGATGAGATGAAGTCGCTGGAACAGGAAGCCGTGAAGATTGTGCCTGTCTTCGATGCGCTGCGGGCGGAGTATGCCAGCCCATCCGCGAGCAAGGATCAGGCGGAAGATGAATTCAGGGCGCAGATATCGATGGGGACAGGTACGCCATGAAAGCGCTTGAATACCGCACGGCAGCGTGGGCGCGCGGTGGCCTTCTTGCCATGCGCAATACGCCCGATGTGGCGCTGGGCGACCGTGTGGCCGTGCTCGATCATCTCGGCAAGCGCCGCAGTGGGCAAGTCATCCGCACATCCGGGGAACTGGTGCTGATCCAGGTGCTTGAAGGAACGGACAACCTCGATCTGGAACGCACCTGGGTACGCTTTCTCGATCAGCCGTTTGAATTGACGCTGGCGCCCGAAATGATGGGCCGCGTGTTCAATGGCGTCGGCCAGCCGCGCGACGGCCGCCCGCCCATCGTGTCGCGCCTGTCGCGCAACGTCAACGGCGCCTCGATCAATCCCGCCGCGCGGGCCTACCCGCGCGAATTCATCCAGACCGGCATCTCGACCATCGACGGCATGAACACGCTGGTGCGAGGTCAAAAGCTGCCGATCTTTTCCGGTTCGGGCCTGCCGCACAACCGGCTGGCCGCGCAGATCGTGCGGCAGGCCAGGCTACTGCATCGTGAGGCCACGACCGATGTCGCTGCGACCAATCAGGAATTCGCCCTCGTCTTCGCCGCCATGGGCGTTTCCCACAGCGATGCGCGATACTTCGAGGAAAGTTTCGAGCAAAGCGGCGTGCTGGGCCAGGTCGTCACATTCATCAATCTGGCTGACGATCCGCCCATCGAGCGTTTGATCCTGCCGCGCGTGGCGCTTACCTGCGCGGAATACCTGGCCTTCGACCTGGACAAGCATGTGCTCGTGGTCATGACCGACATGACGTATTACGCCGAGGCTTTAAGAGAAATTGCCACCGCCAAGGGCGACGTGCCTTCGCGCAAGGGCTTTCCGGGGTATCTCTATTCCGACCTGGCGGAAATCTATGAACGCGCCGGCCGCATTCGCGGAAAAGAAGGCTCCATCACGCTGATTCCGGTGGTGTCCATGCCCTCGGACGACATCACCCACCCCGTTCCCGATCTCACCGGCTACATCACCGAAGGCCAGATCGTGCTGTCGCGCGAACTGGCCGCAGCCGGTATCCAGCCGCCCGTGGCCGTGTTGCCTTCATTGTCACGTCTGATGAAGGACGGTATCGGCGAAGGCATGACGCGCGAGGACCACGCGCGCGTGGCCAGCCAGTTGTTTGCCTCCTACGCCAAGGCGCAGGAAGTGCGCAGCCTCGCCGCCATCATCGGCGCGGAGGAGCTCTCGGAAGAAGACAACCGCTATCTGCAATTTGCCCAGGCATTCGAAACCCGCTTTGTCGGTCAGGGCGAAACCGAAGACCGCAGCATTTTCGATACACTCGACCTCGCCTGGGAAGTGCTGTCGCTGCTGCCGCGCGAAGTGCTCACGCGCCTGTCGGAAAAAGACCTCGATGCGCGCTACCGGCCCGCGGTCAGCACGCAATGAAAAACATTCAACTACAGAGACACAGAGGCACGGGGAAATTCAGACACACTGCCATGCCCGTGCTTGTCATCGCGAGGCGCACCGCGCCGTGGCGATCCAGTAGTAATAAGCCTCCCTTGAAAGCGCAGCTTCAGTGCAGGCTAACCTTCGCGTTGCGAAGGTTAAGCGAAGTGGCCGGAGCTATAAAGGGGGGTTGGGGGAGATTTCTCTTGTTTTCATGCGAGATGTTTTCAGCATGAAACGCCTCAAGGTTCCGCCCACACGCAACGCCCTGCTGCAACTCAACCGGCAGGTCAAGTTCCTGACTCAGGGCCACGACATGCTGGAGAAAAAGCGCGAACTGCTGACCCGCGTGGTGCAGGACCGGCTCAAGGAATACCGCCGCCTGCGCAAGGAAGCCGAAGCACGCCTGCAGGAGGCCTACCGCTGGCTGGCCATCTGCGAACTGCGCATGGGCAGCCAGATGCTGCGGCAGGCCAGCCTGGGGCTGGATTGCTCGGTGGAAGTCGACATCATCCCGCGCTCTTCCGTCGGCGTGGAATATCCTTCCGTGCGCGCCAGGACCCTGCCCCTGCAACCCGTGGGATTGATGTGGACCGACCCCAGCTTCGACGAAGCCCGCGCCCGCATGACCGAACTCATCGCATTTCTTGCACAGCTTGGCGAAGCCGAAAACGCGCTGAGAAGATTCGTGCTGGAACAGCGCAAGACCCAAAAGCGCGTCAACGCCCTCAAGTACAACATCATCCCGCGCTATCGCGCCACCGTGTCACACATCAAGCAGGCGCTGGAGGAAGACGAGCGCAATACGCTGTTTCAGATCAAGGTGTTGAGGGGTGGATAATTGGTCTGCAAACGGCCAGAAGCTGCCAGTCGAACCGCCCTTTTGTTTTCCCTATACTAATCTACTCATCGCAGACTGTTCCCTGCCAGCTCAGCCGGCAATCTTGAGTTGAGATTGAATCCATGTTTGCGTTAGCGCTCAAATACCGCGATCGATTCCACATGCGCGGTGTGCGGGAACATGTTGGCGACGCCGGCGGCCATGAGGGTGTAGCCTTTGACGTGGCAGAGCACTTCGGTGTCGCGGGCCAGGGTGGCGGGGTTGCAGGAGACGTAAACGATGCGGCGGGGCGGGTTGTCCTGGGGGAGTGACTTCACCAGTTCCATGGCGCCGTCGCGCGGAGGGTCAATCAGCAGCTTGTCGAAATGGCCGAGCGCGGCATATTTCTCCGGTGTCATCTCGAACAGGTTGTCGACGGCATATTCAACTTTCTTGCTCAGGCCATTCAATCTGGCATTTTCCTGCGCACGCGCGATCAGGGTCTTGCTGCCTTCGATGCCGACAACTTTCGCGCCTGAACGTGAAATGGGCAAGGTGAAATTGCCCAGCCCGCAGAAGAAGTCAGCGATGCGTTCATGCGGTTTCGGGTCGAGCAATTGCACCGCGCGATGCACAAGGATGCGGTTGATGTGCGGGTTGACCTGGGTGAACTCGGTGGGGCGGAAGGGGTGCACGATGTTAAATTCCGGCAGGCTGTATTGCAGCAGGCCGCTGTCTTCCGGGTAGAAAGGCACGGCGGTATCGGGCCCCTTGGGTTGCACCCAGATGTGAACGTTGTATTCGTCGGCAAATCGGGCAACGATCTCGCGATCCTGTTCGTTCCACGGTGTCAGCAGTCGGAACACCAGCACGGTTGAGGTTTCGCCCACGGCCAGTTCGACCTGCGGCACGCGATCGGAATTGGAAAGTTGCGGAATCAGTTGCCGCAGCGGCATGAAAATCTTCTGCACATGCGGGGCCAGCACTTCGCAGATGTGCATGTCGGCGATGAACCAGGATTTCTTTTCGTGGAAGCCGACCAGCGCGCCGCCTTTCTTGTCCACGCGTTTGACTGAAAATCGCGCGCGGTGGCGGTAAGCCCAGGTGGGGCCATACAGCGCAGGCAGGATGAGTTCGGGTTTGACCTTGCCAATGCGCTGGATATTTTCTTCGAGGATGCGCTGCTTGGCGGCGACCTGCGCGCTGACTTCCAGGTGCTGCAGGGCACAGCCGCCACAGCGTCCGTAGTGCGCGCATTTGGGCGCGGCGCGCTGGCTGCTGGATTTGAGGATTCTGGTGGCGTTGGCGCTGTCGTATTTGGGGTGTTTGCGAAAGACGGAAATTTCCGCCAATTCACCCGGCAGTGCGCCATCGACAAAGGTGACCTTGCCGTCGACCCGGCAGATGCCATGGCCTTCGTGGTCGAGGGCATCGATGAATACCGCCATGCTTATTCTTTCCAGGCGGCGAGGAATTCCTGCCAATGAGCTCCATCAGAAGACTGCAAGGCTGCGCGCACCTTTGCGGTTTCCTCGTGATACGTCTCGGTGGTGAGGGCGCCGCGCATGTGTTGAAAGCGCAAATAGAGCAGGTGGGTGTTGACCACGTCGGTTTCGCAGTAGTCGCAGATTTCAGCCAGCTTGCCCGCCTGCAACGCATCCCACACCTGGCTGCCATTCATGCCCATCTTGCCGGGAAAGCCGCAGAGTTTTGCCAACTGGTCGAGCGGCGCGTTTGCGCGCGGCTGGTACATGGCCAGCAGGTCCATCAAATCCAGATGGCGCGCGTGATAGCGGCTGATGTAATTGTTCCACTTGAATTCCTTGTCATCCTCGCCCTGATCCCAGTAGCGCGGCGCGGTGACACTGTGCATGAGCCCGCGGTAGTGCAGAACGGGCAGGTCGAAGCCGCCGCCGTTCCAGGAAACCAGTTGCGGCGTGTATTTTTCGATGCCGTCGAAAAAGCGCTGGATGATGTCCTTTTCCGGTTCGTTGTCTCGGCCCAGCGTCCAAACCCGGAACTGGTCGCCCGCGCGCAGGGCGCAGGAGATTGCAACGACACGATGCAGGGTGTGAGGCAGGAAATCGCTGCCGGTGGCCTGGCGGCGCTGGAGCATGGCCATTTCGGCGATTTCGCTTTCAGGAACGCCGGCGGGAAGATCAACCAGCCGGGAGAAACCTTCCGTATCCGGAACGGTTTCGATATCAAAGACGAGGGTGGGAGTCACGATGGGGCGCAGTATGCAAAAGCATGCATTTTACCTGCGCCGCGAAGTTCTCTTAAATGAGGCGGGAATCCATGTCTTCCGCCGTCACCAGCGCTTCGAGTTGCGCCGCCGAGACGGTTTCCAGCGGCAGGCCAAGATCACTAGCCAGGGCAGCCAGGCGAACGGTGTCATTGCGCTCGCCCGAATGCGCCAGATGCAGCAGCGGCTTGAGCGGGGTGTCGTGCCCGGCCAGGGTTTTAGCCACCAGATTGTTCAGCCCCAGCCTGCGGTGCAGGTTGTTAACCGAAATGGACAGGGCAACGGGCAGGGTGGAGAGCAGGCCGGTTTCGAAGGCGAGCGGTGCGAGATCAGCCAACGAACCCGCATGCGCCAGCTTGCCCATCAACATGGCCCGGCTGAGCGCGATCTTGGCGAACAGGCGGTTGTCCGCCGTGGCGGGCGTGCCGGAAAGAGCGGTCAGAATGGCGACCCGCTGGGAACGCTGTCTTCCCAGCATGATCATGGCGTGTCCCGAGGAATCGGCGGGACGGCTGAGACCGCCGGCAATGGAGCCTGCAATGCGGATCAGCTGGGATTCGAGACCAGGGTTGAGGCGAACGAACTGCACCAGGCTGGAAAGCGGTTGGCGCATGGCTACGGTGACCAGTTCCAGCCGCAGGCCGTTATCTGGACCGGCCGAATCATCCAGCCGCGGGCCGGTGAAAAACTCGCCCATGAACCATGCCCCTTCGCCCCAGGGCGTGAGCTGCGATTCGTGATGGATATTGCGGATGATGGGCTGGCTGCCAGCCGGGGCCACGGCCAGCGAGGACTGGATGAAACGCTGGTATGCCCAGTCGGTTTCACTGTTGTCTGGGGCGTCGGTATCCAGGCAGAACTTCATCTCATGAGACTGGGCAAGCTCGCGGGCGCGCTGCCGGGTGCCGCTGTCCGGGCGCTTCAGTACCCAGATGAGGTTGGACTGGGAGAGTTGCTCCAGCACTTCGGAAAACAGTACATCACGGCTGACTTGAACAAGCAGGGGCTGCTCGCCGGTCAGGCCGTCCTGGGTCAGTGAATACAGGCCGGTTAGCAGCATGTCTTCGTTCATGTGAGCCAGCTCGCTAGGCAGGCCGTCTGTTTTATAGCCGCGCAGGACGAGTTCCCGGGCGACGACATGCCCCTGATGATCGAAGATGGGCTCGAAGGACAAGAACCGGTTGCGCAGGTCTTCTTCGCGGACGGGACCCGTAGACTCTCCGCCAATGACCTGGGTTACCACGCCGGTTTCCAGGGATTGGGTATCGACACCGCCGCCCGCGGGGCTGGTCTGGGATGCGCTCATGTGAGTTTTTTTAAGGTTATTAGCCATTATCATGCCATTACAACGGACATACTGGAATTGGTCATGAGCCCTGCAGTACCCATTTGGCGGGTTTTTTCCGACCGTCAGTCGCTTATCGAGGCTGCGGCGGAAGTGATCCGGCAAGCCGAGGCGGAGAGCGGAGAAAGCTTCTCGATCGTGCTGGCGGGTGGGCAGACGCCGTTGGCGCTCTATCGCAGGCTGGTAGGCGAGCCGATGCGCTGGGAAAAGTGGCGGGTGTATTTTGGCGACGAGCGGTGTCTGGCGCCGGATCATCCCGATCGCAATACCCTGCAGGCGCGGCTTGCCTTGCTGAATCAGGTGTCGATCGCGTCTGAACACATTTTTACGCCGCGCGTGGAACTCGGCCCGGCCGAGGCAGCCTCACGCTACGGTGAAACACTGGCTGATGCGGGAAAATTCGATCTGGTCCTGCTTGGGCTGGGCGAGGACGGCCATACGGCCAGCCTGTTTCCGGGGCATGAGATTGGGCTGGTTCCGGATGCGCCGGATGTGCTGCCGGTATTTGATGCGCCAATACCGCCGTCGGAAAGGATTAGCCTGTCTGCGCACAGATTGTCGAGGGCGAAGCAGGTGCTTTTTCTGGTAACGGGCGAGTCGAAGCGCGATGCCGTCAAGCGCTGGCGCAAGGGTGAGCAGATTCCTGCTGCGAAGATTTCAGCAGAAAAAAGTTTGGTCGTTCTGGCGGACAGGGACGCATGCCCGGATTGACAGTATTTTTGTAAACGAAGAAGAAGGAGACGATGTAATGAACCAGAAGAAAATTCTCGCTGGCGCGGTGACTGCCGGACTGATGGCCACAGCCTGTGCGGCACCCATGGGAGAAAAACTCACGACTCGCGCGGATCAGCGGGAAGTGGCTGTCACCATCTACAACGACAATCTGGCGCTGGTGAAGGACAGCCGCAAGGTCAAACTCGACAAGGAAAGAAACCAGTTGGCCTGGCGCGAAGTCTCCGCACAGATGCGGCCTGAAACCGCCCTGTTGCGCAATCTCTCCAATCCACTCGGGTTCAGATTGATCGAGCAGAATTTCGATTTTGATTTGCTGACACCGCAAAAATTGCTGGAAAAATATGTCGGCAAGGAAGTCACGGTCATCAGCGTCAATCCTGCCACGGGCGTGGAAAAGCGCGAGACCGCCACGGTGCTGGCTACCAATGGCGGTACGGTGCTGAAATTTGCCGACCGCATCGAAACCGGCGTGCCTGGCAGACTGGCATTTGCCGGCGTGCCGGACAATCTGCGCGACAAGCCCACGCTGGTGATCACACTGGCCAATGCCAGTTCGGGCGACCAGAACCTGGAGTTGTCTTACCTTACCGGCGGCCTGTCGTGGAAGGCTGACTACGTGGCCGAGCTGAACGAAAAAGACACCCAGATCGACATGAGCGGCTGGGTGACGTTGACCAACCAGAGCGGCGCGGCCTACCCCAACGCAAAACTGCAACTGGTGGCGGGTGACGTGAACCGCGTGCAGGAAGAATTCGCACGAGGCCGGCCGGTGCCGATGATGGCCAAGGCTCAGATGGCGGACGCAGCGGAGATGTCGCAGGAAGCCTTGTTCGAATATCACCTGTATACCCTGGAACGTCCGACAACAATCGCTGAAAACCAGACCAAGCAGGTGGCCCTGATGAGCGCTTCATCGGTGCCTGTGAAGAAGGAATTGCTGCTGGAAGGTCAGAACTACTACTACTCCGGACAGTACGGCGAACTGGGCCAGAAGCTGAAGGCAGGCGTGTTTGTCGAATTCACCAACAAGGGCGATGGCCTCGGTATTCCGTTGCCCAAAGGCGTTGTCCGCGTGTACAAGAAGGACAGCAAGGGCAATGCGCAATTCATCGGCGAGGACCGCATCGATCACACACCGAAAAACGAATCCGTGCGCCTGAAGCTGGGCGACGCGTTTGACGTGACCGCCGATCGCAAGCAGACCGACTTCAAGAAGCTGTCAGGTTTCTCGCGTTACAACTATGTGTTTGAAAGCGCTTATCAGATCGTGATCAAGAACGCGAAAAGCGAACCGGTGACAGTGAAGGTGGTGGAGCCGATGCCGGGCGACTGGCAGATCCAGTCAGAATCACACCCGCATACCAAGGCATCATCGAATGCGGCGGTATGGAATGTGAATGTGCCAGCCGAGGGCAAGACCACGCTGACTTATCGGGTTCAGGTCAAATATTGATTCTGATTGACTAGAATGGGTGAACTAAAATCTGTTCCAGGGAGGACAAGATGAGTGCATCTGGCAAATTTGGAATTCCCTCTATTGCGTGTTTGCTCGCCTTGGCTGGCGGGTCATATCAGGCCGTGGCGGAAGAACATGTTTACATCACCCACGATCTCCCTCATGTGGAAGTGATGCACAAGGGCAAGAAGGTCAAGATCGAACGCAATCAGGATACGTTCAATACGATCGAACCCGATCTTGCCCTTACTTCCCGGCCTTGTCCGCCTTTCTGCATCCAGCCCATGACATTGGCGCCCGGCGTTGAGACGATTGGCGAACTGGAAATGATCGATTACCTGCGTGCCTTGAGCGCGGGCAACACCAACATCATCGTCATTGATTCGCGGGATGGCGACTGGCCAAAGCGCACGGGCATCATTCCGGGCGCGGTGGTGATTCCCTGGGACAAGCTGTTCCTGGCCCGAAACGATCCCGAGAAAGTGGCCGAGATTCTGGAAGACAAATTCAAGGCCAATCGCGACAGCACCTTCTGGAGCTTTTCCCAGTCAAAAACCCTGGTTTTCTATTGCAACGGCCCATGGTGCGGGCAATCTCCCACCAACATCAAGACCTTGTTGGCCCTTGGCTATCCGGCCAACCGGATCAAGTGGTACCGGGGCGGGATACAGGAATGGAAGTCATTGGGTTTGACCACGGTTGAACCGTAGGTCGATAGCCATTATCAATATGTGCAAACCTATGCCATGCACTGATCAAGCCTGTAATGAATTAGTAAACTAATACTGCTTGCGAGCAGGCAAACAGATCAGCATAATCCGCGACAGCAATAAAATTGATACGGAAGTTTTCGGCCGTATCTGACAAGAAAGCGGAGAGAGTCGTGGAAAAAAAACAATGCAAGAACTGCGGGGAGGCATTTGCCGTGGAAGACGGTTTTTTTGTCTACACGGATGATGAGTCATACTTTGTTTGTGATGGTTGTGGCCATACATCACAACCAGCCAAGCCCGAGAGCAAAACACAAACCTGCGCCCAATGCGGAAAGGGCACGATCAGGAATGGCATCTGCGAAGCGTGCGGAGCTAAAAGGGCAGGCGTTTAGAACAGCTTTGCCGGGCTATCTGGTTTCGTAATTGCCTTCGGACATCAACCGGATTTATCTCTTCCCAATCTCTGGCAGTACGATGCCAGCCAGTTGGTGGACGCATCGTGGCCAGTAATGGGCGTGCCCTCTCCCAATTCCCGGATAAGCGTCCCAGCCAGCTTCTTGCCGAGTTCCACACCCCACTGATCGAAGGCATTGATGTTCCAGAGGACGCTTTGCACGAAAGTCTTGTGCTCATATAACGCGACCAGCCTGCCCAGTGTGCGTGGGTTCAGTTCACGGTAAAGCAGGGTATTCGAGGGGCGGTTGCCAGGGAAAACCTTGTGCGGCAACAGCAATCGAATCTTGTCGTCATCCAGGCCTTCGGCTTTCAGTTCCGAGCGCGCTTCTTCTTCTGTTTTTCCTAGCATCAGGGCTTCGCTCTGCGCCATGCAGTTTGCCGCCAGCATTTGCTGCATGCCGTCGTAGGGGTGAGCAGTCGTCGCGGCCAGCAGGAAGTCGGCCGGGATGAAGCGGGTACCCTGATGCAGTAACTGGTAGAACGCATGCTGGCCGTTCGTGCCGGGCTCGCCCCAGACGATTTCGCCCGTGGCGTGGCTCACCACTTCGCCTTGACGCGTGACGCGCTTGCCGTTGGATTCCATGCAGAGTTGCTGGAGATAGGCGGGGAAGCGGCCAAGGTGCTGATCGTAGGGCAGCACGGCGTGACTGTGCGCATCCCAGAAATGCTGGTACCAGATCGAGAGCAGGGCGAGCGTGGCGGGCATGCTGCCGACTGGATCGGAGCGGAAATGTTCGTCCATGTCGCGCGCACCGGCGAGCATGCTCTCGAATCCATCCATGCCAATGTAAACCGCGATGGGCAGGCCGATGGCGGACCACATGGAATAACGGCCGCCGACCCAGTCCCAGAATATGAACATGTTGGCGGGATCAATGCCGAATGCCCTGACCGCAGCTTCGTTGGTGGAAACGGCAACGAAGTGCTTCGCAACCGCCTGCTCCGAACCGAGTTTTTCCACCAGCCAGCGGCGCGCGATCTTCGCGTTCGCCAGCGTTTCCAGCGTGGTGAAGGTTTTGGATGAAATGATGAACAGCGTGGTTTCTGCATTCAAATCATCCAGCGTGTCGCCAATGTGATTGGGATCGACGTTGGAGACGAAATGCATGCTGAGCTGTTTGCTGCCGTATGACTTGAGCGCGCGGCAGGCCATCGCGGGGCCGAGATCGGAGCCGCCGATGCCGATGCTGACGACATCGGAAATGACCTTGCCGGAGTGGCCGCGCCAGCTTCCGTTACGCACGGAATCCGTGAAAACGCGCATCTGGCTGAGCACATCCGCCACTGCGGGTATGATGTTCTGGCCGTCCACGAAAACGGGTTTGCCCGAATCGCTGCGCAGCGCGACATGCAGCACGGCACGGTTCTCGGTGAAATTGATCTTCTCGCCCTTGAACATGGCTTCGGTCCAGGCCGGCACGTTCGCCTCGACTGCCAGCCGTCGCAGCAGCGCAAGGGTTTCATCGCTGATGAGGTTTTTCGAGTAGTCGAGCAGGAGTTCGTCCAGCCGAGGGCTGTAACGATCAAAGCGTTTCGGATCGGTCTTGAACAGGTCGCGCAGGTGTACGTTGTTCCAGGCAGCACGGTGGGCCTGAAGTCCTTTCCAGGCAGGAAGATCTGTCAGCATGATCAGAGTTTTAGCAAGATTGCAGCCAGCGGTGGAAGCGTCAGGGTAATTGAGTGTGGCTGATCCATCCATGGCACGGGCTCGCTGTGAACCCCGCCGCCATTGCCCTGATTGGAGCCGCTGAAATGCGCGGAATCAGTGTTGAGCATTTCACGGTAATAGCCCGGCGCGGGTACGCCCAGCCGGTAACCCTGACGGGGCACGGGGGTGAAGTTGAGCACCACGAGCGTGCATTGGTCATCCGGCGCGCGCCGCAAAAAGGCAAGAATCGAATGGTCGGCATCGTTGCAATCCAGCCACTGGAAGCCGACGGGCTCGAAGTCGAGCGTATGCAGCGAGGGGTCGTCTCGATACAAACGATTGAGATCGCGTGTGAGCCGGTGTATGCCAACATGCCAGTCGGTGCCCAGCAGGCTCCAGTCCAGTTCCCAGCCGACCTGCCATTCGCGTCCCTGGGCGAATTCGCTGCCCATGAAATTCAGTTTTTTGCCGGGGCTGGCCATCTGCCAGGCTATCAAGAGACGAAGATTGGCGAACTGCTGCCAGGTGTCGCCGGGCATTTTTGCGATAAGCGAACCCTTTCCATGCACCACTTCATCGTGCGACAGCGGCAGGATGAAGTTTTCCGTGTAGGCGTAGAGCTGGCCGAAGGTCAGCAGGTTGTGGTGCCAGCGGCGGTGCACCGGTTCGTATTGCATGTAGCGCAATGTGTCGTTCATCCAGCCCATGTTCCACTTAAGCGAGAAACCGAGTCCCCCGAGATAGGCCGGACGCGAAACCATGGGCCAGGCGGTGGATTCCTCGGCGAAGGTCACGGCGCCGGGAAATTCTTCATGCACCATGACGTTGAGCTGGCGCAGGAAATCGATGGCTTCGAGATTTTCGCGTCCGCCATACTGGTTGGGAAGCCATTCGCCCGCCTTGCGCGAGTAATCCAGATAAAGCATCGAGGCGACCGCATCCACGCGCAGTCCGTCAATGTGGAATTCCGACAGCCAGTAATGCGCGCTGGCCAGCAGGAAATTTCTGACCTCTGCGCGCCCGTAATTGAAAATGTGTGTACCCCAATCCTGATGGTAACCACGACGCGGATCTTCATGCTCATACAGCGCGGTGCCGTCGTAACGAGCCAATGCCCAGTCATCCTGCGGGAAATGGGCAGGCACCCAGTCCAGAATCACGCCGATGCCGGCCTGATGACAGGCATCGACCAGGGCACGGAAGTCGTCCGGCGTGCCGTAGCGGCTGGTGGGCGCGAAGTAGCCCGTGGCCTGATAGCCCCAGGATTCATCCAGAGGGTGTTCCGAGACCGGCAGAAGTTCAATGTGGGTGTAACCCATCTCCTGAATGTAGGGAACAAGCTGCTCCGCCAGTTCTTGGTACGTGTAGAAACGTCCATCCGGGTGCCGTTTCCAGGAACCCGCGTGCATTTCGTAGACGTTGATGGGGGCATGCAACCAATCCCACTGCTGACGCTTTTCCAGCCAGGCTGCATCCTGCCATTGATGCCGGGAAGCTTCGGCGACACGCGGTGAAGTGCCGGGCCGGCGCTCGAACTGTTGAGCGTAGGGGTCGGATTTGACCAGAATCTGCCCCGAGTCGCGGTTGCGAATTTCAAATTTGTAGTGTGTTCCAGGCCTGATCTGCGGGATGAACAGCTCCCATACCCCTGAACCGCCACGCGAACGCATGGGATGAAGCCGGCCATCCCAGCGGTTGAAATCGCCGACGACCGAAACCCGCTCAGCATTGGGTGCCCATGCGGCAAAACGTACGCCAGACGTGCCATTCACCACGGTGTGATGGGCGCCCAGCATCTGGTAGGCCCGCATCAGCCGGCCTTCGCCAAACAGGTACAGATCGTGATCTGAAAGCAGGGGCGGGAAGCAATAGGGATCATCCCGCTCGTAACTGTTATGGCCATCGCTGACGCGAAGGCGGTAGGGGATTTCCGGCACCCGCCCCCCTTGCCACTCGAAAAGACCCCGTGGATCGGTTTTTTCCATGGGTCCCAGGCCGATGATTTCAATCGTGTCGGCGTAGGGGTCGAATACGCGGATGACATGGCCGTCCGCGTGGGAATGCCAGCCTAAAAATCCGAATGGATCATGGCTGCGTCCTGCAGCCAGTTCGAGTAGGCGATTGTCGCTGGATGCCTTTAACATAGTCACCTGTATTGAAACCGGTCGTCTTTATGAAAGCCTATCATAAGAAGAAGGCCATATTTGTCGCAATGAAAGGGTTGTCATGCAAAATCCCCATAATGGTGAGCCACGATTCGTCAGTCTCATCACCAAGCAGACCGTCGCGCTTATCCTCGCCGGCGGACGCGGTTCCAGATTGATGCAGATGACGGACTGGCGCGCCAAGCCGTCTGTTCCCTTTGGCGGAAAATTCCGCATCGTCGATTTTCCGCTGTCGAATTGCCTGAATTCCGGCATACGTCGGGTTGGGGTGCTGACGCAGTACAAGGCGCACAGCCTGATCAAACATATCCAGCGTGGCTGGGGCTTTCTGCGTGGCGAGTTCAACGAGTTCATCGAATTGCTGCCAGCGCAGCAGCGCATCGAAACGGAATGGTACAAGGGCACGGCGGATGCGGTATTCCAGAACATGGACATTCTGCGTACCTACGATCCAGAATATATCTTGATCCTGGCGGGTGATCATATCTACAAGATGGATTACGGCGAGATGCTGGCCTGTCATGTCAAACATCAGGCGGACATGACGGTGGCCTGCATGGAAGTGCCGCTGGAGGAGGCAAAGGCGTTTGGCGTAATGGCGGTAGATGACAACGAGCGCATCATCGAATTTGCCGAAAAGCCCGACAACCCGCCACCCATGCCCGGCCGCCCGGACCGGGCGCTGGCCAGCATGGGCATCTATGTTTTCAACGCCAAATTCCTTTATGAGCAGTTGATTCGCGACGCGGATGACCCGCATTCGGAACACGATTTCGGCAAGAACCTCATCCCGTACATGGTGCCGCGCTACCGCGTGGTCGCGCATCGCTTTTCGGACAGTTGCGTGAATAGCGCGGGGGACGAACCCTATTGGCGTGATGTGGGAACGGTGGAGGCCTTTTGGGAAGCCAACCTGGATCTGGCACGGGTCACCCCCGACCTCAACCTGTACGACAAGAGCTGGCCTATCTGGACGTATCAGGAGCAATTGCCACCGGCGAAATTCGTGTTTGACAGCGATGATCGCAGGGGCCAGGCGATTGATTCCATGGTGTCGGGGGGCTGCGTGATATCGGGCGCAACGGTGCGACGTTCGGTGCTGTTTTCCAACGTCAAGGTCAACAGCTATGCCTATCTGGAAGACGCGGTGGTATTGCCGGATGTCCTGATCGGACGCAATGCCAGGCTGAAAAAAGTTGTCATCGACAAGGGATGCATCATTCCGGAAGGGCTGGAAATCGGTTATGACCCGGTGGCTGATGCCAAAGCATTCCACGTCACCCCGAACGGCGTGACGCTCGTTACCCCTGAAATGCTGGGACAGCACGTGCATTACGTCCGATGATGTCATTGCCATGAGCACGCGCAAACTTCATCTGATTCTTTGCTGGCACATGCATCAGCCGGATTATCGAGATACCGGTACCGGCGAGTTTCGCCTGCCCTGGACGTATCTGCATGCGCTGAAGGATTACTCCGACATGGCCGCGCATGTTGAGGCCGAACCGCATGCGAAGGCCGTCTTCAATTTCGTGCCAGTGCTGCTGGATCAACTGGAGGATTATTCCGATCAGCTTGCCACGGGTCAGTATCGCGACCCCCTGCTGAGGCTGCTGGCACGGGCGGATTTCGAGAAACTGTCCAGCGACGAACGCGAGGTCATACTGGACTGCGGGTTCCGCTGCGATCACGAGCAGATGGTTTCGCCCTATCCCCCCTACAAGCGTCTGCATGAGCTGTACAAGCATGTCGAAAGTTTTGGCGGCAATGCGCTCGATTATCTGTCCGGGCAATATCTGGCCGATCTGGTGACCTGGTACCACCTGGTCTGGATGGGTGAAACGGTACGCCGTGCCGACCCCCTGCCCGTGCGTTTGATGGCAAAAGGTCAGGGCTTCGATGCGGAAGACAGGAACGCGCTGCTGGGACTGGTGAGCCGCGTGATTCGCGAGTTGATCCCGCGCTACCGGGCGTTGCTGGAAAGCGGTCGAATCGAGATTTCCTCCACGCCTCATACACACCCCATCGCGCCATTGCTGATCGATTTTCAGGCAGCGCGTGAAGCATGGCCGGATATGGTGCTGCCGCGTGCGCATCATTATCCCGGTGGAACGGGACGCGTGGCGGCACATATCCGCTCGGCGGTCGAGTCGCATGTTCGACGCTTTGGACAGCCGCCTGCGGGATTCTGGCCGGCGGAAGGCGGGGTTTCCAATGCGGTGATTCGCCAGTTTGCCGGCGCCGGACTGCGCTGGACGGCAACCGGTGGAACAGTGCTGGTCAACAGCCTCAAGCATGCCGGCGAACATGCCGAATCAACTTCGCAATATCTCTACAGGCCTTACAAGATAACCGGCATGGATGACGGCCCTGCCTGTTTCTTTCGCGATGAAAAGCTTTCCGACCTGATTGGTTTCGAATATTCGAAGTGGCATGGCGCGGATGCGGTTACCCATTTCATCAGCGAACTGGAACGCATCCATGATGAAACAAAAGGGACCGAGGCCGTGGTTTCCGTCATTCTGGATGGCGAAAATGCCTGGGAATACTATCCCTACAACGGGTTCTATTTTTTGTCCGGCCTTTACAAGGCGCTGGCGGACCATCCCTACATCCGCATGACGACATTCAGCGAGTATCTGGATTCTCATGGGCCCGATCAGGGCGCAAGTTTGCCAGGCGTAACCGCTGGCAGCTGGGTTTACGGGACATTTTCGACCTGGATTGGCGATCCCGCGAAAAATGCCGCCTGGGATTTGCTCTGCGATGCGAAGCGTACGCTCGATCTGATTGAAGCATCCGGCAAGTTGAATCCGGCAAAGCTGAATGAGGTGTATGCACAACTTGCCATATGCGAGAGCTCGGACTGGTTCTGGTGGTTTGGTGATTACAACCCCGGCCACACTGTTGCCAGCTTTGACCGGTTATACCGGGACAATCTCAAGCGCCTGTACCGATTGCTGGACGTGGAGACTCCCCTGATGCTTGATGAACCAATCTGTCATGGCGATGGCAACGACATGGAGGCTGGTGGAACCATGCGCCGCGCGACTTGAATCCGCAGTTAGACTGAAAAGCCGTTTTCACGGACAATGCGGGCTGTTTTTCAGGAGCATCAAATGAATCAGCGAGTTGTCCAGTCCGGCATGGTGGTTTACATCAGCTATTCCATCCTTGATCAATCCGGCAATGTCATTGAGCAGCATGATCTGCCTGTAGGATATGTACAGGGTGGGAATAGTGGCCTATTGCCCAGCATTGAAACCGCCGTTGCGGGCAAAAGGGCCGGCGACCGGGTTGAAATCATATTGCCACCTGGAGATGCATTCGGTGAGCGGGACCATGACCTGAGCTTTACCGATGACATCGACAATGTACCGCCCCAGTTCCGCCATGTTGGCGCTCAGGTGCAAATGTCCAACGAGGCAGGCGATACCAAAACCTTCTATGTCACGTCCATTGAAGAGGGCATGTTGACGGTGGATGGCAACCATCCACTTGCGGGACAAAATGCGGTATGTGTCGTGAATATTCTGGATATACGCGAGGCAACACCGGATGAGCTGGCAAGCGGCATGGCGGCGGACTCGGCACCAACGCAACTGCATTAATTGGCAGTTGCTGTTCCATATCCATTAGCAATAATCTTGAACCACCAAGGACACCAAGGACACAAAGTTTTATGCCGGTTTTCCATTGTGTACTTTGAGCACTTTGTGGTTTTGCTTGCCGTGGTGTGAAGAAAAGCCGGGGTAACCCGGCTTTTGTGTGTGTTGTTCTTGCTATTTACTTGGCGGGGCAGGCCTGATCGCCAGGAATTTTTCCGGGCAGGCGCAGGAAGGCTTCAAACGGGCCCATCACGCTCATTGCTTCCATCTTGGGGCCATTGAATTTCAAGCGACCAAAGGCCATGGCTTTCATGGGGCCGTACTCGCCCGCGCCCATTTCGTTCCAACGCTTTGTTTCGGCGTGCATGACATAGTCAGCCGAGGAATCCAGATTGGTGTTTTGCACCGCGCCGCCATAAACACACATGGCTTTGCCATCCTTGGCAACGATTTTCATTTCGGTCATGGTGGCTTCACCGCAATCCGTGCGGTACAGGTGAATGATCTTGTAGCCGCGGCCCTTGTCGTTCTTGATCCATTTCTCGGCCAGGCCATCGGTCAGGGTAGCGTCCTTGTTCCAGGCATCGCAAGCCTGAGCGGTCCAGTCGGCGGACATCATTGGGGCGGCTTGCGCGCCAACAGCAACAGTGGCAAGCAGGCCAGCCGTGATCAGGGAAATCTTGGTCATCTAACAACTCCTCCAGTGAAAAATTTAGGTAAGGGACAGCCTTACAGGCCACAAATTACGCGCAGCCTGCCCAGGTTGTCAATCAGACTTCATTCCGGCAAATAGTTCCGTAAAACTCCGTAAAGCCAGGTGCCGTGCAAGGCGCCAGCCAATGCAGCGAGGGCGCCGATGGAACCCATTCCAACCAGGGCGAATATGGGACCGGGGCACAGGCCGATGACGCCCCAGCCCAGGCCAAATACGATGCCACCCAGTATGTATTTGTATCGGCCAGGTTCCTTGACCGGAATTTCCATGGGAGACCCTTCAAGCGAGGCCCGGCCGGTAAAGCGTTTCATGACCTGAATGCCAATGACGCCGGTAATGATGGCGGTCATCATGATGCCGTACATGTGGAAGGACTGGAAATAAAACATCTCCATGATCCGGTACCACGAAGCGGCTTCAGACTTGACCAGCGTGAATCCGAACAACACGCCAGCAATAAGGTAGGGGATAAAACGCATCATGGCCGGATCACGCTCATGAGGTAGGACATCAGGTTTGGCGTAATGAAATGGGCGGCAAATAATCCCCCCGCGAATATTCCAAGTACTGCCAGCAGGGATTGCGGCTGCATGGTCGACAGGCCGGTAATGGCATGTCCGGATGTACAGCCGGAGGCGTAGCGCGTGCCGAATCCAACCAGCACGCCGCCAATGAACATGATGAGGATGCTTTCCCAATAAAAGCCAAACAGGACAGGAGGCAGAAAGCCCTCGCCAATCGGCACATTCCAGTATGCAATCCGGGTCAAAAACGCAACGGAAAGATCAATAGGCTCCGGATTGGCAAAGACGACACCCGCGAGAAAGCCGCCCAGTACAGCGCCGAGTGCAAATACAAGACTCCAGTTATGCTCACGCCAGTTGTATTTGAAAAAATCAACGCCAACGGAATGCGGCTGAGAAATGGCACACAGATGTCTGAGGTTGGATGAAATGCCGAAAGAACGATTGCCAATCCAGATCATCAGCGGCACCATCAAACCGATGATGGGTCCCGCGACATACCAGGGCCAGGGCGATTGCAGCCAGTGAACAAGAGTATCCATGATCCCTCCGGAAAGTTTTTCTGGTTATAGCGATTCTTCCACCAGCTTGATGCGGGTGCGAAGTTTTTCCGCTTCGAGTTTATCGTTTTTCACCGTAGCACGGTTTTCCAGCAATTTAAGGTAAACCAGCAGGGGTTTGCGCCAGCCTTGTTCGGAAGCGGTTTCGGCAGCGAGATTCAGAATGGCGTCGTCTGTCTGTTTGCTCGCCGTGGCCAGAGAGGCGGCAATCAGACGTGAGAGCGGATCGGAGATGGACTGCAAGCTTGCCACTATTTTGGCTGGGTCGCTGTTTCTTGCAAAATCACGATATTGCGCGGGCAGCTTGCTGGCGTCGAGTTTGTCCTGCTGGTTTGTCAGAAAGCGATAATAGGCTTCGTCTTCAGGGTTGACGCCAAACTTTGCATGATCCAGATAACCCGTGCAGGGCTCATAGTCCAGGCTGGCCTGCCGCGTTGCGCAGCGGATCAGGTGCAGCTGGGCGGTTTCGCCAATTTTGCCTGCGCTGCCTGCCGCCTCCAGCGCCTGCTCAAAGTAGCGTTCGGCGCGCTGAACTTCACCTTTCAATTCGGCCCGCTTGTATTTCTCGATGAGGTTGATGCTGTCTTTCCGCCAGTCCGGCACCTTGGGCCCGCCGCCGCAGGCTTGCAATAGCAGGATACAAAGGGTGACAACGAGAAGGTTTGAATGCTTCATGGCAGCTTGATCTGTTTGTCGCCGCTGCCAAAGGGCCACATGCGGTTGATATCGTTGAGCAGATCATTGGCCTTGCTCACCGATTCATCGACTTCGGCGCGCAGCTTGGCAAGATCCTGGGTACCATCCTTGATATTGGCGGAAATGTCGACGGCATTCTTCAGCAGGGCGTCGACACGCTTGAGGCTGCCTTGCGCATCGACAAGCATGGCATGGACCTGGGCCAGGCTTTGCCTGCTTTGTTCAGATACGCCATCGGCCGCGAACAGCCAGCGATCGGTTTTGACCAGCATGGCATCCACCTTGGCCGAAACCTGATTGAGGCGAGTGGTCAGGTTTTCCAGATTTTTCAGGCTGTTGGCGACAGGGCGGGCATTTTCCTCGCTACCCAGCACGCCTTCCAGTACGCCGTATTTGCCGGTCATGCGCGTGGTGATGGTTCTGGTGTTGGCCAGCGTCGAGGCCAGTTCGCCATCCTGGCGAGTGATGTGGTCGATATTGGCAAGAATGGTTTTCACGCGATCGATCAATACCGGGATTTCCTGGCTGGGGTCGCTGGTAAGGAGCAATACTGTCGAGTTATCCGGCAGTTGCGGCGAATCCAGATTGGCAGAGCTGACCTTGATTTTCGCGCCACCGACTATCGGTTTGTCCAGGGTGAAGCTGCTGTCGGTTCTGAGCCATCTGGCGCCATCTGCGTTCACTTCGGCCTGGATGACAATGCCGCCCCCGTCATTCAGTGTAACGCCTGTAACCTGTCCAATCGGCATGCCCGAGAATGTGATCGGTACGCCTGGCGTGATGCCTTCCGCGCTGCCAGCTGCCAGGTTGAGGTGTTGCTGCTGTTCGAAGAAGCCGCGTGCATTCAACACGTAAAACAGGAAGCCAAGCGCCAGCGCCATCACCGCGATGACAAACAGACCGACCTTAAGGTGCAGATGCTTAAACATGCATGTTGCTCATGAATACAGGATTTTGTTCCATTCGAAATCAAATACTTCCCAACGTGCGGGGCCTTCGTCAATGCGTTTGGACAGTTCATGCAGAAAAGCCGGATAGGGAATATCGTACAACATGGCGCCCGGCCGTTCGATAATCAGGCGCTGGCGGTTAAGAATCAGCGCGCGGGCGATTTTTGCCACGAAGCGTTCCGCGGGTGTCATGTCCGGGTCGCGTTTGTCGCCGATGGTGGCATACCCGAGTTTGTCCAGTAACGCCTGAGCCAGTTGCGTAGCCTCGGCTACTCCGCGGGATTTCTGGTAAAGCGGAATCAGGGCTATGTTTTCCCTGGCCGACAAATTGGCGCGCAGCGGCAAGTCAGGCGACACGCAGGCAGCCGTTTCGGCGGAAATGTCCTGGATCGCGCCGGCCAGCGCTTTGGCATCGGCAAACATGCTCAGATGTATTTCAACGCTAATGACAGCACCTCGATCAGGACCAGAGCCAGAAATACCCGCATCATGCCACGCAGGACGGATACCGGCACCATGAATGGCTTTTTGGGCGTTTCGAGCCCCGCAGCAATCGGCAATGCCGTGACGGCCAGTCCGAAGAACCCGCATTTCACGGCCAGCCCCAGCAGCACCTTCATGTTGAAAACCGATGCAATGGTGGTGGCAAACGGATACAGGCCGGATGCGCTCAAGCCGTAAATCGACAGGTAGGCCAGCAGCAGCGTCAGCACGCCTCCCATGATGGTCAACCCCAGTACCGAAGCAACCCCGCCGGCAATACGTGGCAGGAATTCAAAGCGCATGGGTTCCACCTTGCAATGCGCGAGCGCGTCCAGCTCGTTGTAAACCTTCATCAACGCCACTTCAGTATTGATTGCGGAACCGGAGCGCAGAGCTATCAGCAGGGCAGTCAAAAACGGCAGCAGCTCCAGTACCAGCACACGGATGATCATTTCGGTTGCCTGATCAAACAGGCCGACATTGCGCGCGGTGGACAGGGTGATGGAGATGATGACCCAGGAAATGACCACCACGTAAATCAAATAGACATGCAGAATCTGCACGGCCGTGAAATAGATTTGCTTGATGATGGTGTCGAGTGTGGCGCGGTTCCAGGTGGCGGGCATGGCCAGTGTGGCGAATGCTTCGCCAAGGAATGACAGCACGGAATAAATGGAACTCCACCAGGCCAGAGCTTTGGCGCCCGTGCGTTCAACCAGGTTGATGATTAAATCCAAAGGAACTCCATATGGGTTGGCGGGGTCTCTTTTGATTCGAGAGTTGCATTATGCCAAGTCCGGCAATAGAGTGCGCATTGCAATACTAAGGAGACTACATGACACGCAAAATCGGTGTTTCGGCAGCGGCGGTATTGCTGATGCTGTCCGCCAGTCTGGCCCACGCGGTGCCAGGACTGGCGCTCAAGGACGAAAGTCTGTATTCCAAGCCCAGCGCCACTTCTTCGGTTGCAGGAAAAATGAGCAAGGGCATGGCGGTGGATATTGTTGCCAAGCAGGGCGGCTGGCTGCAGGTCAAAGCCGGCAAGTCGCAGGGCTGGGTCCGACTGCTAAGTGTCCGCGCAGGTGCGGGTGGTTCGGGCGGAGGACTGGACGACGTCGCGGGGGTGGCGGGTGCCGTCACGCAGAAATCCGACCCCAGCCGCGTGGTCGCCGTGGCCGGTGTCCGCGGACTCAATGAGGAAGACCTCAAGGGTGCAAAATACAGCGCCGAGGAAATTGCCCGGCTGGATGCTTATTCGGTTACCCGCGCTCAGGCAACAGCCTTCGCGGAAAAATCGGGTTTGAAAACTCAAAACGTGGCGGCATTACCCAAGCCGCAATCATCCCAGCCTTCGGGTTCCGGCTGGGGGGAGGGTTACTAAATGAAGAAACAGGCTCTTATTCTGGCAATCGCCTTGGGTGTCTATTCCACTGCCAGCAGCGGCGGCTTTGATATTGGCAAGGTTCTGGAGGCCATGGGCCAGGCGCAGCAAAAGCCGAAATCGGACCCCACACAGCCTGCCGCGACTCAGCCTGGCACAAGCCAGCCCGCGGGGAATGCAGCCACCACCACGCAGAACCAGCCTCCGGCCATCAACCTGTTCGGCAAAACCAAGACCGAGGATGAAATTCGCATTGGCAAGCAGGTCGCTGGCGACCTGTTGGGTGCCGCGCCGCTGGTCAAGGATGAAACGCTGCAGCAGTATGTGAACAGCGTAGGCCGCTGGATCGCCTTGCAAAGCAGCCGTCCTGATCTTCCATGGAAATTTGGCGTGATCGAGTCCGAGGACATCAATGCCTTTGCCGCGCCAGGTGGATATGTTTTTCTGACCAAGGGACTCTACAAGCGGCTGAACAACGAGGCCGAACTTGCAGGCGTGCTGGCCCATGAAATTGCCCATGTCAGCAAGAAGCACCATCTCGATCTGCTGAGAAAGTCAGCGCTGATCGGCATGCTGGCGCAATCGGTGTCGAAGGAGGTCAAGGGTGATGCTGGCGTGCAGAACCTCATTGGCAATGGCGCGGAAATGCTGGCGCGCGGCTTGGACAAGGAAGCCGAGTTTGAAGCTGACCGGATTGGTGTGGTCTACGCCGCCAAGTCGGGTTATGACGCCTGGGGGTTGCCGACAGTGCTGCAGGAGATGGCCACGCTCAATGCCAATGACAATCGTCTCGCGCTGTTATACAAGACCCATCCCTCTGCAGCCGACAGGCTGGCTCGTCTGGGCGAGGCTGTGGGAGACCGCTTTGACAGTCTGGCGGCCGGCAAGGAATTCGCCGACCGGTTCTATCGCATCAGGTGAGGTTACAGCCCCGTCAACGGGTCATACCGTGGTTTCTGGCCGCGGTATTGCTCGTTTTGCTGACGCTCCATAACACGGGACAGGTCAGGCTGCTCTTCATCGACCGGCTGGATGCAGCCATTTATGACTTCAGCCTCAAGCGCACCGCGCCGCGCGGGCTGGATGATCGCATTACCATCCTCGATATCGACGAACCCAGTCTCAAAGCCATCGGCCGCTGGCCCTGGAGCCGCGACAAGATGGCAAACCTGGTGGACAAGCTTTACAACGACTACGGTATCGCTGCCCTGGGGTTCGATGTCATTTTCGCCGAGCCGGATATCAGTTCCGGCATCGCTACACTGGACAAACTTTCTAAAAAGGAACTTGCCGGTGATCCTGACTTTCTCGGCCGTTACGCGGAATTGAGATCATCACTTGATTACGATGGCCGCTTCGCTGACATCCTCAAGGGCAAAACACTTTCACTTGGCTATTACTTCATCACCCCCGGCTTGCCGGAAGGGGTGACGGGCGCGCTGCCAGCCCCTAATCTGCCTGAATCGGTCATGGGCGCAAGCCAGAAGGACCTGGTCGAGGCCATCGGCTATGGCGGCAATCTCGCAAGCTTTCAGGAAGCAACCGGCATCGCAGGTTATTTTTCCGTGTTACCAGATGCGGACGGCACGATCCGCAAGGTGCATTTGCTCACCCGTTATCAGGGCGGGCTATACGAATCATTCAGCTCGGCAGCTTTACGCGCCGCGATGGGCGCGGAACCGTTGAACGCAGGTGTCCAGGAGAGCGGCTTCCTTGGTCGTATGTATCGCCAACCATGGGTGGAAGTCGCCGGCATCCGGTTGAGCCTGAATGCGGACGGCAGCTCCTGGGTGCCGTATCGCGCGGGCGCGCCATTTCCCTACGTGTCGGCAAAGGAAGTTCTCTCCGGCCGTACTGACAAGGGTGTACTGGAAAATCGCGTGGTGCTGGTGGGGTCGACTGCGCCGGGCCTCGCTGATCTGCGCGTGACGCCATTTTCCGGCGCCTTCCCCGGTGTGGAGATCCATGCGCACATGATAGCCGGCATCCTGGACGGGACAACCGGCTTTACCCCTGCATGGGCAAGTGATGCGAGAGTGGCCATCACGCTGGTCACCGGCTTGATTCTGGCGCTTGCCTTGCCGGTCATTGGGCCCGTCTACGGGCTGATATTGAGTTTGCTGCTGCTGACCGGGCTGGTAACGGGCCAGTACATAGCATGGCAGAAACACTGGTCGCTACCCCTGGCGGCGCCACTGCTTGCGGTGATTGGTTTGTACCTGCTTTCCGCGGCTTATGGTTTTCTTGCTGAAACGCGCAACAAGCGTCAGATTACCAAGCTGTTCGGCCAGTATGTGCCACCGGAACTGGCCGAAGAGATGAGCCGCGACCCGGCGCACTACAGTATGGAAGGCCAGTCGCGCGAAATGACGGTGCTGTTTTCAGACATACGCGGCTTCACCGATTTTTCCGAGAAGCTGCCGCCAGCCGAGCTGGCTGACGTATTGAACAGCTATCTGTCCACCATGACTGAAATCGTGCAGAAGAACAAAGGCACCATCGACAAGTATATCGGCGATGCTGTAATGGCGTTCTGGAACGCGCCGCTGGATATGCCCAACCACGCCGAGGCGGCGGTGCAGACCGCGCTCGACATGCAGGCGGCGCTGCCTGCCTTGAATGAGGAATTCTCCAGGCGCAACTGGCCACATGTGAAAATCGGCGTGGGCGTGAACAGCGGACGCATGAGCGTCGGCAACATGGGTTCGACCTTCCGCATGTCCTACACCGTGATGGGCGATGCGGTGAATCTGGGCTCCCGGCTGGAGGGCATCACCAAGCAATATGGCGTGGGCATTCTCGCAACCGAGACCACTGTCGCGGATGACAACGTGCATACCTTCATGAAAGTCGACGTGGTCAGGGTCAAGGGCAAGGAGCAGCCCGTCGCCATTTATCAGCCTTTGGGACGAAAAGGTGAATTGAGCGAAGACGCCGTTAAAATGTCGAAACTGTTCGAGGCTGCATTCGATTTGTATCAAAAACAGGATTGGGATGCAGCTGAAAAATTGTTGCGCGAAATGGCCGTGATTGCGCCCTGCGGGCTGTGCGAAACCTATCTCGACCGCATCGCGCATTTCCGCGAATCGCCCCCGCCCGCGGACTGGGATGGCGTATACGTTTACACAACGAAATAAAAATGAAACTGACTGTATTGGGCTGTTCCGGCGGCATCGGCAGCGGCCGGCATACCACCTGCTATTTGATTGACGATGACATCCTGGTTGATGCAGGCACCGGCATTACCCGGCTTTCGCTCGATCAACTGGCCAATATTGACCACATCTTTCTGACGCACAGCCATCTTGATCATGTGCTTGGATTGCCCTTGCTGCTGGATGCGGTGGGCGACCGTCGTGGCATGCCAGTTAGCGTGCATGCCCTGCCCGAGACACTGGATATTTTGTCCGATCACCTGTTCAACTGGAGGCTGTGGCCGGACTTTCGCGAGATTCCGGATGTATCGAATCCCTGGGTGAAATTCAGTCCCTTGCCGCTGGGCTCCACTGTTGATCTTGGCGGGCGTGCTTTTACGACCTTGCCAGCACACCACGTCGTACCGGCATGCGGGTACCGCATCACCGGGGAATCTGGCAGTCTGGTGTTTACCGGCGATACCACCAGCAGCGACGCGCTGATGCATGCACTCAACGACATGAGTGACCTGCACGACCTGATCATCGAAACCTCGTTTGAAAACGAGTTGCGCGACATTGCCGTTGCTTCCCAGCACCACTGGCCGGATTCGCTGGCGCATGAACTCAAGCGGCTGAAAAGCCAGCCCGGAATCTGGATTACGCATCTAAAGCCAGGCAATGAGGACGCCATCGTGGCGGAGCTCAAACAGCGCATTCCTGATCGTGACATACAGCCGCTGGTGCAGGATCAGATCATCGAATGGTAGCGAGTCAAAGTTCAGCTGAGCAGGTGCCCGATGCCCTGCTGCTCATGACCGCGGGTTGCCCGCATTGTCCCGCCGCATTACAGGCATTGACCATGCTATTGAAAGAAGGCGTGATTGGCCGGCTGGAAATCGTCAACGTGGCCATTCATACCGAGGAAGCTGAAGCGCGCAGTGTCAAATCAGTCCCATGGATAAAGATCGGTCCATTCGAAGTGGAAAGCATATCCAGCCCTGCAAAGTTGCGCGAACTGGCGAACGGCGTAAACGACGATGCCGTGTTTGATACCTGGCTGCTGGAAACCATGAAAGCCGGACACAGGCAGAAATTCGAGTCGCTGGTCCGCCGCGAACCGCAGCGTATTCACGCCCTGGCGCGGCTGATGACCAATCCCGAAACAAGCATGGCCATTCGGCTGGGTATCGGCGCGGTGCTGGAAGAACTGCACGGCACCGGCTTGACTGAACCACTGATTCCTGCCCTGGGCGATATGCTCAAATCGGATGACCGTCTGCTTCGGGCCGACGCCTGTCATTTCATGACGCTGATAGGCGGCGAGCATATCCGGTCCTTCATGCAAAGCTGCCAGAATGACGCTGATCCGGAAATCCACGAAATGGCTCTGGAATGGCTGACCGACAATCAAGTCACCTGACTGCTTTCCTGTTTTGGGAAGGCATCAGGAACTTTCTTAATGAAGGCTTAATCTGATTTTCCTAGACTTCAGGCCTGATTTCTGACGGGCTTTAATAGTGACCAAAGCTAAATGCATATCCCTGCTGGGTTGGATTCTGGTTCTGCTGCAATTGCTGAATCCGTTTCTGCACGCCCACGCGCAGGGGCTGGACGGCACGTCGGGTTTGCATGTGCATGGCACGCAAGCCGGCTCCCTGGCCAGTGGTCAGGCGGACAATCCCCTGCTCATGGGGGCAGATGCCGGACATTGGGTGCTGGGGATGCCCGCAGGGCACCGCGCCGTTGAATATTCAGGCGAAGTATCTGACAGCAATGAGCTTCCACTGCCTGCATCATGGATATTGTCAGCCGCAGCCAGTCGGCACGGCAGCTTCCAACCGCTGAAGATTTCCACGCCTTGCTGGCGCCTCCTCGTTTCGTCTCCTCCTCCCGCCCTCGCGCCTCCCGCAATCTGAGTAGTCCCTAGCCGCCGCCTGACTGCGGTGGGTTTCGCATGCCCCTTTCGGGGCGTCATACAGATTGATTGTGGAGATTCAGTGTATGAAAAGACTGACCAGTCTTGCTCTTTTGCTTTTTGCTGTGCCGACTTTGCCTGCCTACGCGGCTGAAGTCATAACGCTTTCCATTCAACAGCAACAAAACCTTGGCATCCAGACCCAGGTCTTGATCCAGCTGGGCAGCGCGCAAAGCGGCTGGCCGGCGCGGGTTGAAGTGCCCGCCAATAATCAGCGCATGGTGGCGGCGCCGGTGGCCGGGCTGGTGACGCGCCTGACGAAGAGCGCAGGTGATTCGGTACGCGCGGGCGAACTGCTGGCCAGTCTGGCCAGTACCGAACTGCTGGCGGAACAACGCGGATTAATCACGACGCAAGCGCAACTCAAGCTTGTGCGCGACAAGGCGGCGCGTGACGAGAAACTGTTTGCGGAAGGCATTATCGCCGAATCGCGCCTGCGGCAAAGCCAGGCTGAACTGGCCCAGGCGCAGGCCGAGTACGGCGCGCAGCGCGCCACCTTGCGCGCCTATGGCGTGGGCAACCAGGGCGTTGCAGCCATGAGCGCGGGCAAATTGTCGACCAGCTTGGGCGTGGCCGCACCGATTTCCGGCGTGGTGCTGGAACATCTGATCGGCGTTGGCAGCCGCGTGGAAATCGGCGCGCCGCTGTACAAGCTGGCGAATCTGTCGCGGCTGATTCTGGAAATCCAGCTTCCCGCCAGTCAGGCCAATGTATTTTCCATTGGCCAGCCCGTCACGGTGGCCGGGTCGCAGGCCAGCGGCAAAATCACCGCGATCGGCGCGCTGGTGGGCGGCGCGCAAACCGTGACTGTACGTGCCGAGGTCCGCGATCCGCAAAACCTGCTTCGGCCAGGACAACTGGTTGAGGCACGCACATCGGCTCAGGCCAAAGGCAGTTTCGTCAGCGTGCCCGTCCAGGCCATCGCCTGGCAAAGCGGCAAGGCCTACGTGTTTGTGGCCACACCATCCGGATTTAACGCCACGCCGGTCAGTGTGCAAGCGCAGACGCCGCAAAGCGCCATGGTAGGCGGATTGAAAGGCAATGAACGCATCGCCGTTTCCGGTCTTGCCGCGCTGAAGTCACTGTGGCAGGGCGGAGGCGAGTGATGCTCAACCGCCTGATTGAATTTTCGCTGACGCAAAGAATCCTGACACTGGCGCTGATGGCGCTGCTGACGGCCTTTGGCATTCGCGCCTATCTGGGGTTGCCGATCGATGCCTTTCCCGATGTGTCCACCACGCAGGTCAAGCTGATCCTGAAAGCGCCAGGCATGACGCCGGAAGAAGTGGAATCGCGCATTGCCACGCCGATCGAAATGGAAATGCTGGGTATCCCGAACCAGCGCCTGCTGCGCTCGGTGTCCAAGTATGCCTTGACCGACATCACCATTGATTTCGAGGAAGGCACCGACATCTACTGGGCGCGCAGCCAGGTGGCCGAGCGCCTGAATGGCGTATTGGGCGACCTGCCGCAAGGCGTGACCGGCGGGCTGGCGCCCATCACCACGCCGCTGGGCGAAATGTTCATGTTCACTGTCGAAGGCGGTAATCTCAGCCTGGCGGATCGCCGCTCGCTGCTGGACTGGGTGATTCGCCCCCAGTTGCGCACATTACCCGGCGTGGCGGACGTGAATGCGCTGGGCGGCTTTGTCAAAACCTTCGAAGTCGTGCCGGACAGCAACGCGCTGGCCGCACGCGGCGTCACACTCATGCAGTTGAAGGACGCGATTCAGGCCAATAACCGCAATGATGGTGCGGGCCGGTTGAATGAAGGCGAAGAAGTCTGGCTGGTGCGCATCGAGGGCGCGGTTAAAACCCTGGACGATCTGGCGGCCATCGTCGTGGCCGATAAAAATGGCGTGCCAGTGCGCGTGGGCGATGTAGCCAATGTGCGCACCGGCAGTCTCACACGATATGGCGCCGTGACCATGGGCGGCAAGGGCGAGGCGGTGGAAGGGCTGGTGTTAGGTCTGCGCGGCGCCAATGCCGGACAGTTGGTCGAAAGGGTTGCTGCCAAACTGGCTGAAATCGAAAAGACATTGCCCGCTGGCGTGAAACTGGTGCCTTTCTATAACCGTGGCAATCTGGTGACGCAGGCGGTCGACACCGTGTCCAAGGCCTTGTATGAAGCCGTCGCTCTGGTGCTGGTTCTGCTGCTGCTGTTCCTCGGCAACATGCGCGCGGCGCTGGTAGTGGCGGTGATTCTGCCTTTGTCGGCATTGTTCACATTTGTACTGATGCGCCAGTTCGGCATGAGCGCGAACCTGATGAGCCTGGGCGGGCTGGCGATTGCAATTGGTCTTCTGGTCGATGCTGCGGTGGTGGTGGTGGAAAACATCGAAAGCCAACTCGGCCATGAAGCCGGCAACGACAAGTCGCATCACAGCAAGCCGCGCCTGCATTTGATCTACCGCGCCAGCAAGGAAGTCGCCGTGCCGGTGGTATCGGGCATGGTCATCATCGCGCTGGTGTTCATGCCGTTGCTGACGCTGGAAGGCCTGGAAGGCAAGCTGTTCAAGCCGGTTGCGTTGACCATCGTGTTCGCGCTGATGGGCTCGATGGTGTTGTCGCTGACGGTCATTCCGGCGCTGAGTTCGCTGCTGCTGAAGCAGGTCGCTCACAGCGACCCCTGGCTGCCCCGCAAGGCGCTGCTGGCCTACACCCCGATTCTGGATCTTGCCCTGGCCAGGCCCAAGCCGTTCATTATCGGCGCAGTGGCGCTGCTGCTTGCTGCGGGCGCGACTTATCCCTTTATTGGCAAAACCTTCTTGCCAACGATGGACGAGGGCGATCTGATCCTGCAACTGGAAAAACTGCCTTCCGTCAGCCTTGAACAAACCGTGGCCACCGACCTGGCCGTTCAGAAGGCGATTCTCAAACGTGTGCCGGAAGTCGGCGGCATCATCGCCCGCTCGGGATCGGACGAACTCGGGCTGGATCCGATGGGCTTGAACCAGACCGATACCTTCCTCGTGCTGAAGCCGCGCGACACCTGGCGCAAGTCCGACAAGGAATGGTTAATGGAAGAAATCCGTACCGTGATGAAAGACTTCCCCGGTATGGGTTACGGCTTTACCCAGCCCATCGACATGCGCGTTTCGGAAATGCTGACCGGCTCGCGCGGCGATCTGGCCGTCAAGGTGTTCGGTCCGGATATCGCCATGCTGAACGATTTGGCGGCGCGCATCGAAACCGCGCTAAACAATGTGCCCGGCGCACAGGATGTGTTCAGCCTCAAGAACGATGGCGTGCAATATCTGAGTGTGCGCGTGGACCGTCTTGCAGCGGGCCGTCTGGGCGTGGATACGGATCAGTTGTCGGGCGTGCTGAAGACGCTGATCGAAGGCGAGAAATCCGGTGTTGTCAGCGAGAGTGGACGCCGCGTGCCGCTGGTGTTGCGCGGCAGCGAAGCCTTGCGCACTTCGCCCGCGCTGTTTTCGCAACTGCAACTGACTTTGCCGGATGGGCGCAGCGTGCCCATTTCCGCCGTGGCCAGTATCGAACGCACGGAAGGCCCGGTGGCCATCAACCGCGAAAATGCCGAGCGCTTTGTCGTGGTGCAGTCGAATGTGGCGGGGCGTGATCTGGTGAGCTTCGTCGAGGAGGCCAGGACGCGTATTGCAAGTGAGGTCAAATTGCCTCCGGGATATCGCATCACCTGGGGCGGACAGTTCGAGAACCAGCAGCGCGCAGCGGCGCGCCTGGCGGTCGTCGTGCCGGTAGCCTTGCTGCTGATTTTCGGCATCCTGTTCGCCACCTTCAAAAGCATTCGCCAGTCAGTGCTGGTCTTGTCAAATGTGCCGTTCGCCATGGTGGGTGGCATCTTCGGCCTGGCGGCGGCGGGCGAATATCTTTCCGTGCCGGCCTCGGTCGGCTTTATCGCCCTGCTGGGCATAGCGGTGCTGAACGGCGTCGTGCTGGTGAGTTATTTCAACCAGATGCTGGCACAGGGCATGGCGCTGAATGACGTGGTGCGCGAAGGCGCGCGCAGGCGCTTGCGTCCGGTGCTGATGACCGCGAGCATCGCCGCCTTCGGATTGATCCCCCTGCTGCTGGCGACCGGGCCAGGATCGGAAATCCAGCGGCCCTTGGCGATCGTCGTCATCGGCGGCCTGATCACCTCCACGCTGCTGACGCTGATTCTTTTGCCCATCCTGTTCCGTCGTTTTGGCGTGTCAAATAACAAAGGTAACGAATCATGAATCTGGTTTTGCTCACTATTGTCGCGCCCGCCAGGTTGAAGGACGATTTGCTGGAACTCTTGCTCAAGCACCCGGATCTGGCGTCCGGTTTCACGGTTAGCCAGGCCGAAGGCCACGGCGCCGATCTCGCATTCCGCACCGTGACGGATCAGGTTCGCGGCCGTGAAGACCGGATCAGAACCGAGTGTGTCATCCAGAACGAAAATCTCCCCGCCTTGAGGGAAGTCATCAAACACGGCCTGCCTGGCAGCAACATCGTTTGCTGGGCAGTCCCCGTCATGGAGTTCGGAAAATGTTGAAGTTTGCTGTTGGAATCATTTCGTGCGCGGCAGGGCTATCCATCACATCAGTCCATGCCGCCGATTGGCCAGGGCTGCCGCCTTCGGATCAGGCTGCTGACGCGCTGTCAAAACAGCCGCGCGTGCTGGAAGCAATGGTCATGCTGGATGCCGCAAAGTCGAAAGCCGAAGCCCTGAAGGCGGGTAGTCACGAATGGACGGCGCGCGCCGGCCTGCAAAACCGCTCGGTCAGGAACGGAACGGACAGCCGTGAATGGGAAACGGCGCTGGAGCGCGCCATCCGCTTGCCCGGCAAGGCCAGACTGGATGGCAGTCTGGGGCAGTCGCTGGTTCAGCAGTCAGAATTTGCCGTGGGCGATGCGATGCATGAATCGGGCAAGGAACTGCTTAAAAGCTGGTTCGATTACGCACGCGCACGGGAACACGCGCGGGTGTGGGAAACGCAGACTGGATTATTGAAAACACAATTGGACATCGTCGAGAAACGAATTCGCGCGGGCGATGCGCCCAAGCTGGAACGAGAGGCCGCGCGCGCCGCGCTCAGCCAGAGCCAAAGCCAGACCGCGCGTGCGGTGATGCAACGGGAATCCGCGCATACCCTGCTCAAATCACGCTACCTACGGCTTGCTCAGCTTGAAGTGGATATGCCTGAGCCTGCCCCGTTGGAGGGCACGCTGGAAAGCTGGCGGGCGGCCATGCTGGAAGACAATCACGAACTGGCTTACCAGCAGGCCGCGGCGCAGTCCGCCAAACTGAACGCGGAACGGCAATCCGCGAACAGGAAACCCGATCCCGCTGTTGGCGTGCGCTACAGCTCTGAGCAGGGCGGAGATGAAAAGGTGTTGGGCGCCTATGTGAGCATTGCCCTGCCCGGCGCAGCGCGCAGACATGATGGAGCAGCCGCACTGGCCGAGTCCCAGGCCGCTGCGGTAAGGGCCAATGCAGTCAGGGCGAGATTGTCGCAGGAGGCGGAAATCCAGTATCTGGGCGCGCTGCATAGCCGCGATGCCTGGCTCAACGCCAAGGAATCGTTGCTGGCTTATCAAAAGCAGGCAGAGGGTGCGGCGCGCGCCTACCAGTTGGGTGAAGGCAATCTCTCCGAATCCCTGACTGCCCGCAGATTGGCTCTTGAAGCGCAGCTTAATGAAATCGCCGCGCGGGCGGACGCGGTGGAGTCCCATTACAGGCTCAAACTGGATGCACATCAGCTTTGGCCATTCCATCAATCCGAATAATTTATAGGCAGTGAATTGAACTTCAGGGAGTGGTTGATCTCTCAGGATAAAGAGGTCTTATTTTGGTGGTGTTTATTTAGGAGTCAAATCATGAAACATGCTTACTTCACAATTGCGGCAACAGCGATGACCTTGGTGCTGACCGGCCAAGCCGGTGCAGCTGATCAGGTGAGGGAACAGGACAGGGAACGTATCCATGTCGAAACTCAGACACAGCAGCAGACCCAGACGCAAGTCAGAGATCAGGAACGTATTTACGGGAGTCAAATGATGACCGAACAAGAAAGAAACGAATACCGCAATCAAATGCGCACCCTCAAAACTGAACAAGAGCGCGAGGCTTTCCGCAAGGAGCATCACGAAAAAATGAAAGTGCGCGCAAAGGCCCAGGGAGTGGCACTTCCAGATGAACCTCCCGCCCAGGGCGCAGGCAAGGGCATGGGCACCGGAGCAGGCAAGGGCATGGGCACCGGAGCAGGGGGCGGATACGGTGGTGGCCGGAAGTAATTTCTGATTCGGCCTCATCAACGTTGAGACGCCAGCAGCAATGCTGGCGTTTTCACTTAATGGCTGCTTAATTTTTACCGTGCATGCTTGGAACTGTCAGTAGACAACCAAGGAGATCGCAATGCGCGCATTCATGTATCTGACTGTTCTGGGCGGATTGATTTCATCAGCCCAGGCGGCAAGTCCAACCGACTTTCTTGCAGCCTATGCCAGTCAGGCCAAGCAGGAAAGTCCTGCCTTTAACACACCATCAGCAAGCCGGGGGCAGCATTTCTTTCAGAAATCGCATGGCAAAGAGTGGAGTTGCGCTTCGTGCCATACCCAATTGCCAACCGGTTCAGGAAAACATCAGGTAACGGGAAAGCGCATCGAGGCGCTTGCCCCTTTGGCCAATGCGGAACGATTTACCAGCGAGCGGAAAGTGGAGAAATGGTTCAAGCGCAACTGCGGCGATGTGCTGGGCAGAAACTGCACGGCCCAGGAAAAGGGTGATGTCCTGGCTTGGTTGTTGTCACTTCGTTGAGGAGAGGGAAATGATGAATTTGCTTCAAAAGAAACTTGGTTTCAGTCCGATCACCGGACTGGCCTTGTGCCTGGCCGCGAGCGCTTCCAGCGCTAGTGAGGGCCGGTATTCGATTAACCATCCAGGCTACCAACAGGAGTGCGGCAGCTGCCACGTGGCCTACCCGCCGCAAATGCTGTCGTCTGCCTCCTGGCGCGCCGTCATGGGCGGTCTGGACAAGCACTTTGGCACCGATGCCAGTCTGGATGAAAAAACACATTCGCAAATCCTGCGGTTTTTACTGGCCAATGCCGGCAAACGCAGCACGGATTCGAATGGCAAGCCGCTGCTTCGCATCACTGAAACGCGCGGGTTCATCCATGAGCATTCCGAGGAATTGCCGCAAGACATCTGGAAGCACCCTGCGGTCAAAACCGCCGCGAATTGCCAGGCTTGTCACACTGCCGCCGATAAGGGCGACTATTCCGAGCGAAGCCTTCGCTTGCCCAAAGGAGTAATGAAATGAACACACAAGCATCCGGGCGCATCCTGGTCTGGGATCTGCCCACGCGCCTGTTTCACTGGCTGCTGGTACTGAGCTTCGCCGGTGCGTGGTTGACGGCAGAAAGCGAACGGTATCGCGATCTTCACGTGATGCTGGGCTACAGCCTGCTGGGACTGATCGCCTTTCGCCTGGTATGGGGCGTCATTGGCACGCGTTATGCCCGTTTTAACGAATTCGTCCGCTCGCCAGGTGCGGCAATGCGCTATTTGAAATCGCTGGCCTCAGGCAAGGCGAAACACTTTATTGGCCACAATCCCGCCGGTGCCTTGGCCATTGTTCTGCTACTGTTAATGGGCATCGCGTCAGGTGTTTCTGGCTGGATGACCTACAACGAGATTGGCGGAGAGTGGGTGGAAGAAGGACATGAACTCTTCTCTGATCTCATGCTTGTGGTGGTGGGCATTCATGTCGTTGGCGTCATCGTCGGCAGCCTTGCGCACCGCGAGAATCTGGTACGTGCCATGGTGACGGGCACCAAGCAGGGCGAATCCGGACAGGGTATCCGGAAGCCGCGAATCATTCCTGCCATGTTGCTTGGGTTGAGCATGGCGGGATTCTGGGGCCTCTGGTTTAATGGCAAATTGAATATCGACGCTTCGGCTGAGACAGACAGCCTGCAGACATCAGGGTTGGTTGATGCCGGACAACACGGGCGCAAAGGCAATCACCATGAAGATGACGACTGAACGGAAAAGAGCAAAGGCATAGATGCGCATCCTGGTGGTAGAAGACAACACCCTGCTGGGAGATGGCATCCAGACTGGACTCAGGCAGCACGGTTTTACGGTTGACTGGGTTCAGGACGGTGTCGCGGCGGACCTGGCCATCAAAGGCGAACCCTACGCCGCCGTCGTGCTTGACCTGGGACTGCCGCGCCGTTCGGGACTGGAAGTTCTGAGAGACATGCGCCATTCGTGCAATGCCACGCCGGTACTGATCCTGACGGCACGAGATGCCATAGAAGACAGGGTGGCCGGCCTCGATGCCGGCGCCGATGACTATCTGGTCAAGCCTTTCGACCTGAACGAATTGTCCGCGCGCCTGCGCGCACTGATCCGCCGCGCGGGTGGCCATGCGTCGGCCGTGCTGACCGTTGGTGCGCTGAGTCTCGACCCTGCAGGCCGCACGGTGACTTTTCGCAATGAACCCAAAACCTTGTCCACCAGGGAATTCGATCTGCTGCATGCGCTGATGAACCATGCGGGTCGGGTCATGTCGCGTGAACAGATCATGTCCGCGCTATATGCCTGGGGCGAGGAGATCGAGTCGAATGCAATCGACGTGCATCTTCACCACCTGCGCAGGAAGCTTTCTCCGGATGTCGTGCAAACCCTGCGCGGGGTGGGATACATGCTGCCAAAGGATATCCAGTGAACGTGACGATACGCGGCAGTGTCCGCCGCCGCCTGCTGCTCATGCTGCTTGGCGGCGTCATGCTGGTCTGGCTGGGCGCGGCCGCCGTCACTGCCTGGGAAACGCGTTCCGAAATGCAGGAGTTGCTGGACGCGCATCTCGCGCAAAGCGCCTCGCTGCTGGTTGCACAGATTGGCCACGACTTCGATGAAATTGAAATGGAACATGCCCTGCCGCTGCACAAATACGCGCACAACGTCGCCTTTCAGGTCTGGGAGCAGGGCCGTACGCTGCTGCTGCACTCCGCCGATGCGCCCGCCACACGGCTGGCCGAAACAGAAGAAGGATTCGCGGACGTTTCCCTGCAGGGGCAGGCCTGGCGCGTCTTCAGCGTTTGGGATGCCAGACACGAATACCTGATCCAGGTTGGTGAATCGGTGGAGGCCCGCGAACATCTCGCGCTGGAAATTCTGGAAAAATTGGTGCAGCCACTGCTGTACTCGATTCCGTTATTGGGGGTTCTGATCTGGTTTGCCGTGGGTGCTTCCCTGAAACCGGTGGGGAGGATAGGCGCGGCCCTGGCCCAGCGCGATCCCGGTTTTCTCGCGCCGATCGAGGACGAGGTGCCCGTGGAAATCGCCCCCATGGTGGATCGCCTGAATACCCTGCTGGGCAAGGTGCAAAGCTCGCTCGACAATGAGCGCCGCTTTACCAGCGACGCCGCGCACGAACTCCGCACGCCGTTGGCCGCGCTGAAAACCCAGCTTCAGGTGGCGAAAGGCGCAGGGAACAATGTGGAACGGAAACGCGCGATCAACCACGCGCTGCAAGCCGGCGACCGCGCCACGCGGCTGGTGGAACAATTGCTGACCTTGTCCCGGCTCGATCACGATACCTGGCCGCAACACGCCGAGACCGTCGACCTGCACCGGGTCGCGGCCGACGTGCTGGCCGAATCGGCGCCCACGGCATCCGAAAGGCATATCCAGCTTTCCCTTGCCGGAGAGCAGGGTGCTGCCGTCGAGGGACAGGCCGGCTTGCTGGGCATCCTGATCCGCAACCTTGTCGACAACGCCCTGCGTTATTCGCCGCCTGATACCGAAGTCGAAGTCAAAATTGGCAGTGAAGCAGGCCGAACCACGCTCGAAGTAAAAGACCAGGGGCCGGGCATACCGGAATCCGAACGGGAAAATGCCCTGCGCCGCTTTCATCGTCTTGCCGGCGAGGATACCTCCGGCAGCGGATTGGGCTTGTCTATTGTTGCACGCATCGCCGAACTGCATCAGGCCAGGCTGGAATTGCTGGAAGGTGAGAACGGAAGAGGACTCAGAGTTAGGATAGCATTTTGAATTTGTCTTTGATGAGCAGTACTAGAATTCATTGCAGACAGGCACACCGTGAGGTGTGCTCAACATGTCAAAGGGGCCGTTTGCCCATTTGACATGTTGTAGCTCCCTCTCTCACCCCGGAAAGCTACAATCTCCAGTCATAAATGTAGAACGCGCCGCGCGTTGTAGCTCCCTCTCTCACCCCGGAAAGCTACAATGGACGATTCGGTTGATCTGGATGCGCTGGTGTTGTAGCTCCCTCTCTCACCCCGGAAAGCTACAATAATTCGGCGGTATTCATCGTACCTATCCTGGTTGTAGCTCCCTCTCTCACCCCGGAAAGCTACAATTATCTCAAGCGGCGCGAAAAGTTCCGCGCCGTTGTAGCTCCCTCTCTCACCCCGGAAAGCTACAATGGAAGGCGATTCGAATGTCTGGAACATGAAGTTGTAGCTCCCTCTCTCACCCCGGAAAGCTACAATTAGTTGGCCACGCCCCTGCGGACATCAATCGTTGTAGCTCCCTCTCTCACCCCGGAAAGCTACAATGATGGTCAACACTTCACCAACGGACGGTTGGTTGTAGCTCCCTCTCTCACCCCGGAAAGCTACAATCGCGGCGTTCGCCGTTGTCCGTCTTTTCCGGTTGTAGCTCCCTCTCTCACCCCGGAAAGCTACAATCGCTACCAACATCTTGCAGGGCCGGAACCTGTTGTAGCTCCCTCTCTCACCCCGGAAAGCTACAATCGAATCGCTGTGGCGGTACATCCAGTGGGTGTTGTAGCTCCCTCTCTCACCCCGGAAAGCTACAATGAAGCGGTGCTGGCTGCCGTGACCGCGCTCGTTGTAGCTCCCTCTCTCACCCCGGAAAGCTACAATACCCAAGCCGCAAACCCGCTCTGAGCTTGTCTCGGCGCGGGTTTGCGGCTTTCTTTTTTGCTTTCAGAACAGCAGTATTTGCTGTGCGTTGACGGTTTTTTCCTGAAAAAGCGGCAGGCCAACCAGCAGTTTCATGGCGGCAAACTGCTTTTCGGTCACGGTCAGCACGCGCACCGAACCAGCGGGCGGTAAGTTGTCGACCAGACGTTTCAAATGCTTGGTTTCGGCATCGGTGCCGTTGAGGATGCGGCCATAGACTGAAAACTGGATCATGTCGTAGCCATCGTTGAGAAGAAAACGGCGAAATACCGTGTAGGCGCGGCGCTCGGCCTTGGTGACAACGGGCAGGTCAAAAAACACCAGCATCCGCATAAAGCGCCTCGTTTCAACACTCATACTGGTGCGCTGCCAGCCCGATAAGTTGCGGCAGTTCCAGCAGTTCCGCGCTGCCGCCTTCGTAAATGCGTGCCAGTGATTCGATGGCCTGTTCAATTGCAGTTAGCGCGGACATGGTGCCGCGCGGCATGACCATATCCACATTCAACAAACTGACCAGCGCGGCCTTGTCGGCGGGCTGGAGTTCGTCCACATCATGGCCGATGCGATTTTTGAAAACGTGCAAATCGACCAGTGGGCGGAAAGGTTCAATCATGTCGTCCGCCAGGTTGAAGGCGTTTTGTTCGCTGGCGTGAAATAGTCCGAATGCGGGCAGAAAGCCATGCGCCACCAGACCACGCGCGACGGCAGCGCGAAATACCGTGTAGCCATAATCCAGCGCCGCGTTGATCCAGAGCGGCTGGCCGCGATGAAAGCTGTTGCCGAACAGCGCGTGGAAATACAGCCCGCTGGCCTGTGATTCCAGATTGTCCGGGTCGCCAGAACGCACCCGCCGGGCGAGGGATTCGAGTCTTTCCGCGCCAAAATTGTCAGTCAGCTTGAGACACTCGGCCTGATTGCCGATTTTTGCCTGAATGATGGACTGCCAGGCGCGCTTGGCCGCTGGGCGGCCAAGATCCAGCTGCAAGCGCAACATGCGCGTGCCCCGGCTGTGCGGCAAAAACGGCATGAACACGCCATTGGGATGATGGTTGGGGCCGGTTGCAAACAGCCCGATGCCGTATTCCCCACAAGCTGACAACACCGAATGAGTCAGCGTGATTTCGCGGTGATTGAGGACGATGACTGCAATGTCCTCGAAAGGCACGCGTGCGGTCTGCTCCTGCTCGATCAGCAGAGCAAATTTCTCCCGCCGCAAGGTGGCGGGGCGGGAGATCATCACGCTACGCCAGGTCACGCCGATTTTTCTCCGGTGGGGCGGGGTAGATATTGCCGAGGATATCGACGTGGAATTTTTCGATTAGGGATGCATCAGAAATGCTTTTCCGAAAATAGGATTTGTCTGGTTTCGGTTGATCCTGGGCGCGTAAGGTGAGCCTGCCATCACTTTCGTACATGACGAAATACCCTTCATGTTTCTCACCGCGAAGGGTGATTTTGACGAATTCATGCTTGGTCAATGAAAACAGAAACTGAGCATCTTTGGGTAAATGAAGAGGCCTTGCCCGAATACGGTCATTCACAGCGTAGGCTGGTTCGATGATGTACCGATGCTCTGCTTGATAAACATCCACATGCAGCATCGGGCCAAGATCGGCAATGCCACCATGCACAAGAACACCGTCATTTTGAGTGTTTGCAACCTTGACTGATTTGACTAAAGAGCCTTTTCCGTTTTTAGATGGTTTGTAGACTGCTTGTGCAAAGGCTTTTTTCCCGTCGTCATTATGTTGTTCAAGGCGCTCCCGGAGTAAAGCAATTAGCGGAGCGTTGCGTGAGTACGTTGCACCAACGATCTTGTCGAGCGAAGCCAGCTTGAGCTTCTGTAAAGGTACCTTGGTGTGGCTTTGCCCGATATCCATAAGCTTCTTTGAACGGATAGTGGCCTCATGTAATGGGCCTGTCCCTCGACGTTGTACCGCACGCGACACAAACATAGGCTTCACGTCAGCCAATTCTTCAGGGGGATAGGTACCGAGTTCTTTGACGGCTTCGCGCAGTTCGTCTGGGTTATCAATGTTGAGGCGCGCTTCAAGTTCGTGGCGGAATCCCGTCCACGGGTCGGGGAAATGCGCCTTCAACTGCTTGTGCATGTCATGGTTCACGATTTCGCCGGTTTCCAGATCGACGAAGCCGTCGCGCACGGCTTCAAGTTCCTTGCGGCGCGAATAATCGGACAGGCGCTTGACCATGCTGTGGCTGCACGCCGCTACTACGAAGGCATCCAAAGCATGGTGCCGGTCGTTGTCGGCGCGGACTTTCAGCAAGCCCCAGCGGGCGCGCAGGAAGGCGGTGAGTTGGCCGGATAGCACCACGCAGCGTTTGGATTCGCTGCCGTCGGCCAGTTTCAGATAACGCTCGACATAATTCTTGAAAAACTTGCAGATGTAACGGGTGTCGTTGAGGTTGCGATCACGGAAGCCCTCGGCTTCTTCCTTGCCAAAGTTTTTGCGCAGCAGCCGGGTGCGTTTGGCGAGGCGGTAGGCTTTATTGCCTTCGACATAGGCGACAAAGGCTTGCCAGCGTTCGCTGTTATTTGCACCGTCCAGATATTCGTAGGGTGTGGCATTGCCCTTGTCGCGGTTCTCTTTTGCCAGCACTAGCACCTTGTTGTTCTTGCTGTCATCGAAACTGCGCGAATAGGGCAGGGCGTGGTCGATTTCCACATAGCCCGGCTCCAGCAATCGATTGAGGTCGATGGGAGCCAATGAGTACGCGCATATCCCATGTCCTTCGACCATGGTTGGGTACACGCTTTTTCCTTGCTGCTCCCGGTAAAGCCGCCATTTCTCGAATTCCTGCCCCTTGGGGGGCTGGCCGAATTCTTCCGTGAATAGTGCTTTGTCCTTGTCGTTGCGTTCCCGATATTCCTTTTGTTCCTTTTCGATGTCGCGTCGCTCATCCAGCGGGCGCGACAAATCCCGCGCCATTTCAATATGAACCGAAGCGGGTGAGCACTTGTATTTACGTATGAGCGCGTTCATGACCTTGCGTGCCTGATTGAGTGCGCGCAGCACGACAGGATTGCGCGGGATGTCCATATCGTCGTTGAAGACCATGCGCCCGTTCTTGTCGCGGCCAGAATAGAACGGCGGTAAATAGCGTTCCTCGCCTTCGCCCAGCTTGAATAACTGGCTGTGGTGATAGCCCGCCTTTTCGCAGGCTTCGTCGTAGCGCAGGCCGGTTTCCATGTGCGGCAAGATTTGTCGCAGCGCCTTGAGTGAGAGGTTGCTGAATTTGTCGAAGCGGATTTCCGACAGTGCGTCGATCATGGCTTTCCCAGCAGGTAGATTCAGCTTGCTGAGTTCGCGCTCGACTTCATCGTCGTCTTTGTAAACCGACAGCACCCAGGCGATCTGATCCAACTGCTCCGGATTTCCCGACAGTGCCGCGCTGGCCAGGCCTTGCCATTCGGTTTCCAGACCTTTGTCCTTGAGTTGTTTGCGTAATTCTTGCCAGGCCGGGAGCTTGACCAGCACTTCAGATTCCGGGTCTTTGGCCTTTCCGTCGGCGCTTTGCGCATAGGAAAACTTGGCAAAGCGGACATGCTCGTTCCACGGACCGGCCTTGGTGAGCGCAGCGCGCAATTGTTTGTGCGTGAAGTCTCCCGCCTGGTTATAGGGCAGTGGCAAGGCAATTTCCCGCTCGTGTGCATTGAGTGGGCGCGTGGTGCCATCGGCCACGATGCGCAGGTTGTTCAGACGTGTGAGCCAAACGTGGCGCTCGGCACTGAAGCTGGTTTTGGGAGCGCGGTATTCGCCTTTTCCATCAGGCCCGCCTTTGCGTTCAAAGGTGCAGCGTCCCAGCATCTTGAGCAGATTGTCGCCTGAGAGTGCTGGCTTTTGCATCCAGAACAAGCCGCTTTTCCGGTCGCCGTTACCAAGAATCGCGGTTTGCAAATTTTCATCGGCGTGGGGGTTTCCCAGATTGCGCTGGCTTTCAAACAGCAGCCGCAATTCTTCGGCCAGAACAACCCGTGACAGGGCTTTACCGTAATCGCCATGCTTGTTGCGCTGGGCTTCCGGGAATTCGGCCAGCACCATTTCTGCCGCCGTCCGATAGCCCTTTTCCTGCATCAGCTTTGCGGTAGCGGCCAACCCCTTTTTGACTTTTCCACCTTCGCCCTTGGCGTCTTCACCAGCTTTCTTTTCCTCGGCGCGGCTGATCCAGTGAAAGCCCCGATGCTTGCACAAGTGGTAAATCACGCGCGCCCATTCTTCCGGCGCAAGCCTTCGGTCGAGCGCTTCGACACGCAGTTTCCAGGGCGAGACGGGCGAGGCGGCCTGGTCGCGTAGGATGCGGGCGCTGGCAATCAGGCCAACCTGTTTGAGGTGGCGGGCGACTTTTGTTTGCCGCCATGCGCGGCGGTAAAGCCTGCGGCGCATTAAACGCGCCGAGCGGCGCGCGAGGTTGAGCGGCTCGCCCTCCTTGGCTGTTTCGGCCTTGTCGAAAGCGCGCACGCCCAAAGCCACGATGTGATCCGGCGCCAGCACCGCCCAACCCACGGACGCAATGCCGATGTCGAAACCGAACGTCAGATTTTTGTTGTTGCCTTCCATCGAATCCTCTTTTATATTTGAGCCAGTTGTAGCTTTCCGGGGTGAGAGCCGTTGCTGCAATAAGGTTGTCCCGAAAGGGATAAACCGAATCCAAGACCCGATGCTTGCATCGGGTCTTTCATTTTGAGCAAATAGTTAATGCAACAGAATGCCGCATCAATTTGATTGATGCGGAGACGTGTTTTTGATAGATGGGCACAGGGCCTTGCCTTCATTGATCCGGTTTGCTTGTTTGTCTCTTCTCCGCGTGCCCGGTTTTAGGTTGTGCTTGTTATGTGGGGGTAGTTTGCTGCAAGGCGGGAAACAGGGCAATCCCCCGCCCTTCGGGCGACCCCCTTTATCAAGGGGGTTGAAATCCCCCGGCGCTTCGCGCCACCCCCTTTATCAAAGGGGTGAAATCCCCCCGCCCTTCGGGCGACCCCCTTTATCAAAGGGGTGAAATCCCCCCGCCCTTCGGGCGACCCCCTTTATCAAGGGGGTTCAAAGGCGGTTTACCACTTCACCACATGCACGTTGTTGAGTGTGCGGCCCAGGAAGCGCTCGCCGATGGTCTGAAATCTTAGGGGCACGTCGGTAACGTAGTAGTCGTAGCGTGGCGGGGTGGGACCGGGGTTGGCGAGGCCTTTTTCGCTCAGCACCTGGGCAGCCTGTTCGGCCATGGCTTCGGCGGAGTCGACCAGGTTGACTTCCTTGCCGGCCACTTCGTGCAGCAGCGGTTTCAGCAGTGGGTAGTGCGTGCAGCCCAGCACCAGTGTGTCGATGTGTTCGGCCAGTAGCGGCCGCAGGTATTCCTTCGCCGTAAGGCGCGTGACTTCATGTTCCAGCCAGCCTTCTTCCACCAGCGGGACGAACAGCGCGCAGGCCTGCGAATGGATGCGGGAATCAGGCGCATGGTCGTGGATGGCGCGCGCGTAGGCATTGCTGTTGATGGTGGTGGGGGTGCCGATGACGCCGATGCGTTTGCCGTTCCTCGCCGCCACCGCGCCGGCGTCGATCACGTCCAGCACGGGCACGGGCGAGAGGTCGCGCACCACTTGCGAGGCCACCGCCGCCATGGTGTTGCAGGCGATGATGAGCAGCTTGACGTCTTTCTCCAGTAAAAATTGCGCGATCTGGGTGGTGAAATGCGCGATGGTTTCCACCGATTTCACGCCGTAGGGCACGCGCGCGGTGTCGCCGAAATAGACGATGTTTTCAAAAGGCAGCCGCTCCATGAGCGCGCGCACGACGGTGAGGCCGCCGATGCCGGAATCGAATACGCCGATGGGGGAGTGTGCATTTGCGGACATGGGTGGCAACATAACGCAATGAATAAAACATCATTTTACCCGCCATCCGATATCCAGAGGCGGATGGCATGAGCGGCTGCGATTGCGGGACGGCTTGCCAGGTTGCCCCGCCCGACCCCGGCTACCGGCGCGCATTGTGGATCGCGCTGGTGCTGAATGCGCTAATGTTCGGCGTGGAGCTGGTTTACAGTTTCCGCGCGGACTCGGTGTCGCTGCTGGCCGATGCGGTGGATTTTCTGGGCGATGCGGGCAATTACGCCGTTGCCTTGTTCGTGCTGGGCCTGGCGCCGGTGTGGCGCTCGCGCACGGCCTTGTGGAAGGGTGGGCTGATGCTTTGCTATGGCGTGTTCGTGCTGGGCAAGTCGGCCTGGCAGTGGTCGGCCGGCATCGTGCCCGAACCGGCCATCATGACCTGGGTGAGCCTGCTGGCGCTTGTCGTCAATGTGGGTGTGGCGGCTTTGCTGTTTGCCTATCGCACGGGCGATGCGCAGGCGCGTTCAGTCTGGCTGTGTTCGCGCAACGATGCGCTGGGCAATCTTGCGGTCATCGGAGCAGCGGCCGGGGTATGGGCGACGGGCCACGGGTGGCCGGACATCGCGGTGGCGCTGGTGCTGGCAGGGCTGGCTTTGAGTTCAGGTGTTTCGGTCATTCGCCACGCGCGGCAGGAGCTTGCTCAGGCAGCGTCCTGATGTCGGGCTAACGCCCATTCCACATGCTCGCGCACCAATGCCGAAGGGTGCTGTTTGCGCGATTCGAGCGCGGCAATGGTTTCGGGCGAACCATGCGCATTCCGTTGCATTGAAATCAGGCCGTTGCGCTGTATTGAATTCAGGGCGTTGCCCAGCGCAACCGCGATATTTCTCAGCCAGCGTTCATGGCCGATGCGGCGGATGGCCGAGCCTTCCATGCGCTTGAGAAAAGTTTCCTCGTCCCAGGAAAACAGCTCGACCAATGTCGCCGCATCCAGGCCATGTCTGGGACTGAAATCCGGCAGCGCGGCACGCGGTGCTTCTCGATTCCACGGACAAACGAGCTGGCAGTCGTCGCAGCCATAGATGCGGTTGCCCATCAGCGGCCGTAATTCAACCGGAATGCTGCCCCTGTGCTCGATGGTCAGATAGGAAATGCAGCGCCGCGCATCCAGCACATAAGGCGCGACGAAGGCCTGCGTCGGGCAGGCATCGAGACACGCAGTGCAGGTGCCGCAGTGCGCGCTGGCAGAATCTTCTGCTTCGAGCGGCAGGCCGATATAAATTTCGCCCAGAAAGAAATACGAGCCGGCCTCGCGATTCAATAGCAGGGTATGTTTGCCGCGCCAGCCAAGGCCTGTCTGTGCAGCAAGGGCCACTTCCATCACCGGCGCGGAATCGGTGAATACGCGGTATTGAAGCGGGCCCAGACCGATTTCGAGGCAGGCCGCTTCAATGCGGCTGGCCAGTTTCTGCAGGCGATCACGCAATACCTTGTGATAGTCGCGTCCCAGCGCGTAGCGCGAGAGGTAGGCCAGCGAAGGATCTGCCAGAATCTCGTTGGCATCTCGTGCATCAGCCGGCCAGTAGGGCAGCCTCGCGCTGATGACGCTCAGTGTCCCGGGCAGCAGTTCATCCGGCCGCGCACGCCTGGTACCATGCGCGGCCATATAATCCATGTCACCGTGATAACCACTTTCGAGCCAATGCAGCAATCGGGTTTCCGCCTCGCCGAGCGTAACGCCGCTGATGCCGATATCGGCGAAGCCCAGTTCGTGCGCCCAGCCCTTGATGCTGCGCGTGAGCGCCGAGTAATCGATTGAGTCATGACGATGCATAGAACGGATGATAACGCCTCGATATCGATAGAACTGCCAGATGAAGCGGCCACACTGGCGCTGGGCGCAAGCCTGGCGAAAGTGTTGAAGCCCGGCTGGGTGGTGTATCTGAGGGGTAATCTGGGCGCGGGGAAAACCACCCTGGTTAGGGGCATTTTGCGTGCGTATGGCTATGATGGGCGTGTCAAAAGTCCCACATACACCTTGCTCGAATCTTATGTTTTGTCTAAATTTACCTTGCAACACTATGATTTGTATCGGATGATTGATCCAAGAGAGTGGCTTGACGCAGGGTTTAGAGATGACTGCAATGCCACCACACTCTGTTTGGTGGAGTGGCCCGAGAAAGCCGAAGGCCTGCTGCCCAGGCCGGATGTCGAAATCCGGTTGAGCGTTGCGGGAGAAGGACGGACAGCGCATATCGAAGCGTTGTCGCCTGATGGCAGAAAGGAGATGCAGGCATGGAAGGAATTCTGAATACGCTTACAGGACGGCTGATTGCATGGTTTGTTCTGGTTCTGCTGAACACCAGCGCATGGGCAGTCAACCTTTCGGCCGCGAGGTTGTGGCCCTCGCCGGATTACACGCGCATCACGCTCGAATCCGACGCGCCCATTACATTCAATTTTTTTACGCTCGCCAATCCCGAACGGCTGGTCATCGACCTGCAGGATGTCAATCCCGGCACGGCGCTAAGCAGCCTGTCCGCGGGCATCGGTTCGGAAGATCCCTATATAGCCAGTGTGCGTGCCGCGCCCAACCGGCCCGGCATAACCCGGCTGGTGCTGGACCTGAAGACTGCTGTTCGTCCTTCCGTATTTACCTTGAAGCCGCTTGGCGAATATGGCCACCGTCTGGTGATTGACCTTTACGGCGCGGCACCGGCAGACCCGGTACAGTCACTGGCGCAGAACAAGCCTGTCCCGGAACAGCCTGTGGCGGCAGCGGTTCAGGCAGACAAGCCCAAGCCTGCCGTGCCCAGATTCACCCGTCTGATGATGGTAGCCATCGACCCCGGACATGGCGGCGAAGACCCGGGCGCGAAAGGCGCAAACGGCAGCTATGAAAAGCACATCACCCTGTCGGTTGCGAGGCGGCTAAAGGAAAAAATCGATGCCGAGCCCGGCATGCGCGCCTATCTCACGCGTGATGGCGACTACTTCATTCCGCTTCATGAACGCGTCAACAAGGCGCGTGCCGTCAAGGCCGACCTGTTTGTCTCCATCCATGCCGATGCTTTCATCAAGCCGGAAGCGCGCGGATCATCGGTGTTCGCGCTGTCCGAAAACGGCGCCACTTCAGCCGCCGCGCGATGGCTGGCGAAAAAGGAAAACGATGCCGACCTGATAGGCGGCATCAACATCGACGTCAAGGACAAGTTCCTCAAGCGCACGCTGATCGATTTGTCGCAGACCGCCACCATCAACGACAGCCTTAAACTCGCCAGGCATGTGCTGAAGGAAATGGGCGGGATCAACACCTTGCACAAGAGCCATGTCGAACAGGCCGGATTTGCCGTGCTGAAAGCACCGGACATTCCCTCCATCCTGGTTGAAACCGCCTTCATTTCCAATCCGGAAGAAGAGAAAAGGCTGATGGACGAGGAATACCAGGACAAGATGGCCAACGCGATTTTTTCTGGTATCAAGGCTTACTTCAGCAAGCATCAACCCGCAGGCAAGGCGACCAAGGTCGCAAGAGAGATGTAGAAAACTCCCTCCCCTCTGATCAGGGGAGTTCTTTTTCACCCCCTTGACAAAGGGGGTGGCGAGCAAGGCGAGCCGGGGGATTCCAACCTCTTTTCAAATCTCCCACCCCCCCTTATCAAGGGGGGCTAATACATCACCCCCTTGACAAAGGGGGTGGCGAGCAAGGCGAGCCGGGGGATTACGGGAGGATTGAAGGCAGCGCTGCCCGGTCAGCCAGCCACGCATATAATTCCGTATGCGCCAGTCTCAGCCGATTCAGCTTCTTCCCGACATTCTCATCTCGCAAATCGCCGCGGGCGAAGTGGTTGAACGCCCGGCCTCCGCACTCAAGGAACTCATCGAAAACAGCCTCGATGCCGGCGCCACACGCATAGACATCAAACTCGAACAGGGCGGGGTCAAACTGCTTTCCGTGCAGGACGACGGCGCGGGCATCACCCTTGATGAACTGCCGCTGGCGCTGGCGCGCCACGCCACCAGCAAGATCGCCACGCTGGACGATCTGGAAAGCGTGGCGAGTCTGGGGTTTCGCGGCGAGGCGCTGGCCAGCATGGCCTCTGTCGCGCGGGTCAGCGTCACCAGCCGAACGCCGGCCGCTTCACACGCGGGGCAGATCGATGCCGAAGGCAGCGCGCCAGGCGCGGTACGCCCGGCTGCGCTGACCGCTGGCACGCTGTTAACTGTTGCCGATCTGTTTTTCAACACGCCCGCGCGGCGCAAGTTTCTGAAATCCGAAGCCACCGAATATGCGCACTGCGCGGAAATCGTTCGACGCATGGCGCTGTCGCGGCCCGATGTAGCGTTTACCCTGACGCACAACGCACGCATTCAATTGAGGTTTCCCGCACATGGCCTGGATGATCGCATCGCCGCCGTACTGGGAGAAGATTTCGTGGCCGCAGCGGTTGCGGTGGCTGAACAGGCCGGGCCGTTCAAACTTGCGGGTCTGGCCGCGCTGCCCGCGTATTCTAGAAGCGGGCGCGACGCGCAGTATGTGTTCGTCAATGGCCGCTTCGTGCGCGACAAGCTCATTGCCCATGCGCTGCGCGAAGCCTACCGCGATGTCCTGCACCACGACCGCCACCCAGCCTATGCGCTGTTCTTCCAGTTGCCGCCCGAAGGCGTCGATGTGAATGTACATCCCGCCAAAACCGAAGTGCGTTTTCGGGATGGGCGGGGTGTGCATCAGTTCCTGTTCCATGCCATTGAGCGCGCGCTATCCGGCAGCGCGGCGGAAAGCAGGGAAGCCGTGCATCAGGCGCCGCAAATCGAATCCCCCCCAACCCCCCTTTATCAAGGGGGGCTACAACACTACCCCCTTGTCAAAGGGGGTGGCGAGCAAAGCGAGCCGGTGGATTTCGGGGCGGCGCGACACGCCTGGGGGGCTCCAACACAATCTTCCATTCCTCTTCAAGCCCGCGAATCGCTGGCATTCTACGATGCGTTTTACCGGACACCTGGCGCGGATAATGAACCTGCTGAGGAACAACATGACTACCCCTTGGGATACGCGCTTGGCCAGCTCCACGGCATTTACGTGCTGGCGCAGAATTCGAAAGGCCTTGTCGTGGTCGACATGCACGCGGCGCATGAGCGTGTAGTCTACGAAAAGCTAAAGGCCGCGCTTGATTCACGCAGCATTCCCACGCAAACCCTGCTGATTCCCGTCACCGTCACCGCTGATGAACGAGATGTTGCCGCCATTGGTGATCAGGCCGACGTGCTCGCGGGCATCGGTTTCGACATCCATCCCATTGCTGCCAATACCGTGGCGGTGCGCGCGGTGCCCGCGCTTCTCAAGGACGCCGACCCGCTGGCCCTGACGCGCGACCTGCTGCGCGAGATCCGTGAATACGGCGTCACCCGCCTGGTTACCGAACGCCGCAACGAACTGCTGTCCACGCTCGCCTGCCATGGCGCCGTGCGCGCCAACCGCAGGCTCAGCATTCCGGAAATGAATGCACTGCTGCGTGAAATGGAAGCCACCGAGCGGTCAGGGCAATGCAATCACGGCCGGCCCACGTGGTTTCAATTGGGCATGAACGATCTGGACAAGTGGTTCCGGCGGGGCGAGTAGCCGCCAAGAGCGCATGCAGGCCGTATAATGGCGGCTTATTTCTCCCGCATGAAACTGCAATGAATACCGTCAACAGCCACGAATACCTTGTCATCACGGCCAATGGACTGGACCAGGTCGGCCTGGTCGAAAAATTCACCAACCGCCTTCTGGATGCGGGCTGCAACATCGAAGCCAGCCGCATGGCGGTGCTGGGCGGCCAGTTCGCCATCCTCATGCTGATCTCCGGCCCGTGGAACGCGCTGTCCAAACTGGAAGACTTGCTGCCCTCGATTGGCGAACAGCTCGGTCTTTCCATCGCCTACAACCGAACGCGCGAACGCACCATTGAAAAACCGATGGTGCCCTACCATGTCGAAGTCGTCTCGATGGACCACCCCGGCATCGTCAACAAGCTTTCCGGATTTTTCGCCCAGCGCGGCATCAACATCGAAGAGCTCAACACCAGCACCTACCCGGCCGCGCATACCGGCACCACCATGTTCTCCGTGCAGATCACCGTCGGCATCCCGGCTGATACGCACATATCCACCCTGCGCGGCGACTTTCTCGACTACTGCGACGACCTCAATCTCGACGCCACGTTTGAACCGTCAAGAATCTGATTTGCGCATCAAGAGTCAGCCCTAGATATTAAAGTTGACTGGATTACCACGTCGGCCTGCGGCCATTCCGCAATGACCGGTCAGGAGCCTTGGCGATCCATGGATATTCAATGGGTTGCGTTTTACGTCATTAACCTTGGCGGCAATGCATTGATTTTCAAGCCTCATGTGCTATCAATAAGCAGGCCTGACAGCCTGATCAAAAAGTCATCCGCAGATTTCACTGCAAAAACAATCTTCACTGCGACTGTCACGACCCCGGGAGGAAAGAACAGATGCCCGGCCTTCAACAGGCCCCAAGGCGGACACCTTATTTCTGCAAGGGCCTGAAGGAGGAGTCGCAATCATGAGCAAAATTCTCGACGAAGTACTGAAGGCCAATTCCGAATACGCCAGCACCTTTGGCGACAAGGCCAACCTGGGCATGCCGCCGAAGCGGCGCTTTGCCATCCTCACCTGCATGGATGCGCGGCTGGACCCCGCCAAATACGCCGGCCTGGCTGAAGGCGATGCCCACGTCATCAGAAACGCCGGCGGGCGGGCGAGCGAAGATGCCATCCGCTCCCTGGTCATTTCCTACAAGCTGCTGGGCACGAAGGAATGGTTTGTCGTTCACCACACCGACTGCGGCATGGAAACCTTTACCGACGATGTCATGCGGGGCCTGCTGCGCAACAGCCTGCGCACCGCCCAGTTCAAGGACGGCAAGTGGGTCGATCCCGGCGTGAACGAAGGCCGGGTGGACGGCGAATACATCGACTGGTTGACCATCGGCAACCTTGAAAAGAGCGTGGTCGACGATGTGCGCCACATCCGCATGCACCCGCTGGTGCCGCAGGACATTCCCATCTACGGCTACATCTACGATGTGAAAAGCGGCCAGCTCAAGGAAGTGAAGGAGGCCACCGAAATCGGCCGGCCCGTGATGATGAAGGCGGCCTGAATCCGGCGAAATGGCGAACTGCTCAGAGCAGTTCGCCCCGGAGGATGGCGACAACACCGCCGCCGACAAGAATTTCACGCACGCCGTTGACCTCGCGCGCGCGCAGCAGGATCAATGACGGCCTGCGCACTTCGTAGCCCTGCTCGATGCGCAGCGACAGGCCGGTTTCTCCAAACACGCCATGCTCCAGCAGATAGGCGCCGAGGAAGGCCGCGCCATTGCCCGTGGCAGGGTCCTCGCGCACGCCATGTGCCTCGAAGAAAAAGCGCACGCACAAGTCATTGTGCGGCTGATGCGTCTCGCGGCTGAATAGATAAATCAGCGGTGGAAAACCCTGTGCCAGCAAAGGCGCGTAGGCCTCCAGATTCAGCATGCACCGGCGCAGCACATCGAGCCCGCGCACGGGCACGATCATGGCCGAGACACCGGCCGTCATCTGCTGGATGGGGCTGGCAGGATCGATGTCGTCAGGCGAAATGCCCAGTGCGTTAGCCATCGCCTCGCGCGCGCAGCGTGCGCCAGGCGTCACGGGCGGCGCCAGAAACCAGGCCGTCTCGCTGCCATTCTCCATTTTCTCGAAGCTGACAGGCACCTGGCCCACGGCCAGGTTCAGACATACCGGGCCAGCCGCACCCGGCGCAACATGCTGCCGGATCACCCACGCCGTGCCCAGAATCGGGTGGCCGGCAAAAGCAATCTCCCGCGCGGGCGTAAAAATGCGTACCCGGTAGCCGCCATCCGCCTCCGGCCTGGAATGGATGAAAGTCGTTTCCGAATAATTGATCTCCGCCGCGATGCGCTGCATGGTTTCGCTGGGGATGTCATCGGCATTCGTGACCACAGCCAGCGGATTTCCCGCATAGGCCCGCTCCGCGAAAACATCCACGATATGGAAAGGGTGCGTCATGGTTTGACCGGTCTTTTTGTCATTGCCCAGTTGAAGAAATCAAGCGACTGGCTGGTGTGATGGACAGTCGAAAGACTTACATCGAACGGCCATCGAAATGCCGCACGGGAATCGAATCTGTCTCCACGCCCTCAAGACACCGAACGTTGATTGCCGCCATCCTGTTACCTTTCGGATCAACGCCTTCGCCGTAGGGATGAATGCCGCAAACCGGACAGAAGCGGTGCTGAATGACCCCCTTGCCAAAGGTATAGGTGCTGGCCGCATCTTCCGGCGTCAGCAGCTTCAGCTTCTCTCTGGGAACAAACCACAACAGCGATCCCTTGCGCGAGCAGATGGAACAGTTGCAGTCGATGACACCATCGATCTCGCCTTCGGCCTCGAAAGCCACTTTGCCGCAATGACAGCTTCCCTTGTAGATCATGTCAGCGTCTCCTTGTCCTGGTGTTTCAACACATTGCTGGTCTTTTAAAATACGCCCCAAGCAGGAGCGTGGCATCGTCACATGAGCCAAAAGGAAATTTCTGCATTCCAATTGGGCGACGCGCAATCGAAATATCTTCGATGGCTGCCCTGAATTTGGTTGCCAATTGGAAAAGCACTTGGTGATCCATATGTGGCAGCTAACGTGTTCGAGTTGAGCGGCGTTCCGCCGTGTAGGGTGCATGAATTGACGACAGCGGTTCGCGGAACGTCCGC